>CAWJNN010000063.1:0-78348 GCA_963844115.1 uncultured Planctomycetales bacterium | reverse complement strand
GTCAGGCCGTGATTAGTGATTAGTCGTGCGTACCGGCCAGAGCCAGGTTACGCTTGGGCCATGGCCAGACCATTGCGAGTGGAGTACGAAGGGGACCTGTATCATGTGATGTCCCGCGGGATCGAGCGGCGAGATATCGTCTCGGACGACCGCGATCGCCAGCGGTGGCTGGAGTGGCTCCAGCGGACGGTGGAGACGTACGATTGGCAGCTGCACGCTTTTGTGCTGATGGACAACCATCATCACCTCTTTGTCGGAACTCCTCGTGCCAATTTGTCGACCGGGATGCAACACTTTAACGGCAGTTATACGAGCTATTTCAATCGACGGCACCGGCCCACGGGTCACCTGTTTCAGTGGCGGTTCAAGGGGCAGCTGGTGGAAGATGAAGGTTACTTCTGCGAGTTGAGCCGCTACCTTCACCTCAACCCGGTCCGGGCGAAGATGGTCGACCGGCCGGAAGCTCACCGCTGGAGCAGCTATCCGGGATATCATCGGAACGACCGCACTTTGTCGTGGATGACCTATGACTCGGTGCTGCGTGAGTTTTGCCGTAGCCGCAGAGAGGCCCGCAAGCGTTACCGCCAGTTCGTCCGGGATGGAATGCGCGACCCGCCGCCGGTGCCCTGGGCCGAGGCCGCACAGGGACTTATTGTCGGATCGAGTCAATTCATTAAGCGGATTGGGAAGCTGCTGGCGGATCGCCCGGAAGATCAAGATATCCCCGCATTGAAGCAGTTGCGGCCGCGGCCGCAACTTGAAGTCACTTTGGACGTCGTGGCCGATGCAATGCACGAGGACCGCATCGCCTCGTGCGCAGGCCGCCGGAGCGAGACCGCGGGGCGTGCGGTTGCCGCCTCGATAGCCCGCCGCCGTTTTGGATATTCAGCCAAACTCAGTCGCAGTCGCTTTGGGATACAAGAGTCACACCAGCGTGAGCCGCGCCTGGCAGCGGATCGAATCACCATCGCCCAAGCTGGCGCGGACCATCAAACGGATTGAACGAACACTCACTAATCACTAATCACGGCCTGACCCCAGAGTGCCCTCCGGGAACAATTCCGACTTGCCGATGGAGGAAGAGACACGGTTGAAAACGCGATCTGGCGTTGCCCTAATTGCCATCGCGAAGCTCACTACGGATAACAAAAAATTGCAACGGAGCGACGGGCTATGATTTTTCGATATGCAAAGTCCATTCGCCGTCGCCCGCTGAATTTCAGCGTTATGCATCAAGCCCATGTCCGAAGACTCAGGACAAATCGAACTCGATGGAAACGTGATTCGGTACACGTCGGCCACGTATTCGGGCTGGACAATTCGCGTTGACGACATTCGTATCATTGGCGAGGCCACTAACCAAAACGGACCGTTTGCGGACGACTATTTCCTCTGCTTCGCCACTGGCCCGGAAATGTGGCATGAAGCATCGTTCTACGCTGCCAGCCGCGATCCTTTTCTCGCTGCTCTCGAGTCGCGACTCGGCGTAACGTTTCAACTCAATCTTACGTCGTCCGCTGACTTCGCCAGTCGAATCTTGTGGCCTCTTGAACTTGCCGATAAGCCTATGTTCAAATACGAAGATGTGCCGCCAAAGACCATCGTTGGTCGGTTGCTCGGCTCAATGCAAAACAATCAGACGTATTCGGATCTCGTATTTGGCCGCCCTCAACAAATGATGCATAACAATGGGATCAACGGGAGGGCTCGGCGCAGTCGGTCCTGAAGTCAAGCTCCTCTCCTCGCCCCCCGTTATCCCAAGCGTTCTGTGCATGAGAGTTCACTCGTTGGATTGATTCCATGTCGCGCAATGTGTTTGACGGCGAATACTGGAACACCGACGCGACGACGTCCGGCATCACAAGGATTCGTTTTGTGCCACGAGGAAGCGATGTCTACGCTTCAGCGTGGGGTTCCTGCTTTCCCGAAGATTGCGAATGGGGTGAAACAGAACTTCACCTGCTCGATAAACACGACGATTCTGATGCCGAATCCCATGCGTTCGCCACATGGGACGCGGACTCCGAACCATCGCATTGCCTGATGACAATCGTCGACGGTTTAATGACCGTCATCCAGATTGCGGTTCGCTCTGAATTTCCAAGCTACAGAAGCATTTCGACGTTTCGCAAAGATGCGGTGAGGTCTGCCGAGGCTCAAAATCCAGACCCGCTTGCAAAACTGAAACACATGTGGGACGGTTCGGAATCTGGATGGAAACTGATTCAATATGACACCGACGTTTTCCTTGTTGAATTCAACTTTGACGAATCCGGGCCGACTCGGTCTGATATTCCCGCGATCGTCGAATTTGTTGGAATGCTTCCCGATGAATCAGAAGACCAAATGTGGGCACGACTCCGTGGCTGTTCAGGGATTGGACTTGCTAAACCACTGGGTCGAACAGGGATGAATCGCCTACAAGCACGTCAACGCGAAAGCGATACGAAGGTGACGTTCTGCACGATTGGGCCTGACGACTATCTTGTATTGTCGCCTGATGGCAACCACTACGGGTGGATCAACTTTCTTCGCTATCGGCGACCTGTCATCGAGCATATGATCAATGCTGGTGTCCCCGTGGTGTCGGGTCACCTAGAATAGAAAGCACAACGCACTTCAGCACAGAACAAAACGTTGAACGTGAGTGCTCGGCGCAGTTTGGTTTGAACATCTGAATCTTCTCCTCGCACCACGTTAACTTGGTCGTTCGCCGGCTAAAGAACCCTAAAGTCCGTAACCTCAACGATCATCGACTCAACGTCGATCATGAAGAACGCTCGCAGTGGCTCCTCGTCGATGTAGTACAAACCTTCGGATAGGAACTCCCCCTGCTCGGCGGGATCACTTTCCAACCGACGCCGAATTGCTTCTGCCGCTTGTAGCGCTGACACAGCGGATCCGACTACTTCCGTAATGCGCAGCAGTTCTGCAGCGGCATCAAGAGAAAATTGGACATCGTAAATCACTCAGTGGCTCCGTCCTTGACCTTCGCGACAACCTGGGCCCACGAAAGGCGTTTTCCGTTCTGGCTTGCTCGGCTTCGTGCTCGTTCGATCTCGGCTGCGGTTGGTGGTCGCCGGACGACACCAATCGTTCGCCCCTGCGCATCGACCAACTCAATTGGACCATCGCTGCTTCGGATTCGTTCTGCAATTTCTTCGGCTATCGCTACTTTTGTCATGATTGTCTCCTCAACTTCTCATATTCTACTCAAGAATGGTATGCACGGCTATCTTGACTTTACTGGCTCGATACGCCATTCCGCATACGCAAATGCGGCGAACCATGGGTTGCAGCGAAGCCGGGCTTGCGCGATTCTATGAAGTGGAGAGTCATCCATCCCGGCTCGCTGAACCCCGCCGTTAGCGGCCAGCATAAAGGCAGTAGCACAGCATGGGACTCATGATCCATTCGCTCGGCGAGATACCGGCTGACGCCCAACGTGGCTATTTCGTGTACTTGCTTGACTACGGATGGGATGAACCGCTCGGCGAAGTCCTCTTCAAGAACTTCGACCGCATGGCTGATCAAGCCTCTCGCAACAATTCCGTTGTTCTTCGCGGGCTTGTTGGCTCACATTTCGTTGACGAGGTTCTTTCGTGGCACCAAGTCAATGGGCAGCCCGCTGACAAAATACTTCCGGCCATACTCGTCACAACAAGAAACCCGCACGACTTCCGTGACGCGGAGATGGTGAAAAGCAATAGAGACGGCAACCAACATCCGATGCTTTTGGTTCCCTTGCGCGACGCATGCAAATCGACATCGGACGTCGCCACATTGATCGAAAGAAGTGGGCTTGCGCCAGGTGGGCTTGGCCGGGGTCAGACCCGGTTTTCGGTTTTGAAGCCCGCGGTACGGCTCCTTTTCCCCTTTCTAAAACGCACTCGACTTGGCGCCATCGATTGATCGAAACGTGATTTCATGCCGCTTTATTTTCATCAATCCCATACGTTTTACGGTTTCGCTCAAGAAACCACCGTTTTTTAAAACGCGCTTCCGTCCGACACGCCGATGCGAACTGGACAGTGACCGGAGTGCGTAAGGAGCACGTGTCCTGAGGGTGTAATCGGGTTGCCTCAACGTGCTTCGGTCCGACACACCCGACGCAGTTGCGATGACATCAGCACGGTGCGTCTGAGCTGGATATAAAGGCCGTCGATTTGAAGCTTAGATAATCATCCGACCGTTTTTGACACGTCTTTGCCTGCAGTTGCAACAACCCCGCTCGCAAGTCGATACACAAGTCCAGGTCGCGTAACCTGCTGATCCCTTACACGCCAGTAGCTGTAAATTCATCAGGGGACTGATCCCAGCGCCGGGACTCGCCTAGGGTTTCGGTTCGATGTCATGCGGTACTTTGTACTGTTTCCGCAAGCGTTCCAATTCCATCTTTAACGTTCCGATCATTTCCGCATTGGCCGGATCGGAATACGCGTTCTGCAGTTCTTCCGGATCTTTCTCCAGATCGTAGAATTCCCATTCGTCCAGACCATAGAAATGGATCAGTTTGTAACGGTCCGTCCTCACTCCATAGTGGCGACGCACCATGTGCACGGAAGGATACTCGTAGTAGTGGTAATAAACACTGGTCCGCCAGTCGTCCGGCGTATTGCCTTTCAGCACAGGCACGAGGCTCGCACCTTGCATATCTGCGGGTTGCTGTACGCCGGCCATCTGCAGAAACGTCTGTGCAAAGTCGAGGTTGGAAGTCAGGTCGCTGTTCTCGCTTCCTGGCTCGACGACGCCAGGCCAGCGCACCAGCAGCGGCGTGCGGAACGACTCTTCGTACATCCAGCGCTTGTCGTACCAGCCATGATCGCCCAGATACCAGCCCTGGTCCGACGAATAGACCACAACCGTATTGTCGGCCAGGCCGTTGTCGTCGAGATACTTCAGCACGCGGCCCAGGTTTTCGTCGACCGAATCGATGCACCGCAGATAGTCTTTGACGTACCGCTGGTACTTCCAACGGACCAGATCCTTCCCTTCCAGTTTCGCTTTTCTAAAGGCCTCGTTCTTCGGGCCGTACGCCTTGTTCCATTCGGCGCGCTGCTGTTCATTCATTTCGTAAGGGGCATTTAACTTCAGATCGGTTTCATTCAGATGGCGTTCGATCGTCATTTCCTGTTCTTTGGCCGCCGTTCCGCGACCGGAAGCGTCGTCGAAGAGGGTATCGGGTTCGGGGATTTCGACGTCGTCGTAGGCAGTCAGATACTTGGGCCCTGGCATCCAGTTGCGATGCGGCGCTTTGTGCTGGTACATCATCATGAACGGCTTGGACTGATCACGCTTGTTCTCCAACCAGTCCAAGGCCAGATCGGTAATGATGTCAGTCGTGTAACCTGTATGCTGAACCTTTCCGCCGTTGCGGATCATCGGCGGGTTGTAGTACGGGCCCTGCCCAATCAAGATCTCGTGATGATCGAAACCCGTCGGCACCGAGCGGAGATGCCATTTTCCGATCACGGTCGTCTGGTAACCGGCCGCGTGCAACAGTTTGGGAAACGTCTGTTGCTGGCCATTGAATGTGTTGCCATTGCGCATAAAGCCGTTGATGTGGCTGTGCTTTCCGGTCAGGATGACCGCTCGACTTGGCCCGCAGATTGAATTCGTCACAAAACAATTGCGAAACAGCATGCCCTCCTTGGCTAGCCGGTCCATATTCGGCGTCTTGTTGATCTTTGAACCGTAGGCACTGATGGCTTGCGTGCAGTGATCGTCCGTAAAGACAAACAGAATGTTCGGGCGTGACGCAACGGCGAACTGCGGGACGACGAGTGCCAGAGTCGCATAGATTGAAAGGAAGAATGTCAGGAACCTGATCGCTCGGCGGGATATCATCGGTAAGTCCTTCGGTGCCGGGAACTCGCCTTATTAGGCGAGGGCGAGTATTTGCAGGCCGGAATAAGTCCGGGCACGCCGGGTCCTGTTCATGGGCTACGTGCAGAGCGCAGAATCCGGCAGTCATTGTAGTGATTGCCCTATATCACGGCAAAGAGGCTGGGCGTCGGTAGTGGTTCAGCTTAGCCACATCCGGCAGACTTCCGAAGTTTGTTATCAAACTTCGGAAGTCTAAGTATACCACCACCTGGGCGTGAGCGCTTTGCGCGGTCGGGCTTGCGCCGACAATGACCCGTATGGCCGATCAAGACTGGCGACCCACGGCGAATTGGAGCAATTTGCGGCTACGCGCCGAATTGCTCGCGCGCACGCGCCACTTTTTTGACGAGCGAGGTTTTATCGAAGTCGAAACTCCGCTGCTATCGGCGGACACAACGGTCGACCGGCATCTCGATCCGCTGAGTACCATTTTGCCCGACGACGCTCGCCGGCCGTCGGAGGGTCGACGACTGTGGCTGCAAACGTCGCCCGAATTCGCGATGAAACGGTTAATGGCAGCTGGTGGGGAAGCGATTTATCAAATCACACGAGCTTTCCGTGCGGGTGAGCGCGGAGCGCAACACAATCCGGAGTTTACGATTCTCGAATGGTACCGCCGCGGCGACGCCATGCAGGATGGGATGCGCCTGTTGAGCGAACTGGTTGAAGCCGTGTTGGGTTGCCCGCCAGCTGAAACGATCACTTATCGCGAAGCCTTCTTGCAACACGCTGAAATTGATCCGCTGACTGCCGAGCCAGCCCATTTCGCTGGGCTCGCGACAGCCTGCGGACTGGCCGTGCCGGCCACGCTGGGCGACGACTGCGATGAATGGATGGATTTCATGTTCGGCGAACTGGTTACATCAAAGCTCGGCCGCGACGCGCCGACGATCGTCTACGACTATCCCGCCAGTCAGGCCATGTTGGCCCGTGTTCGTGATGATGAGCTCCCCGTCGCCGAACGATTCGAACTGATTTACCGTGGCATCGAATTGGCCAACGGGTATCACGAGTTGCTGGACGCGGATGAATTGCGGCGTCGGATCGAAGAGGCGAATGTTCAGCGCGCTGGAGACGGTAAGACAAAGCTTCCGAAGCAGAGTCGGCTATTGGCCGCGATGGAGGCCGGACTGCCAGCGTGCACCGGCGTCGCTGTGGGTTTCGATCGGCTTGTCATGCTGGCCGCCGGTGCGAATTCGATCGACGAAGTGATCACTTTTCCGATCGAGCGGGCGTGAGTCGACGCGTGAGCTGGTAATCCCCACGCTTTGTTTAACGCCCAGCCGCAGGCGCCGGCAGAAATACTAAGCCGGCGCCTGCGGCTGGGCGTTAAACGAACGGTCCGTCTTTCCTGTCGTGCGGATTCGGTCATAGGTTCGAAAGCTGTACTGAAACGGGACTTGTGGGTCGTCGATCGGACCCTCGTCTTCGACCAGCTGCCAGTCGTGGTCGTCGTATTCCGGAATCAACGTATCGCCTTCGATGCTCTGGTGCACCAATGTGACCAAGAGACGATCGGCGCACGGTAAGGCCAATTCGTAGATTGACGATCCGCCGATCACGAATACTTGCTGTTCACCCTCGCACAGTTTCAACGCCCGGTCAAAGTTTGCAACGACTTCGACCCCGTCCGGCTGATACTGCCGGTTACGGCTGATGACGATCGATCGGCGATTGGGTAGGGGGCGACCGATCGAATCGTACGTCTTCCGGCCCATGATGATCGAGTGGCCGGTCGTTATTTTCTTGAAGCGACGCAAGTCCGCAGACAGATGCCAGGGCAGTTCGCCCCCGCGCCCGATCACTCGATTTTCGGACATGGCCACGATGATAGAAACTTTCGTTTTTGACACGTCGGCCATGGGCTATACGCTAACTTCCGCTTTGATATGCGGGTGCGGGTCGTAGCCGACCAATTTGAAGTCGTCATAGCCGAAGTCGAAGACGGATTCGATTGCCGGATTCATTTCCATTGTCGGCAAATTGCGTGGCTCGCGCGACAGTTGCTGGCGCGCCTGGTCGATGTGATTGTTGTAGAGATGCGCGTCGCCGAAAGTGTGGACGAAATCGCCCGGCTTCAGGCCCGTGACTTGCGCGATCATCATCGTTAACAGGGAGTACGAGGCGATATTGAAAGGGACCCCCAAGAAAATGTCGGCGCTGCGTTGGTACAGTTGGCACGAAAGCCGATCGCCGACCACATAAAACTGAAACATCATGTGGCAGGGTGCCAGCGCCATCCGCGGCAGATCGGCCACATTCCAGGCACTGACGATCAGGCGGCGCGAGTCGGGGTTGTCGCGGATCTGCTGGATGACTTCGGTAATCTGATCGACATGATTTCCATCAGGCGTGGGCCAACAGCGCCACTGATGGCCGTAGACCGGACCCAGTTCGCCGTTGGCGTCGGCCCAGCCGTCCCAGATCGTGACCCCATTGTCATGCAGGTATTGGACGTTGGTATCGCCGCGTAAGAACCAGATCAATTCGTGAACGATCGATCGCAGATGAATCTTCTTGGTGGTAACCAGCGGGAAGCCGTCGGCCAGGTCGAACCGCATCTGGTAACCGAAAACGCTAACCGTGCCGGTTCCGGTACGATCCGCTTTCGCAGTGCCGCGATCCAGGACATGCTGCATGAGTTCGAGATATTGTCGCATGGCGCGGGGAGGGGGGCGGGGGCGGGGGCGGGGGCGGAGAGGAATGGAAGTTTGGAATACTGGAATATTGGAGTAACGGAGATTAGGACGGACATTAGGGATGCTGCCGTTCTTTCGGCGATCCATCACGCACGGGCCGATTATCCCTGCATTCCATTTTTCCAACATTCCAGTATTCCACTATTCCTATCATTCCTTCATTCCTTCTTCCCCTTCTTTTCTTGCGGATTCGGTCCTGGGCTTGCCATGCATTCTTCGACCACCTTCGCCAGGACCTCGGGTTCGTCCTGCTGGCGCAAGTGCTGTATTCGCTCGTCCTTCAGCCCCAAGTTGGTCAGCGCCTTGCCGATGCGATCCCAGACTTTTTCGCGCTTCTTTCCTTCGGCCAGGTACAGTTCGGTGACCAGTTCGCTCAACTTCTGCAGCGCAATCGCTTCGCGGTTTTGATAGTAGTCCTTGATAACGCGATTTTGATAGGACGAACGTTTAGGCACGATTTAGACTACCACGTTTTAGACTATGCTGGGCGCAGAATGGCCGGTGGCTGACAATGCTCTGGCTCGTAGAACGAATGCTCTGGCTCGTAGAACGAATGCTCTGGCTCGTAAAACGTATTCGATCCACACCTGACGGACAATAGGGCATTTGCGCCCTAAGACAATGGACGAACGTCGACAATTTATTGCCGGTCTGCGCATCACCAGTTTGTGGACCATGACCAGTCGCGGACTGGGAATGGTGCGCGATATGGCCACCGCGGCGCTACTGGGAATGTCGGCGGGTGGCGTGATGGATGCGTTCGTCATCGCGTTCCGCGTACCGAATCTTTTCCGACGGTTGTTCGGCGAAGGTGCCCTGGCGGCCAGCTATCTACCGGTCCTTTCCGCCGAGCTGGAAAGCGACCGTGCCCGTGCGTGGCAGCTGGTCAGTGTCTTGATGACGTGGGTCGCCGTGATATTGGCAATCGTCGTTGTGTTGGGCGAACTTCTGTGTGGCCTCTTGTGGCTCAACTCGGACGGAACGCGCGTCTATCTGTTGATGGGTCTGGTCGCCGTGATGCTGCCCTACCTTTTATTTATCTGCCTGGCCGCACAGATATCGGCGACGTTACATGCTCTGAACCGTTTCGGCATGCCCGCCTTCGTACCCGTTCTGTTGAATCTGGTTTGGATCGTCGGCGCGCTGTGGGTTGCACCGTGGGTAGCGCCCCACGGCAAGGAGCCGCAGGCGTACGTGCTGGCAGTCTGTGTATTGATAGGCGGTGTTTTGCAGATGACCGTGCAGGTTCCTCTGTTATTCAAACTTGGATTTCGCTTTGACTACAACTGGGGCGGGGCACGACCGGCGGTCAAACGAATCGTTATCACGCTGATGCCGATGCTGTTTGGCCTGGCCGTAACGCAGATCAATACCTTAATGGACAGCGTTATCGCCTGGCTGTTTAGCGCTCAGCAAAAGGGACTACCGATCGAGTGGCTGGGTGGTGATTGGAAATACCCGATGCAGCAGGGTGCGGCGGCGGCTGTCTATTACGGCGAACGACTGTATCAATTGCCGGTTGGCATTTTGGGCGTCGCGGTGGCGACCGTCATCTTCCCGTTGCTCAGTCGACATGCCGCACGAGGCGAGCGGGAAAAAATAGGCGAGGACCTGGCGTTGGGTTTGCGGCTCGTCCTGTTTCTTGCACTGCCCGCGACGGCAGGCCTGTTTCTGTTGGCACAGCCGCTGGCACGATTGTTATTCGAACGCGGTGAGTTTCAACCGGAAGATACGGTCCGCACGGCAGACATGATCCGCTATTACGGGTTGGGCGTGTGGGCCTATTGTGCTCTGCCGGTGCTGATTCGTGGTTTTTACGCTCAGCAGGATGCCAAGTCGCCGCTGCGGATTGGCATGTGGATTGTCGCGCTGAACCTTATTCTGAACGCGATCCTGATCTGGCCCTTGGCCGAAGTCGGCCTGGCCCTTTCCACGGCCGCAGCGGCCGGGCTGCAGGCAATTTGGTTGACCGTCACGTTCACGCGCCAAACAGGCCGCCTGGATTGGCGCGCGATTGTCGTTACATGCTGCCGGGGCGCGGCAGCATCCATCGCCATGTCGGGGGCAGGTCTGTTGACGTTACGCCTGTTGCCGGCGGGAGACCAACTGACCATGCAGTTCATCACGGTCGTCCTTCCGGTTGCGGTTTGCGTGGTCGTCTATTTGCTGGCCTATTCGATTCTAGGTGGCAGCGAGTGGCGGATATTAACCTCTGGCCAATGAGTCTTTGCAGTCGGCACAGCATTCGCTAAATTGTTGCTAGTGTTCGCACCGCTTTACGGCCAATCGCAAGGTCCCAAAACATGCCGACTGTAACGTTCGTCAAGGAAAAAAAACAGATTGACGTTCCCGACGGGACGGATCTGCGGACAGCCGCCAAACAAGCGGGTGTCAACGTTTACAGCGGCTTCAATGGTGTCGGTGCGGGACTCAACTCGATCGTCAATTGCCATGGCTGGGGCACGTGCGGCACGTGCCGAGTGTTGGTGACGAAAGGCATGGAAAACACCAGCTCGATGAGCATCCGCGAAAAAGTTAAGTTCAGGGCGCCGATCCCCGATCCGCTGCCGTGTCTTTCTTTTATCGGCAACGAAGAAACCATGCGGCTGGCGTGCATGACCAAGGTGCACGGCGACGTCGAAGTCGAAACCGGCCCCAAGCTGGATCTTTTTGGGCAGAATTTCTTCAGCTGACCTCTTGTTCACGGCGTGACGTCCGTTCACTCGCGGCTAATTTGCTTTCTGTCGAAACGCTTTATTCCAACAGGACAATCACCGTCTCTCCTTGGCGACCGTTGACGGCCGTTCGCATCATGCCGATGGCGTGATTCTCGCCAGCACCCGATTCTTGCCAGCCCAGGGCCGAACGGCTACTGTTAGATTGCTATGAAACAGATCATCGCGGTCGTAAAGCCGTACCTGGTCGAAAAGGTCCTTGAGTCGCTGCGCCGCGCGCCGTTGGAGGCGTGCAGCGTTCGTGAAGTAAAGGGCTACGGCCGGCAGAAGAGCTATCTGGACCAATACAAGGGAAGTGAATATTCACTAGCGTTCCTGCCCAAAGTAGAAATTACGCTTTGGGCCGATGACTCCCGTGTCGAAGAAATCGTTCGCAAGATCGTCGACGTGGCCCGAACCGGCCGGATCGGGGACGGCAAAATAATGGTCCTGCCGGTCGATCAATTCGAATCGGAAGATCGACTCGAAATCGGGTGAAGCGTTTTTGCCGACAAATCAAAACCCGCTGCGTCAGCGAGAGATAAGTGCAACTGGTTATTTCCCTCGCGGGCACCCACCGAAGGTGAGTCGGCAGCCGGTTTTGAAAATGCGCGACTTCAAGAAAGCATCAGCGAGGAATGAACCATGACGGACGGACAAGTAATCCTACAAGTCGAAGGCGAAGTGGAAAACGCACGGTCCTTTACGCGACACGATCTCGCCGCGGTGGACGATCGATTCCAAATCGCGGATGTCAGCCAGATCGATCCCAAGCGAAAGGGTCGAGCCGTCCGACTGGAGGGGGTACTGGATGTCGTCCAACCCAAAACATCCGCCCGGTACCTGACCCTACATGCCTCGTTGGATGACTTTCACGCCAGCGTTCCGCTCGACATGGTCCGCGAGACGGGCCTCTTTATTTACGAGAAAGATAATCAGCCGCTGGAGGCTGCCGGTGGCGGGCCGTTGCGGTTCTACATCAAGAATTTTGCCGACTGTCACAGCAGCGAAGTCGACGAATGCGCCAACGTCAAATTTGTTGATCGCATTGAGCTCACGGCCGAGAAAGGCCACGACAATCGGCCCAGCGATGACGACGAACACGAACAGCTGCATCGCCAGCAGGAACAATAGTCAACACGAACAATAGTCCGCCGGGACAATAACCGTCCGCGCTTATTCGGGGATGCTTTCCAACCCCGCGACATCGTCAAACACCTGACGTCGGCGAATGATACGCGGCTTGCCATCCGTAATCAGCACCTCGGGCGCGAACGGCTTGGAATTGTAGTTGGAGGCCATTACCGCGCCATAGGCCCCGGCGCCACCGATGACCAGGAAGTCTCCGATCCGGGCTTCCGGTAAACTGCGGGTTTGTACAAAGCCGCCTTCTTCCTGAGTAAAGATGTCGCCTGATTCGCACAAGGGTCCGCCAACAACAACGTCCCGCAGCGGCCGTTCGATCGAACCGTCCGCGGGTGCGATCGACATGGGATGATAGGCGCCGTACAGGATCGGTCGCGCCAAATCGTTGAATCCCGCATCGACCAGGTAGAACGTCTTGCTGCCCATCGTCTTAATGGCGCGAATTTCCGTTAGCAGGTAACCGCTTTCCGCCGTTAAAAAACGGCCCGGCTCAATCTCCAGTGACAGCGGGTGCCCCAATCGATCCTGCAATCGTTTGCGGGTCGCGTCCCAGAGTTGAAAATAGGCGCCCAGATCGACGAACGACTCGTCCTCTTTATAGGGGACCGGCAAACCGCCGCCGGCGCTGATCGATGTCAGGGACTCACCAACTTCCACCGCACACTTTTCCATCGCGTCACAGACCTGTGCCAGGTGTTCCAGATCCGTACCCGACCCGATATGCATATGCAGGCCGCTCACCTTTAGGCCATGGGAGGTGGCGCGGGCCAGGCTCATCTCCAGCTGGTCGTGCCAGATGCCATGCTTGGATTGCTCGCCACCGGTGTTCGTCTTTTGGCTGTGGCCGTGGCCAAAGCCAGGATTGATCCGCAACGATATCTCGCGGCCCGTCACGCGCTGGCCCAACTGATCGATCATATCGGGCGATCCACAGTTGACGTGCAACTCGTAATCCAACACCAGTTGCAGCGCTTCGTGGTCAAAGATATCGGCCGTGTAGACGATCGGTGGTGGCTGGCCTTGTGGTTGGTAACCGGCCGCC
This sequence comes from uncultured Planctomycetales bacterium, assembly GCA_963844115.1. Lineage (GTDB taxonomy): Bacteria > Planctomycetota > Planctomycetia > Pirellulales > UBA7805 > CS4-C045. The sequence continues at coordinate 64,861 of CAWJNN010000063.1, read as the reverse complement.
AGCACGCGCAGGATTTCCCAGGCACTGACCGCATCGACCAGTGTGCCATGCCGGCGGCACAGATCGACGATCGCCAGGTTACTGCAGGCCTTTTGTGCGAAACGGACTACGTCGAATGCAGAAAGTTCTTCGATCCGTTCGACGATCTTCGCCGAGTCGTAAACGTAGGCAGGGGTCCCGAAGCTGGCGACCAGATCGGCAACGCGAAGGCCGGCGATCTCAGCAGTAATCAAGCGGGAGGTGGGAGCTGCAGGCACGGACTTCGGTCCCCTTTTCGTGTTTTCGCGCTATCGAGACTCGTCGAGACTCGCGCTGGCAAAGCGTGTTTGAGCACTCGTCAGCAGCGGCCAGCGATCATAGTCCCCATCATAGGGCCGCCATCTGCCGGTGAAAACGTGTCGGCCTACCCGGACTGCTTATATGGTACATTAGACCCGTTCGACGCATTGTGCAGCCTTAACCCTCACTCTTTACCGGCCCGCATCGCGGCGGGTAGAATAGGTGCCGTAGGCACGATCGTGTTCGAGCCACGAGCCGTATTCGTCACTCCCTTGGAATGAGACTTGCCTTTAATTCGCATTTGTGAAACTAGGGGCGTGCCGTTAGAATAGGCAGTTTTGCTGACGGCACGATCCTTGGGCGTCATAGAGCCGCTAAGGTTTCAGGCACCGCAGGAGACGATTGAGTGCAGGTAAATATCTCTACTCGACATGGACATTTAAGTGATGCGAGCCGGGAAAAAATCGCTGCCAAGGCAGAGAAGCTGTCTCGCATTTTTGAACGACTAACGGCAATTGAAATAACGATTGATCTGCAGCGGGAGGATACCCCTTCAGTTGATTTGCGCGTTTCCGCCGAACACAAGCACGATTTTGTGGCGGCGGATACCAGCTCGCATTTGATGGGATCGGTTGACACCGTGATCCATAAAATGGAGCAGCAGTTGCGCAAATACAAGGAAAAGATCCAAAGTCGCCATCGCAATTCATCGACCCGCGCACTCGACGAGACCGGGAATGAAGGCGATGAGTTGGAAGAAGATGACGTCTTCTTGGACGCTGCAAGCGACGACTAGGTCGATCGGCGATGTAAAGGAACGAACCGGATGAAGTTTGCTGACTTTGTGTGCAGAGAGGCGGTGCGCCCGGAATTAGCTGCACAGGACAAAGAAGAAGTTATACGAGAAATCGCCGGCGCCCTCGCGGAGGCCGGCGAGGTTGCCGAAGAAGAGATAGATAGCATCGTCAAGGCTATCATGAAACGGGAAGAATTGGGCAGTACGGGAATCGGCCGCGGTGTGGCCGTTCCGCACACCAAGCATCCCAGTGTCAGCCGTTTAGTGGGAACCGTGGGAGTCAGTCACGAAGGGTTAGACTTCAAGAGCCTCGATGGCGAAAAGGTCGAACTCTTCTTTTTACTGATCTCGCCACCTGATCGACCCGGAGATCATCTTCGCGCGCTGGAGAATATCTCTCGCCAGTTGCGCGACGACACTTTTTGTCGATTTTTGAAACAGGCCAAGACAGCGGGAGATATTACGCTCCTGCTGGATGAGGCGGACAACAACCAGTTTGGTTCGTAGATCATTTTCTAGATCATTTTCTAGATCATTTTCTAGATCATTTTCATCGTGATACGCAACAACGCAAGAAACATTGTAAGCTGGTCGGTACCGCGTGATGAGCAACACAACGGTCAGACGCCGCGTGACGATCGTGAATCCGCAAGGATTGCACCTGCGCCCCGGCGAATTGTTTGTACGCCTGGCCGGCCAGTTTGAATCACAGATTGAGGTTCTATGTGGCGAGAAGCTGCGGCAGACGGCAAGAGTCTGATCGACCTCTGCACGCTGGGTGCCGCACAAGGTATGGAATTGGAAATCGAGGCCAGCGGTCCTGATGCCGAAGCAGCCCTCAACGCGTTGGCGGAATGCATTGAAAAAGAATCCGTCGACGAATCGAACACCGATCAATGAGTGGTTACCCGAACGTGGTCTGCGACGAGTGCGCCAGCAGGAAGATACGAACTCCGCGCGACCCGTCGACTGACGTAAAGCTTTGCACAGGATTCTGCGCGGCATGCCGACCGTGGTAGCGGCGGGGCTCACGAGCCACCCGCCTGCGGTCAAGGCACTGTCCGCGTCCGCTGTCGCTCGACAGCATTAGATGCAGATATTACAAGGTATCGCCGTTTCCCCTGGCGTGGCCATGGGCGAAGCGCTGGTTGTGGATTACGAGGGGTTCCGTATCCCGGAACGCTTCGTTACTCGTGATGCAGTCGCACACGAACTCGATCGCCTTCGCGCCGCTCTTCAGGCCGCCAGTAAAGAAATCGCCGCCAATCGTGATGCGGTGACCAAGCAGCTGGGCGAACATTACGGGGCGATCTTCAGTGCGCATCTCGAGATGCTGAAGGACCCCAAGCTGCAAGGGGAAATAGAAGAGCTGATCATCCAGCAACATTATTCGCCTGAGTACGCCGTCAGCCGCACCATGCGACGGTATGTCAAGGTTTTCCAGACGCTGGACAATGCCTTCATGGCGGAACGGGCCTCCGATATCGTTGATATCGAAAAACGCTTGCTCCGCCATCTGTTGGGTCGTCGTCGCGAAGAACTCGGTCAGCTGACCTCGCCGGTCGTTATCCTGGCACATAATCTCACGCCCAGCGAAACCGCCAACCTCGACCCAAAATTTTCACTTGGGTTCGTCACCGAAACTGGCGGACCTGGTAGCCACACGGCCATCGTCGCCGAAGCCATGCAGTTGCCCGCCGTCGTCGCCACCGGTCCCTTCCTGACCGACGTTTCCGGTGGTGATCACGTCATCATCGATGGCGATAACGGACTGGTAATTCTGCAGCCCGACGAAGAGACGATTGCCCGTTATCAACATGAAGCGGAAGAACACCGCACCCTGGCCGCGCGCCTGGAGAGCCTGGCCGATCAACCTGCCATCACCGACGATGGCGTCCGAATTCAACTGCTGGGCAACATCGAATTCCCGCACGAAGTCCAGCTGTGCAACCAGAACTCGGCCGATGGAATCGGCTTGTACCGCACCGAGTTCCTGTACCTGAACGCCGACACGGAGCCGACTGAAGAGACACACTACAACGCCTACCTGCACGTGCTGGAAGCGATAAAGGACAAACCAGTCTGTATTCGCACGCTTGATCTGGGCGCCGACAAGATGCGGAACCTGCCCAGCCCCGAAGACGAACGCAACCCGGTTCTGGGCCTCCGTAGTATCCGCCTGTCATTGCGCAATGTTCCCTTGTTCCGGACACAACTGCGCGCCATCATGCGCGCGAGCGCTCACGGGCAGATCCAAGTCATGTTCCCGATGATCACGAACCTGCAGGAACTGCGGCAAGCCAAGATGTTGCTGTCCGATGTGATGGAAGACCTGGAAGAGACAAAAATTCCATTCAATCGCGAAATCAAGATCGGGATGATGGTCGAAGTTCCTGCCGCCGTCATGCTGATCGATCGCTTTGTTCCCGAAGTCGATTTTATAAGTATCGGAACCAACGACCTGATTCAGTACACCCTGGCAGTTGACCGTGGCAACAAAGATGTCGCCGATCTGTACACTGCCGCCAACCCGGCCGTCCTGCGACAGATTCGCACTACGATCCGGTCGGCCGATCGAGCGGCAACACCGGTAAATTTGTGTGGGCAGATGAGCGGCAACTCGCAGTATGTGATGCTGCTGCTGGGCCTCGGCCTGCGACAGTTCAGCGTACCACCCGCAGCCCTCTTGGAAATCAAACGCGTCATCCGTGCCGTAAAAATCAAGGAATGCGAACGCATTTCACGACGCGTCATGCAAATGGACGACCCAGCCGCGATCAAGAATTACCTTAGAGAACAATTGAAACACCGTGCACCCGAACTGGTAGCGTAAAAGAAAAATGTGATGCGAGCTACCGGTTGCGCGATACGTGATGCGGAATACGTGCTGCGGGATACGAGATGCGGGATACGAGATGCGGGATACGGAAAGATAATTCCGACAATTCGTCTCGTTTTCAACCCGAATCGCGTAACCCGTAACCCGAACCCCGAACCCTAATGTCTCGACACCGCTTCAGAATTCGTTTCCGCAAGCAAGGCGATCTACGCTGGATCAGCCATCGGGATTTGCTGCGCACGCTGGAACGATTGTTTCGCCGAGCAGTCTTGCAGTTGGCCATGTCCGAAGGTTTTCATCCGCGGCCGCGGATGAGCTTCCCTTCGGCGCTGTCCGTCGGCGTCGAAGCGCTGAACGAAGTTATGGAATTGGAACTGGTCGAAGATCTCGACGCCAGCGAACTCCTGCAGCGCCTGCAACAACATACCGTTGAAGGCCTGGAGTTCACGAAGGTCGAAGCTTTGGCCGCAAATTCACCAAAAGGACGAGTGGTCAGTGTGACCTACGAATTCCCGGTACCTGCCGACCGCCGCGAAGAAATTGCGGCCTCGATCGAACGCCTGTTGGCCGAAGACTCCCATTGGGTGACGCGGCCCCACGACGAAAAGTCCGTTGAAGTACGCCAGGGCGTACAACAATTGAAACTGAATGGCGACCGAGTCCGTATGCAGTTGGCGGTATCGCAAGAATCGCCAGCTCGCCCGCGCGAGGTAATCGCGGCGATCGGGCTGGCAGGCCTGGAAGACGAAGGCCATCAACTAACACGCACCGTCGTCCAAATAGAAGAATCGAAAGCACAATGAAAAGCGAAATGTTAATCAATGTGTCGCAACCGGAAGAATGCCGGATTGCGATCGTCGAAGACGGGACACTCGAAGAGCTGTACGTCGAGCGAACCAGCCAGGACAACTACGTGGGCAACGTTTACAAGGGCGTTGTTGTCAATCTTGAACCGAGTATCCAGGCCGCATTTGTCGATTTTGGAGTGGGCCGCAACGGCTTCCTGCACATCAGCGACCTGGAACCCCAATATTATCGTCAGGGCGGATTGGACCCGGCTGCCTATGCCGACGGTGGCTCCGGTCGGCCGCCGAACCAACGCGACAATGACGACAACGGTGGTCGCGACGGCGGAGGAGACAAGGACGAAGAAGGTCGCAAGGATTCGCGGCGTCCACAACGTGGTCGTCGACCGCGCACCGGTGGACGCCCACGAATAAAACCACCCATCCAGGATATTCTCCAGCGGGGCGACGAAGTTGTGGTCCAGGTCATCAAGGAAGGGATCGGTAACAAAGGCCCGACGCTGTCGACTTACATCAGTATTCCGGGACGCTACCTGGTGCTGATGCCTGCGCTGGGTCGAGTTGGCGTGTCTCGAAAAATCGAAGACGAAGACGATCGCCGCCGCTTGCGGGACATCCTGCTGGATCTCAATCCGCCCAAGGGACTCGGCTTCATTATCCGCACCGCCGGTACCGGACGTACAAAACGAGAACTCTCTCGCGATATGGCCTACCTGTTGAGGTTATGGAAGGTCATCGTGCGGCGGATGAAGAAAGCCGTCGCGCCGACGGACATCTATGAAGAGAGCGACATGATTATTCGCACGATTCGCGATATCTTCACCAGCGAACTCGATGTGATCTGGGTCGATAAAGAAGATGCCTACGAACGTGCCAAGGAGTTTCTGCAAATGGTGATGCCGCGGTACGTCAATCGCCTGCAGCATTACTCCGGCAAGGAACCGCTGTTCCACAAATACAAACTGGAAGAAGAAATCCACAAGATCCAGCAGCGCGAGGTACCTCTGCAGCGCGGTGGTTCGATCGTCATCGACCAGACCGAAGCGCTGGTCGCGATCGATGTCAATAGCGGTACGTTCCGCGCCGATGGCGGCGCGGAAGAATCCGCTTTCCAGATCAACAAGATAGCGGCCAAAGAAATAGCGCGCCAACTGCGTCTGCGCGACTTGGGCGGCGTGGTCGTCAACGACTTCATCGATATGCGGATGGAACGTCATCGACGTGGTGTCGAACGATCGTTGCGCGACGCCGTGAAACGAGACCGAGCGCGAACCAAGATTTTGCGTACCAGCCCGTTTGGCCTGATCGAGATGACACGGCAGCGGATTCGACCCAGCCTGAAGCGCAGCGTTTATCGCGAGTGCCCCAGCTGTACTGGTACCGGTGTCGTGAAAACACCGGAAAGCCTGTCGCTGGAAGTCGTGCGGTTGCTGCTGCTGGCGGCCCAGATGGACGAGGTCGCGCAAATCCACGTGACGGTCGCCGACGACGTAGCAAGCTATTTGAATAACCGAAAACGCCGTGAAGTATCGCGGCTGGAAGAAGAGTCGAAAGTCTCGGTCGAAATCTTTGGTCGTGAGACCAGCGCCCCCGAGAAGATCGAAATCAGGTGCCTGGACAGCCAGTCGCGCGAGGTCCCATTCGCGTTCGAATAATGCGTCCGTAGTTCCGCCTTTTTAGGCGGCGCTTGCGTCCGCGAGGGCCGCTAAAGGCGGAACGACGAACAGCACGGCCGGGCTCGACGTTGTCCGTGCCTGGTACTAGAATAATGGGTTCCCATACACCAGCAAGCCATCCACCAGCAAGCGTGCCGACAAATAAGTATAGCGGTTACGAAAAAAGACTCAGGTGCATCATGTACGCGATTATCAACGACAGCGGCAAGCAATTCAAAGTGAGCGAAGGCGACCAGTTGAACGTCGACTATCGCGACGTCCACAAGGGCGACAAACTGACATTTGACAAAGTGCTATGCCTCAGTGGCGACGATGGTGTCCACATTGGCAAGCCAAACCTGGCCGGCGCAACCGTGACAGCCGAAGTGCTGGGATACACCCATGGACCAAAATTGGTCGTGCAGAAGCTCCGCAAGCGGAAAAATTCGCGACGCAAGACGGGCCATCGTCAACTCTATACGACGGTCAAAATCAATAAGATCGTCGGCCCGTAGGCGCGTTTTCCCGTAGGATCCGCGTTCTGCCCAGCCCCCGTAGCTGAATTTCGCGAGAATTCAGAAACGATACGCTTTCAGCTGAGGTCTTCCGAATCCAGCGGCTACGCACGGGCAAGCACCCTTTCCGCGGCTTCTGCACCAACGCGATGCACCCTCGTTGCGCGCGTCACACCCATTGCGGTTAGGTCTGTGTGAAACCAACTAGATCGCATTTCAAAACCTGAGCCGAACGCGCTAGCGTCGGGTATTGGCCATTTCTCGCCCGAGTCTGCAGCACCCGAGGCAAGCGCCTACGGCTCAAAACATCCATGCACACGGTCTTGAAATGCGCTCTAACTAATTAACCAGCTAAACAAGCATGGCCACCGCAGCAACCCAGCCCGTTAGGGAATCGAGCCACCGCCCCTGGCCGCCACCGCCGGGCCGGCATGCAATCAACATGATCTGGCACGACCTGTTGTTCATTCACTGGCCAGTCCCGGTAGAAACTCTGCGCCCGCACATCCCGAAGCCCTTGGCCGTCGATACGTATGAGGGACAAGCGTGGATTGGTGTCGTCCCTTTTTACATGACAGGAGTTTGCCCGGCAGGTTGCCCGAATATTCCCTGGCTCTGCAATTTCGCAGAACTAAACGTCCGCACGTACGTCACGGTCGATGACAAACCGGGCGTCTGGTTTCTGAGCCTCGATGCACACCAGGCCATCGCCGCCTGGATCGCACGCCGCACATTTCGCTTGCCGTACTACAACGCGGTCATCGAATACAAAAACAACGACGGCCGAATCACGTTCGCTAGCCGCCGTACGCATCGCCGCGCGGCACCCGCCCGTTTCGCAGCCGAATACCAGGCTGCTGGCGACGTCTATCGAACTCAACCCGGCGACTTGGACCACTGGCTGATCTCTCGCTACTGCCTCTATGCGGCGGACGGCAAGGGAAACGTCTATCGCGGCGACATCGACCACGACCCCTGGCCGTTACAACGCGCCGAGGCACGCATTACGACCAGCACGATGACACACCCGTTCCACATCATTCCACCAAAAGTCACGCCTCGACTTCACTACGCAGCTCGTCTTGAAGCCAAAGCCTGGAAATTGACGCGCGTTCACCCTTCGGCATCTTCCTGATCGGCATGATCCAGCGGTGGCCGACCTGCCCTGGCTCGGATCCGATTGATCACGCGCAATACCGAAGGGCGGTACAAGAATTTGCGCTCCAACTTGCGCTTCGCCGGCACGTCCAGCAGCATCACGCCCACCAACAGAGCCAGCAATCCCTGACCTGGGGTCACCAGCATCACCAGACCAGCGGCAATCAGCAACACCCCTCCCAGGTTCTTGACGATCAAGACGACCCACCGCAGGACGGGATGCGCTTCGTTCAACGCTGCGAACCGGGGCGTATCACTGGAAAAGTAGTCTCGCGGAAGATAAATAATGACGATCGGCAACACCGTCAGACTGACGGCAAACATCAAACCCGATGCCAGTACAATCCAGGGTCCCGCCCCATGCAAGTCAATCATCAGTTAATATCACCCCACCGCCATTGTTCTTAGCCACGGATTGACATCCTCGGTAAGCGTTATACGAATCGCTATAATCCATAGGCAGACTACTCTTCCCGTCTGAAGATAACAATTCGGATCACCATGGTACTTTATTTTGCCCAGGGATCGCCGGACACCGCGCTCAGCGACAACGATCTACGGGCAGCTCTAACCAACTCTTTTGATCAATTGGGCCCGCGCCAGCGAGTACTGGCCGTACCACCCGATTTTACTCGCGCCGCCAGCCAGGCCGGAAAACTGACCTGCCTGGCGCACGATTACTATGGCTCGAACCTGGTCGACGTGCTACCAGCGCTGGGAACCCATTTCCCGATGAAATCCTGGCAGCTGGACCGCATGTTCCCCTCGCTGCCCCAGTCACTGATCCGCCGGCACGATTGGCGCAGCGATGTTGTCACGCTGGGCGACGTCCCGGCCAATGATGTCGCCGAGGCGACCGAAGGTGTCTTCGATAAACCATGGACGGCGCAGATGAACAAACTCGTCTGCCAGGGCGGACACGACCTGATCCTCTCGATCGGCCAGGTCGTTCCCCATGAAGTCATCGGCATGGCCAACTTCAACAAGAACCTGTTCATCGGAACCGGCGGTCCGCTGGGCATCAACACCTCGCATTTCATTAGCGCCGCCTGCGGAATTGAACAGACGCTGGGCAAGACCGACACGCCCGTGCGAAGAATCCTGAATCAAGCGGAAAAGTTATTCTGTGCTGAGATGCCGATCGTCTATGTGCTGACCGTTATTGGCATGACCGATGACAACGGGCTGGCCGTGCGAGGACTGTTCATCGGCGACGATACCGAGTGTTTCAACCGCGCCGCCGAACTTTCCAGGCAGGTGAACATCGCAATCCTCGACCAGATGCCGAATAAAATCGTCACCTATCTGGATCCAGACGAGTTCCACAGCACATGGATCGGCAACAAGTCGATCTACCGCACGCGATTGGCTATCGCCGATGAAGGAGAACTAGTCGTGCTGGCAGAAGGTGTACGGACTTGTGGCGAGGACCCGGAGATCGACCGCTTGATACGCAAATACGGCTATCGCACCACGACAGAAGTCATGCAGTTTGTCGAAGAAGACGCCGAACTCCAGCAAAATCTCTCCGCGGCGGCGCACCTAATGCATGGTTCGACAGAAAACCGCTTCCGTGTCACCTATTGTCCCGGTGGCCTGTCGCGCGAAGAAATCGAAAGCGTGGGCTACGACTACGCCGATCTCGATGAAATGCAAAAACGTTACGATCCAGCGAAACTTCACGACGGCTGGAACCAACTGCCCGACGGGGAACGGATCTACTACGTCAGCAAACCCGCCCTGGGCCTCTGGGCCCACCGCAGTCGCTTCGGAGCATAGTCGCGGCGACGTGGCGGGACCGATCGTTTCACCGCGACCCAACGGAGACCAACGATGGGGCAAAATCATTCAGCCGTGGAAGGCGGCTCACACGGGCACCGTCTGATCAAACACCTGGTGCCCCTGGCGCATCAAGCGCCGACATAGCTTGGGATCCTCTCCCAAACACATCAGACGAAATGGGCGTCGTGGCGAATGACGTAGCGCCGTCGCAAACGAACACGTCAGCCGCTGATCCCGTGGCAATGCCGCGACGACACCAGCCACGACCGCTTCGCGGTCCACGGCCCCCACAATCACACAGTTATTGCTCGGCATGGCACCTGGAACCGATGCGGGGATTTCGCAAACAGGCCACGTCAGTTCCGCGTCTATTGGAATTTCGACCGGAGGCAAACTCTCCGGAACCGAATCGCCCACCGCGAACAGGTCATCACGAAAAGCCGCGGCAAATAGTGCCCAGGGATTGTTATCGACGACGGCCAGGTCCGCTGCGCTGCAGACCAAACAATGCGTATAGTGCCGCGCTCCCCGGCGGCCGCTGTGTTCGGCGCCCCCCGCCGTCGTCAAGGACAGACAGAACGCTCCGCTGGGCAGCGGAAAGAAATTGATGCTCCTTTCCGCGTCCTCGATCAGCGAATCGTGCGACGGGCCCCAGCGGGCCAAGGCCGCCTGGTCTTCGGCGCTCATCCCCTGACTTCGCGCGACCAGCTGATAACCGTCCGAACGTCGAGTCCGAGCGGACGTAAACACCGCTTGATCGAGCCGGACGACGGGCAAAGTTGGCGATGCCGTCGATGCGTTATTTGCGGACATTCTTCATCAACCATTCGAAAGGCTCAACGATCCCGCGCGGTTCCACACGAAGGGGTACCGGCACCGGCACATCGTCGCCCTCCATCACCCGGTACCCAAACCCGCCCGCAACGCCACACGCGAAGAAGGCGTGCTTGCGGAACCGCTCGGTACACTGACGCCACATCGCCGACGCACGGCTCTTGGCATAGTGCTCCGGATTTTCAAAACATGATTCGCATTGGTCGGCCTTGCTGAACACGACACCCACTGGTCGTTGGCCCCAGCCCTTCATTGATCCGTCGCGCAACTCGGCCAGATAGCCCAACACTTTCATCGCGAAATATTCCTGATCCGGGCAACCCTCCTCCATCGCGGCCGTGTCGACCAGCACCAGCACGCCGCGACATCGTTCCAGCACCGCTTTGACCGCCGGATAACTGCCTGGATGATCGATTTCTTCCAAAATCGCTTCCCCAGCCGGATCGGGAATAATCACTTCCCGCGCCTTACGAACCTTGGGCTGTTTCACCTGGCAATGGACCCAGTTCCAGCGGTCCGGTTCGTTGGGCGTTTTTTCCGGAAATTCGCAATGAGCGAGCGCACGTGCAGTCGACTGCTGCATGTTGATGGAAAACGCGCCACGAGCGAGCAGCTGCATACCCGCTTCTCGCCGCGACAGGATGTCCATAAGCATTCCCAGGTAGACCGTCTTGCCGGCGCCGGCCGATCCCAGCACCGCGATCGCGTACGGCTCAGTCTTTAGTTCGGCAGCCTGACGTGACAGTGCCAACGGTGCAAAGCATGACTGGCACAGTTCGGCGCCGCCCGCATTTGCCGTCCTGCAAATATGACAATGGACTGAATCGCTGTCGCTCCATTGACACGAATCCAGGGATACCGAGACCAGGTTACTCATACACCACACTCCTCTAGCGCTTCCGCGCCTTCCGGGTCGTCATAGCCAGCAGCTTGCAGGTCATGGGATTCCAGAGCGGTAACGTCACCCGTTACATCCACGATATCGGCCACGCTGACGACACAACGAAATCCGACGTTGTGTTTGCGAGCGGTCGGTCGCTCGGCACTGCGGAACTCGCAGCTGGCCTGATTTTCAAAATACGTATCAAACGCGCCGCCGCGAATGCACTTCATCGCACTGGGCAGGATCATGTCGCCCGCGATCATGGCCGACTCGACCGCTTCACCGGCATCATCTAGCGTCCATTCCCAGACATTTCCGGCCAGCTGGTACACACCATTGGCACTGACGTTTTCGGGAAAACCATCCACTTCGGCCGTGTCGCCAACGCCGGCGTTGTACACATTGGCCTGGCCTTGCCCCATGACGTCTCCCCAAGGATAACGTCGGACGGCAAGTTGGCCCGTTTCGACCTCCACCGGCCAACTCGCTGCCTTCACCCATTCGGAGTCCGTCGGCAATCGCCGACCGGCCCAATGGGCATAAGCAGACGCCTCGTACCAATTGACTCCGACGACCGGATGATTCGCCTTGCCTGCTGAGTATTCTCCGTTGCGCCAAAAGCGCGGTCCGAGTTGTCCGGTCGCGTCGACAAACTCCATCAGCTCGGCCCACGACTCTGTCGGCCAGTAATCCATTTCTTCGTAGCCACCCGCATCAACAAACCGCTGAAACTGCTGGTTTGTCACGGCGTATCGATCCAGGTAGAACGCATCGACGATCGGTTGCTTCGGGCGGCTTCGCGCATGTCCGGCGCCTGCACCCGGGCCACTGCCGTATGAACCGCCACGCGACCTTGCGGCACGATCGAAGTCAACGCAGTGAATTGATCCACCGCCAGCCGAAGGTGCTCGTTCGACAGTGTCGCGGCCAGCTCAGGTCGCAACAGCACGGCGGCCCGTTCGTCCTTCAACGATTGTTCGATCAACCGTTCGACCATATCGTCGGCGTCGGCCGGCAGGTTCTTGTCGTGTTCCATCGTTTCTTTATCGACGCCAGCCCGTCGCTGGTGCGCGTCCTGTTGCACGAATCGATCTGCTCGCCACCGCCAGACGCCTAAGCCGGCCGCAAGCCCGCCCAGGAGAACCTGAGCAAACTGACCGGCGACGGCGCCAACAGGGATAAGCACAAAGCCGATAACGATGACCGGTACCCACAAGTATCGCACGACAACCTCGCTCACGCGTCATTTCTCGAACGTCGTCGAGCAGCATCGCGTTGTAAGTGTTTCATCTGTTGTTTCAACGATTCGTCTCCGCTGCCCGGCATTAACGCCGACGCCACGGTGCTAAGTCGTTTCGCGGAAGTACGCTCTTTCAACTCGGCCAGTTGGTTACGCAACTGTTCGGCTTCCCGCTGCAGGTCCTCATTACGAGCCGTAGCGTCGTGCAGCGCCGAATTCAATTCGGCTTCGGTTTCGTGCTGCAGTTCGTCCAGCTGCCGGCGCAGCTGTTCGCACAAGGCCTCGGTTTCCGTTCGCTGGTCGGTCGCCGTCTGTCGCTCGGCATCGGCGGCACTCAGCGCTTCGCCCATGCGGTCCAGTTCGGCCTGCAGTTCTTGGATCTTTTCTTCCCGTTGCCCCGCCGTCTGGTCAGCCGACTCCTCCATCGACGCGAGGCGGCTGGTCAACAGATCGATTTCGCTCTGCAGTTCCGACTCGCGCTCCGCGACTGCCGATTCGGCGGCCGCCAATTGCTCACGGGTTTCGTCACAAGCAGCCAGGGCAGTGGCTTTCTCGCCCTCCAACAGCTGGCGCTGTTCCTCGGCCGCCTGAAAGCGTCCGCGCAGGTCGTCTAGTTCCGAAATAGAACTGTTGGCCGTGACCAGCTTTTCCTGCAGCTGATCGCGCTGCTGCATGATGTCGTCGGCCAGTTGTTTCGCGTCATCGTTGGACCTGGCCGCCTCGTCGGCTTTTTCCCGTTCGATATCCAGCGCATCTTCGACGTCGTTTAGTCTCTGGCGTAATTCATCCAGGGTGGCTTGATCTTCCTGTCGAGCGGCCTGTTCGGATTCCAGGTGCTCGTTCTGCAGGTTCAACTGTTCCTGCAGTTGCTCTAGTTGAACGGCATGTTCTGAAACGGCATTGGCGAAATCGGTCAAAAGCTCGCTGGCGAAATCGGCTGCCCGTTGATGTCCGTCGCGCAGCTGGTCCACCAGAGTACGTACGGCCTGGGCCGGTTCGTTCAACCTGTCCTGAGTTTCGTCCGTCGCGGTAGCCGACATCGGGCGCAATCCAAGTGGAGTCTGATTAAGAAAAGACGAGCTAACGAATAAGACCGAGCGGCCGTTAAGCATCGCGGTGAACACCGTGACGCGAATACTGTAAAGCAAACACGGTAAGGAAAATACTGTGACGCGAGACACGAAGTCTCAGCAGCAATTCCCGCCCAGCGGACTTCGCTGCCAGCACAAACCTAGCTCACGTTCCCAAGCCGAGCAAATCCGCGGGCCACGATACAACGATTAAAGAACGATGTTGTGAAAAGGCAACAGAAGAGGAGTTCAGGAACCGGGAACGGGGATCTAGAAACGGAGGTTCAAGTGAACACCGCGCGCCATTCATCCCCTCAGCTCCTAGCGCTTCGCCCAGAACAAAATCGCGATCCCGATCACCGCCACGATCGCACCTGCCACCGCGCGCGGACCTATCCGCTCCCCGCGCAGGCGCCACCAGCGGCAACACAAACAATGCCGCTGTTGCGATCAACGTCTGCACAATCCCCGCCTCGGTGTGTTTCAGCGCCAGTTGTTGGAGCATGATTCCCAAATAGGTGCTCATCAGTGTCGTACCCACGATCACCGCCCACAACCGCCGGCTACGAACCGTTGCAGGAAGGTACGACTGCCCTTGGACCGCGATCCAGGCCAATGGAATCACCAATCCACCCATCAGCCGTAGCGACGCGCTTTGCAGCACTGTCACGTCGGTCTGAGTCAACACGGCCCGCGAGATCACAATTCCGATCGCCTGACAAGACGATGCCAGCAAGCCGAACAAGACACCGGACCTCAATCCCCGCCGGTCGACATGATTCACGGTTTTCCGCTCGGCCACGACCCAGGCGACACCGCCGACCGTCACTACGATTCCGACGAACGCCTGAGCCGAAAGCAGTTCGCGCAACGCGATCAGGGCCAACAACGTCGCGAATGCCGGCGACAGCGTGTCGGACATCAGAACGGTCCGCCGTTCCCCTATCCGGTTCAGCGCCGCGAAAAACGCCGTGTCGCCAATCCCGATTCCGATCACCCCCCCGATCAGCAGCGTGACCACGGCGTACCGATCGATGTCTAACGTCAACTGCCCCACCGCGGCCAGCGTGACAATATAGAATCCGACCGAGATCACACCCTTGTAGAGATTCAAATTGAACGGCTGGACGCGCGCGCCCAACTGCCGGTAGATAACCGCCGAAATCGCCCATAGCACTGCGGTCGTAAGAGCTGCTAATTCGCCAACCATGCAAAGCAGAGATAAGGGTCAGAGGAACATCGAACGTTCAACGCCCAACGTCGAAGTTAAGGGTGATGTGGCTAGCACTTTCCCAATTGGGCGTTCGACGTTGGAAGTTCGATGTTCGACGTTCTTTAAATCTCCAGGCGATATTCCTGAATACTCGTCGTCCCGCCCGTCGCCACGATGATGTGATCCAGCAACTGGATATCGACCGTTTGAGCTGCTTCCTCCAGTCGCCGGGTGACATCCAGGTCTTTGGGGCTGGGCGTCGGATCGCCGGAGGGATGATTGTGGACAATGATAATCGCCTTGGCCGCATCCTGAATGGCGGGTCGAAAGACCTCACGGGGATGAAGTGTGTTGGAATCCAGCAGACCTTTCGTGACGCAATGAGTATTGATTAGCTGTAGTTGAGTGTCCAGCGTAACAACATGCAGCTCTTCTTGTTTCGCGTCCGCGGCAAGTCGAGCGAATTTTGTTCGACAGAAGTCGACCGCGTCGGCGGTGGAATCGATTTTAATTCGGTGGCTGTTATTCTGCTCCGCTGCATTCGCCACGCGGCGTCCCAGTTCTATGCCCGCCATGATCTGACAGTACGCCGTCGGTCCGACCGCTTCGCTGATACTCTTCAATTCGCCGACGCCTGCATTGATCAACTGCTCCAGGCGGCCATTGTACCGAGCGGCAATTTTCTCACCGGACTGGACGGCCGATTCGCCGCTACGACCGCTGCGGATTAAGATCGCCAGCAGATCCGACGTCCGTAGTCCCGCGGTCCCGCCCGACAGCAGCCGTTCACGCGGCCGATCCTGCTGCGGCGTTTCGGGAATCTGAGCGCCGTAGATCACCGTATCCAGCCACTGCGATCCGGAGAAATTATCCCGGTCGACCGACCACACGAACGCCAGATCCTTGGTCGCCTGGTTCCGCCGGACCAAACCGTCTTGTTCCAGCCGGCTGACGACACGAGGGACCAGAGCGGCATGATCCTCCGGACAAACCTGCCGGATTTCGCCCAGTGTAAACTGGTCCCGATCAACCAGCGCCGTAAGAATGCGAGCGTACCGCTGATGCCGCTCTGCCTGTCGTTCTTTGTTACCCATAAGCCTGCGGTCCATCACCATCAGATTCCATACAAGCCACGACATTGTCCGGTATTGCGCAGCGAACTTCAAGGATCTGGTGAAAAGTTAGCGGCGCGGGAAGCGTAAGGAGAGAAGATGTGAGATAAAATAGCCCAGTTGACCGCCACCGCATTCTGCCTTCTTCCTTCCCCCTGGTCGGCGGCAGAACTCATTCTGGGGATTGCAGCCCGTAAATATGCAAAGCGACACATCGTATACCTGTCCTTCCTGCGGCGAGGAGATCGTCATCCCGGTAGATTTTTCTCAGGGATCCAGACAGGAGTACGTCGAAGACTGCCCGGTGTGCTGCCATCCGAGCGTCATCCGAGTAGAAATCGACGAAGACGCGAACGCCCACGCTTCCGCCGAACCAGAACAAGACTACGAATGACCGCAAGTCAGACGCTCGTTGAGCCACAGACGTACCGGATAGGACAAAAGCAGAATCCTTTTCCGTGCTACTAACGGTTCAAGTTTTCGCAGCGAGCGCAAATGTCTGTAGAACGGGCACTCCTGCCCGTTTGCCCAGATGACGGGCAAGAGTGCCCATCTTACGAGTTGGCTGCGGCCATGAGCCGCGCTGGGCTAATCGGCCCTCACCGCCAGCCGCTCGATCAACTCAACTTCCTCCGGCTCCAGCCGAAAATCGAACACCTCAAGATCCGCCCGCATGTGATCCGCGTTGGTGGTCCCCGTCAGAGGAATCATTCCGACGTCCATCGCAAAGCGAAAGATAATCTGCGCGATGTCGCGACCGTACCGCCTGGCGATCGAAACCAGATCGGGATGTGCTAGCGTCTCGCGGTTGGCCGTTAAGAGCGAGAAACCCTGATAGACGATTTCGTTCGCCGTGCAGAACTCCCGCACTTGAAAATCCCAGCCGTTTATCGAAAAACACCGGTTCTGGACAAGGCGAGGTCGCACGCGCGCGTCCTCGCACAGCGCCTGCAATTGTTCGAGCGTAACGTTACTGACGCCCAGCAAACGAGCCCGACCGCTGTCATGAATGGACTCCATCGCCCGCCAGGCATCCCAGTCGGCCGACCCCAGTCCGTTTCTTTGACTAGGTCCGTGTAGCACGTAGGAATCAATCGTATCGACGCCAAGATGTTCCAATGAACTGGCGAACGACTGTTCTACTTGACTCGCGATCGGCGCCGCAGGATCGTAGGGCAGACGATGATCCTGTCCCGCCTGGAATGTGAACTTGGTCTGCAAAAACAGCTCGTCGCGGACGACGCGTCCATTCTCGATCGCTGCCGCGACCGCATGCCCGACACCTTCTTCGTAATAATGTTGCCGTTGGTTCGCCGTATCGATCCCACGAAAACCTTGCTGTACAGCAAGTTCGGTCAGTCGCTGCGAGTCGTCCTCCTTCCAAGCGGTCCCATAGAGGAAGCGGGGCACACGCACCCCATCGATCACGAAGCTGGTGTCGTCCGGCAAGTTCATGAACAAATCGACTTTCCGAAAGATCTGTTGTAATTCGAATTGTTGGAATCCAGGCTTTAGCCTGCCTTATTCCCGCTCAGAAGGCAAGCTCGCCGCGGCGAGGACGCCAACCTACTGCTCGGCGATCTATCGGGGGAGTACATCGCGGACGGTTCCGGTATGATTGGTATTCGAGTGCACCCGTTACGCTTCAACCAAGGTCGCACCATGCAAATCACACAGAAGAGCAAATGGCAGGCAGATGCGATCGCCGAACTGGATCGTCAACGGCAATGCGAAGGAAGCGACTTGGTAGTCCGTCGACTGGATCGTGGCCTGAATTTGCTGCGCGATACGCTCTACCACCGCGTGCATGCCGACGTACAGGTAAGGATCGGTCTGGATTCCATGCTGATTCCGGCATCCGAGGTCAAAAGTGCCCTCCAAACGCAATGGGAAATTGACATCTTTCAGATTGCCGTCTCCGCTGACGAGGTTGCGAACGACGGTGATTGCCCCTTGGTTCTGGAATGGTACCTGCCGTGGATCTCTCGTCTACGACTTGGGTTTCGTCATGCTGAGCCAAACGTACAAGCTCGTCTTGACGAATATCTACTGACGGATGCGGAGGATCGCTGGTTGGGGTTCACCGATGTGCTGGGACGTAGCATGCCCGAATCCAGGAAGACGCCGGTGGTGTTGTTCCGGCTGTTTCCCCTCGCCGTGCAGATCGCTACGGCCCTGGCGTTCAATGATCCGCTGCGGGCGAATCAGCTGCGGAACTTGCAACTTGATCTGCTGCCCGCGATCATGTCGTGCGAGAAATGTCACGGCGCGGTTTTAGACGCCGGTGAAAGTTGCGACGAGTGTGGGAATCCGATTTGGACTTTTGAGTGGTTGGAGAGGGAATCGTAGCAACGAGCGCTGGAAACTCGGAACGGGAGCTGGCTGAGTAACGCCGGAGTTTAAGTGCTAAAGGCAGGCGTTCAGCGCGAAAAACATCGGCGGATCGTGCGTTCGTGGCGACTGGCCATCTGGTAAGCTGGTTCGATGGGTGGAGAAGCCGACCAGCACGATCCTTATGCGGCATTTCGGTTTCGCAACTACCGGCTCTTCGCGTTCGGGTCTCTGATCACGCTGGTCGGCACGCAAATTCAAAGTGTGGCCATCGCGTGGGAAATGTATCAGCGCACTGGCGATGCGCTGGCACTAGGGCTGGTCGGGCTCGTCCAGGCGGTGCCGATGTTCGCGCTGGCTCTACCGGCCGGATTGCTCGCGGATCGTTTCAACCGACGGACTATCGCGGCGATCAGTGTGTTGGTGCGCGACGTTCACTTCGCTGGCGCTCGCCTGGTTTTCGTACGTGCAGGGGCCGATCGTGGTAATGTACGGGCTGCTGTTGTTGGATGCGATCGCGCTGGTTATGGGACGGCCTGCGAGAATCTCGATCTTGCCGCAGTTGGTGCCGAACGAGGTGTTTCCCAATGCCGTCATGTGGCGGACCAGTATCTGGCAAATCTCCGTCGTGCTCGGGCCGGCCATCGGCGGATTTGTTGTGGCCTGGTATGTCCCCGCCGCGTACCTGATCGCGGCGGCCAGCACGTTGGTGTTTCTGACGGCACTTTTCCTGCTGCACTACGACCATATTGATCACTTGGCCAGATCCGCGTTCCTGGTTTCCCGCGCCGAGTTTCTGACGCTCGACAGCCGTCGCCGCTTGTTGACAAAACGCAACATTGGTGCCTGATCAGCGTGGCAATCGGCGTGATCGGCGTGACGCGGGCGATAGATTCGTTCACCACGCGTGATTCGTTTGACTGGTTTATCGGTCAACTTATCCTTTCCTAGAGCGAAGCAACGTTCGCATATCGTCGCCTTCACAAACGCGTATCACGGTCACACCTTAGGATCGCTGGCCCTGACGGGAAACCGATACTACCACGACGAACATTACGGTTCGCACAACAACGTCACACACCTTCCTTATGATGGCTATCTGCAGGGGCTCGATAGTTCCACGCTACTGCGGCGCATGCTGGACGATCCCAGCAGCGGTCTGCCGACGCCGGCGGCGGTGATCGTCGAGACAGTTCAATGCGAAGGCGGTGTTCGAATCGCCAGTACCGAGTGGATACAGAAGATTCGCGATATCTGTCACCAGCGCGATATCCTGTTGATCGTTGACGATATCCAAGTGGGAAACGGGCGAACCGGTAAATTCTTCAGCTTTGAAGAAGCCGTGATCGAGCCCGATTTGGTATGTCTGTCAAAGTCGATCGGTGGCGGTCTGCCGATGTCGCTGGTCCTGATCGAGCGTAGTTGCGACGTGTGGAAGCCGGGCGAACACACCGGTACCTTTCGCGGTAATAACCTGGCATTTGTCGCCGCAGAGGTATTACTGAACTATTCGGCGCGACGACGAACTGGAACAACAGATCTTCGAACATGGTCGCACCATCCGACATGCTTTGGAGGCGATTGCCGGCAGCTATCCCGATCAGGTGGTCGACGTACGAGGCCGCGGCATGGTCTGGGGAATCGACCTGGACGACGGGGCAGTGGCGAACCGGATCGTCCAGGATTTGTTTCATCGAGGGCTGATTGTGGAAACTGCAGGCGCCGAAGGCAACGTTGTTAAACTGCTGCCGCCACTGACCATCGAACCGGAAGTATTGCGAGAAGGGCTGCAGCTGTTGGGAGCATCGTTCGCGGCCGTACTGGTGCCGGATCAGCAGCAGCCCCCGTGCCTGGTGCACTCGACGCAACGAACGACGTGGCCCCGGAAGCGAATCCACTACACTCGTTCTCTCAAACTGTCTTCGTCACTCTCGCCCTTTCTGACCGTCATGCCTTCGCAAACCGAAACGCAATCCACCGTCGGCAAAGACCCTGCTCGCGAAGACCTGGTCGACTTCCCACGGCTGTTCCAACGTCAGGTGGACGAAACACCCTCGGCAATGGCGGTTCAATTAGAGGACCAGTCGCTGACGTACGCGGAATTGAACGGGCAAGCAAACCGTATCGCACATTATCTGCTGGACCAAGGGGTCAACGCCGAACGGTGCGTCGGACTATGCCTGGACCGTTCGCCGGATGCCATCGCGGCGATGCTGGGGATCTTCAAAGCGGGTTGCGCGTTTGTTCCTCTGGACCCGGAGTCGCCTCCCGAACGGTTAGCTTACATGGTCGATGACGCCGCGATCGATCACCTATTCTGTGATGCCCGCTATCGCCAGTTGCTGGACAATCACGATCGTGATTCCTTGATGCTGATCGACTTGCACGACGACGTCTTTGATGCGCAATTCGCGGCGGCCAACCCTTGCCACTCGATCTCGACGGATCAACTGGCCTACATCATGTACACATCGGGCTCGACGGGCCGGCCCAAGGGGGTCCAGATCGAACATGAGGCCCTGGCTGCCTACTGTTTCGCAGACATCGCTATCTATCAGCTCCAGCCGACCGATCGCACGCTTCAGTTTTCGACACTGAACTTTGATATCGCAATCGAAGAGATCTTTCCACCGCTGCTAACCGGAGGCTGTGTTGTCATTCGGCCCCGACAACGCGCTGCGAAGCAAAACGAACTTTCTGCAATTGTGGAACAATACGATGTGACGGCCATTCATCTGGCGACGGCGTACTGGCACGAGTGGGTCGATCTGATGCGGGCCGCTGGCGATCGTGTTCCCCACGGCATTCGACTGATGGTCGTCACTGGCGAAAAGGTCTCAGCGCAACACTTTCGACGCTGGAGATCGTTGTGCGACCACACGGTTTTGTGGTGCAACGCCTACGGCCCCACCGAAGCGACGGTCAGTGCCACGGTCTTTGTTCCAGCGGACGATTGGGATGGGGACAACATGCCGATCGGCAAACCGTTGCAGCGATACGAAGCGCTCATCGTCGATGCAGAAGGCCATCCGGTCTCGGCAGGCGAGACAGGCGAGCTGCTAATCGGCGGACCGGCGGTGGCGCGCGGCTATTTGAATCGCCCTGAATTCACCGCGCACAGCTTTGTCACGCTGTCGATCGATGGCGCGGCGCCGAAGCGGTATTACCGATCGGGTGATCTTGCTCGGTGGTTACCGGACGGCGAAATCGAATTCGGCGGTAGAAGCGATCATCAAATCAAGCTCGGCTCGTATCGAATTGAACCTGGGGAAATCGAGGCGGCCAGCCATCGACATCCCCAGGTGCTTGAGTCGCTGGTCAGCTACGATCAGATCCAAGACAAAAAGTACCTGGTCGCCTATGTTGCTCGTGGCGATCACAAACTGACGGCAAACGAGGTTGCCAGCCACCTCCGTGCGTGCCTGCCAACCTACATGGTGCCCACTCGATTTGTCTTTTGTCATTCGTTTCCCAAAACGTTAAACGGCAAGATCGACCGTAAGGCATTGCCATCGCCCGACACAGCCCAGATCGCTCGCGACGGTGAATATCAGGCCGCCGAAACGAAATTGGAACAAAGACTCGCCAGGATCTGGTCCGACGTGTTGAACGTGGCCAAAATCGGCCGACACGACGACTTTTTCGCGCTCGGTGGAAGTTCTCTGCTGGTCACCCGCGTCATCACGCAAATCCAATCGCAGATGGGCATTGAAATTCCCGTGCGTGATTTCTTTGCCAATCCGACCATCGCCAGTGCGGCTCGGCAGATTCAGGAAATCACGGCACCGGGAAGCACATTGAAAGACGCTTCTGTGCCGTGCCGGCTGTTGCGATCCAATCTGCCCGATGTCGACCCGTTCTTTTTCGAAAACGATGGCGAACAGTTGTTTGCAGTCCACTATCGGCCCCTCCCAAAATTCTCTGGCGACGCGGGGCCGCCGGAGTCGAAGTTGCCACCGGCCGTGTTGATCTGCCCGCCGTACGGTCACGAGTATCAGATGATCCTGTGGGACCCCGTGGCGGATGGCGAGCAATTCTGCCAACTGTTATCGGACTTCCACGATCGCGCGTTGACCAGCTACTCGCGCTTCGCCATCAAACGACAGCGGTCTAACATTCAGCAGCTGTATGGCTTCGCAATGTCGGACGCGATGCGCGCCAGTTTCGCCGAGGTAGTATTGGATTCCAAGACATTGTTGGACAGTGACAATCGGTTGGTCGTGACGAGCCAGGGTTACGTGGAGGCAGAAGCTGGCTTGCAGCCGATCGTTGAGGGTTTCCAGACTCACGGTTTCCAGGCTCACGGTTGCCAGGTTCATAAGACGGCCGACCAGATCGACTGGCATCACAATCAATACGCTGAGAGTGCCTTTTCGTCGCCCGAGACATATCAAGCGGTTCGTTCTGTTCGGGCTCTGTTCCGGCGCCGACGACAGCTTCCACACGGCGCTGACCGACAGCCGCGTGTGTGGGGCGCTGTTGATGGACGGCTGTGGGTATCGGACCAATCGGTACTACATTCACCGGTTCGCCGGTTACTATCCGAGAAGACTAGCAAGTGCCGGCAAGTGGCGGGCCTTCCTTTCAAAACAGAAAGCCGCCTCGGACGGTTCGTCAACGCTTCGCTCAGGCAACGACATTCGCGAGTTCCCTGGTCGCGACCAGGCCGCCGTCGACCTTCAACGGCTGATCGATCGAGGTGTCTTACTGCGATTCCTTTACACGGGTGGCGCTGAGGGATACTACAATTACGCCTCGCAGTTCGAAGACATGTTCTTCGACGTCCAGTTTCGAGACCGCGTGTCCTGGCAGCTCTATTCCCAGATGGACCATGTCGCCTTCTTGTGCGAAGACCGCGCTGCGCTGGTATCGGACATGGTCGGTTGGGTCCGAGACTCTTTTGACGGACCGCGGCGTTAAGAGAAGTAGGCGGGGGCGACCGGCGCGCGTTCGGGACATGTGTTTCGATGACGCGTGCGATGTGATCACCGGGCGCAAACGAAACCGAAGTTGTCCCATCCTACGCCAGCCACAATCGCACGTTTGTAGAACGTGGGGCGTCCCACGATCGGCAGCTTCCTTGCTACTCGGCTGTCCTATTTAAAAAGGATGGGCCGACGTGCCGCCGAAGTTGCCCGGTGAAATTGCGATTTATCTTCGCCCCGTGGTCACAGGAACCCATCAAGTGGTGAACGGCGCCGCCGGAGATATTCCTCTTGGTTCGTTTCAGAGCAGCCAGGATGCTCTCGCGTCCAACCCGGCGGATCTGCGGTCCGCCACGGCCGATCTGCGGTCCGCCACGGCCGATCTGCGACTGGCGGCGACATGCATCCAGCCTTTATCCGTGCCGTTCGAGGCGCCTCGCGGACGCTTGATAGCGTCGAGCAATGTGACCGGTGCAGGTTGTCAGGTGACGCTTGCGCACAGGTCGCGATCACCTCCGCGCAAGGCCAGATCGGGACTGTCGTCTTTTCGGTTGGCGCGGTAATGAGTTTGTGGATGGCAACAATTCAGAATGACTAAGGCCAATCAAAGCCTCAGTCGCGCGTCCGGATAAACAGCGCTCGTTTTTGTTCCGGCAGAATGTAGTGGAATCCGCAACTGCCGAAGAACTGCTCATCGGCCGTGATTGCCATCACTTCGTAAACGTCTTTGCTGCGGGCGCGCTCGACGCAGCAGTCAACTAGTTTGCGGCCGACCCCTCGGCCTTGAAACGGCCCGGAGACGGCCAGGCAGAGCAGTTCGGCGAGCTTCTTGGAGTAAATCTCGACCGCGGCGAACCCGACAATGTTCCCGCCCGATTCCGCGACAAAACCGTTCTTGACTAGTTCGCCAATTTCGTCGATCGAACGCGGCAATATTTGTTTGCGGGCCACAAACGGCTCGATCAATTCCGCGATCTGCGGCACGTCGTTTGGCGTGGCGTCGCGAATGAAGGCCGCGGCGGACTGATGATCTGCATCCATATCTTTGCGCTTTAGCAACACCACTGTTGAATGGCCTTGGCGTACATCTGCGTGCCGAGGCGAAGCTGCCCCAGCGCGATCCACTCGTCGTGCGTGTGCGCCTGCTCGATGTTGCCGGGACCGAACACGACCAGTTTTTTCAACGCCGTCAGCGCCGCCCCGTCGGTACCGTACGCTACGGTGTGGGGCACGGGCTTACCGGCCAGATTCAACATCTCTTGGACGTATGGCGAATTGGGTTCGATGTACAGCGGGTTGGCTTTTAATGGAAACACGAGTTCCAGACCGAAATCCGCCGCAGCCCGTTCGACGCGACGCAGCAGCACTTCGGCGTCCGTCCCCGGCATCGGCCGGAAATACACCGTGCAAACGCTTTGCGGCGGCGTGATGTTGTAGGCCCGAGTGTGATCGTTGATGCCGATGTTCCAACTGACCGTCGGCGGATCGAATTCGTCGTTTCGCCAAGCCGGGTCAGATTCCGTTTCTTCGTAGATCCTTTTCATTTCAGCCAGGAACGGGATCATCGCCAGGTTGGCGTTCAACCCTTCGCGGGTGCTCGAATGGGCCGCCCGGCCGCGCGACGTGGCACGGATGCCGTACGAACCCTTGTGCGCGTAAACGACGTCCAGCATCGTCGGTTCGCCCACGATCCCGCGGCTGTCGCCTTCGACCATTTCGCGAAACATCTCCGACCGCTCGGCGACCTGCACCGCGCCGCCGTAGCCCACTTCTTCGTCGGCCGTACAGGTAATGTAAACCGGCTGCCTCAGATCCGCCGCGGAAAACTGTTCGGCCGCGGCCAGCATGCAGGCCACCGAACCTTTCATGTCGCAACTGCCGCGGCCATACAGCCGCTCGCCGATCACGGTCGGCTCGAACGGCCCGTGCTCGCGGCTCAACCAATCGTCGGCCGGGACGACGTCGGTGTGACCGAAATATGCCACGCCGCCGCGGCCTTCGCCTTTCTTGCCCACCACGGTGGCCTTGCGGACGCCCGCCGCGTCGTCGTATTCGAGCCGCTCGATGAGGAAGCCTTGCGACTTCAGAGTCTCTTCCACGAAGTCGATGACAGCGACGTTGGATAGAAAGCTGGGCGACTCAAACGCGACGAGCCGCTTGGCGTATTCGATTGTATTCATTCCAGTGCACTTTGTCAGGGATTCCAAGACGATCTGGTACCTTGCCGCGATCACGAATAGCAAACTAGTGCGACGCTGCCCACTCGGCAGAAACAGAGAAATCCAGTCAACGACCACGGCGAACCGCCGCGTCACGGCGGGACGGCCTGCAGCAGCACCACCAATTGCGGCATCAACGCGCGAAACGCCTCGGCCCGGTGACTCAGCCGGCTCTTGATCTCCAGCGGAAGTTCGCCAAACGTCAGGCCGTGCTCGGGGACCAGGAAATACGGATCGTAGCCAAATCCCGCCGATCCGCGCTGGGCGTCGACGATCAAACCCCGGCAATACCCGGCCACGCGCAGGCAGATCACACCGACGGGATCGGCGACCGCCAGATGGCACACGAAGCGGGCACCCCGTTGATCGGCGGGCACGCCGGCCAACGCCCCCAGAAGCTTTTCATTGTTTTCCGCGTCGCTTGCCTGCGGCCCCGCATACCGGGCCGAATGAACTCCCGGCGCGCCGTCCAGCGCGTCGACCATCAGGCCGCTGTCGTCGGCCAGGCACCAACGGCCGAGCGCCCTGCGCGGTTTTCCCGGCTTTGAGGGCGGCGTTCTCCGCAAATGTCGCTCCCGTCTCCTCGACCACCGGTGCCGCCGGAAAATCGGCAGCGATTCGCAATTCGATGGCGTGCGGCCGCAGCAACTCGGCAAATTCGCCTGCCTTCTTGCGATTGCGACTGGCCAGCACGATGGTTGGCATCGGCAGCGCGCTCCGTCTCATAGGATCGCCAGTGGGTTGCGGCGTTCCTCCAGGGTACCGCGGGTCACCCCGACCCGGTTGGCGGCATTGAGCTGCTGCCAGACGTATTTGCCGCTGACGCGACCGTCCAGCAGATCGCGGTACAGTTGGATCATGCCGCGCAAGGCCTCGTCCGCGACGGTCAGCAGTTCGATGCGAAAGTCGCGCACGCCTCGCGCCAACAGTGTGGGGACGGCTTCCGCGGCACTTTGCGGCACCGCGTTGAACAACGTGTTGCGGCAGCCGACATCCGCCGTCAACGGATGCTCCATCCCGATCCGATCCCGCATCTGCACCTGATGCATGTCGCAGGGGCGACCGCAATTTGTCTTGTTTGTGCCGGGCGAGAGGACCGCGCAGAAGACGCAATGCTCCATATGAAACATCGGCATGTGCTGATGGATGACTACTTCAAGCCACTGTGGTGGAACCGCCTCGACAAGCTCCAGCAGTTGCTCGCGATTCAAATCGTAGGAAACCGTGACCCGCCGCGCGCCGTGCTGGCGCAGATAGTCGACCGTCAGTTGATTGGACGCGTTTAATGAAAAGTCGCAGACAAACGGCATCTGCCGTTCCCGGCAAAACGCCATGCCCGCCAGGTTGCGCACGAGAAAGCCGTCCGCGCCGTGTCTGGCCAGCGCGCGAAAAATTCCCATCTCGTCCGGCTTCTGAATCCGCGGCGTCGCCAGCAAGATCTCCACGCCGGAGGGTCTGGCCAGTTCGACCGCACGTCGATACTGGCGAATGTCCTGAAAATCGACGATGACGCTGCGGATGTCGCAGGCGATCACCGTCTCGAGCTGCGCCAGCGAGCGGCAGAGAACCCGCAAGTTGGGAACCCCTGCCGACTGGTCGTCCTCGGGGGCTCGAGGCGACCCGCAGTTCCGCCAATGCGTCCGGTCGAACGCGGCGCGCCGGCCGACGCAGCGCCGACGCTTCCAGCTGGGCGATCAGCTCGTGTCGCAAACCGCCCAGAACGCTCAGCGGGATCATCGGCTGTCCCGAGATCTCCGCCGCCAGCCGCCGCAGTTCGAACACGGTCGCGCCCAACCGTCCCAGCTGCTTTTCGAGGACGTCGGCGGTCAGCGGATGCCGCGTTGCCGCGGCCAGCGGTGCGGGCGATTCCACCGCGCACGTCGCGCCGTTTGCCGCGTGGCCCACGATT
This sequence comes from uncultured Planctomycetales bacterium, assembly GCA_963844115.1. GTDB lineage: Bacteria > Planctomycetota > Planctomycetia > Pirellulales > UBA7805 > CS4-C045. The sequence goes on along the minus strand of CAWJNN010000063.1, from coordinate 37,295 downwards.
CGCAACGGCTGATCAACCGCGGCCCGCACTTCCAGGTCCAGCGGCACGCGGCGCAGCGGCTTCGACCCGGCAAACGTTTTGCGCAAGCGAGACGTCAGCCGTGGGTCGTCCGTCTTCCAGATTTGCTGGCCAGGGTACAGCCGCGCAAAGTCGATCGCGTCCCGACCGAACGTCAGTTCCACCTCTCGGCCGCGGCCAAAGACTTCATACACCCGGCCCCCTTGTTCCTGGCCCAGCTCGCGATCGCCGGAGAAGACAATGCCGTCCCCCGCGGTGACTTCGCCGCCAAGTCTGACGCGGACACGCTGGCCGCAAATCGACATGACTTCACCGAGCCGTACGCCGCGTTTGGCGGAACTAAGCCCGGGCACCAGCATCTTGTGGTCGCAGCCGTTGAGCCAACCGGGCGAAAAACCTCGCGAGAAAGACAATTCCATTTCGGTCACGTCGCGCCGCGAGAACTCCACCGCGCGGCCCGCCAGGGCGGCGTCGATCGCCCGGCGATAGTGCCCCGTGATATTGGCGACGTACTCCGAGGTCTTCAGACGTCCTTCGATCTTCAGGCAGTGAACACCCGCGTCGATCAGGTCGGGAACGAGCGCATAGGCCGCCAGGTCCTGCGGGCTGAGCAGATACTTGACGTGATCGAGATCGACGTCCTGGCCGTCGCAAATCAGATCGTACGGCAGACGGCACGCCTGGGCGCACTGTCCGCGATTCGCACTCCGGCCACCCAACGATTCGCTCGTCAAACATTGCCCGGAATACGCCACGCACAGCGCACCGTGGACGAACGCTTCCAGTTCGATGTCGGTCTGACGGTGAATCTTGCGAATTTCGCGGATCGATAACTCGCGGGCCAGCACCACACGGTCGATACACAGTTCGGCGGCAACCTGGATGCACTCGGCACTGGTCAGCGTCATCTGCGTCGACGCGTGGATGGAAAGGTCGGGGCTGACGGCACGGATCAGCTGCACGATGCCCAGGTCCTGCACCAGCACGGCGTCGATCCCAGCCTCGGTCAGCTGCACGACAGCGGCTTGCAGGGCCGCCAGTTCGCCGGGAAACACCAGCGTATTGAGCGCGGCGTAGCCTTTGACGCCGCGGCCATGCAGATACGCCATGACTTCGGAGAGGTCGTCGACATGCAGGTTGGTCGCCCGGGCCCGCGCGTTGAATCCGCATTCCAGGCCAAAATAGACGGCGTCAGCACCGTTTTCCACCGCCGCACGAACGCACTCGCGGTCGCCGGCGGGTGACAGAAGTTCGGGGCGCGGCGAGTCGGGCTGATCGGACGCGCTGATCGGGACGGTCATGGATGAGTCGCTGGAGGATGTTACTGGCAACGGCGATTCTACCCGCAAGCCCGCCAACCCGCGAGCGGCCCGCAGCGGCGGAGAAAGTTCGATGAATGCGGAAGTCGCCGAGCGTGCCGAGGAGTTCGTCGATTCAACACGCTTTTTGAGCGAATCGTAATCCAACCTCAACACCGACGCCGTGCGATGGAGACCATGGGCATCCGCCAGCTTCACTGCGAGCAACCAGAGAACGGCCCGGGATCCGAGTCCCCACTTTCCGTATCCGCCGCCACGCCTCAAGGTGGTCGCGACCCCGCGCCAGCGGCGTTGAAACGTCGCGACGGTTTCGTCCACCCATAGCAGTCCTCCCCATGCCAGGACCAGCCACGGTATCCGATTGACTGCGCAACATTGTGGTGCTGGGAATCGTTTTGCGGTCGCGGAACACTGCGTCGGTCGACAACCCCGCTGAAGTTTTTGATCGCACTCAATCTTCAGAGGTCGCGATCACCGAAGCGACAAGGCGCGAGATGCAAACCTCGCCACCACATTGACCTGTGCGTCTAATGAGCGTTGGATCCGTCAGGCAAATCCTCGCCTCCTTTGAGCCTGGTTTCTTACTGCCCGTTGAATGTTCGACGACTTTCAGGACAACTCGGATACACGTCGACCCCACGTCGGGCTAGACTTAGGTTTGTCGCGGGGATTCAAATCCCTATTCGTCGCTAATGTCATGTACTAGAATTCTCGCGGTGAGCGAAGCACCAGGACATTTTCTACACAGAACCGTACGTATGAAACATATTCGGAACTTTTGCATTATCGCCCATATTGATCATGGCAAGTCGACTCTGGCCGATCGACTGATCCAGGCCTGTGGTGGCGTTACGCAACGTGAGTTCCACGACCAGATGCTCGACTCGATGGATATCGAGCGTGAACGGGGCATTACCATCAAGAGCAATACGATTACGCTCTCCTACCGTGCCCCGGACGGTCAAGACTATCTGCTGAACCTGATCGATACACCTGGCCACGTTGATTTTTCGCACGAAGTACGGCGTTCCCTGATGGCGTGTGAAGGTGCGTTGATTGTTGTCGATGCTTCTCAGGGGGTCGAGGCGCAGACGGTTGCCAACCTCTATCTGGCCCTGGAACATGATCTGGAACTTCTGCCGGTGATCAATAAGATCGATCTCCCGGCCGCGGACGTTGACCGTGTGCGCGAGGAGATTGATGCGGATTTGGGGCTCGATCCGTTTGAGGCGATCCCTGTTTCCGCAAAGACCGGCGTTGGCATTGAAGACGTGCTTGCCGGCATCGTCGAGAAGCTGCCAAGTCCCCAGGGCGACCCGGACGCGCCGCTGAAAGCCTTGGTCTTCGACGCCCATTTCGATAAGTATCCGAGGCGTGATTCTCCAGTGTCGCGTGATGGAAGGCACGCTGAAAACTCGCGATACGATCCATTTCATGCACGCGGGCCGCGACTACAAGGTGGATGAGTTGGGCTACAATCAGTTGAAGCTCAATCCCAAAGAACAGCTCAGCGCCGGCGAGGTCGGTTATATCGTCGCCGGGGTGAAGAGTGTTCAGGACATTGAGATCGGCGATACGATCACGCTGCTTGATCGCCCGGCAGCCGAGCCGATTCCTGGCTATCAGAAAGCCAAACAGGTCGTCTTTTCCTCCATCTATCCGATGAACACCGACGAGTACCAGGATCTCACCAAGGCCCTGGACAAACTGGCGATCAACGACGCGGCACTCACCTACGAAAAAGATAGTTCGGCGGCTCTCGGCTTCGGATTTCGCTGTGGGTTCCTCGGCCTTCTTCACTTGGACGTGATTCAGGAGCGATTGCAGCGAGAATTTGACATCGGCCTGGTCATCTCGGCCCCGTCGGTGAAGTACAAACTGGCCTTGAAAGATGGCACGACGATCGATGTCGACAACCCCAGCTACTGGCCCGATCCGACGAAGATCGACTCGGCCACCGAGCCCTACATCAAAGCATCGATTCTTACCCCCGAGGAGTACGTCGGTCCTGTCATGGAGTTGTGCAGGGAACATCGCTCGGAAAGTCAGACGATGAATTATCTCTCCGCGGGTCGGGTGGAAGTGACGAGCGAAATGCCGCTCGGAGAGGTGCTCTTCGATTTCTACGGCAAGCTCAAGATGATCACGCGAGGATACGGATCGTTTGACTATGTTCCGATCGAATATCGAGATACCGACGTTGTGAAGGTCGATATCCTGGTCAACAAGGAGCCGGTCGACACGCTTTCCTACCTGGTTCATCGTGACAAGGCGCGAACTCGGGCGCTCCACTACTGCGAACAACTTGCCGAAGCGATTCCCCGCCACCAGTTCAAGATCCCGATCCAGGGCGTCATTGGCGGCACGATCATCGCGCGAGCGACGATCCAGCCGTACCGAAAGGATGTGACCGCGAAGCTCTATGGCGGCGACGTAACGCGCAAGAAAAAGCTGCTCGAGAAACAGAAGAAGGGCAAGGCGAAAATGAAGCAGTTCGGCCAGGTCAATATACCCCAGAAAGCCTTCGTCTCGGTCCTTCGCGCCGACAAGGACTAGTGCGTGCGCCTGACATCTTGTCATGGCCGTGGCAAGGGACCGGTTTTCGGAGCGACAGCGGACCCCGTAACTCGCGGAGGTGCTTGGCCAAGCTGCACAGGTCGCGATCACCTGTGCGGGCTGGCCAGATCACGGTTGTCCTCTTTTCGACTGCGCGAACCGATCAAATCTGGTGACCTCGCAAATCAGAAAAGCGACATGCCTTGACTGAAGCAGGTGTGCCTCACGTCTGTACTTTTAGCGCAATCGAAAACCGCGTCGGGTATTTGCGGCTAAGGTCCTATCGCGACAGGAGAATGGTCGCCGTTCGAATCAAAGGGCGCATCGTTGTGACGGCGCACGAAAGACTTAAGTGCGCAGCCGCTGTCGGCGGAATTCGCTGGGCGGTTCCGCGGCCCAACGACGAAAGGCGCGAGTGAACTCGCCCTGGAGTTTGTAACTTAGCTGATTGGCGATTTTATCCGGTCGCGAGTTTAAGCAGGTATCTGTAGAGAACGTCAGCGAGGCAGAGAAACGGCGATTTGTGTGTGAGCGATTCGGTAAGCATCCGGATCAACTTGAAGGATGGTTGGTGCTGATTCAGCGCTCACTCGACAAGATGTATCAGTATGGAGCATCCGAGGAGGAACAATTCGTCGATGAAACGATGAAGCGTTGGGGATTCGATCCAGACGTCTTGAGAACAAACTGCGAGAAGGCGGGAGCGCAAGAATGACACTGATCAAAGAACTCATCGACATACCGGATCGCGTCCAGAAAGGAGACTTTGTTCTCCGTCTGGTCGAGGACATCAACCGGCCCGAGGTCGTGCTCGACAACTATGTCGTCACGCCCGAGTTGTGTACCTGCTACGCCGCCGCGTTGTCGTTTATCGGCAACTCGGTGCAGAACCGTACCAGCAAGGCAACGTACCTCCACGGCAGCTTCGGTAGCGGCAAGAGCCATTTCATGGCCGTGCTGCACCTGGTCCTGCAAGGAAACGCAGCGGCCCGCGGCATCCCGGAACTGGCGCCGGTGATCCAGAAACACAATGAGTGGCTCGCGGGCAAGAAGTTTCTCTTGGTCCCGTTCCACATGCTCAGCGCGCACGACATGGAGTCGGGTGTGCTGGGAAACTACGTCGACTTCATGCGGAAAACGCATCCGGATGCCCCGACGCCTCCTGTCTATCTTTCGGCAGCGATTGTCAACCAGGCCGAGGCGGAACGTGCCAACTACGGGAATGAACTGTTCTTCAACCGGCTGAATGAGGGGCAAGGCAGCGGCGACGGCTGGGGGGGGACCTTCGGCGGGAACCGGGCGAACGCGACACTGGCGAGACAACTGAGCCAGGAAACGAAGTGCAAAGTCAGCCACGACAGTTTCACCCTAACATTCGAGTCCGCGGTGAAGCTTCAAGATGTCGAGCGAGCGATCGAGGCGATTCGCCAGTACGACGTTGCCAATATGCGTCCCGCCGTAGACGAAGCGGCCATAGACGGTTTGAAGTTTTCGGAGTGCCTGCCGGTCGAGTTGGCCGTCGAGATGCTGGAGCGACGACTCCAGGAGCCAGATGCGACTCGGAGAATCCTGGAGGAACATGTGAGATTTCTCGTTCAGCAATAGCAGGATGTAAAACAGATATTGCCCTTCCTGACAGCCTATGATCCGCTCGGCGGTAGTTCTGGAAGCATCGACCCGCTCGGTGCTCTTCAGACTTACGGTGCGCTGGCGGACATGCTGTTACCGGGCGTCACGACGATCACAACCCGATCGCGTTATCTGTCGATGCTTTGTGCGGCCCTCGCCAACGCAGAGAAGCAACGGCAGTTTCTGCCCGGCGCTTCGGGGCTTGCGCAACGGCGGAAGGCAGCCAAGCCAACGCGGCAAAGCTGCTAGAGAGCAACCTGATGTTGATGCGTATCCGGGAACTGGAAGTCCTGGAAAAGATCGCAACGGAGTCGAAGCTCAACGTCTTGATAGGCGAGAACGGCGAAGAATCCAACACCTTCCTGCGGCGTAGCTGGACCTGAAGTGGAGCTCACGCCGGAGGTGCAAGCAATTCGCCCAAGACGCTGATGAAGTCGTCGACTTGGAGATCGCTGCGGAAGCGGGGTTGCCAGAAGTTGTCTCTTCCCTCTGAGTACAATCCGCGCCGATCAGCTTGCCCGCATCGTGGCGACGCTGGTGACGTTCTGGACACGGCACAGACGGCCGGCTGGTTCCCATAATGAGATTGGACGTTGACGCGGGCGGGCGTTGTCACTCGACGTCCTCGTCGCGCCAGGTGTACTGACATCGAAGACTCACTAACCGATTGCGTGGCACAAGCCCCTCGTGGTGAAGTCGTCCGACAACGATTCCCGATGCAATCCCGATTTCGTTAGCGAACGCTTGCACAACTGCGGCCCTGGAAAATGCACGAGACGCCAGTGACTCAAAATCGTCAGTCGGAATCAGTGTCATCGCTGCAAAATCGTTTGCCTCGACTTCAAGGTCTTCTGATTCCACAGTGAAATCTTTATCATCCACGAACACGCCCTTGCGTTTGGTTAAGTGGAGTAACACGTGTCCGAGTTCGTGAAAGAAATTAAACCAAAAAATGTCCGCCCACTGATGCCTCAAACTTAACTGAATCACGACTTTGTCGTAAAGGCGGTAGGCAGCGCCACTGGCATAGCTCTTGGGAAGGTGCGGCACGAAGACGACCGCGACACCGTATTGTGCGCAAATAGTCTTGAGCGCCGGCTCGAAAACCTCAGGATTTTGTACCGTCAACGCTCTCAGCTCGTTGATGTTTGACTTTAGGCCAGTTGGATCAAAATCTTCGGTCTCGATTTCGTGCGATAGCCTAATGCCTCGTTGAAGCCACGATGCGAGCGCGTATTCGCAAGCCTTCTTCGTTCTCGTCTTTCTCCATACCGGAGCAAGGCTCTTGACCTTCTTGATCATTGAGAATGAAGTAACTCCAAAGAACGACAAGATTTCGTGCGCTTGGTCCGCTTTGTCGCTCATTTTCTTCAACCAACCAAGCCGACACATCTCCTTAACTGGAAAACTCGCCAAGTGCGTGGATTCGCGATCGAGCCTCTTCTTTTGAGTGAGGCGGGCTTTGGTAAGTTGATAGTTCTTCTCCAGGTTGATCCAAAAACTGGCGGGCAAACCAAGAGCGAGTTCAAGCTCTAGCGCCGTATCTGCGGTTATTTGGCGCTTTCCTTGAATCACCTCGTTGATTTTATTGATAGGCCGGCCCATTCGCTTGGCTAACTCCGCCTGAGTCATCCCTTCATGTTCCAGCACTTCCCGTATTGTTTCCCCCGGCGAGATTGCTATATCTGGCGAGTACGGTCGTGGCGCGATTGTTGTCATTTTCTACCGTGATAATTTCCAATGAACACGATTTCCACTTGGGTTACCGTGTCAATGTTGGGAGTACCATCTGCTAATTCTGTGTACTCGCCCGTTGGGCGAAATACGATGCCCTCTCCGCCATGCAACTTGATCACAAACTCGCCCTGCCGATCCGAGTATCCCTTTCGCTTCTTTGTCAGAAGGTGTAGGTGAAGCGGAGCGGAACGCGGAGAGATTTGCCCGAGATTCTCGAACGCGGACAGCTGCGCAAGACGACGCGGAACGAGAGCCGCCGACCGCACCGATAGCGATTGTTTGGCTTCCTTCTGCTTCTCGGCAATCTTCTGCCATTTGGTGGTCTCGTACCCAATTAGCATCGGTGCGTCACAATCGTATCTTTACCCAAAGGGTAAATCAATGGCTCCTTCCGTCTCCCCGGATACCACCGCCAAGTCGAATCGTCCAATCGTACCAAAAAAACTATTAACCCAAAGGGTAAATGGAATATTGACTTCATTGACCCTAAGGGTAAATAATATAAAAGGCCGCATCGCAGGCAGGTTTGGCGACATGCTGCGAGACGGCCCGGTGTGTGACCAGCGAGAAGTTCTGCCAGCCGCTACGCCCATAGCGTAGCTCTTCTCACGGTCCGTTTCAATCGGAAAGGCTGTTGGCGGCCAGCGGAGCCGTTGTTCCGCGAGGAGACTTGAGCCATGTCTGAATCCCTTTCTTCCGTACCCGACGACGCTGGTGTCGTCGACCTCGTAGATGTTGAGGAGTGCGGAAAATCTGGGCACAAACCGCCCAAGGCCCGCCGCTACCGCATACGCGTCGACACGCAACGCTACGTGGTGGAAGTTTCTTCCATGACGGGGCGCAGAGTTACAGGTGCTTGCGGAAAAGACGCCCCCGGAACGGTACACCGTTTCGCAAAAGCTCCGAGGCGGGCAAACCGAGACGATCGGACTGGACGACGTTGCGGATTTCACGACGCCCGGCATCGAACGGTTTATGACTCTCCCGCTTGACCAAACGGAGGGCTGAACCATGCGGCACGAGTTCCGCCTGCCAGCGATAGATGAGCAGCATTTGAACGGGCGGGGGCTGCCGTGGGAGGCCATCGTGGACGGGAAGCAGCGGTTCGTTCTCGTTCACGATTGGCCACTCCCTGACGGTTACAACCACCTGGTCGCAACCGCGGCGCTGCTGATTCCTACGGCATACCCCGAAGCAGCGCTGGACATGATTTATTTTCGTCTGTCCCGGTCCTGGATGAAGCTGCCCAGCAGGGATTGTCAGTTGTCAAGTTTCATAGCCACCCAGCCGGGTTTGCAGGTTTCTCAGCGTCCGATGAAATTTCCGACCGCAGTGTGCTTTCCGCGGCACAGGTTTGGTCCGACTCGGAACTGCCGCACGCCAGCGTCATTGTACCTCCAGATGGTTCGCTGATTGGACGTTGGCTGACAAACGACGAGCGGCTCGAACCGATCGACGTGATTGCAGTAGCCGGTGACGATCGAAAATTCTGGTTTGCCTGTGATGTGCTTGGCGGCGCGACGCTGTCGTTTGCATGGCGAATCGCACAGGCATTCGAAGCGGGTACCACGGCACTTTTGCGTCATCTGACGGTTGCTGTTGTCGGTTGTTCCGGCACGGGTAGTCCCATGATCGCGCCGTTGATGCGTCACGGCGTCGGCCGCCTCGTGCTCGTTGATCCGGATCGCATCGACGCCAAGAATCTCAACCGCATCACTTTCGCACGGATGCGCGATATTGGTCGATTGAAGGTAGACGTCGCGGCAGAGTGGATCAAGTCGGTGTTGTACAAAGTCCACTCGCTGCGTTCAGGATGTGAGCCATTCGGAGGAAGCGACAATAAATGATCAAAACGAGACTCGGCCGAACCGGACTGCAAGTGACCCAGCTTGGCTACGGCAGCATGGGGATTCGCGGGCCTAAGACTTGGGGCGTGCGCGTGGTCAGCGAGGAAGCTGCCGACGAGTTTCTCAACGCAGTGCTCGATACTGGTATCAATTTCATCGACACCTCGCCCGACTATGGGATCAGCGAAGAGCGAATCGGCAAATACATCAGCTCCCGGCGAAGCGAGTTCTATCTGGCGACCAAGTGCGGCTGCGTTTACACCCAACAAGAGGATCATCTTCAGATCGACCACGTTTGGAAGAAGGAAGTGATCCAGCGAAACATCGACACCAGCCTCCAGCGTCTACGGACGGATCATGTTGATGTCCTGCAATTCCACGGAGGCGATGCTGAGACGCTCCAGCGTGAAGGATTGATCGAACTGTTGAAGGACTTTCGCGATCAGGGAATCATCCGGTTCATCGGTGTTTCGAGTTCGCTGCCCCACCTTCCCGACCTGATTGATCTTGGGGTATTCGACACGTTTCAGATTCCCTACTCGTGCCTCGGCCCTCAACACCATGACTTGATCACGAGAGCCGCCGAATCCGGGGCGGGTGTCATCCTACGCGGTGGAATCGCGCACGGCGGCCCCGATGCCGAAATCCAACGACCGGCGCTAAACGAAATATGGACGGCGGCGAAACTCGACGAGGTTCTTCCCGATGGCATGAAACGCGCGGAGCTGATTTTGCGCTACACCGTCTCTCACCCGCATTGCCACACCACCATCGTCGGGACCTGCGACCCTACACATCTGGCCGAGAACCTCGCAGCCGCCAATAAAGGCCCCCTGCCGAAGGACTTGTACGAAGAGGTTGTATCGCGTGTGGCGGCGCTGAATCAGTGATAAATGCGATGCAATCCCTTATCTTGCATGGGTGACGTTCGCGGCGATACTGAAAACTCGCGATCTGGCGGATGAACGCGTAAAGAGGTGGGAATAAAACGCCGCCTGGCACATCTATATCTCTGTGCCCATCATCTCTGTGCCCATCGAGTTGGCGATTTTTTTGTGAACCATTTGGGACGACAAGCGTCTATCACGTACAGAGGGCGAAGGACAATGGCCGATACTTTGGATGGTGCCAGTCGAACGCCTGCTAACTGAGACACTGCAATGACCTACTTACGAATCAGTTTGATACAAGAACGCACAGATTGTACGGGCTCCTTCGCGCAAGCCGCGAATCTGCCCCCGTATGATCCTTTGCGCTTGTGACACCCAAACGAACGCCTTTCCAAGGCCCGGTGTCACAAGGACATCGGGCCTTTTTTCGTGGACTTACGACAACCTTATGGGCTGGTAGCTGAGAGGGTATAGCGCTGGCTGAAGACCAGGAGACGAGGGTTCGAGCACCTCCCAGCCCACTTGCGCTCAGCGGTGCGCACAGACAACATGCCCCGTTCGTCTAACGGTTCAGGATCGCGGTTTTTCAATCCGCAGATAGGGGTTCGATTCCCCTACGGGGTGCTTGAGAAAACTCGGGCAGAGGTGCAGATGGGAGCACGCCTGTTTTGGGAACAGGAGGGTTTCGGTTCGACTCCGAGGTGCCCGACTTGAAATGGTAGTCGAGGGCTGGTGGCCCATGCTCGGCTGATAACCGGGCCGCGCTGAGTTCAATTCTCAGGGCTACCACTCGAACAAACACTGTGAACCAAAGGGAACAACAACATGTCGATTCATCGGCGATTGAAACCGATACGCCCGACCAACGATGGGGTCGTGGTGTAACGGCAGTCCCAGCGGACTTTTAATCCGCAGGATGGGTTCAAATCCTACCGGCCTCACTTTACCGCTGGCGCGTAGCTCAGGCGGTGAGAGCGGCGTCCTTATAAGACGCAGGTCGTGGGTTCAACTCCCACCGCGCCGATTCGATGAAGACAAACAACAACACGGGACCGAGGTGTTAGCGGCAGCATCCCTGGCTCTTAACCGGTGAGGTCAGGGTTCAAGTCCCTGTGGTCCCACTAACGCGGATGTCCGACGTCCAGTCGCTGGTTTGAACGGCCGTTCAAATCGAGATCGAACGTCGGCGCCGCCACGGACAAGCACTGGTCGTCTAGCGGCAAGATACCGCCTTCGTAACGCGGCGACGTGGGTTCGATTCCCGCCTGGTGCTCTTTTGATCTTTGGCAATCTAACAAACGACAAGCGCGCATGATGTCCCGGCAGCCGGGACTGCCTTGCCATGGCGGAAGTGTGGGTTCGACTCCGGGCACCGCCCGCAGGGTGGTCGGGCGCTCTCAAACTCAGGACGTAGGAAAGCCTGGCATTCCGCGTGCCCCGGGAGCACGAGATCGCTGGTTCAAATCCAGCCGTCCTGACTGAAACGATGCGGTGGGTCCCGTGTTGGTACGGGAGGGTCCCGGCGCACGGGATTAATCGCTTCGACGCAGGTTCGATTCCTGCCTCCGCAGCTCAATTCGGAAGGGCAAGCCGATTGGCGACGGCAGCCGCCTCGCGACCAACGCTGCGCAGTCGGTGCCCGGGTCGAGCGATAAGCCTTGAGAGTTCGACTCCGGGCACCGATCGACACGGATGTCGGATTGGTCGCCTTCCGCCTTACGAAACGTGTCCTTGGCCGAGCGGCAAAGGCACCGGGCTTCCAACCCGGCGAGGTGGGTTCGACTCCCACAGGACACTCTCGATGCGGGGTAGTTTCTGTCGGTAGAAATACGTGGCTTTGAACCACGTGTCCGCAGGTTCGAGTCCTGCCCCCGCAGCTCGATGCGAACCGTGCATAAAAACGTGTGTCGTGAAACCAGAACTATGCGGGGTAGTTGCTGTTGGTAGTGACGCCTGGCTCTGAACTCCCGGCGCGCCGGGATTGGTTCGATTCCAACTCCCGCAGCTCAACGGAAGTCATCCGGCTGGATGAGGACGCTGTTTTGAAAACAGCCGGCGGCGCAACCGCTTGGGGGTTCGAGTCCCTCGGCTTCCGCTTGGAAATGATGGGCTTATCGTCCAATCCCGGCAGCACGGGACTCCGCACGCCGAAAATCCGAGTGCAACTCTCGGTGAGTCCACTGAAACAACATGGTCCTGTGGCCTAGCGGCGAAGGCAGCTCCCTTACAAGGAGACGACCGGTGGTTCGAGTCCACCCAGGACTACTTTGGTTACGACAACGCGCCCAGATACGCCAACAGGCAGAGCGGCTCGGCTCGGGCACCGACGCGTAGCGTTGGTCGGCGAGCGTTTGCAGGTTCGACTCCTGCTCTGGGTACTAACAAAACAATCGGCTCGGTAGGCAACTGGCAGACCACCTTGGCTTAGGACTCCCGGCACTGCGGGATGGGTTCAAATCCCACCTGAGCCACTCGAAAAACAACATGCCCTCGTGGAGCAGCCTGGAGTGCTCGCCTGCCTGTCACGCAGGAGATCGTCGGTTCAAATCCGATCGGGGGTGCTTAACAACATGGCACGGTACGCAAACGGAAAAGCGACGAAGCTCAAACCTTCGTGATGGTCTGTGGGTTCGACTCCCGTACGGGCTGCTGACTATGGCCAAGTGGTGGAACTGGGATACACGCGACGTTCAGACCGTCGTGCCCGCAAGGGCGTGCGAGTTCGACTCTCGCCTTGGCTACTTCGAAAACACGATTGCAGATGCGGCAGGTGCCCAACTGGCTTTCATAAGGCCGGTGAGCCCGGTTCGATACCGGGATCTGCAACTTGCGGGTGGGCCAGTGCTCATTCGGGCCTCATAAGCCTGAAAGGCCGGGTGCGACCCCCGGACCCGCCATTGAGCGGAGCGAAATAAGACAACACGGCCGAGTACGCAAACAGGCAAAGCGGTCATGGACCAATCCGGCCATCCATGGCCGATCGGTGCCCAGAGCGTGGCGATTTTGCAGGTTCGACTCCTGCCTCGGTCACTAACAAGAAAATGATCCCGTGGTCCAACGGCGAAGACGGCCTGCCGCGACGTGACAGGAAGTGCTGGTTCGACTCCATCCGGGATCACTCGAAGCGAATGGTCTGTAGGTGTTTCGGCCGCACGCCGCCGTGGTAAGGCGGAAGACCGGGTTCAATTCCCGGACGGACCTCTTGAGAAAAACGGGACGCTGGTCTAACGGGAAGACACTTGGCTTGCACCCAGGTAATCGGGGTTCGATTCCCCGGCGCTCCACTATGAGTCGCAGACGGAAAACCGCTGGCAAACGACGACGTACCGTGCGCTGCACAATGTGTACGCCGTTTCGGTGGATGGGAAATGCAAAAGGTCGATTCAAAGCCAAAGATGAAAGGGAGATTCGGGATCGTCAGCGGCTCGACTCAAATGCTGAAAACTAACGGGGTCATGGTCCAATCCCGGCAGCACCGGGACTATGGCATGGCGGCCCTGTTTTCTGGAAATGGCGTGGGTTCAATTCCCCGTGACTCCACTGACAGATTTCGGAAGGTAGCCGGATACGGCTAGCCGGGCCGGTTTGCTAAACCGTGCGACCCTCGGGTCATGTGGGTTCAAATCCCATGCCTTCCGCTGATGCGGCTCGATGGTGAAATGGACATCATTCCTTGCTTCTAACGAGGTGTTCCGGGTTCGAGTCCTGGTTGAGCTACTGATGGAAATACGGAAGGGCTACCCGATTGGTGACGGGAGCCGGTTGGAAGCCGGTCGAGCTTAACGGCCTTGCGGGTTCAACTCCCGCGCCTTCCGCTGACTGAAATTATGGTGTCCGTGGTGTAGCGGTTTCTGCACGCCTGCCTGTGAAGCAGGAGGTATGGGTTCAACTCCCATCGGTCACCCTTTGATAGATAAAGAAAAGGAACAGGTGAAGAGCATGGTTGCAAACGCACTACAACGGCCGACGCTGGTCTTGAACCGCAACTGGCAGCCGGTGAACGTCGCCACGGTGGCGCGGGCGCTGGTGCTGCTGTGGAACGAGTCGGCCCGCGTCGTGGACCCGGCGGACTACCAGACGTTCGATTGGAACGACTGGTCGAAGCTGCGTCCGCAGAATGGCGACGTGTTCGTGCAGGCGATCCGGTTTCGGATTCGCGTGCCGGAGGTGATCACGCTTTCGGAGTATGACCGGCTGCCAACGGCGGCGGTGACGTTCAGTCGGCGGAACATCTTCAAGCGCGACAAGTTCGTCTGCCAGTATTGCAGCGACCAGCCGGGCACCGAGGCATTGACGATTGACCACGTCGTGCCGCGTGCCCAGGGTGGTGAGTCCCGCTGGGACAACTGCGTGTTGGCCTGTGTGGACTGCAATCACCAGAAGGCCGACCGCACGCCGAAGCAGGCCGGCATGAAGCTCCACAGGGAGCCGGTTCAACCGATGTGGAAGCCGCTTTACGCGGCCCACGACGTGCGGATCGAAAGCTGGTCGAAGTTTGTCAGCGAGGCGTACTGGAACGTCGAGCTGGAAAAGTAGTTGAAGTGAGACGGCTCCCGGCCTTCGGGTCGGAAGCCCTTATGCGAGTGTGCTCCTGGGAAGGTCTTGGTCCTGGTTCGATTCCAGGTCGGGATACTGAGTTATTTTTGTAACCAAAGAAAGCGAATCCAATCGTGAACGCGAAGCCCGTGAGTGTGCCGGAACGCCGACCACCGCTTCGCGGCGGTGCCCGAGCGTCCGAAGTGACCACCCTGCGGGCGGTGCCCGGACCAGGTTCGACTCCTGGACGGGCTAATCGACAACATGCCTTGCGAGTGTGATGGAAGCACGGCGGTCTTCGGAACCGCAAGACGGGGTTCGACTCCCTGGCGGGGTGCTTGAAGCGACAACACATCCTCGGAGTGTGCCGGATACGCACGCGACTCTGCGAAGGTCGAGGACCAGGTTCGATTTCTGGCGAGGATACTCTGACACAGGCACGACGCACAAACCGCCTTCGGGCGATGTGTCCGAAGCAGGTGTTCGACCTAAGCGTTAGTGCCTCAGGACGGTTCGTCCTGTGCGCAAGAGGCAACACATTCCACGACTGGGCGGCGGTCTGAAAAAGGGTGGTTTGTTGCTTCGCACAGAAAAGGGCGGAGTTGATGGGACGATGGGGCACCCATACGGGGGCCTGCTGAAGCAAAAATCCCTGCCAGACCACAGGGGCCGGGACGTGGCAGCGATGTTGTGTCGTCGCTGGACCACAGCAACGCTTCGGGAATTATCACGTCGATTCGGTCTAAGCCATTCCGACAGCGCCTCGGACCTGATCAAACGAGGCGTCCAACAAGCAAAACAAAACCGCAACACGGCCCGCAGGGTGACCTCGATCGAGCGCACACTAGGCCTGAATCCCGAAACTCAAGTCTTGACCCCGGCGCAGCCCCCCTAGTCAGGGACGGCATGTCGCCTACAGTACGATGGATCCATCTGTGTTCCGCGGCATCCGGCGCACATAGGAACGGCACTGCAATGCCACTAACTGCCGACCACCAATTGCTGATCGCCGCTGTGGCTATGGTCGCAATGATGGCTGCGCTGTGGCTGGTTCAGCGGAAGACCGGCAACGCCGGCATTGTCGACGTCGGCTGGGCGGCGGGTATCGGTGTGCTGGCGTTGTTTTACGCGGTAACTTCGAGCGGCTATCTTCCTCGCCGCATGCTCGTGGCGGCCTTGGCCGGGTTCTGGTCTCTGCGGCTGGCGAGCTACTTGTTGTTCACGCGCGTGTGGGGGCACCCCGAAGAGGGGCGCTATGTCGCGCTGCGTGCAAAGTGGGGAGCACGGGCAGATGTGCGGCTATTTTTCTTCTTCCAACTGCAGGCCCTGGCCGTTCTGCTGTTCGCTTTGCCGCTGTTGATCGTCGCGCAGCGGTCAGGCCTGTCGCTCGATGTCTGGGACCTGGTGGGCGTACTGGTTTGGCTGATCGGTGTTGGGGGCACCTGGCTGGCCGATCGGCAATTGACACAGTTCAAACAGCGTCCAGGCAGCCGCGGCAAGACGTGTCAGGAAGGGTTGTGGCGTTACTCCCGCCACCCCAACTACTTTTTTGAGTGGGTCCATTGGTGGGCTTATGTTGCCATGGCGGCGGGATCCGCCTCTTGGTGGGCAACGCTTGTCGTTCCGGCAGTCCTGCTCTTCTTTTTTTTCAAAGTCACCGGCATTCCGCCGACCGAGGCCCAGGCCTTGGCCTCCCGGCTCGACTACCGTGAGTACCAACGCACGACCAGTGTGTTCGTTCCCTGGTTTCCCAGGAAAGGCGGGCCGTGATGCTGGACGCCATTGATCTGGCCGAACGTCGCTGGCTGCCCGATGCGGCGGTTCGCTGGGGTATCCGCCGGCTGTTGCGGCGACGGCTGGTCGAACAAGAGCGGATCAGCGGCGAAGCGGCCGAGCGCAGAACGGAGCAATTTGTCGCCGAGCTGCGCGAGCCGCTGCGCGTCGCCGCGGAGGAAGCCAACCAGCAGCATTACGAGGTGCCGGCCGAGTTTTTTCAGCGCTGTCTGGGCCGCCGCCTGAAATACAGTTGCTGCCTGTTCGAACAGCCGGGCACAACGCTGGACGAAGCCGAGGAAGCCATGTTGCGGCTCACCTGCCAGCGCGCTCAATTGGCCGACGGGATGGAGATCCTGGAACTGGGCTGCGGCTGGGGGTCCCTTTCCTTGTGGATGGCCGAGCACTACCCGAACGCCCGAATCGTAGCGGTCTCCAATGCTCACAGCCAAAAGCGATTTATCGAGTCGCGCTGTCAGCAGTTGGGCCTGGAAAATCTCCAGGTGATCACGGCGGACATGGCGGATTTCCAGACTTCTCGGCAGTTCGATCGGGTCGTATCCGTCGAGATGTTCGAGCACATGCGCAATTACGAAGAACTGCTGGGACGTATCGCCGGCTGGCTCAGGCCCGAGGGCAAACTGTGGGTTCACGTTTTCTGCCACCGCAGGTTTGCTTACTTGTTCGCGACCAACGGCAAGGCCAACTGGATGGGGCGCCATTTCTTTACCGGCGGCATGATGCCTTCGGCCGATCTGCTACCAAGATTTCAGCGGCATCTACAGTTGGAACAGCAGTGGCGGGTGGACGGAACGCACTACGGTCGTACAGCGGAAGCCTGGCTGAACCACCTGGACGCACAGCGTGCGCAGATCGAGCAAGTCCTGGCCGCTAACCTGCCGCTGTCTGAGGCCAAGTTGCAGGTCCAACGGTGGCGTATGTTTTTCATGGCCTGCGCCGAGCTTTTCAGCTTTGACGGTGGACAGCAGTGGTGGGTGGCTCACTACCGCTTTGGCCGCCAGAAATCGCCGCGGGCCGTCGACTAAACGGTCTTAATTATTTCCTCGCGGCGGCTACGGTGGCGTCCAGTATCGTGGGAACGTGACAGCTCGGTCTGGCCAGAACCAATTGCGAGACATCGATCGTGCCTTCGCGGAATCCGCCCTCGCAGTAACAGAAATAGAACTCCCACATGCGCACAAACTCGTCGTCAAAACCCATGTCATGCAGACGTGTACGTTCGGCCAGGAAGCGTTCACGCCAACAGCCGAGAGTCCGCGCGTAGTGTTGTCCCAATTCTTCAACGTGGCAGATGGTCAAATCACTGGCGCGGTGCAGTGACGAACGAATCCGCGCCATGGACGGCAGACAACCGCCAGGAAAGATGTCACGCTGAATGAAATCGACGCCGCGCCGGTACTGGTCGTAGCGGTCGTCAGAGATCGTGATCGCCTGCAGCAGCATCCTGCCAGCCGGTGTGAGGTGCCGCGAGCAGATGCGGAAAAAGTTATCCAGATACTCGTGGCCCACCGCTTCGATCATTTCCACGGACACCAGCTTGTCGTACACGCCTTCCAATTCCCGGTAATCGCGCAAGCAGTACGTTGACGCGATCTTCGAGCCCCGCCTGACGCACGCGCTGCCGTGCCAGTTGGTACTGAGCACGGGAAATGGTGGTCGTCGTGACGCGACAGCCGTAGCGTTCCGCCGCGTGGATCGCAAACCCTCCCCAGCCCGAACCGATCTCCAGCACATGATCATCCTCGGACAACTGCAGTTTGCGGCAGATCAGTTCGTTCTTGGCCCGCGACGCCTCGGCCAACGTGTCGGTGGGACTGGTAAACACCCCTGACGAATAGCTCATCGTCTCGTCCAGGAACAACGCAAAGAATTCGTTGCCCAGGTCGTAATGTGCGGCAATGTTCTTCCGGCTGCCAGTGCGCGAATTGCGACGCCACCAATGCCCAAGCCGGTCGATCCAGCGCCGTGGCAACACGAACGCTGTATTGAGGTGCCTGGCCAGGTGAAGATTCCGGCTGAACAGCCGCACCAGGTTCGTCAGGTGTGGACTCTCCCAATAGCCCCGCCGGTAAGCTTCCACCGCCCCCAGAATGCCGCCGAATACCAGCCAGCCGTAAAAACGCGGATCATGGACCACCAGTTCGGCATGCATGCCCGCCGTATGCAGCGAACCGAGTTCGTGCAGCCCCAGTGCGTCAGAGATTACCAGCCGGCCGCGTTTCAGGTGGCCCAGCCGCCGCAGCGCAAGCGGCGCCAGACGCGGTGCAGCGGTCGCACGCAACTCTTGGCGGCAGGTTTCTCGGAAGGTCGCAAGATCGCAGTCGTCATTTCAGCACGGGTGCCTCGGCTTGATGGTTGACGGGGATCGTTGTGCTTGGGTGTGGATAGAAGGGACATCTTTTCATCCATAATCGCAGAGCCTGAAAATAGATGGCCGTCACCACGCGGGCGGACATCCAGGGATAATGGACCAGCATGCGGACGACATTGCCGCGAGTCAGTTCGCGGCGCTGCAAGGACAGGCTGGCATCAAACGTTCGTCGCCCCTGTTTGTAATTGGCTATCTCAACTTGCAACTGCTGGTCAGGCTCGTTCAATTGCCAGCGGTATTCGTAGTCCATGTCCAGGAACGGCGAGACGTGAAACTCTTTCGCGGTCCGGAATCGCAGGGGACTCGACTGCCGCGCCATACGATTCGAGTCGCTCAGCACGTAACAATGGCGTTCGCGCCACGGCGTGTTGACCACCTCGGCCACGACGGCGGTTACGTGGCCGCTTGTGTCAAAGCAGTAGAACAGGCTGAGCGGGGCCATGTAGTAGCCAAAATGTCGCAGGTGCGTCAGCAGGCGGATGGGACCCGTCGGCCGAAACCCCGCTTGCTCGTGGACCAGCTTGCGCACCCCCCTGTCCAGATCTTGATCGCGACGACCGAAATGGTCTGCGCGCAGGAAACTTGCCGCGCGAAGCGCCGCGCGGACAGATAGCCGCCGCGACCCACCAGCGCAGGCAGCTCGTCCAAGTCCAAGTACATCAAATAGACACCGTAGCCGAACCGGTGATCTGTCGGTTGGAACCGACGATGTCGCACTCGGCCTTCGTAAATGCAACTGTGCATGCCGCCAAACCCTTGCCAAAAAACTTACCCACGGCTAACGCGCTGTTCACGCCGTCTTCATGAAATCCGCAACCCCAATAGGCCCCGCAAAAATGGGTTCGCCGCCGTCCGCTGATCTCGCCGTGACGACGCTGAGCGGCCAGGGCGTCGCGGCCGTAGACCGGATGATGGTAGGTCATACGACGCAGCACCTTGGCTGGCTCGACGGGCCGCGAGGGATTCAGCGTGACGCAGATGGGGGACGGTGAGTCCAGACCCTGCAAGCGACTCAAGTCGTAGGTCACCGCGACCGGTCGCGTCGGGTCGTCGGCGATGTGGTAATTCCAACTGGCCCATGCGCGTCGCCGACGAGGCAGCCAGGAGGAATCGGTGTGCAAGACGGCCTCATTCTCGTGATAAGGAAACGCTTGCAGGATTTCCCGCTCGGTGCCGCTGGCGTCGGCCAATATCTCCAGCGTCTGGTCAGCATGGGTCGCCAGGATCACCTGGTCAAACACTTCCGGCTCACCGTGACGTGTCGTGAGCACGACATGGTCGTCATGACGTCGGACGGAAGCCACTGGACAATTCAGACGTATGCGACCCGCCAGCGGCGCGACCAGCTTGTCGACATACGTCCTTGCGCCGCCGACGATCGTGCGCCAGCGCGGACGGTCGCGGATTTGAAGTAATCCGTGATTGTGCAAGAAACGCACGATAAACGTGGCGGGGAACTCCAGCAGTCGGTCCGCACGGGCAGACCAGATCGCCGCGCCCATCGGCACCAGATAGTGATCCGTGAACTGCCGACCGAATTTGTGCTGCGACAAGAAGTCGCCCAGGGTAAGCACGGCGTCCGCGCCATCGATCAGTTCAACCGCCTGGCGATTAAACCGCAGCACGTCCCGCAACATCTTGTAGAACGAGGGCCGCAGAACATTAGCTCGTTGAGCGAACAGGCCGTTCAGTGAACTGCCCTGGTACTCCAGGCCCGTGCGGTCGCAACGGACGCTGAAACTCATGTCGCTGGGGCGGGTTGGAATCTCCAACAACTCCAGTAGACGCAGGAAATTAGGATACGTTCGGTCATTGCAGACCATGAATCCGGTGTCCACGGTGTACGTGCGGCCGAATGCTTCGATATCCTGGCTGTGCGTATGTCCGCCGACGTGGCCGGCCGCCTCAAACAGATGTACATCGTAGTCTGCCGCCAAGAGCCGTGCGATCAAATTGCCGCTGATACCGGTACCGACTATCGCGATCTTCATGGAGCTATCGACCGACGAGCGAATGCGTTAAATAAGTTTCCCATCGCGCAGAGATACGTCAAGGGCTCTATAGTCGTGATCCGCCAGTCGACAAGTGCCGCGTATGAACTCGATGGGGCGGATGGTTGCAAGCAGCAAGCACCAGCCAGAAGGGCAGGACCACAGACAAACCGGACAGATTCTCGCGGTCGTTCGGATGCCGCGTGTGCTCCACCAAACATGTGATCTACTCGCGCCAGCGATAGGCGACCAGCGCATTCAGTTCGCGCACGAACAGTTCGTCGCCGCTGACCGCCAAGTGTGCCCAGGTGGGTTCGTCACTGATGTGGCGCGAGTCGAGCAGTTCGAATTTCTCTGGATTGGCACGAACCAGCAGCAGGTCGCCGCGTTCGTCCAAGGCCAGGATGCGGTCACCGTGAGCGACCAGGCTCCAGTATTTTCCGTACGGGCGGGTGCGCCATTTCTCCGCGCCTGTTGCCAAATCGATGCAGGTAAATCGCTGATTGCGCAGGTGCAAATACGCATGGCCGTCGATGATCACCGGACTCGACATATATCCCTGGGCCGGAAGTGACCATAACGGTTCGACCGCGAAGCCGTCAGCGCGATGGACGATGCTGAACAGTTGTGCCTTACCGCTATGCGCGCTGGTAAAGATCGCGCTGCCATGTTGCGTGGGGGTCAGGATGTTCATCCCACGGAAAGCCTCAATTGGCTGCGACCACAGCACATCGCCAGTTGCCTCATCGATGCCCTTCAATTCTTCGCGGGTCTGCACGACCAATTGAGTCTTTCCCGCCAGTTCGGCGATAATCGGTGAGGAAAACGCACTTCCGTACATCCCGCCGCCGTCTTTGGCCGTTCTCCAGACAACCTGGCCCGTCTCTTTTTCCAGTTTGACGAACGAAGCGGCTGCCTGTACATAGATGTGATTGCCCACGACCAGTGGCGAACAAACGCATCCGAAGGCCGGCAATGGTGTCTGGAATTGTTTGACGAAGTCGACCCGCCACCGCTCTTTGCCAGTCGCCGCATCCAAAGCAACCAACACATCGCGCATGCCCGCCACGTACAGCGAGTGGCCATCACAGGCGGGCGTCGAGCGAATCCAACTGCCGTTCGACGCGGCGAAGAACGGTACGCTTAGTGAACCTTCCCATTGGTTCTTCCACAGCGTTTCACCAGTCTTTCGGTTCACCGCACGAGCGATTTCCGATTCACGGTCGAGAGTTTCCGTGGTAAACAGGCGGTCATCGGCAACAACAGGCCCAGAATAGCTTTCACCCAGCTTTATCCGCCAAAGCTGTTCGAGCGCATCGCCGGACAACCGGTTGGGCCAGGGCCGGCCTTCGGTATGGCCGTCACGGCGCGGCCCGCGCCATTGCGGCCAGCCGTCGGGCTCGGCAGCCGCCAGGCTGCGCGTACCAGCGAGCACGAAAAACATCAGGCCCCAAAGGCAAAACATGATCAGGCTGGGCACAGGCATCTCACCAAATCCTTTCAGTCGCTGGACGTTTTCAGGGAGGACACGAATGACTCCAGGTGCTGCGTGGTATCGCAGTAAGCCGCATACTGCATATTGCGACGCAACTCGGCAGTAATCGCCTGACCGCCGACAACGATAGCGACCTGGCTGCCGAAATCGTCGTAAAACTTCTGGTACTCGGCCAAAAATTTTTCTTGATCGCATAGACTTGTTACGCTTAACCAGAACAGACGCGGACGATTTTCGATAACGGCGGCTCGCAGTGTGGCAAAGGGCAACGAAGTTCCCAGGGAAGTGGCATTCCAACCGTTCTCGAGCAGGACCAACTCGACCAACATGGTAGGCAACCGATAAGGGTCACCATCTGGTGTCGCGCCTAGCGCTACGAGGGGGGTATCGTTCTGCGGCGGTATGGCTGATCGTAGCTCGTGGATCAGCCGTTCACAAATCTCACACGACCGGCGCTCGCGATAGATCTCGATGTCGCCGCAATGCCAAACCTCGCCCACGCGATGAAACGCCGGTGCAATGACGTTGTCGCAGATGCTGCTCAGCCGGTGCTCGGCCAGGTAGAGGTCAATCGCGATCTGACGACAGAGCGACTCATTGCCGGCCAGCAAGGCGTCGGTCAGCGCAACGACGGCCCGGTCCAGCACTCGCGGGCCCTGACCTGTAGTGGATGGCAGGCCCAGCAATTCGGGTTCCACCAGACGCTGATCCGTGGACCGCAGGAATTCCAGAACGCCACTGATGGGCAGGCGACGATGGCCGCCGGCCGTGCGTGTAATGGGAATGCGGCCCTGGTCGCACCAGCGCTTCAGCGAAGATTCGCTGACGCCGATGGCACGGGCGACCTGTTTTGGGCTGAGCAACTGCTTCATGGCTGTAATCAACTATTGACCGGTTTGGGCAGATTTCTAGTCAGATTGGCCTCCAAACCACCTGTCCATTATAGAAATATCTCGAAAAAAGCAAGCATAACAATTACTAAGTATAAGTACCACAAGTATTTACGGAAAATATCGAAAAAAGAACTTTTTGGACGAATTTACCGGTTGTCTGTTGGAGATTTCCTCGGTATATTGAGCGTGAACGATTTGAACGAATTTTAAGGATATGGAGGACATGGCCATGATTTGTGTGAAGAACTACCACGCGACGACAAAGGCCAGCCGCAGGACTGGTCGACCCCTTCTGACGTCCAGCCCGACACTTCAGAGGGCAAGGGATCTGCTGTCGAAAGAGATCGCCTTCATCGACAACCGCGAATTCCGCAGCGACGCTGCCGAACAGGAAATTCTCCAGCAGCAAGCGCTGCCGACCGAAGCGCCAGCGGCAAACATTCCCGCCGGCCTGCCGGCGCACCTGCGACGGATGTGCAGCGAACCGATTTTAACGCCCCAGCAGGAAATCGAGTTGTTCCGCCGCATGAACTATGTGAAGTATCGCGCCAACGTGCTTAGATCACAGATTCAAGACCAGCACGCAAATGCCGAGCAACTGGAGCGTGTGGAACGACTGATCCGAGTCGGGGAGGAGATCCGAAATCGCATCGTGCACGCCAACGTCAGGCTGGTGATCTCCATTGCGAAAACGTTTGCCGACGATCAGAATCCTTTTGACGACCTGTTGAGCGAAGGGATTGCTTCGGTGATCCGAGCAGTCGAAAAGTTTGATTATAGTCGTGGTTTTCGCTTCAGCACCTATGCGACCAGTGTTGTCCGTCGCGAGCTGATGCGGTCTGTGCGCAAGAACCATCAGCGCCGGAATCGTTTCGCTACGGGGAGTTCCGAGTATCTGGATTCCCAATGCGCCCCAGAACCCGATCACACCGAGCGACTGGCCGAACTCGAATGGGATCGCGTGTCAGGTAGCCTGCGAACGATGCTTGGCGGACTGGATCAACGAGAGCAGTTGGTCGTGCGTGGCCGTTATGGGCTGAATCGTGGTGGCCGCAAAGTCACTTTTAAGACTCTTGGAGAGCAACTGGGAGTATCCAAGGAGCGAGTCCGTCAGCTCTATCAACGCGCGATACAGAAACTTCAGCAGATGGTCGCCCAAGGACAACTGGGGGATACCGATTTTTCCGTTTGACATGTTGCCGAACCAGGAAATGCCCAATCATACTTATGTCCGCGTATCGACACTGCCCGTTGCTTGTCAAACAGCGTTTGACTGGCACGAGCGGGCTGGTGCCTTGGAACGACTCGTGCCTCCCTGGGAGAATGTCGAGGTACGTAGCCGTCACGGTGGAATTTCAGATGGCGATCGTGTTGAATTCGTCATGCGGGTCGGTCTGATCCCGGCAACCTGGCTCGCTGATCATTTTGATTACCAGCGCGGACGTCAGTTCTGTGACCGTCAACTGAAAGGTCCCTTCAGCTTCTGGGTGCATCGCCACGGCTTCACGGCAAACAGCGACGGACGATGTCTGCTGGAGGATCGAGTCGACTATGCGTTGCCGCTCGGCTGGATCGGTCACCTGATTGCCGCACGCTTCGTGAAAAATCGGATAGATCGCATGTTCGCCTACCGGCACCGGGTTACGACTGACGACCTGGCCGCTCATGATCAATTTCACCTGAAGCCAACGATGAAAATACTTATTTCCGGTGCATCGGGTCTCGTGGGGACTCAGTTGTCTGCCTTCTTGTCGGGCGGTGGCCACGAAGTCGTGCGACTAGTGCGGCGGGAACCGGTGGAAAACGAAATCCGCTGGGATCCTGTTGGCGGTAAGCTGGACGCGGGTGCGTTAGAGGGTTTCGATGCCGTGATCCATCTGGCCGGCGAAAATATCGCGGACGGCCGCTGGACGGCGGCCAAAAAGCGGCGTATCCGCGACAGCCGGGTCGATACGACGCACTTGCTCTGTCAAACGCTGGCTGGTCTGCAGCGCCCGCCCAAGACGCTGATCAGCGCTTCGGCTATTGGTTACTATGGCGATCGCGGCGATCAGGATTTGGACGAAGACAGCCCGGCAGGCAGCGGGTTCCTGCCCGACGTCTGCCAGCAGTGGGAGGCAGCAACCGCCCCTGCGGAAGACGCAGGCATCCGCGTGGTTCGCATGCGGTTCGGCATGGTGCTCAGCCCACGCGGTGGCGCTCTTCAAACAGATGCTTTTGCCTTTCCGCCTGGGCGCTGGCGGCAGGATCGGTTCGGGCCGGCAGTACTGGAGCTGGATTTCGATCGATGACTTGTTGGGGGTGATTCTACATGCGTTAATGACCGAGTCGCTTTCCGGGGCAGTGAATGCTGTCGCGCCGAAAGCGGTTACCAATGCGGAATTTACCAAGGTATTGGGCCGAGTATTAAAACGACCCACGCTGCTACCGATGCCGGGCTTTGCCGCCCGCGCGGCGCTGGGCCCGATGGCCGATGATTTGCTGCTGGCCAGTGCCAGAGTGGTACCCAGGAAGCTGACGCAGTCCGGCTACCGATTCCGACACGCGAGCCTGGAGTCGGCCCTGAGGCACTTGCTGGGGCGAAGCTGATGCTCAATCCCCGCGAACTAAAGCGTTTGCCAATATGCCGGTCTTCAGAACATGAATGATTCCACAGCAGACCAACGGCGCCGCGTGCTGTTGACCGGGGCAACCGGCTATGTAGGAGGTCGCCTGCTGCCGCTGCTGGAGACCCTGCGTGTGAGTGTGCGTTGTATCGCGCGACGCCCTGAGTACTTGCGTCCGCGTGTGGCCAATTCCACGGAGGTGGTAGGCGGCGACGTGCTGGACAGCGCTTCTCTAACGGCCGCGCTAGACGTTGTCGATACGGCGTATTATTTGGTCCATTCCATGGGTTCGCGGGGCGAATTCGAATCGCAGGACCGCACGGCGGCAAAGAATTTCGCCAGCGCTGCGCGGAGGGCTGGCGTGCGGCGAATAATTTACCTGGGTGGTCTGGGCGATGACGACCAGACCCTTTCGGCACACTTGCGCAGCCGTCACGAAGTTGGTGACATCCTCCGCAATTCCGGCTGCCAGGTCATCGAATTTCGCGCTTCGATCGTGATCGGTTCGGGAAGTTTATCCTACGAACTTGTGCGAGCCCTGGTCGAACGTTTGCCGATCATGATCTGCCCCAGGTGGGTCTCCACCAAGGCGCAACCCATCGCGATCGAAGACTTGCTTCAGTACCTGCTTGCCGCGCTGGATTGGCAGCCGACGGAAAACCGCGTCTTCGAAATCGGGGGGCCGGACCAGGTGACCTATGGCGAAATCATGCAGGAATACGCGCGACAGCGCGGCTTGCGACGCTGGTTGATCTCGGTTCCGCTACTGACTCCGCGGCTTTCCAGCTTGTGGCTTGGTCTGGTCACGCCGGTCTACTCACGGATCGGGCGCAACTGGTCGAAAGCATGCGCAACCCGACGGTCGTCAGGGATCAATCGGCGTTGCGGACGTTCGATATTCTGCCGCGCGGGCTGGCGGCCGCGGTCTCCCGGGCGAGGACGAACGAGGATCGCGAAATCGCTCAAACCCGCTGGTCGGACGCACTTTCCAACGCCAACGGTAATCGCGATTGGGGACCCATGCGGTTCGGCAGCCGCATCGTCGATTCGCGATCATCCGAAGTTCCGCTGACCGCGGCACGCGCGTTTCGAGCCCATTCGGCGGATTGGCGGGGGGCGAGGATGGTATTACGGCAACTGGCTGTGGACACTGCGCGGCTGGATCGACCTGTTGGTCGGCGGCGTGGGCACGCGCCGTGGCCGCCGCGATCCGGAATCGCTGTGCGCTGGCGACACGCTCGATTTTTGGCGGGTCGAACAATATGAACCGCATCGCCTGCTGCGGCTGGCCGCCGAAATGAAATTACCTGGCCGCGCCTGGCTGGAATTCGAGGTCGCGCCAACCCGCGACGGCGCGATGATCCGGCAGACTGCGATTTTCGATCCAGTCGGCCTGGGCGGGCGGCTCTACTGGTATGCACTCTACCCGCTGCATGCGCTGATCTTTCGTGGTATGCTGCGGCGGATCGTGGCCCTGGCGCGACAGAATGCACCCCCGCTCGACACGGCTGACGAGACTGTGTGTTCTTGACCTGTGTTGTCTTGACCTGCCGTCGCGGATCGTCACGGCCTTTGGGTAATTCTTGCGGTGAAAGTGTATTGCACGGACAGTTTCGAGTTGCCGCTGCCGGCCAATCATCGATTTCCGATCGAAAAATACCGGCTGCTTCGTGAACGCGTGAGTGCCCGTCTGGGTGCGCACCTGGAATTTTCGGTTCCTGCCGCCGCCACGGATGAGCAGTTGAAAAAAGCCCACGCCAGCGCCTATGTCGACAAGGTAACGTCGGGCACGTTGTCGCCACTTCAACAGCGGCGGATCGGTTTTCCCTGGTCCCAGCAACTGGTTGAAAGATCACGGCGGTCGACGGGTGCGACGATTGAAGCTGGCCGTGCCGCCATGGAAAGCGGGATCGCCGTCAATCTGGCCGGCGGTACGCACCACGCTTCGGCGGGTCAAGGCCAAGGCTTTTGCGTTTTCAATGATGTGGCCGTGGCCGTGCGTGTCCTGCAATCGGAACAGCGCATCCGCCGCGGGATCGTGATTGATTGCGACGTTCATCAAGGCAATGGCACCGCCGCGATTTTTGCTGATGACCCCCACGTCTTTACCTTTTCCATGCACGGCGATCGGAACTTTCCCTTTTCCAAGACAGCAGGCGATTTGGATATCGGACTGGCCGACGGCACATCCGACGAGGAATACCTGTCGCTGTTGACTGCCGCGCTGCACTCGAAAATCCCCTGGGAAAAAGCCGACTGCGTCTTTTATCTGGCAGGTGCCGATCCGTACCAGGGCGATCGCTTGGGCCGGCTCAAATTAACGAAGCCCGGTTTGAAAACCCGCGACCGGCGGGTCCTGTCCGCATGTCGGATGGCCAACTTGCCCGTCGTGGTCACGATGGCAGGCGGCTACGCTCGTGACGTCAACGACACGGTCGACATACAGGCCGCCACGGTGGAGGTCGCCCACGAACTGTTCGCCTCCTTGGGTTCCGGAAGGTGAGTGCTGAATGGGATGGACCAATTAACCTCGACCACCACATCAGGATTGGGCGATGGATCACTGTGAAGTAGCCTCGCCCTCCCATATTCACGAAATCCCATTTAGGCGGCAGTCTCCGGCATCCCACGAATTACGCCGTCTGGCGCGGGATCGACGCTAGTGGCCGGTGCGCTGGTCGCTTGTCGCGCGCGCACCTTTCTGTTCAAACAGTGCGCGAATCAGCTCCATCCGTTGCCGATTGGCCCCCAGATCTGAATACCCGGCGCGCGAAGCCGAGCGGAAATGGATGACTTGCTGGCTATCATCGACGAAGAACTCGACGTCATCCACGAAACGAAAAATCCTGCTCGTGAACTCGGCATGCATGTAATTGCGGTCCGCTGTGATGATTGCGGAGCGGGGTTGTTCCTCAAGAATCGAGCGCAGTTGCCCGATGGCCGCGGCCCCGGAACCCGTGAAATGAATGGGCTCCATCGAGTGTTGCGGTGTGTCGGCCTGAGAGCTGACGCAGTTCGGGGATTCCGGACAAGCTGTCAGCCGGCCATGGTGAACACCAAGATTCTCCGGTCGCCGGGCCAAGCTGCTCAACAAACCCAGGACGACCAAAGGTGTGACCACAGCGAGCAACAGAAAATATAACATTCGTCTCGCTTTTGGTAATTCAATTTGTCTGAGCCACATCATAGGTCTTGGCCCATCCGCTCGGCCTGTCGCCCCCTGGATGCCTTTTTGTCGTCGTTCTGCCGATCAAGGTTCTTCCGCCGAGAATCTTGATCATTTATGCGACAGGTATTGGATCGCGGCTAAGGCTGCCCGCCGACCGGAAGCCATGGCGCCGTTCAGCGAACCAATATCGCGGTGATCGCCGCAAATGAAGATGCCATCGCCAACATCCGCGGGTTTCTCCACCGGCGAAAGTGCAGGAGGCTCCTGCCGCGGCAAGGCATAGCGAATTCGATAGGTTTTCAAAGTCTGCCACGCTTCGGCTTCTTTTCCGAACCAATCGATAAGCTGGCTTTGCACGCCGGCTGCGAGATGCTCGTCACTCAGTTTCGGATCACCGATTACCGTTACCGAGATCAGGGCTTTCCCCGCGGGCGCATGGTTGGTGCAGACCTGGCTTGGCACGCAAAGATTGTTGATTGGTCCAATGCCGTCTCCGTTAAGAACAAGGATCGGTTCCTCAATCGGCGGTTGCTGTGCAGCATAATAGATGCACGTAACACTTCGGCCAACCACGTCAGCTTTTCGGCCAAGGAACTTCCCAGCGGCTGGCTCTTCCGTCGCGATGACGACTGCCTTGGCTTTGACTTGGTTGCCGTTGGCAAGCTCGACCTGCCGCCCACTGATCGCCTTGACGGGCGTTCCCAATGCGACAACCCCGTCCGGTAGTTGAGACGCAATCTGCTCGGGAATCGTGCGCATCCCGGCGGCGGGCAGAGCGGCGTCCCCGCTGGAAAACATGCGAAACACGAATTCAAACATGCGACTCGATGTGGCAAGGTCCGCTTCCAGGAACACGCCGCCCAGAAACGGCCGGAAAAATGCCCCAATAATTCGCTCCGAAAAGCCGCTCTGGCGGAGTGCGACCAACGTCGGTCGTTCCTGGCGTTCGTAGAGGTCCGCCAGGGTCCCAGAGCACACATGCCGTCGCAGGCGGGCCATGCGCAATTTGTCCGTCAGAGTCGCGGCTGGTGAGAAAGCCGTTGACAAGGCCTGTTGCGGTCGTCGCCAGGGGTCTGCCAAGCGTCGAAATTTGCCACGGTAGCGGATGAGTGCGCCGGGTTCGAACGCTTTCAACTGCAGTGCCTTATAGTCAAGGATGGCCTGCACTTCCGGATAGGCGTTCAGTAGCACCTGAAATCCGCGATCGAGGATAAAGCCGTCTAGCGCGTCCGAGCCAACGCGCCCGCCAACCTCGTTCGAAGCCTCGAACAGGCGACACTCGGTGCCTGCCTGGCAAAGCCACTTCGCGCAACAGACCCGCCACGCCGCCGCCGATTATTACGACATCTGCTGTTTCCATTTACGCAATATATCTGATGACACGCTGGCATGTCGGGCATGGAACTGCGAACTGCAAGAATTGTTTTCAAGTCACGCCAACAGGGCGTCAGATATCGCTGCCCGGATGCAGGATTACCGCCCACCGGTTCAGTTGATGGCGCAGGCACAGGCTATTACAGCGAGTCCTATCGTCCCGCGCTTCTTCAAAGCTGGCTACCGAATCCTCGGAGAGAATTTCAGCGTGCGGGGGAATGGCGTCGATTGCCGTCGGCTTCCATCCCGCCGGGCAGCGGACGATGGCCAAGATATAGTCGACCTGCGGGAGAGCCAGTCGGTTCTTGATATGGTTCGGCATCACGAATCGTTGCCGCGGCATCGCGCCCAGCCAAATGGCTTTAACGCGTACGCGACCTCGCTATTCAGGTGTTCATTCGATCGGTTCATCAGCGGCGGCTTTCAGGAGCAGGAATGTAACTCCACCGCTGATTAACGTCACGACACAGCCAGCGATGAAAATGATAATCTCAAGCACGTCGTGACCCCCTGCCCGCCAGCATTAAAGCGCCAAACGCCAGGATGGAAGGGACCCAAATGCCGACGAAGAGGCCTTGATCCTTGTATCCAGAAAACCACAGGGATACGGACAACAAAAAGGAAATTCCGGCAGCTAATACGTATCCCGCTTTTACCTTGGCCACAGTGGACATCGTGTTGTTCCTTTTCTTGCGACGTTCGCCTCTGAGCGACCGCAGCGGACGCCAGTTGTTCTATAGGCGCAAGGGCGACGAACGACCAGCCTGGCAAACAATTATTGTCGGACGCCGAAGTTGGATACGCCTCTGGGCCGCGAACTGCTGTTGGAGCGGACGTAGCTGAAGAAACGGCTAGTCGGCGACAAAGTCCGCATATTTGCCGATGTAGTCTTTGACTTGGACCTTACGCGCTGTATTTTCGCTGGTCATGTAACGAATCTTGCCGTAAATGGGACGTTCGGCCCCCAGGCGCGATCGTAGCGGCCCAGCACCCAGAAGATGCCGCTGTAGCTGTTCGGATCGCGGCCGTCCAGGGCGTACTTGTTATTCAACTGGATCATCACGTCCAGCCATCCTGCGCCCGGCCGACCGTTCCAGGATCTTTTTTGCCCACAACATTCGCAGGTAATTGTGGATACGGCCTTCGCGGACCAGTTGGCGTTGAGCGGCGTTCCAGAGCGGATCGTGCGTGGCGGCCTGTTCGAACTGGTCCAAGGCGTAGAGTACGCGCATCGATCGCCGGCGTGTTCGGCCAAGGTTTTCCTGGCCCAGTCTGGCAGGGATTCGTATTGATCGTAGTCGTAGCACTGCCAGCACAGGTTGTAGCCCACCTCGCGCCACGTGATCAGTTCGTCCAGGAACGACTCTACCTGGGGGCTGGCACCCCAACAGCCGCGGCGCTGCCGCTGGCTTTCGGCCAGCTTGCCCGGCGACCAGCCATCCTGCTCCATCGTCTCCACGAAAATCTGATGGACGGCGAGATGGCCGAAATGCAGGTACGGCGAAAGACCGCTCGTCGCATCCTCTTGCGGCTGATTACGGTCCTCGTCATAGCGTGAGAGCTTGTGCTGCAGAAATTCTCGCAACCGCTGCTGGGCCGCTTTCGAACCCCCGGCCAGCGGTGTGGTCGCGACCTTGTGGTCGATGGGAAAACGCGCAGAGCCGTTCGGGGTGCCCGGCCAGAGCGTCCAGGTCCGCCGAGGGCCATCTTTTGCTGGACATCGCCGGGAAGTTGTGCCAACCGTGGCAGTCTGACTCGCGACAACGGGTCGGCTTGCAGAAGTTCCAGTGAATGCGGCCGCAGGTTCTTCTGCAGAAAGCGGCGGAAGTCGTGGGCCCTCGCGAAAACCTTGTCGGTGGATCTAACGGTGCCAACGGAAAATATCGATATTAGGAAAACAAAACACGGGGCGATGGGGAGAATTTCATGGCGGATCCAAGTTCCAGAGCGGGCGAGCGGTATGCCAGTGCACAAATTCTCGAATATGCGGCTCGAACACACCATCCCGCGGACCGGGCGCTCCTCCGCGCGTTCGAGGCGCCCGCACGGCACGGGATGCCCGAGATTCAGCTCGGTCCGGCCGAGGGCAGGCTCCTCGAGCTGCTTGCTTGCGGCTGACGAGGCGCCAAAGTCGTCGAAATCGGCACCTTGGCCGGCTACTCCGCGCTCTGGATCGCCCGCGCGCTCCCGCCCGGCGGCCATCTGTGGACGATCGAGGCGATCGCGAAGCATGCGGGCGTCGCCGCCGAGGTGATCGGCGAGGCCGGTCTCGGCGACCGCGTGACCATCGTTCGAGACGACGCCCTGAGATCCTTCCAAAGCTCAGTGATTCTGGACCATTCTGTGCGGTCTTCCTCGATGCAGACAAAGGCCGCTACGACCTGTACGGCCGCTGGGCCACGGAGAACCTGCGAAGTGGGGGATTGCTGATCGGGGACAACGCCTATCTCTTCGGCGGCTCCTCGAAGACAGCGACGAGGCGAGGGCGATGCGCCGTTTTCACGAGGAGATGGCCGTCCACTTCGATTCCGTCTGCGTGCCCACGCCGGATGGTCTGGCGGTTGGGGTCGAGGTCGAGCCAGTCGCTTGACCATTCTTCGCTGGACGGCGATATAGGCTTCCGCGCTTCCGATTCGCTCCGGGCTTGACGGCGTTTTGGAGCGGCCCTAGCGGGCCCGCAGGGAGAGGTAAAGTCGAGCGTAGCTCGGCTGCGCAACCGCCGCCTGGATCTTGTTCGTGGAAAAGTGACGAACCGACTTGTCCGACCCTCGAGCTTCGCCTACATGGCGGCCGGTCGTTTAGAGGACTGAAGAGAAAACGCAGCATGCAGATTTTCCCCCGCGAGTTGAACCACTTGCCCCTGGCCTTGGCCCTCGTGGCCGGCGGTCTCGGAGCCGGCGTGTTCATATTGTTCTGGGTCTACTTCACCCCACCCAACCTGCAGGTCGGCTACACGCCGAAGCAGCCCGTTGACTACAGCCACCGCTTGCATGCAGGGGAGCTCGGAATGGACTGTCGCTACTGTCACTCCCAGGTGGAGCGCTCTGCACAAAGCGATGGTGCCGCCGACGCAGACCTGCATGGGCTGCCACGCGGTCGTGCGCACCGAGTCGGCGAAGCTCGCGCCCGTCCGGGACAGCTGGGCGACAGACGACGCGATCGCTTGGGTTCGCGTCCACCAGGTTCCCGATCACGCGTTCTTCAACCACAGCGCGCACCTCAGAGCCGGTGTCGGTTGTGCGTCCTGCCATGGACGCATCGACCAAATGGAGGTCGTCGGGGTGGTCGAGCCGATCGCGATGCAGTGGTGCCTGGAATGCCACCGCAACCCCGAGCAACACATTCGGCCCAAGAGCGAGATCACAAACATGAAATGGGAAGCCGACGAGGCCTGGCTGGCCCAGCGCGCCGCGGTCGCGAGCGTTCTGAATCCACCATTGCACTGTTCGGGGTGCCACCGATGACCCGTAGAAAGTCCTATGAGCTGAGCCCAGGGAAGGGTCCGTCGATGTGGCGGAGCCTCGAGGACAAGGCCCTCGGCGCCGAGGAGCTGACGAAGCTTGCTCAAGAGGAGCAGCCTGGTGGTTTCCTCACCGATCTATTGAGCCCCAAGGCGCTCGTTTCACGTCGGTCCTTCGTGCAGGGCTCCTCGATCGCGGCCCTGGCCGCAGGGCTTCAGGGCTGCGTCCGTCGACCCAAAAACGAGATCCTCCCATACAGCAAGGCGCCGGAGTACTTGGTCCCGGGCATCCCTTCCCACTTCGCCACGGTGACGTCACGTGGGCGTGATGCACTCGGAGTCGTGGTCACCAGTCACGACGGCCGCCCGACCAAGGTCGAGGGCAACGAGCAGCACACGAGAAGCCTCGGTGGGACCGACGTTCGCGCTCAGGCGTATGTTTGGGATCTCTACGACCCTGACCGATCGCAGTCCCCGGCGCAGCGTCGAGGCAACGCCCTCGTCGACGCGACCGACGCCGACTTCGACAAGGCCCTGAAGGACTTGGCGAAAAAGCACGAGCAGGACCAGGGAGCCGGCCTTCGTATCCTCGCGCCGATTTCGAACAGTCCGTCGTTTCGCCGGATGCGCGACAAGGTCATCGAGAAGTATCCGAAGGCAGGCTTCCATACGTACAGTCCGATCAACGACGACAACGCACGCGAAGGCGCGCGGATAGCGTTTCAGGGGTCGCCGCACATCCCGCTCTACGATTATTCGAAGTCGGCGGTCACGCTGTCTCTCGGCTCCGACTTCCTGGGCTCCGAGCCGGGCGCCGTTGCTGCCGGCCGTCGATTCGCGGTTACCCGCATGCTTTCTCATCGGACGCACCGATGAGCCGACTCTACGTCGTCGAGTCGAATTTCACGGTGACCGGAAGCATGGCCGACCACCGGCTTCGTGTGTCGCCCGCGGACATCGAAAGGTTCGCGCGGGCTTTGACGATCGCACCTCGCGGATCGCGGAGTCGCTGACCTCGAACCCATCGCTGAGGCCGCTGCGAGACGCCAAGGCCGAGGTCACCGGTTGGGCTTATCTAGACGCGGTTGCCGACGAATCGGTGCAGAACCGAGGGCGATCCATCGTGGTCGCTGGCGCCGGACAGCCGCCGCATCTCCATGCGCTCGTGATCGCGATCAATGGAGCGCTGGGCCACTTCGGAAAAACCACTTTGTTTGGGCCGGCCATCGATCCGGACGACCCAACGAGTCGCGCCAGTATCGCGAAGCTTGCGAAGGAAGCCGGTTCGATCTCTTCGCTCCTCATTTTGGGCGGCAATCCAGCCTATGACGCGCCGGCGGATCTGAAATTTGGCGAGCTCCTTCGGTCGGGAAGGGCTCACGTCTGTCCACGTCTCGACGCACCGCAACGAAACCTCGGAGCTCTGTTCTTGGCACGCACCACTTGCGCACGAGCTCGAAGCTTGGGGCGACCAGCAGTCGCTCGATGGCTCGGTCTCGATTCAACAACCACTGATCGCGCCGCTCTACGATGGACGAAGCGAGCTCGAGATTTTGGCGACGCTCGCCGGCGAGACGGTCACTTCGGGCCACGACATCGTTCGGCAAACCCACAGTACCAGGTTGCAGAAGGACACCAAGGCGCTTCTCGACTACGGGCTATCGGCCCAAGCCCTGAGCCCTGATGTCGTCTGGAGAAGCGCCCTTCACTTGGGAATTCTGCTGACCCTCACGCAGAGCAGGCCAGGGGTCGACCTCGTCGCGATCATCGAGGCTTTATTCGCCGTGATGAAAGCCGAACAAGAGAACCCGCCCGGCCGTGATTTCGTGGTGACGTTCGAACCGGATCCCGCGCTCTGGGACGGGCGGCATGCGAACAACCTCTGGGCGCTCGAGTTGCCTCAGCCGATGACGAAGCTCGTTTGGGACAACGCTGCGCTCCTCTCGCCCGCTACGGCAAAGGCGATCGGCGTGAAGAGCGGCCAGATGCTGCGCTTCGGCAAGGGCGAGGCCACGGTCGACGTCCCCGCCTGGATCGTACCAGGACACGCGAACCAATGCGCAACCCTGACACTGGGTTGGGGGCGTAGTGCGGCAGGCCGCTACGGCAACGGTAAGGGCTTCGATGTGAACCCGCTTCGCATGACCGATGGCATGGACTTCGCCGACGGCGTGTCCGTCGGAGTGCTGCGCGAAAGCTATACTCTGGTGCAGACCCAGACGCACGACCGGATGGAGGGCCGCCCGATCGCGATCGATGCGACGCTCGATGAATACAAGAAGGAGCCAGACTTCGCTTCTTACCGGTCCGTCGATCCCGTGAGCACGCCGCCGCTGTGGAAGCAGGTAGACTACGGCGAAGGTCACAAGTGGGGCATGACGATCGACCTCAACGGATGCACCGGTTGCAACGCCTGCGTCGTCGCCTGTCAGTCGGAGAACAACATCCCCGTGGTGGGCAAGTTCGAAGTGGAGCGGGGTCGCGAGATGCACTGGCTTCGCATCGACCGGTACTTCGTCGGTGACGACGAGAACAATCCCGAGGTTGCAGTGCAGCCTGTCACCTGCCAACAGTGCGAAGAAGCACCCTGCGAGAACGTCTGCCCAGTCAACGCGACGGTTCACTCGCCAGAGGGCCTCAACGACATGGTTTACAATCGTTGCGTGGGCACTCGATACTGCGCGAACAACTGTCCGTACAAGGTGCGCCGCTTCAACTACCTCGACTGGCACGGCCACCTCGACGACAAGTTTGGTTGGTACGAAGACTTCCCGGAGTCGAGGAAGCTCCAGTTCAACCCCAACGTCACCGTTCGCATGCGCGGCGTCATGGAGAAATGCACCTACTGCGTGCAGCGCATCGAAAAGGGCAAGCTCTCCGCCAAGCTCGATGGCCGCACCCTCCGCGACGGTGAGATCAAGAGCGCCTGCCAGCAAGCCTGCCCGACGGGCGCCATCACGTTCGGCGACCTCAACGACCCGAAGAGCCGCGTATCCAAGTTGGCCGCGGTCGACCGCAACTACAAGCTGCTCGCAGAAATCGGAACGCGCCCGCGGACGTCGTTCCTTGCGCGCATCCGAAACCCAAACCCCGAGCTGAAGGGAAATGGGTAAGAACCGATGAGCTACGACGCACCCATCAAAGAGCTCGGCGAGACGTCCCTTCTGCCGGAAGGCACGACCGCCAACGACATCACCGAGACCATCGCTGGCGTCACCGAAAATCCCGCCCCACGGGGTTGGTGGCTCCTGTTCCTGCTCTCGCTCTCCGCCCTCGGTGCAATGACCGCCGCGCTTGCGTACTTGTTCATGCAGGGTGTCGGTGTCTGGGGCAACAACGCACCGATTTACTGGGCCTGGGACATCACCAACTTCGTCTGGTGGATCGGTATCGGTCACGCCGGCACGCTGATCTCGGCCATTCTCTTCTTGTTCAGGCAGAAGTGGCGCACGAGCATCAATCGCTTCGCCGAGGCGATGACGGTCTTTGCGGTGCTTTGCGCGGGGTTGTTTCCCGCGATTCACACCGGCCGCCCCTGGTTCGACTACTACTTGTTCCCGCTGCCAAACCAGATGGACATGTGGCCGAACTTCAAGAGCCCGCTGATGTG
>CAWJNN010000062.1:0-79394 GCA_963844115.1 uncultured Planctomycetales bacterium | reverse complement strand
GCGATGGTTGACGTAGCGTCGGGAATCGAGAAACCAGATCCCGCGCTTCGCGAGAAACGCGACCTTGGGCGACGCTGGAGCGCTATCAGACGACCGGACCAAGTTCACTGTCAACCTTTCCACGGGCCGGGCCGCAGGGCGCTGCGAAAAAGTTAAGCGAAAACGCAGCTGCCCCGTGTTCCCGTTTCAGCCGGACACGGAACGACCGCGCCGGAAACCCGAATACAGCAGTTTACCGCGATAAAGATACATCATCAAGGAAGCAAGCGGCAGCATGGCGATAGGTTTCCCTCACCTGTGTTTCCTTCAACTCGTGCGCTCCCGAAAGCGTCCGCGCAATTGTGCGCGGTGGTTTACTTGAGATTCTCCGGATTCAAGTCCGTCAGCTCTGGCACGACGAAGGCCCCGTCCTGGCGAACCAGGGTGTCGTCGAACCAGATCTCCCCGCCACCCGCCTCCGGCGTCTGGATGCAGACCATATCCCAGTGGACGGCCGATCGGTTGCCGTTGTCCGCGTCATCCTCGTAGGCCGCCCCGGGCGTGAAATGAAACGAGCCGGCGATTTTCTCGTCGAACAGAATATCCTTCATCGGCCGCGTGATGTAGGGATTGAAACCCAGAGCGAACTCGCCCACGTAGCGGGCCCCCTCATCGGAATCGAGGACCTTATTCAGGTTGCCCGTGTTGCTGCTGGTCGCCTGGACGATTTTGCCGCCCTTGAATTCCAGGCACACACGTTCGTGGCTGACCCCCTGATAGATGGTCGGCGTATTGAACTGGATAGTCCCGTTGACACTGTCGCGGACCGGGGCGGTGAACACCTCTCCATCGGGGATGTTCCGGTCGCCGCCGCAGCCCACCGCGGGGATCCCCTTGATCGAAAACGCCAGCTCGGTACCTGGACCCACGATCCGCACGCGATCGGTCTTCTCCATCAGGTCTTTCAGCGGGGCCATGGCCCGGGCCATCCTGGCATAGTCCATTGTGCACACGTCAAAGTAGAAGTCCTCGAAAGCGTCGGTGCTCATGCCGGCCATCTGGGCCATGCTCGGACTCGGATAACGCAGCACCACCCACCTGGTCTTCCGCACCCGGGTTTCACCGTGCACCGGTCTCCACCAGATCTTCTGGTAGTCCTGCATCTGCTGGTCGGGCACGTCGGAAAGCTCCGCCGTGTTGACGACGCCCCGCAAGCCGATGTAGGCGGTCATCTCTTTCATCCGGTGTGCTTCCAGGTCGGCGATCAGCTGCAGCTGCGACTCGCTGCTGTTCATCAGCAACGCCCGCATGACCTGGCTGCTCTTGATCGTAACGAAGACCTCGGCTCCGGCGGCCCGTGCCACCCGCAGCGTCTCGCACGTCATGTCATCCGGCATATCGCTGGCTTCGACCAGCACCTTATCACCCGCCTGGAGGCGTAGGGAGTAGTTTACCAGCACATCGGCCAGTTTATGCATACGTGGATCGATCATGCTCTTTTCCTCCGAAAATCAGCCGGCGCCGGTAAGCGTGGTCTTTGTTAAGCCACCCGAACCGATCCCCGGCAAAAAACGTCTGCGGCGCCGCTCCCGCGCGAAACGTGCGATACACAGGAAATTCACGAAACATCAGTTTACGAATTGCCCCGCCGCTGACCACCCGCGCGTTCCGCCTTTGGCGAAGAAAAAGACAAACCTCAAAAGATCGAGCGGCTCATTGATCTCGGCTGAGCGGATTAGGCACCGCCGAAGTACTAGCTGAGACCATAAATCCCTCTCAACTCGGTAAGGACTTCATCCAGTTGGCGATTCCCTAGACCAGCGGCTTTTAGATCAACGGTCTCATCTTTCATACGCTCAACAAATACGGAGATATCTGCTTTTATCCGCTCAGGCACGTCGCCTCCAAAATCAGGATCGACAATTGTCAGCAAACGAAACACATCGAGTTTGTGCTTCTTTACGTCGTCGGAGTCAACATGTGCGCCAGCATCCTTGCGCCGTCAAGTCGAGCCAGGCACGAGCTTTGAGGGGAATCAGATGTTCTGCCCCCGCGATTTGGACGTCATCGACGATCTGCTTGCCGGATTGCAGAAAGTTGTAGTAATCGTCGTCCATAAGAATGGCGGACAGACTGGAAATCTCCTCGTTTATGGGAATGGGCGTCAAATGACTGCCTTCGGCCAGCACCAAAACATCCGGTGTCCGAGCGAACAATTCAAGCATGACCGGATACCCGGCCGTCGTCGGCTTTTCAAAGCGATAAAACTGCTTGTCGCGGGTTCCCTTTTCTTGCGACTGATAACCTCCATCGCGCACGAATTGCCAGAACGCGGCACCGAAATCTGCATCGAGCGCCTCGATACACAATACGATATCCAGGTCTTTCGTGGCTCGAAAAATTTGGCCAACGTTTTCCATGGCGACCGTACAAGCAGCGCCGCCAATCAGTATGTATTTATCTGTATATTCAGCGAAGTGCGTTTTGAAGCGATCGAGGCCTTCTATCACGACACTGCCTCCATCATTTCCTGAAGCGCACTCTGTACTCGCTCGTCCTCGTTGTCGTTCAAAGACAAGAAAACCGAAAACGGATCGCAGGTACCATCTTTCGCGAATAGCAACGGATCATAAGACCAGACTTCGACCTCAATCGTCTCTGGATCTGCTGGGTTCGCGGACGTGACCGTCGGTTGTGCTTCAATCGCTTTCCATCGCTCGGAGGTAACGGCCACAGTTGGTGTCGGCGGAGCGGCTAGCATGGAGTATCTGGCGAGCGCTGTCAGGCCGGCTTCTGGGCCGAATTTTCTTTCGCCGCTGCTGTCAGGGGCGCAGCGGATGTGCTGTCGGTGTTTTACCGGGCTGCTGAGCAACGGCAGAGTGCGCTCCCAGAGACCGCGCCGGTCATTATTGAATTCCAGTCGGCGCGCACGGCCTTCGAGCTGGATGATGCCGAGGTCTTCGGATTTTAGTTCGTTCAAGGTTCGCGATGCGGTCATCTTGGAATAGTCAAGACGATCGGCCAACTGCTGCGCGTCGTAAGTGTGTGGTTCCGCGTCGGTGAGCAAAAGCAAAATGGCGGCTTGCGCGGCTGGGCTGAACATTGTGACTTCACCGTGGACCCGGCGAAAATGTTCGCGCAGGTCGATACCCAGCGTGGGCAGATACATCTGGTTGCCAGGCACCACGAAGGGGATCTTCTGCTCAATCAAGCGACGGCGTTCATCCGAGTTTGCCGTATTACGCACATAGATAATGTCGCCTTCCCATTTGGGCTGAACCTGCTGAATGTGCTTGCGGATAGCAGCCGCAGATCGGTCTGGCTCCTTGTCGGCC
This sequence comes from uncultured Planctomycetales bacterium, assembly GCA_963844115.1. Classification (GTDB taxonomy): domain Bacteria; phylum Planctomycetota; class Planctomycetia; order Pirellulales; family UBA7805; genus CS4-C045. The sequence continues at coordinate 76,080 of CAWJNN010000062.1, read as the reverse complement.
ATCAGCAGGCAACGGTTGCCGAGAAGCTGGATTTCATAGAACGTGTACCCATCGCGCAGAAAAAGCGGTAACCGTCGGCCTGGCTGCCAGATTTCCGGTGCCACGTCGACGGCAAGCGTCTCCTGGAAGTAGCTGGTGATATCGGTTTTGGTTATGGGCATGTCTCTAAAGTAACATTAATTTCGCATGATAACATCGTCCTTGTTACCATGCGGATGTCATGTTACTTATTCGCTTTTCAGCTTGTTTGTTAAATATTGCCGACAACAGAGGCTCCGAGTCGTGCTTTCTTCTGTTGTCGACAGACGGCCGTCTGAAAAGGTTCGGTTTTCCCTGGAAATACCGGTTATTCGGCCTCCCTTCGCGCCGTCTTCTTCTCTTCCAGCGTGAGGTGGTGATCGTTGATGCGATCACTTTTCTTGCCGCTGTATTCGGGGCCAAGGTCGTACCAAGGGGCGCTTTCGACGTCCTTGCCGCGATCTTTTGTCCATTTGATGTTGGATTTGTCACGGAGGATGCCCGCGCCTTTCTTGCCGACGGTCCGGGTCTAAAGATGGGCTTGGGACGACCGCCTTACGCATTCACAGAACAGGGTGTGGCGATGTTGTCCAGCGTGCTTCGCAGCAAGCGTGCCGTGCAGGTGAATGTCGAGATCATGCGCACGTTTGTACGCTTGCGCCGCATGCTGGCCGAAAATGCGGAACTGTCCCGCAAACTGGCGGCACTGGAGCAGAAATATGACAAGCAATTCAAGGTCGTGTTCGACGCGATCCGTCAGATGATGGCACCACCACGAGTCAAGCCCAATCCCAAAATCGGCTTCCGCACTCGGAGCAAAACCTAGCACGCGCATAAAAACCTCGTGCTTACGATTTTCCCAAACAAGTTCGTGCACGCACACCCAACGCTGAAAGCGTTTCACAAATCAGCCCAGGGTGAGGCCCAGTGAGTGAAGCGAGGGGCGAGTGCTGGCTGGCGAGGGTCGTCACGCGAGAAAATGGACTACAATGCGTCAAGCCAAGCGAAGTCAAGATAGATCCCTAGGTTCACCGGGTTTTGGCACAAGAAGATAAGAAGGCCGACGGCTGAACATATAATGAAGGTTAATACTCAGCATCATTGCCGTCGCACGTACAAATTCCCAGTCCATACTAATTATCCCTTCTGCTTCCTGCTGAAAATAATTCCTGTCAGCTTTGGTACGAATTGCATCACGATCTACCTTCCAACCATTTCTTGCCGTCACTGTAGTCGGACGTCCAATTGCTATCGCTGCGGTACCAGATGCCCTTTCGGTGGAACTGAATGTTGGGATGATAACGCGGCAAGACGGACGCCCGGGGCGGCACACGCAATTGGACCAGATTGTCCTTTCCGCAAGCGTCACAGTGCAAATGAAAATCCCGCTGCCCGCGATTGATCAGTTCCGGATCGATACTGGGCAACAACCGCGCGACCAGACCGACGGCGACCAATGCCTGGCGGTTGTCTTGTCGCGCTGCCGACCGCACCGCTAACGCCACGTGAGTCATCTCGGTTTCCTGCGCGTCTTGCCAGCCAGACACTCGCTTGCCAAGCTCGGTCGAGTTCGGCGTCACCCAGATGACCTGGCGTATCTCAGCCGCTGCGGGAATGTCGGCTTGCAGCCGTTCCGGGTCGGGAGCCAATTCGGGCAAGGGTGCATCCGGATCGTCGACCAGCGCCTGAGCCATCGCCGCGACAGCCGCCCAGGCATGTTTGTTCAGCGTAGGGTTGACCGTTAACGATTCGGCTGCTGAATCGGTACGTCGTGAGTCGATTTGCTCGACAAATTCATCCGCAAGATTGCGCTGATCGGCGTCTTCTGGCTGAGCCCAAACTGAGAATGTCGAAATCGCCAGGACAAGGGCCATCGCCAAAAGGTGTACGGAAGCCTTGATTCGCCCAACGATGGTTGTCATTCTTGCTGCCTACTGTTCAAAAAGCCCGTCCGGTTGGGAGGCGGAGTTATCGAGCGGCCTGGGAGTATTGTGCTTGTTCAGGCACCCGCGTGTAAAGCCTAAATTTGGGCTCCAGCCGCAAATCGTTGGTAACGATGCTGCCGTTAAATCCTCCTTGTTGTCGAGTTCATTCTCATAGCTTATAGGTTGGTTGGTAATGATACGATTTGTATAAGATGTTTCCGTGGAATACTGATCTTGCGCCGCGAAGCTGATTCGATCGTGCTGCACACCACACTGCGCGAGGAGAGTCGAGTCCGTCACGACGATTTGGAAAAAAGGGTGCCAGTGAAATAAGGGGTGCCAGGAACCTTTAACAAACGTTCCTGGCACCTGGATTGAGCTTCGGTTAGTGAGAATTATCTTGGCCATCAGAACTTCATAGCAGCCAAGACTAACGTGATGCCCGTTACGAGCACGGCCAGCAAAACGAATACGCCCAGGCAGCCCGATCCGGCAGGTACCGTGATGCCATGCTGCCGGCCGATCGCGTCGACGGCCTCCTTCGATTCCTTTAACCCAGTTCTGGTGCGCTCCCGGTAGAGCCTCTCCGCCGCGATCTTTTCACCTCGGCCCAGCAGCGAGACGATCTGTGTCTCCAAGTCAGAATCGGCGGACGGCTCCGGGGCCGTTAGCTCGCTGCGCTCAATACGCTCGACGGCCTCCTTCGCTTCCGCCAGGCCCGCGCCGGTCGCTTCCCGGTAGCGCTTGATGGCCGCGATCTTCTTGCCCGCCGCCAACAGATTCAGTATCTCGTTGTCGAGCTTGTCAGGGGCCATGTGCGAGATACGGGATGCGAGATACGAGATGCGGGATACGGGATGCGGGATTGGAACAGGAGAGCGCGGCTCGTGCTTCGTAGCGAGACTTCGCAGAGTAGCAAGGACGCAAAGAGAAAAATGTCCTGACCCCGAGGGATTGGGAATTGCGGATTAGAATATTGGATGCTTCGGTCGGAATCCGTGCACACAAATAGAGGACAATCGCCATGCTGTACATGATTGAATTGAATTATCTGCCGGAAAAGAGGGATGAGGCGCTGAAGTATTTTCAGGAGCATGGACTCACACATTTCGAGGAAGGGGTTGCGATTGAAGGAGCGTGGGTGGCTACCCATGAACATGTCGCCTATGTACTGGCCACCAGCAAAGAGACCGCTCAGCTGGAAAAAGCGTGTGAGCCGCTGGCTCAATTCGGGACCGTTTCCATGCGACCCGTGACAGATGTGGATCAGATATGATGGGATTTCGGATTTCGGATTGGGGCGGGGGCGGGGGCGGGGGCGGGGGAAAAATTTGCACGCGAAGTCAGGTCGTGTCCTAATCGTTTGTTGAGGTGCGTAATTAAGTGCTTGTCAAAAAATTCTCAGCCCGCGAATTACGCGAATAACACGAATAAGTTTTCTGATATTCGCGCGTCATTCGCGTCATTCGCGGGCTAGAAATTGAATTAACACAATCCTGGGACACTACTCGACTTTGGGACTGTGCGTGCCAAACTCTTTCCGCCATTCCCTAATCCGCAATCCGCAATCCCAAATTCCATCGATCCTGTGAATCATGTTATCCTGTCAGAAGTCATCGTTCCCTTGATTCTCTCCTGCTTCCAATCCCGTATCCCGCATCCCGCGCATCCACTCCGCGCCTTAGCGCCCTTGCGTGCCAAATTCTTCCCCCTGTTCCAATCACTCACCTCGATCCCGTATGCTTATCATTGCTCGGTGTCTGCTTGCTACCGCCTCCCCCCTCCGTGCCTCCGTGGTTAATATATACCGTCCATCGTGCTGAAAGCCCCGATCCCTCGGGGCTGAAAGTCCCGATCCCTCGGGGCTGAAAGCCCCGATCCCTCGACCTCACAACCAGCTCCTTGTATTCAAATCCGCAATCCAAAATCCGCAATCCCACCATCCCTAATCCGCAATCCACAATCCGAAATCCGCAATCCATGAACTCTACCCATACCAACCGACGAACTTTTCTGCACCGTACCCTGGGCGCGGCCTCGCGGCCACCGCGCCGTTGATCGTACCCTGTTCAGTGTTCGGATCCGGAAAAACGGCACCTGGCAATCGGATTACCCTGGCCAGTATCGGGGTCGGTTCCCAAGGACGTTATGACTTGGATCGCTTCCTACCGCTCGACGACGCTCAGGTCGTCGCAGTTTGCGATGCTGACGCCAAGCGACTCGCCGCTGCGAAACGTCGCGTCGACGAACACTATGGGAATAACGACTGTAAAACCTATCGCGATTTTCGAGAAATACTCGACCGCGACGATATCGATGTCGTCCATACGGCCACCCCCGACCACTGGCATGTCCCCATCGCAGCCGCCGCCTGCGCATGGCAAAGATGTGTATTGTCAGAAACCACTGTCGCTCACCGTCCGCGAGGCACGGGCGGCCGTCGATGCCGCGCGTCGCTTTGGACGCGTGTTCCAGGTCGGCACGCAAAATCGTTCCAATCCCAGCGCTCGATACGGCTGCGAACTCGTCCGCAACGGCCGGCTCGGCGAATTGAAGACGATCGACGTCGGTACTTGGGAACCTTCCACGCGTTGCTGGCTGCCCGAGCAACCCGTCCCCGACCACATCGATTGGGACATGTGGCTGGGCCCCGCGCCGTGGCGGCCTTTTAACGCCGAGATCCATCGCAGTCGCGGTTGGATGCCGTACATGGACTATAGTGGCGGCGGGGTGACCGATTTTGGCGCCACTTTTTCGATCTGGTGCAATGGGCCATGGGGACCGAGGACTCGGGTCCGGTCGAAATCACACCGCTTGATCCGAAAGAAAATGATGGACGGTTTGTCAGCTACCGCTACGAAAATGGAGTGACGGTCTACCGCGTGAGCGGAAACTTCCTGCGGTTTACGGGCACGGAGGGCGAGCTTGTCTTGGATATCTGCGCCTGGGCATCAATCAAAAGCGCCAAGCCACATACGCTCGACCGACAGCCGATCGGCCCCAACGAAGTCCACCTCCGCCGCAGCAATGATCATTACGCGAACTTCATCGAGTGCGCAAAGACGCGTCAGCGCGCGGCCGCCGATGTCGAACTGGGCTGTCGAGCGGTCACGATCTGCCACATCGGTAACATCGCCGAGTGGCTCGGCCGGCCGCTGAAGTGGAATCCGCAGAAGGAAGAGTTTGTCGACGATGCAGAGGCCAACCGCTGGCTGGAGCGTCCGTATCGCGAACCCTGGAACGTGTGATTTGGATTGCGGATTGCGGATTTTGGATTGCGGATTGGGGGAAACAATTTATCACGCAAAGGCGCAGAAGGCGAAAGTTACTAGGAGACGTTTGATTTCAGGGCTCTCGTTAATGCGTTGTGTCTTCATTCACCCGTCTCGATCGGCAGCGAACCTTGCTTCCATGTCAAGAAGCTCCGCGCGTTTGCGTGAGAACATTTTATATTGCCATACGGAGTTTTAACGTGCATCGCCTGTATCGAATAATGTGGACCCGAATTCTTGTTGTCGCCGCAGTAGTGGCCGTGACGGCAATCGCCACCGTGGGCACCGCTGAGGAGTCGGCCGATCTGGAGATGACTCTGGAAGAATTGCTGCCTGGGATGGGTGCGGAAAACATTGCCGACAGCCAGGACGCTCAACAGCAGTGGGAACGTATCTGTCGTGGGCTTTGCGTGACTGGCATGGAGGCGCAACGCGCCGAGGCCAGCCGATTGATGGCCGCGAAGCTGGGGCCCGACACGCCCAACCCGGCACGCATTTGGTTGTTGAGACAACTTGAGCATCTCGGCGATGTGGAATGCGTGGATGCGGTCACCGACGCACTGGACGACGAGGATGTTCTTGTTCGCAGTGCCGCTCGTCGAGCGTTAACCAGCAACCCCGCGCCAGAGGCCAACGCCAAACTGATCTCCAAGCTGGAAACGCTGAAAGGCGACGAACACACCCAGTTCAAGATTGGTTTACTCAACTCGCTGGGCCACCGAGCGGATCGGTCCAGCACGGACGCTGCCGCCAAGGCGCTGGGCGATGCGAATGAAGACGTCGTCGGTGCCGCCGCAGAGGCGCTGGGCAAGATCGGAACTCCGCAAGCAGCCGAGGCCCTGAAAGCGCGCCGACAGAACAGCGTCGGCGAACTCCGACTGCGTCTAGGCAATGCGTCACTGCGGTGCGCCAATAAGCTGCTCGCTCAGGGCAAAACCGATACGGCTGACAAAATCTTTAAAGATCTTTACCACCCGCGGGAACCCAATTCGGTCCGCTCGGCTGCCGTGCATGGCCTCATCGACGCCGCCGGTAATAACAAGGCCCTGGCAATCGGTTTGCTCCTTCCCCACGATGATCCAGTAATTGTTGGAGTTGCGGCAGCACGCCTCGCGGAGCTCAACGTCAATAAGGTGAAAGATTTTTCCGATAACCTTTCCGAGCTTCGGCCAGCCACCCAGGTCCTGGTGTTGGAGGCGTTCCGAGTGCGGGCCGAAAAAGACGTTATGCCCGGAGTTGTGGCCGCCGCAGGAAGCGAGAATCAAGCTGTACGCGTGGCCGCGCTGCGGGCGCTGGCCACGGTGGGCGATGCTACCGTCATACCGTTGCTGCTGAGCGTTTTGAGCGAGGACGGCGAGGTGGCCAATGAAGTGAGCCGTGCGACGCGCGACAGCCTTGTAGCGGTTTACGGCGAGGGGGCCGACCAGAAAATTGTCGCAGCGATGCAAGCGGCCGATGACCTCCCGCAGCGTGCCGCACTGATCGACGTGCTCAGCCGCCGCCGCTCGGTTGCTGCGGTTCCGGCGCTGTTGGAAGAAGCGGTCCACAGCCAGGCCGACATTCGCCGCCCCGCAATGGCCGCTTTGAGTCACCTGGCCGAAATCGACAATGTTCCCGCAATGGTCCAGGGGGTACTGCGTTCCGAAGAGGGCGGCGAACGCGACGAAGCGGAAAAGGCGATCATGCTGCTGTGTAATCGGATCGAGGACAATGACAAGCGTGCCGATTCTGTCTTGACGGTATTTGACGATGAGGATGAAGTGGATCGAAAGGCGTTGCTCCCGTTGCTCGGCCGCATCGGCGGTCCGTGCGCGTTGCAGCAGATCCAGGTGGCGTTGAAAAGTGACGACAAGGACCTCTACGAGGTGGGTGTCCGGGCAATTTGCAATTGGCCGGATGGGGCGGTCGCTGGGGAACTGCTGGAGATTTTTGAGTCGAGCGAGGAAGAGTCGCATCGTCTGCGGGCCATGCGAGCATTCATTCGGGTGATCGCCCTTCGACACGAGCGCTCGACGGCCGAGAGTCTCGCGCTGCTTCAAAAAGCGATGGAACTTTCATCCCGCGATGAAGAACGGAATCTGATCCTGAGTCGCGCAAGTTCGGCGGAGATTCGCAGCATCGAAGCCCTGCGGTTTGTGTTGCCTTATCTGGAGAATCAGGCGACTGCCGAGCAAGCATGCCGCGCGATTGTCGGACTGTCCCATCACCGGTATCTGCGGCGGCCGAATCAAGCCGAGTTCAACAAGGCGCTCGGCGAAGTGATCCGCGTCAGCAAGGACCCGGAACTCGTCGACCAGGCCCGCCGCTACCGGTCAGATCTTTAATCGGCGATGCAGTTTCGTGGCGAACGGACAGGTGCGCCCCCCCTGCCGCTCATTTTGACGTATTCATCTCTTCAGCCGCCACGCGTTCGTCCCGCGCGCGGGGAGTTCTGCCCTAAAACCGTGAGCTAGCGCTCGGCGGCTGATCGAACGAACGGCGGGCGGGAGCCCAATGCCACTTACTTTGTATAGCAATTGTCCCCAATTGCTCCACAGGTCGCGGAAAACAGTTGAGACAACTGTTCTCCACACATTCAAGTCCGTACAAAGTGAGAACGTTCCGCGTTCGCCTGTTTCGTGGCTTACGCTGACAGCGTTTAATCCCGGTGCGCCCGGGACCTCGGGGTTCTGGCCGAGCGAATTCTGCGAGCGTCGCCGCCACCCTGTGTCCGCGTTTTCATCGCGGCCCGCTTTTGATAAACCGCGATGGCTCAGTCGTCGTCATCGAGTAAATCGGCAGGTTCCCAGTCGGTGTCACTGACCAAAGGCACGAACGTGAAGCCGCCCAGGTTCTCGACCTGCACGCCATCGCGCCGCTTCGTGAAACGATAAAGCGCCTGACGGAATCGCATACCCTCTAGAGGCATGACGATCCGGCCACCCGGCACCAGCTGATCCAAATACGCTTGAGGTAACGCCGCGGCGGCAGCCGTGACAATGATCGCGTCGTAGGGCGCCGCCTTAGGCCAGCCGAGTACCCCGTCCGCCGTATGCACCGTGACGTTTTCGTAGCCGAGTTGTTCGAGATACAGGAGCGCCTCGTCTGCCAATTGCGGGAAGTGTTCCACGGTATCTACGGTCCGGCAAAGGCGCGACAAAACTGCCGCACCGTAACCAGACCCCGTGCCGATCTCCAGCACGTGGTCGGGGCGTGTCAATCGAGCGGCCTCACACATAAAGGCCACTGTGAATGGCTGGGAAATTGTCTGGCCAAGACCGATCGGTAGCGGACCGTCCACATAGGCCAAGTGGGACACGTCTTTGGGAACAAACGCTTCGCGCGGAACCTCCCACATCGCATCCAATACCCGTTCTACTTCGGCTCGCCCGATTTGTCCCGGCAACGAGCACCAAACGCCCTCCAGAAGTAGGCGTGGCGCGCGATGGATTACCGATATTGCAGAACCTGAACTAACAGCAGGAATATCATGAACGTCCAGAACTTCCTTCATCTCCTGCGAGTGCTCTATCACGCACTGTGCCGCGGCGATACGCTGAGTTGACCTGGGCACTCTTTCTGTACGCGATTTCTTGTGCAGTGTTTCTTGGGTAAAAACGTTTGGTGGCGACCGATCGAGGCTGGGAAGCTGATTTGTGACGCGTACACTGGCCTATCGTGTTTCGCAACTGCTGATTGACTGGCGCTGGCGCTATTGTTTTTGGCCGCCGTCCTGGTGGCTGTATCCTACTTGCCAGCACAGCGGTTGGACTTCGATCGCTCGGTCGAGAACATGTTCGCGCCGGACGATCCGCTGCTGGTTCCCTACCGACAATTGCAACGCACCTTTGGCGGCGATGATGTGGTGATGGCTGCCTATCTGGATCCGCAGTTAATGACGGAGGCAGGGATGCTGCGTGTCCAGCAGCTGACCGACCGCCTGGCGGCCGTCGAGGGCGTTCCGTCCGTCGTCAGCCTGACGACGACGCCCCTGGGGATCGAGATCATCAGTAATTCCCAGCGGGGCCCGCCTTTCTGCAGATGCTGGAGGGTTACAACGTCGGCGCGGACCGCCGCACGACGGCCGTGACCTGCATCCTCGATCCGGCCGATTCGTCCGCGGCACGCGAAGCGACCTTGGCGCGGATGCGGGATGTGGTGAAGGCACACGATAGCGAGGCCGTGCTGGTCGGGGGACCGGTGATGGTCACCGAGGGCTTTCGCCTGGTCGACAATGACGGCGATCGCCTGGGCTGGGTGGCCACGGTGCTGTTGATGCTGACCATCATCGCGTGCTTTCGCAGTCTGCGCTGGGTCCTCGTGCCGATCGTCGTCGTCAACGCTGCTCTGCTGCTGACCAAGGCCGCCTTGTGGGCCGGCGGGCTGCAGTTGAGCATGGTCAGTTCCATGCTGTGGTCGATCATCACCGTGATCGGTGTTGCGACCATCGTGCACATCGTGGTTCGCTTTCGCGAAGCTGCGCGGCGAAAACCGCTCGCCCCGCGAGGCGCTGCTCGTCTCGGTGGCCCTCCTGGCAACACCGATTATGTGGACGTGTTTTAGCGACGCGGCCGGCTTTGCCTCGCTGATGGCGGCCGAGGTCGGTCCGGTCAGTGACTTTGGGATCATGATGGCCGTCGGTTCGCTGTTGACCTTGGTCAGTCTGGTCTTGATCCTGCCGGGACTCGTCCTGTGGGGCAGTCACGATGTCGATCCCCGCTGGGCCTGGGGCGAGACGGTGCTGAGTAGTACGCTGCGTCGCTCGGTCGATGCCGTACTGCGCTGGCCGAAGATGATCGCTTTCGCGTCGCTGGTCGTGGTGATCCTCGCCGCGCTAGGCTGTACCCGGTTACAGGTGGAAAGTGATTTCACCAGGAACTTTCGAGCGTCCAGCGAGATCGTCCGGTCATACGGTTTTGTCGAATCGAACCTGGGAGGGGCCGGGGTCTGGGATGTGATCGTGCCCGCGCCGCCGGCCGAGCACCTTGGTCAGCGGTACTTCCGTATTCTGCGGCACCTGCAGGGCCGCCTGCGCGACGAGGTCAAGCTGACCGCGACCGGCGGCGAGACCACCGCGGGTTTGACGAAGGTCATCAGTATCGTGGACGCGCTGGATACCGTGCCGACGCCGCGGCTTGTCGCGCGGGATGTGCTGGTTCGCCTGAAGCATCGGCGATTGGTCAAGGAGATGCCGGATGTCGCTCGAAGTCTCTATGGCGAAGATCCGCAGCAGCCCGGCAAGTATTTCGCGAGGATCATGTTGCGGGCCAGCGAACGGCAGTCTTCGCAACAGAAGCAGCAACTGATCGCGCAGGTAACGCAAATCAGCAGAGAAGTGTTTCCCGGTACGGACAAACTTGCACGGGCCGAAGTGACGGGTTTCTTTGTGTTGCTGACCAACCTGATCGACAGCATGTTGCGGGACCAGTGGGTTACCTTTGGCGTCGCGACGGTGGCGATCGGCCTGATGATGCTGATTGCCTTTCGCAGTCCCGTGCTGGCCGCCGTGGCGCTGGTGCCGAACATCCTGCCGATTCTGGTGGTGACCGGCATCATGGGGTGGCTGGAGTTGAAGATCAACATGGGCGCCGCGATGATTGCCGCAGTCAGCATGGGCCTCTCGATCGATTCGGAAATTCATTACATCACGATGTTCCGGCGTTTGCGGAAGGAGGGCCTGAATGTCCGTGACGCGCTGTACGCTGTGCAGCAGAGCGTGGGGCGGGCGGTATTTTTTTCCACGCTGGCCTTGGTCGTTGGCTTCGGTGCCCTCTGTCTGAGCGATTTCATCCCGACGGCTTATTTCGGCGCTGGTCAGTTTATCACTGCTCGGCGGTCTGGCTGGGAACCTGGTCGTCCTGCCACTGCTATTAAGCGTGGTGACGCGAGAAAAGCCGCTGCGCCAGCGGGGCCAGGCTGATTCCCTGGAGCCCTTGTCTCTGACTTTTGTTATCTCCCCAAAACCGTTGAGCGGTGCGTCACACGTAGCTCTTCTCTGGTCGGTTCGATTCCGATCCACATCAGGCTTTTTTCAATAGTCGTCCAGCAGGTGCCAGATCAACAGTCCGACGGCGAATCCGATCGGGATGGGCAAATATCGGCCCGTCGCGCCGACCGTTTCCCAGTCCTGCCAGACGCCGAACGCTATCGAAATCAACGCCAGGACCGCATAGGGGATTAACAATACGATCGTCATCATGACGGACAACAGCAGAAAGCCGAAGGCCCAGAACAGACAGGCCTTTACCTTGTGAGGCGTGCGCGGTTCGAAAATAAAAATATCCAGCGTTGCAGCCAACGTACCGACGATTGCCAAAATGCCGATCGTCGGCCATTCAACGCGAAACGCGTGCAACGCGACGCCCGTCAGGAACAGGCAACCCACGGCGCCGGCGGCCATGAAATAAACGCGCCGCAGCCACAAATGCAATCGTGCTGATTCGTCAGGTGACGTCATTCGTCATCGCGTTCCAGGAAGTCCGGATGATGGCGACTTTTCCACCAGCGTATGACCATGTACTCGACGCCGCGGGCGGTAATCAATCCGAGCACAACGAAAATGGCGATGACATAGGCGGCGGCTGAACGATTGACCAGCCAGATCGCTTTGTCATCGTCGATCTTGGTTCGCCACATGTCATGTGCGACATAGGCCCCAGACACAAAGCAAAAACCGATGATAAACGCCAGAATCGCCAGAATGATTCCCGATTTGATACGCGGTACCATCGTTGAAGCCCCCGCCTATTGAATTACCCGGTACGCTGTAGACCCGGCACCGGCCGTCGGCCAAGTCGGCGCCAACGACCTGTCAAATATACATGTTACCTGTCAATTATACATACTGAAGTTACGAATTTAATAGGAGTACAAAGGTGGTCAGAACTGCCAGCCTTCTGAACGCCGTGCAATCGCGGACGAGTGGGTAACGGCCGCGGCCAGCAAGCCGTATGAAGAACTGCGCGGCACACCTGCGGGATTTTCAAGCGATGTTCCGTCGAGTCGCCCTGGAACTGCATGGCCCGGACGATGACGCCGAAGTGGCGAGCTTGCCGACCGACGAACGCCTGCGACGGGTGCAGGAGGGCCAGCTGGATCCGGGATTAGTCGCACAATATTTCCAGTTTGGCCGTTATCTGCTGATCTGCAGCAGCCGGCCAGGGACTATGCCGGCCAACCTGCAAGGAGTCTGGAACCACAAGCTGAAGCCCGATTGGGATTCCGACTTCCACTTGAATATCAACGTGCAGATGAATTACTGGCCGGTCGAGATCTGTAATCTGGCGGAGTGCCACTTGCCACTGTTCGACTTGCTGGAATCGCTGCGCGAGCCCGGGCGCAAGACGGCCAAGGTGCATTACAACTGCAACGGGTTCGTAGTGCATCACATTACCGACATCTGGGGGCTGTGCGCCCGTGGCAACATGGAAGTGGACATTGCTTGGAAGGATTCTCGCATCACGTCCGTCACGCTGCGGGCCCAGACCGCCGGACGCCACCAGATCCACCTGCCTGGCGACCAGACGTTTGTGGAACTTACCTCCGCCGGCAAGGCCGTTCCATTCGACCAGGTAAAACCGAACCTGGTTGCGGTCGAACTGGAGGCGGGCAAGACGTACCAGCTGAGCGTCCGCTGAGATGGCCCCCTCACGCAACGCCGTTAAGGATATTTATGCGCGGAAAGACATAGTCACGTCGTTTGTAGTTCCGCCTTTAGGCGGCCCTTCGCGCCAGGTTGCCGCCTAAAGGCGGAACTACGAACAAGAAAATGCTTAACGGCGTTGCCCCTCACCCTATCCCTCTCCCCCGAATTGTTGCTGGCAACGGGTGCTCTGAATCCTAAGGGTGCGCAGCAACAATTCGAGGGAGAGGGGACCGGACACACGTCCGTCGAGATGCGGAATACGACCAGTAACAGACGAAGCCCGAACACGTCTATGGATTTTGCCGCTCTGCACCACTTAAATGGATGCAGGAAGACACACTCCTCCAGGCAGCGCATCTGCCTGGCCCGCCTACTAAGCCGACACGATCTCCCGTCTCCATGAAACAGCTTGCCGTCGCAATTCTTCTGCTGACTCTAATTGACGGAGCCAACCTGCCGGCCGAGGAGAGGCTTGACTCGTCGTCTCCGCGACCGGTTCAAAAAACCCGCGCGGGCGGGCTGGGTCCTGCCGAGTCGCTTGCCAGTTTGCGGGTCGCCGACGATTTGGCCATCGACCAGGTGCTGACCGAACCAACCGTGCGGCAGCCGGTTTTCCTGAACTTCGACGAGCGGGGGCGGATGTGGGTCGTTCAATATGCACAGTACCCGCATCCCGCCGGTCTGAAAATTGTCAGCCGCGACAACTTTTGGCGCAACGTTTACGACACGGTGCCGCCTCCGCCGCCCCACACGGCAGACTCTCCGTTCCGCGGAGCTGACAAAATCACGATCCACGAAGATACCAATGGAGACGGAACGTTCGATCGCCACAAAACGTTTCTCGAAGGCTTGAACATGTGTACCTCCGTCGCACGTGGTCGAGGCGGCGCGTGGGTGTTGAATCCGCCCTACTTGCTTTTTTATCCAGATAGAGACAACGACGACGTTCCCGACGACGACCCGGTCGTCCACCTGAAGGGATTCGGCTTGGAGGACTCGCATTCGATCGCCAACAGTCTGATGTGGGGCCCGGACGGCTGGTTGTACGGCGCAAGGCAGTACGGTCACCGGCAATGTCGTACGTCCCGATATCGATGGCGACAAACCAATTTATTCGCAGGGGCAGTTGATTTGGCGCTACCATCCGGAAACCCGCGGCTACGAGATCTTTGCCGAAGGTGGAGGCAACGCGTTCGGTTGCGAGATCGATTCCAAGGGCCGCGTCTTTTCGGGTCACAACGGAGGTGAAACACGGGGGTATCATTACGTCCAAGGGGGATACCTTCGCAAGGGATTCGAAAAACACGGAGCACTATCCAACCCCTCACTTCAAGCGATTCCTGGTTTCGCCCTGTGGACATCAAGCTGGGGCCCGACGGCGCCGTTTACATTGCCGACTGGTACGACGGCCAGATCAACCATTACCGCAATCACGAGGGCCAAATCGACCCGACGAACGGACGCATTTACCGACTGCGTTCTCAGACCGACCGCCCGACACCTGCATTTGATCTCGCCCGCAAATCATCGCAGCAGCTGGTCGAGTTACTCAAGCACGACAACCGGTGGTACCGGCAGACAGCTCTACGATTAATCGCCGATCGCAAAGACCAGGCGCTGCTGCCGCTACTGCGCCAGCAGTTGGCGGACGGTACCGGCCAGTTTGCCCTGGAATGTTTGTGGGCGCTGTATCTGTGTGGCGGTCTGGACGAAACGGCAATCCTCAATGGGATCGATCATGCCGATCCTTACGTTCGCCTTTGGGCGGTCCGCTTGTGTTGCGATGACGGACAGGTATCCCCTGCCGTCGCCAAGGCCCTTGCGCGACAGACGCAAAGGGAACCGCGCATCGAGGTCCGGGCGCAACTGGCGTGTTCGGCTCGGCGTATTCCCGCGTCGGCGGCACTGCCCATCCTGCGCGAGTTACTGGCGGTTGACCAGGATGCGGATGACCCGTACCAGCCACTGCTCGTATGGTGGGCCATCGAGCAGCACTGCAAGGAGAACGCTGAGGCCGTCTTGAGCCTGCTGCAGGATCGTGAACTTTGGAATCGACGTTTGATGCAGCCATTGATATTGGAGAATCTGATGCGTCGATTCGCTTTGGAAGGCAAGACCAAAGATTTGCGACGATGTGCCGAATTGCTTGACACCGCGCCGGGCAAGAATCACCGCGCAATCTTAATGTCCGGATTCGAAAAGGCTTTTGCCGGCCGCTCGTTGGGATCGCTACCGGTCGAATTGCTGGACGCCATCGGCCGGGCGGGCGGCGGGTCTTTGGTATTGCGCGTGCGTCGTGGCGACCACAAGGCGATATCGGAGGCGCTAGCTAAGATTGCGAATGACGAAACCGACGTGAAGGAGCGAACTGGTCTGATCGCGACCTTCGGTGAGGTCCATTGTCCGCAAAGCGTGCCGGTCTTGCTGAAAATTGTGAACACCTCAGACGATCGAGAATTGCTGCTGGCCGCGCTGGCGGCCTTGCAACGCTATGAAGCAGCCCAGGTCGTCGCATCCGTGTTGGCTCGACTTCCCGATCTGGAACCGTCAGCGCGGCGCGCCGCCGAATCGCTGTTGAGCAGTCGCAAGTCGTCAGCACTGCAGTTGCTGCGGGCGGTGGATGACGGGACCGTATCGGCCAGCGAAGTGTCTTTGGAAACGATTAATCACATGCGGCATTGGAAAGATGCGACGGTCCAATCCCTGCTGGAAAAACACTTTCATGTCGACGTCGAATCGGCTGCTCGCCTGGACGACCAGATCAAGCGATACGCCGGCGTCGTCGATGCGGCCAACGGCAGCCCCTACCGCGGCCAACTTTTGTTTCGCGACACCTGCGCGAAGTGTCACACATTGTTTGGTCAAGGGGGACAAGTTGGTCCCGATCTGACGACGTAGAAGCGTGACGATCTGGCGAATATGCTGTTGCACGTCGTCAAGCCCAGTGCCGAGATACGCGCAGGTTATGAAAGCCGGATCGCCTACACGGACGACGGGCGGGTGGTCAGCGGCCTGCTGATCGACGAGGACAGTCGAATAGTGGTCCTCCGCGGCCACGACGGCGCCGATATTCGGTTGAGCAAGGACCAGATCGACGAGATACTGGTTCAGCGAAAGTCCTTGATGCCCGACCGGCTGCTCGATAACTTCAGTGATCAGCAGCTGCGTGACCTGTTCGCCTATTTGCGTAGTACCCAGCCGCTGGCAAACTAAGCGCTGTTCCTCAAGTCCTCTAGAACCTGGCAATCTGTTCCATGACTGACCGCTCAACCGTCGACGATCAAGACTGGCAAGACATCCGCGCCGAGTGGACAGTGCCGGCCGGCGTGACATGCCTGAACCACGGCTCGTTTGGGTTCGTACCACGCGTCGTGAATGCGGCGCGACAGCAGTGGCTCGATCGCGAGTCGGCATTGCCGATGGACTTCTACCTCCGGCACGCGGAGGAACCGCTGCTTGCGGCCCGCGACATGATGGCCGATTTTGTGGGTGCCGGGCGCGATGACATTGTGTGGGTGGACAACGCCACCTACGCGATGAACGTCGTCGCCGCCAACTTTTCGCTGAATGCCTGCGATGAGGTGCTTCTGACCGATCACGAATATGGTGCCGTACGCCGGATTTGGCAACGCGCCTGTCGCCGCACAGACGCTCGCCTGACCGAAGTTTCTTTGCCGCTACCTGTCGAATCGGACGAACAAGTGGTCGCTGCCCTCACGGCCGCCATGACCGAGCGTACGCGGCTGTTGGTGATCAGCCATATCACCTCGGCCTCGGCGATCATCTTGCCCATTGCAAAGATTTGTCGCACAGCGCACGAACGTGGTGTGCAAGTATGTATCGATGGTCCCCATGCTCTGGCGAACCTTCCGTTGGCACTGTCCGATCTGGATTGCGACTATTTCGCGTGCAGTTGCCACAAGTGGCTGTGCGCACCACCCGGAACCGGATTCCTGT
The DNA here is from genome assembly GCA_963844115.1 of uncultured Planctomycetales bacterium. Taxonomy (GTDB): domain Bacteria; phylum Planctomycetota; class Planctomycetia; order Pirellulales; family UBA7805; genus CS4-C045. The sequence goes on along the minus strand of CAWJNN010000062.1, from coordinate 59,284 downwards.
ACGTGCATCCCCGCCATCATGCAAAGATCGAACCGGTGGTGCTCAGCTGGGGCCGACTCCTGCCGGAGGTGCCGAAAACTTGGCAGGAAGAGTTCAATTGGATCGGCACCCGTGACATGTCGGCGGTATTGAGTGTGCCGGCGGCAATAGACTTTCTGGCGGGAGTTGGTTGGGAAGCATTCCGTAAGCGGACGCACTTTCTCGCTCAGCAAGCGCGCCGGCGAATCACCGAACTCACGTCGCTGGAACCGCTGGTGCCGGACAGTCCGCAATGGTACGGCCCCATGATCACCCTGCCTGTCCCGCCCGGAGATCCCTACCAGCTGCGCGACGCGCTGTGGCACCGCTACCAGATCGAGGTGCCAACCATGACGATCGGCGAAGCCCGCTTTATTCGTGTGTCGTGCCATCTCTACACACAACAAAGCGATCTCGATCGGCTGATCGATGCGCTCAAAGAATTGCTGTATTAATCGCCAGCTTCGCTGTATTAAGCATCAGGTTCATTGGGTGCTGCGCCCAGCGGACAAGTCGGCGAGCCGGATGTCGCGAAATTCAATCGTCATCGGCTTCCCGCCGTGAAGTTGCAGACCGATAGCACCGCGATCGATACGCTTGGCCACCTCGTTGTCGATCACTTCGGACGCCATCTTTCCATTGATTGTGAAATAAAAGCGAAAACCACGCACGACAACATGGACCTCGTTCCAGTCGTCTTGGCGAATGTCATCGGTCGTTAGCGCGGTAAACCGGTGCTTTGTGTTGCTAACGGTTCGAGTTTTCGCAGCGGCTGCAAATATCTGTAGAACGGGCACGCCTGCCCGTTTGTACAGGTGACGGGCAAGAGTGCCCGTCTTACGAATTGGTTGCAACCATGAGCCGAGCCGGCAGCTTGTACCTACGAATACCGGATTTGATATGATTATCCGGCGATCCGTACGAGTTAGGAAATGTACATGAAAACCCTTCGTGCTGCGAGCGGTCGAGTTTTTGTTTGCTTGGGCAAAGTTGTAGGACGGCGACCAACGCTCCGCGTCGGTGCCCGTAATCCGTCTTATCTACCTGCCCAATAATCTTCCCAAAAATGTGCAGTCGCCAGTGCCGCTGTTTCTGGGCTTCAACTTCGAAGGAAACCACACTGTCCATGCCGATCCTGAAATTACGATTTCGAAGCATGCGTTGGGCGACAGCAAGAACCCGGCCGCCGCAGAAAAGTCGCGGGGCAGCCGAGCGAATCGCTGGGCCATCCAAAAGATTCTCGCCCGCGGCTACGGCCTGGCGACGATCCATTGCGCGGACCTGGATCCCGATTTCGACGACGGATTCAAAAATGGTGTGCAGCCTTTGTTCTACGAACCTGGCCAAACCGCGCCGCGGCGGACCAGTGGGGAACGATCGGGGCCTGGGCCTGGGGTTTGAGTCGAGCGTTGGATTATTTTGCGACAGACGATGATATCGACGAAAAACACGTGGCCGTGATGGGACATTCGCGACTGGGCAAGACGGCACTATGGGCCGGGGCCGGGACCAGCGGTTCGCGCTGGTCATCTCCAACAATTCGGGTTGCGGCGGGGCGGCGCTCAGTCGCCGCGAGTTCGGCGAACCGGTCCGGCGCATTATCAAAGCCTTTCCGCACTGGTTTTGCGACAATTTCGACAAGTACGGCAACGATCTGGAGGCCCTGCCGATCGATCAGCACATGTTGATCGCACTGGTCGCGCCACGTCCGGTTTATGTCGCCAGCGCCGAAGAAGACCTGTGGTCCGACCCGCGCGGCGAATTTCTGGCAGCCTGGCATGCGAGCGATGTGTATCGGATGTTAGGCGTCGAGGGCCTGTCTTCGGAAACGATGCCGGCGGTCAACCAGCCGGTGATGAACACGATCGGCTTTCACATCCGCAAAGGTAAACACGACGTGACGGACTATGATTGGCAGTGCTACCTGGACTTCGCTGACAAGCACTTTCGCCCGCAGGCAAAAGTGGGATCCCGCGCGCGAACGAGTAATTGCAAAAGCCGATCCGTCGCCCCTTCGTTTAATCCCGGCGCGCCGGGACAGGCGCCGGCTTCTGACACCCTGGCCGGCGCCTACGGCTGGGCGTTAAACAAGTCAGTCGAGTTACAACTGCGGCAGTTCGCCGTCACCGGTGGATTCACCTTGCATCACCCAGGAAAGGTTGAATCTTGCCAACTGAGCGCCCTGGGGACCATTTTCAAAGAGTATGAAGATCCAGCCTTCGCTGGGCGTGCCGGGCCGGCCGGCGTTCAGCGAGGAATAGGCGCTGGGCCCTCATACACCAGCCGTTTCACGGGCCACGTCTGGCCACCGTCAAAGCTGGCCCACACGGTAACGCGTTCGCGTTTGGGTTCGGTCGTGTCGAGGTTGCTGAAGATCAAGATATCTTTGCCTCGTACTGGTAATCTTACCAACCCTCCCATGCAGCCATACGCGCTGTGCTGCTGACCATCGGGCAAGACATCGACAACCGCCCAATCTTTCCAGGTCTGGCCGCCGTCGTCGCTCCACACGCGACGTCGGCGCGTGGGCTGCTTGTTTTCTGGCCAGTGTGTACGCGAGTTGTAATAGATGCGGCCGTCGGACAATTCGGCCACCGTCGCCTCGCCCGTCCCGTATTCCGGAAACGGCTCGCTGGTATGCCAGATCTTGCCACCATCATCGCTATAGATGGCCGTCGTGTATTGCTTTGGCCACTCCGATTCGATGCCGTTTGCAGCCGCGTACCAGCGCGCCGGCCTCAACAGCCGACCCTTGTGCGGTCCATGTCGCAAGGTGATCCCGTGCTCATTCATGTGCATCGAAGGAACGTTGCCTCGGCTATCCTTGTGAATCACCGTTTCCTGGGACTTCCAAGTTTTGCCGTGATCGGAACTGCGATAGACGGTAAGCGGAGCCGGCGGGTGCCGGTCTTCTACAAACGCCAATATGTCGCCGCGGTTCTCGTCGACGGTCATCCCGCCGCTTTGAAAACCCGGTTTGGCGATCGTGATTTCTTCGCCCCAAGTCTGGCCCCCGTCTTCACTGCGTCGGACTTTAACGCGGCTATATCCCCAGCTTGCCAAGACCGTGCCATCGACGGCCACAGCGAGGTTCGGGAACCGCTCGCCTTTGAAAAGCTGCTGCATTTCAATCGTCGGCGCGGTCAGGAAGGGATCGAGTTTCCCCTCGAACTTGCTTTCGGCTGCCGTGACATGCGCGGTCACCACCAAAATCGAAAGCAGAAGCGTGGCGCACAAAACGGCATTGCAGTTTCGGAATATGATTTGTTTCATGATAAGAGAGGGGCCAAAGTGTATGGTCTAAATGGGTCCTAGAAAACGAAGCGCGTCAGACAGTTGTTGACCCCGAGGGATCGGGACTTTCAGCAGGGTCTACGGGATCAACAGGATGTTCATCCAGTCGAATTGAGTCAAGCCACGGATTGAACACAGCGCGGGCTCTGGCCGCAACCAAAGTAGGACGGAATGCCATTCCGTCCAGACGGATTACGGGCACCGACGCGGAGCGTTGGTCGCCGTCCTACAACATGCGTAACATTCTTTCAAAAATACCTATCGGATCCGATGAGTGTAACATTCGTGCGCCGCCTGATCCACGTCCAGGCATCGGAGAATTGACGATCGGCAGCGCCCGGGTCATACTCTTGCGGGCGCGTAAAACTATCGGCTCCATAAAAAGCTTCGGGCAGGATGATCAAACGCCGCGAAAAATTTGCGATCGCCCTAATTGCGGCAACCGCTGTCGTCGCATGGACGCCGGACCTTGGCGCACAGGCAGTTGCCGCTGCACCGATCGAGCGCCCGAACGTCATCATTATTTTCACAGACGACCAAGGCTGGGCCGACGTGGGCTGCTACGGCGCGACGCACCTGAAGACTCCCCACTTGGACCGGATGGCGGCCGAAGGAGTCAAGTTCACTGACTTCTACGTGGCCCAAGCCGTTTGTTCGGCCTCCCGCGCGGCGCTGCTAACCGGCTGCTACCCAAACCGCATCGGAGTGCTGTACGCACTATTTCCCAACGTGCCGACGGGCATTCACGATAAGGAAATGACGCTGGCCGAGTTGCTCAAACAACGTGATTACGCCACGGCCATCTACGGCAAGTGGCACTTGGGCAGCCAGGAAAAGTTTCTTCCGCAGCGACACGGTTTTGACGACTACTTCGGGCTGCCGTATTCGAACGACATGTGGCCGCTTCACCCGACCGACAAGAGCCATCCGCCGCTGCCGTTGTACGATGGTTCAAAGGTAATCGCGACCAATCCAGACCAGACAAAGTTAACGACCTGGTACACCGAGCGTGCGGTCAAGTTCATTGCGGCCAACAAGGATCGGCCTTTCTTTCTTTACGTGCCGCACAGCATGCCGCACGTGCCGCTGTTCGTCTCCGACCGATATAAGCAGAGTTCGGCACAAGGTTTGTACGGGGACGTGATCCAGGAAATCGACTGGTCCGTCGGGCAGATTATCGAGGCGTTGAAAGAGCACGGACTGGACGAGCGGACGCTGGTGATTTTTACTTCCGACAACGGACCCTGGCTTTCTTACGGCAATCACGGCGGTTCGGCCGGCCCTCTGCGCGAAGGCAAGGCCAGCACCTGGGAAGGCGGTATGCGCGTGCCCTGCATCATGCGCTGGCCGGGCCAGATTCCGCCGGCCACCGTTTGTCACGAGGTGGCGGCCACGATCGACATTCTGCCGACTGTGGCTCGGCTGGCCGACGCGCCGCTGCCGCCGCGCACGATCGACGGTCGCGATATCTGGCCGCTGATCTCCGGCGATCCGCAGGCCAGCAGCCCGCATGAAGCCTACTACTTTTACTGGGGACGCAGCTTAGAGGCAGTGCGTAGCGGCCGCTCGAAGCTAGTCTTCCCGCACGTTTACGGCAGCATTGGCGAGCGGCCCGGCCGCGACGGCATTCCCGGCGGCGTGACGCGCGGTGAAACCGATCTGGCACTATTCGACCTGCAGACCGATCCCGGCGAACGCTACAATCTGCTCGACCAACACCCGAATGTAGTCAAGCGTCTGGAGGCGCTCGCCGAGAAAGCCCGTGCTGATCTGGGTGATTCGGCCACCGAGCGGAAAGGGACCGGCGTCCGCGAACCAGGGCGGATCTGAGCGATTATCACCGAGGACAGCAATGCCGTACGAGCAGCTACCGGATATTTACCTGGATGCGAACGCGACGACACGCGTGCTGCCCCAGGCTGCTCGTGCTGCGCAGGATGCGATGGAAGAACTGTTCGGCAATCCTAGCAGTTCCCATATCACGGGGCTTCGCGCACGCCACCTTCTGGAAACCGCGCGCGGATTGGCTCAATTAGTGTTGGGTGCCGTCTCCGGACGCATTATTTTTACCAGCGGAGCGACCGAGGCGATCCAGATGAGTATTCTGTCGGCGCTTTGCAAGGTCCGAGAACAGCGAGCCGCTGCGGGGATTGAGGCCTCGCGCCGCGTGCTGTTGTACGGCGCAACGGAACACAAAGCGGTCCCGCAAGCGCTGACACATTGGAATAACCTGTTAGGCGTCGCCGACGAAGTCCTGCCGATCCCGGTTGACCGGACCGGCCGAATCGATCTCGGTTTTTTGCGCGAACACGCTCCGTCGGCAGACATGGTATGCACAATGGCGGTCAACAACGAAACAGGAGTCATTCACGACCTGGCAGCCATTGAAGATACGTTGCGTGCCGGCAACGAGACCGTTTCATGGATGGTGGACGCGGTCCAGGCGGTTGGCAAGATTGATCTGCAGTTGTCTCGCACAACAATCGACTACGCTCCGGTCAGCGGGCACAAGGTGTACGCGTGCAAAGGGATCGGACTGTTGTATGTCCGCGAAGGCGCGGCGGTGACGCCATTGATCGCGGGAGGAGGTCAGGAGAGCGGCGCGCGATCGGGAACGGAGAACTTGCCCGGTGTTGCCGCGCTGGCGACGGTCATGGAACGTATTAGTGACGAGCATGACTCGTCATTTGCGAGTCTGGACACATTGGTAACTTACCGAGACCGGTTGGTGGCGAGTCTCTCGGACGCTTTTCCGTCCATTGTGTTCAATACCCCATTCGATATCTCCGTGCCCACGACAATTAACTTTTCGGTGAAAGGGTGTACCAGCAAAGAGATTCTCGACTTGTTCGATGCGGCAGGCATCCGCGTCAGTTCTGGGTCCGCCTGTGGTTCGGCGTTGCGCGGTTCCTACGTACTTGACGCGATGGGGATGCCCAAGTGGCGAAGTGAAGGCGCCATTCGGGTGTCCTTCGGCCCGCTGACTAGCGAGACGGAGATCGCGACTGCGTGTCGTCGCATCGAACAGGCCGGACAAGCGATCCGAGAAGCCTGCTTGATCCGGACGGAAGATCGAACTGTCGTACCGCACCCGGATGTGGCGGGGCTGATTCAACTCAAACGAGGCTCGATGTGTTCCTGGATCTTTGTCGATTCCAAAACCAATCGATGTGTCATCGTCGACCCGTTTGACGAGCTTGCCGAAAGGATCGAAAACCTGTTGCTTTGCCGGAAGCTGGACGTGCTCGCCATCCTCGATACTCATCAGCATGTCGACCACGATTCCTGCCGCCAGCGGTTACTGAACGTGCTGGACGGTCAGGTTTTGGACAGCGCGTATTCAGCGGATGAACTGGGATGGCCCGACCAGGCGGACGGTATCGTCCGCCTGGACGATGGCTCGGCGGCGCCCTATGTTCAACTTTCGCCAGGCGACATTCTGATCCGAACAGAACTTCCGGGACACACGGTCGACAGTCGAGCGTATCTGATAGCGGCCGCTCCGGAAGATGGCCACGTCCATCGAGACGACGTCCGCTTTGCTTTCTCTGGCGACGCCCTGCAAATTGGCGGTTTGGGTCGTACGGATTTCCCGTCCAGCTCGGCCAACATGTTTTACGACTCGCTCCGGCGGTTTGCGCATTGCGTCCGAGGACACCATCATCTGCCCGACGCACGATTACTTCAATGGTTTCGCAACAACGCTTGGCGCCGAGCGGCGTAATAATCCGTTTCTCGCCAGAGTTTTAGATCCGATCGCCCCGATCTCGCTGGACGAGTTTCTGCGCGAGAAAGAAGCCATCGACTCCCAAATCGACGACCCGAACAACTGCGAGCTTGTCTGCGGCTTGATTCAGTTCGGCGGTACGGGCGAATCATCGGTAGACGTGCGACCTGAGGAACTCAAGGACTTCTTTTTTCGTCACCTCGACTCCTTGATTATTGACGTCCGCGAATCGCACGAATTTCAGTTCAGCCAGGATTGGTCGGCTTTCGGATTGGAAACGGTTCCCAGGAATGTGCCCCTGACGCAATTCAGCGATTTTCTACATGAGTTGCTGGCCGACAGAGAAACCCTGGCAGCGCAGGACATTGTCTTTGTCTGTCGGAGTGGCAACCGTAGCGGCCAGGCCGCCGAGGTATTGCGACGTCTGGGCATCGACAACGCCTGGCACATCGCCGGCGGAATTGCATTGGGCGGAGCGCGTCACAATGATGTGTCACTGGATTGCGCTGAGATGGAATACGTCATCTGATCGCTGGCTGGCAACGCCGGAAGTTGTCAGGCGAAGCCTGGGGTGTTCAGTCTGTTTGTATCTACGCCAGTTGCGGTCGGCCGATTGTTGTTCCGGGTTGCATGATAATAGCCCCGTACTTTAGCACGAATTTCAATTGACTTCGCTTCGATTTACCCGTCTCAGCGAGCGTGATAGAATGGTTTGGACGTCGAATGGATCGTTGCGAAACAAATCATAAATGGCTGACCATCCCAACAAGCACATTCGCCTGGCGATCCAGTACGCCGAGGATCATGGTTGGACAACGATCAAGGCGGGCCCCGGGCGCACATTTACGGTACTTTATACTGTCCGTAGCGGACACGTGACGGCCATCATTTTCATCTGTACAGTACGCCGCGTCACCCGGAGATCCATGCAAGGCGGATTCGCCGCGTGGTGGACCAGTGTGACCACTCGTAAGGAAATAGGCCATGAAGATTTTTGAGTTTACGATCACGATTGACCAATACGTTGAGGACCTCGCTGTGATCGACGCGTTTTATGGCAAAACGGGCGACGCAGCGGTGGCTGGCAGCGAAGGAAAGACGTCGATTCACTTCGACCGTGAAGCCAAGTCGCTGGACGACGCACTTCGCAGCGCCGTTGGAGACGTCCAGGCGGAAGGCTGGCAGGTCCGCGAGATTTCCGTGGAACCTGACTGCGTGTTGCCGTTGTCGACTGCGTGAGGATAGCTTCGCCGGGGTCAGGAGCAGCCGACAAGGCTGCGATTTAGCAGGTGCGCGGTGGCGAGAGCCATGGCAAGTCCTGCCGTGTCAATTGTCCGGATTCGGACACGTAGTGATGCCGGTGCCTGTACCCGGTAACGGATCAGGTTCTGCCGATGGCTCACAGAAGAAGAGCACTTCTTATTCGATTTGCGAGGGCCGCCTTCCGCCTCGATTACCTGCTGGCAGTTTTGCCTAGCTCGGAAAGAAAATGCACCAGGTCGATCAGTTCGTCACGGCGGAGGCTGGTCATCAAGCCGGCGGGCATCATCGACACGCTGCTGGTCGTCTGCTGGTCGATCTCGTCGCGGCGTACCGTTACCAGTTTGTCCTGCGCATCGCGGAGGACGACCTGCTGGTCGGACTGTTGAACCACGACGCCCGTTAGCACTCGACCACTGATCAGCTCGATCACCGACGCGTGGTAGTTTTCCTTGATTTTCGCGCTGGGCTCCAGCAGCGATTGCACGATGTAGTCCAGCGGTGCGCTGCCGCCAAGACTCATCAAGTCGGGCCCGACGCGGCCCCCCTTCCCCCCAGTGCGTGGCACTTGACGCAGCCGAGCGCCTCGCGGCGGTAAATCAATTCGCCACGTTTAGGATCGCCCTGCTTGCGAATCTCGTCGATCAGCGCACGCATCTGATCGGTGTCAAGCTGCTGAGTGAGCGGTTCCAGCCCGCCGGCCTTGATCAGCACTTTGATCAGGTCTTGTACGTCGCCTCCGTGCGCACTGGCCGATCGTGCGCCACGCGCAGCAGTCGTCTTCGGAATCTTTCGATCGGCCAGGTTGTTCGCCAGTGCCTGGGGCCCGTCGCGACGGTCCAACAGCGCGTTAAATAGATCGTCGGCAGACTCGCGCCAAGGGATTTCGCAGTTAGAATTTCTGCGGCCAGGCCCGCGGCCAGGGGCAAGTCGAGCGCTGCCAGCGCTGCCGCCGCCGCCGTACGCCGTGGCAATGACGCATCGTCTGCGGCGATGCGCTGTAACGTCGCGCCGCTGGCAGCGCCGCCCATGGCAGCCAGGGACTCGACGGCCGCCATGAACATTTCGTTGGGAGTCTCGGGCGAGTTTGCCAGAGCGGTGATGTTTTCTCGGGCCGGTTGAAGTTGCCAGCGACCGGCCAGTCGCACGGCCACGGGATCGCCGTCGACGTGCGGCAGCAGCAGCGTCAGATCTCCTGAGGGCCTTCCGGCATCGCCACGCCGCCGCGCCGCATCGAGTAGAGCGGCTAATACCGCCGCGTGGCGCGCATCGGTTGCGCTCACGCCCAATTGAAACAGTTGCCTTAATTCATTCGGATTTCCCAGCGCGGCCACCATCTGAATCACGCTGTCGCGCGAATCAGGGCCAATCTTGCCGTCCTGCAGTCGGCTGAGCAACTCGCCGGCGACTGCCGGACTGCCCGTGGCACTTAATGCGAATGTCGCTTGGCGCACGCTGCCGCCAAACGTCAGTTCGCCAGCGCAGGAACAAGGGCAACCACTCGTCTTGCAGCTCGCGGGCGGTCAGCCACAGGGCGAAGTCCAGATTCGAATCCATAGAAAAGTCGAGTGCGGACATGGCGAGATCAACGGCACTCGCCGAACCGACACGCCGCAAGGCGCTGATCGCTTCCAGCCGCACACGCGGATGATCATCCTTGATCGCGGCAGCCAGGCGATCCATGACGTCCGGCATTCGATCGCTCCAATCCGACAACACCCGCACTGCTGCGGCGCGGGCACGGTGATCGGGCGAGGTCAGCAGGCTCGCCAAGAGATCGGGGTGCGTCTGGTCCAGCGACTGGCACAGCCACGCGGCTTCCAGCCGATGATGTTCGTAGTCGGGCTCGGTCGAATCCAGCTCGGCCAGCCAGTTGTCCAGTGCCGACAGCACCGCCGCCGTGGCTTGCTGTTTCAGCAATCGACGAGCCTGCTCGCGCGACCATGCCTCGGGCAGTTGGAGCGCATCCAAAAGCTGCGCCGTCGTCGCGCCGGCCAATGGAGGTCGCATGACCAGCGGCCGCTGGTTGGCCGTCATGCGCCAAATGCGGCCGTGCAGGTGATCCCGCCGCGGATCGCGAAAGTCGACTTCGCCGTGTTGGATGATGGGGTTGTACCAGTCGCAAATGTAGATCGCGCCGTCCGGACCCATCTTCATATCGACAGGCCGAAACGCCTGGGAATGACCGGCCGGGATCAGGTCCTCGGTTTGCTTCGATAAATAACCGCTGCGATCCTCGCTCAATTGAAAACTGACGATGCGGCCGGCTCGAAAGTCGGCCGTGATCAAACGGTCGCGCCACGCACGGGGCATGTGCCGCCCGGAGAGGATTTCCAAGCCGCACTCCTTGGGCTGTCCGGTGTTCAGGCCGGTTAGGTAACGCGGAGTGTTACGAGCCCAGAAGAAGCGAGCGCCGGGAAACGCGTAGTTGATACCTCGACCGTCGGCGCCGTCGGTTGCGAACGACTGGCCCCAGCGATCGAAACGATGGCCCCAGGGATTGACCAGTCCGTGAAATAGTACGTCCAGCTTGTGCGTGCGTAGGTCAAATTGCCAAAGCCCGGCGCGACCCAGGCGTTGCACGCCCCAGGGAGTTTCCACATGACTAAAGATCAGTACCGATTGGTAAAAGTAGATACGCCCGTCCGGCCCCCAATGCAGTCGATGAATGATGTGGTGCGTGTCCTGGGTACCGAAGCCGGACAAGAGCACCCGTGTCTGGTCCGCTCGGCCGTCGCCGTCGGTATCCTTCAGGTGTAAAAGTTCGTGCGCATTGGTAACGTAGGCACCACCGTCACCGGGTAGAACCGAAGTGGGAACCAGCAGTCCGTCGGCAAAAACGGTCCGCTTGTCCGCGCGGCCGTCGCCATCCGTGTCCTCAAGAATAATGATCTGGTCGTTGGGTTTATTACCGGGCACGATCTGCGGATAGATCGGGCTGGTGGCGACCCACAGGCGTCCGTGCTCGTCCCAATTCATGCCAATCGGATTGGCGATCAACGGGTCTGCGGCGAACAGACTGATCTGAAACCCGTCCGCCAGTCGGAAAGCTTTCAACTCCTTGGCAATTTGTTCTGGGTCGGCGACCAGTGGGATCGTCTCGTCGGGCGCACCGTTCTTGGCCGCTGGTGGCTGGTCAGGCTCGCTAAGCTTCTGCGCAGAAACGATTTGGTAGCGGCGCGGTTTAGGGTCTCGCAATTCAGCGATCCGTGCATCGGCGGCGGCCGTCAACTCTTGGTACGTTTTTGCTTCGACGGCATGCCGCCCTTGCTCCGGTTTGCGAAAGCCGAACAGATAAGTTTCGTTGAGCGGACGCCAATGGTTGAAAAACAGGCGGTTCTTCTCGACGATCGCCTGCCGCAGCGCCTCGGCCTGATCGTGCGGTGGTCCGGCGTCGATACGCAGACCGGCCTCCCATTCGGTAGCACTGGCTTCCAGCAGCTTCTTTCCGTCCGCCTGCAGTTCATATTGCCCCTTGGGCAGGCCGCGAACACGCAGCAGGCGCGGTGGTTTACCGCAGGTGATGCTTGATTTTTCCAGCACTTCGCCCGGCGGTGGTAAGGGCAGCAACGTATCGTGCGCTGTAAACTCAATTCGACCGCCCTTTACACTCAGTTCGGTAACATCCGTCCCCGTCGCTTTCGCCGTCTGGGCGTCGGCGGCGATTTCCACCTGCCAGTTCGTTGGCGCGGAACGGAGAGCGGATTGCAAGTTCCGGGCCAGTCGCCAGTAGCCCGTCGATGTGTAGTGCATGCCGTTAACGGTCCACGGCGATTGAGCGTTGTTGGGAGTCGCGCGGTCGAGCTGCACAAACGGATCAAACCACTGGTGACCACCGATGGCGGCCACGTCGCGCATCACGCCGGTATACTGCTGCAGGTTCGCGTTCAGCGGCTTGGCGCGGGCCAGGTTTGGAGGCACGTCGTCGCGCGGCGCGGGCCGCATCAGCACAATTCGCGCACCGAGCGGTTTCAATTTGACAAGAAAGTCGCTCAGCCCTTTCCGCCAGCGGTTGAGTCCCGAAGGGCCGGCAAACGATTCGACCGCGCCGAAATTGACAACGATCACCGTCGGCCGTTGCTGTTCGATTAACTTCAGCAAACGGTCCGCAACATTCTTGTCGTCCGAGTGGGACGACGAATAGGTCCAGGAATCTCCGAAAACCGTATCGCCGCTCCAAGCCAGGTTGCGAAACGTGATTTGTTGCCCAGGGTGGCTCGCCGTCAGCGCGGTTTCCAGGTAGCCATCGCGCAGCTCGCGTTCCCAAAAGGTATTTCCCAGCAAGACAACGCGATCACCATCGGCCAGCTGGAACGCACCGTCATTTCGGCCCGCGCCGTTTTCGTCCGCGCAGGCCAACGACAGTTCGAAAACTACAAGCAACGCGGTCAATAAAAGTTTCAACATTGTCATCAGGCCCTTCAATGAATACTCGGCCCGGGTGGTTTCCCCGTTGCACGAACGATGTGATCGTCTCGATTGTACGCAACACGCAAACATCACTGCAAAGGCCGGGTGTCGAAATACCGACCGAACCACGACGGTTTACTTTTCCGCAGGCGTTTGTACGGAAGGCCGTCCGCGTCGGTACGCACACCCAGTGCTTTATGGCGATTAACACGGGTATAGTAACGCATGTTCTTTCGTGGACCACGAGGCACTGTATTACCCGGCAAATCCAAGTTAGGATGTTAATCAGTGAAATTGCGTGCGGCATGCGACAATCCTTTAGCAGGCCGCCCCCCCCCCGCCTCATTTACCCACCCGAGAGACCCACCATGCGGACGGTTCCGTACGCTCTCCTCCCTTTTGTGTTGTCGACGGTCGTTACACTCGTGTCGATACCGGCGGCCTCGGCGGACGATTATTTCCTGACGATCGGCGGTGGTTATTCGCCGGAGGGAAATCAGATTTCGCTTGAGAAAAACGTGCTGTTCTACCAGCGCCTGTTGTCCGAACGACTTTCCGAAAGTATCCCGCACGACATCTATTTTGCGGATGGAGAGTCGCCGCGGCGCGATCTGCAATACTCCGATCCCGATGCCGTGCCCAAGGCAAACCGCTTGATGGGCCGAACGTTGATGAACGAAGGCCACCTCGATTACATGTATCGCAGCCACGAGGTACCCGGAGTCCACGGGGCGTCCACCTACAAGAATATCGAAACCTGGTTTCACGAGATCGGCAGCAAGCTTCAATCAGGTGACCGATTGATTGTCTATGCGACCGCGCATGGAGGCAAAAGCGACAACAAGGAACAACCTTACAACTCGCAACTCTTCACGTTTGAAAGCGAACCGGTGAAGATGAAGGATCTGGCTGGCAAGCTGGCGGCGCTGCCGGAGGGCGTGAATGTCGTGCTGATCATGGTGCAATGCTATGCCGGTGGTTTTAGCCACGTGATCTTTAATCAGGGCGAAGCGGCCAAGGGAACGTCTGCACGCAACGTGTGTGGCTTCTTCGCCACGACTCACGATCGCCCGGCCGCCGGGTGTACCCCGGATATCCGGGAGGAGGAATACCAGGAATACAGCTCCTTCTTCTGGGCCGCGCTGGGCAGCAAGACGCGATTGGGTGAGTCGATTCCGACGCCCGATTACGACGAGGACGGTGAGGTCTCATTGGAGGAAGCGCACGCCTACGTGTTGCTCACCTCCGATGCCGTCGATATTCCCACAAGAACCTCCGGTGCTTACCTGCGGCACTACAGCAAGACTGAAGACAACGGCTGGCCTGACCTGATCGATTCCGAAACACCTTATGAAGAAATGCTCAAACTGGCCTCACCGGTCGAGCGGGCCGTGCTGGAAGGCCTTTCCCGCCAGCTGAACCTGGAAGGAAACAATCGCGTTGAAGCTACGCGTGAAGTAATCAAGCAGATAGAGAAACGGCGTGGCGAGCTGGCTGCGGAAGGAAAGACGGCCGCCGACCGGGCAAATGAGCTGAAAGGCGCGATCGCCAAGAGCATTCGCAATCGCTGGCCCGAATTGACGAACCTGCTGCATGGCAAGGCCACCGAACTGCTTACCGCGAATTCCGCTGAATTCATCAAGACGGTCGAGAGCCACAAGGACTACCAGGAGTTTTCCGGTCTTCTGGACAAAATCGAGGACATCAAGAAACAGAATTTCGACCTGGATCGCAAATGGGCCAAGTGTCAACGATTCTTCCGTACCGCGGAAGACGTTGCTCTGGCCGCCAACCTGTCGAAGGTCGCCGCGCCCGAAATCCAGCAGCGCTACAAACAATTGTTAGCGGCCGAACGAGGTACGCTGCAGGGTGCCAGGCAACCCGTCGAACCGACGGAGACAGAGCCGACCGAACCGGAGCAGACTGAGCCGGAACCGACGGAGACAGCGCAAGCCGATGCGGATCGATCGGAAGCGGCACAGGCCGAGACAGCACCGGCCAAAGAATAATGTTTTGCAGTGAACTGTTCCTCCTACCGATCGACCCCCGCCCCGCTTCTAATTGATCCTTGGCCGAACACGACAACCCGGTTTTCGACTAGTTCCGCTTCCCTGGAACCTAGAGGCTCTAGCAAAGCCTTTTGTGGTGCAGGCGTCCCGCCTGCCGTGAGCAGCCGAGACGGCCGCACCACAAGGGTTGTTAGAGTGCCTTAGTGACATGGATTGCTTTCCGATGCTTCCGATCCGCAAGCTGCTGTACCTGTTTCGATCGTGCCTTTCCGTTTGCCTCGCTGTCGTTGCCTGCGGAACGATAACCAGAGCCGACGAGACAAACACGTTTACGCCGCCTGCAATCAAAGTCCCCGAGGGGTTCGTGCTGGAACTGGCCGCGGCCCCGCCGCTGGTCAAGCATCCGATGCTCGCCTGTCTCGATGATCGAGGCCGACTTTTCATCGCCGAAACGGACGGACGTAATCTGAAAAAAGAAGAGCTGCTACAGGAGAAGGCGCGCTTCATTCGGATGCTTGAGGATACGGATGACGACGGCAAGTTCGACAAGAGCACGATCTTTGCCGACAAGATGGTCATGCCCGAAGGGGCACTGTGGCACAACAACGCGCTGTACGTCGTTTCGGCGCCCTACCTGTGGCGATTGGAAGATACCGACGACGACGGGGTCGCCGACAAACGTGAAAAACTGGTCGGCGAATTTGAACTCAACGGAAACCCCAATCAAAGTGGTCCGTACCTGGGACCGTGCGGGCGGATCTACTTCACCGGTGGTGTATTCGGCTACGACCTGGTAGGCGCGGACGGCAAGCGACTCGGAAAAGGTTCCGCCGCCGGTGTCTTCTCATGCCGGGCGGATGGAACCGATCTGGAGGTTTTCGGTCAAGGTCCCGTAAACCCGGTCGACGTCGAGTTCACGCCTGACGGCGAGCTGCTAACCACCGCCGCAATCTTCGACGGCGTCGACGGTCGGCACGATGCCTTGATTCACTGGATCGACGGGGCGCTGACGCATACGGTCTACGGCAAGCCGCTGCTGCCGGACACCGGTTATCGGTTACCGGCGTTGAGCCGCTGGGGACAGGTCGCACCCGCCGGGCTGAAGCGGTATCGCGGCACGGCGTTTGGTGCCGCGTACCGCGACAACTACTTTGCTTGCCAGTTCAACACGCACCAGGTCGTACGTACACAAATCGCACCGCACGGATCGACGTTTCAATCCGTCGATGAAAATTTCCTGACGTCCGAAGCGATTGATTTTCATCCCACGGATGTGTTGGAAGACGCCGACGGCAGTCTGCTGGTCATCGACACCGGCGGGTGGGTCTACTACGGCTGTCCCACGTCCAAAATCGCCAAGCCGCACGTGCTGGGCGCGATCTACCGGATTCGCAAAGCGGGAGCGGCACCTGTTGACGATCCACGGGGCCGGCAGCTCGACTGGACCGCCGCCAGCGACGAGATGATCGCGCGGTTGGACGACCCTCGCCCCGCAGTCCGCGACCGGACGATCGATATGCTTGCTGGGCGCGGTGCCGCCGCGGTTTCCGCGCTGGACAAATCGATCCGTTCTTCGGACATTGTTCGTGTCCGGCGCAATGCCATCTGGACGCTATCGCGAATCGGTACACCGCCAGCTCTCGAACCGTTACGGGCCGCGCTCACCGATAGCGACGCGACCGTACGGCAGGCTGCGATCCGCAGCGTTGGCATTCTTAAAGACCCTGGTGCCAGCGACGCGCTGCTCACCATCCTTCGCACTGGCCCGCCGCCCCAGCGTCGTGCGGCCGCCGCCGCGTTAGGGCAGATCGATTCGGTCCGCTCGGTTTCCGCCATATTGGATGGTGTTGCCCGCGAGGATAACGACGACTTCCTGATGCACGCGTTTGTCTACGCTTTGATCCGTATTCACGAACCGGCCGTGACGGCAAAAGGCCTGGCAGCGGACAACCCGCAGGTCCAGCGAGCCGCGCTGGTGGCGCTGGACCAGATGTCGGGCGACCATCTGACGCACGACATGGTCACCCCCCTGGTCAATACTGATGATCTCGCGTTGCGTACCACGGCTCTGGAAATTATCAGCCGTCACCCGGACTGGGCAAATGAAATCAAAGGAATCGTCCAACGTTGGTTGACCGCAATAGAGCTTGGCGACGACGACTCCAGGTTGGCCCGCGCCGTGATGGCTGCGTTTGCCGGCAACAGCCTGATTCAAGCGGAAATGACCGGCGCGCTGTCCCGCGAATCGACCGCTAAAGAGACTCAGTTGCTGGTGCTGGATGCCCTGGCCGAAAGTGATCTGGATGACATGCCGGATCCACTGAATAGCCCGTTGGCACACTTCTAGCCGGCACGGACGCGGAACTGATCGAGCACGCGGTCGCGACGACTTCCGCCAAGGAAACGGATCGATTGGACGACGTGCTGTTGAAGATTAGTCGCGACACATCGCGGCCACAGCCGCTACGACTGGCCGCGATTGCCAATGTCGCCAGACACGGTCGACAGTTGGACCAGGCGGCATTCGCACTGCTGGCGGCGCAGTTGAACGGCGATGTGTTACCGGTCGATCGCGTGCGAGCGGCTGAGGCGCTGGCCGCCGCCAACCTCAGCCACGAACAGACGCTGGCCGTAGCCGATCTATTGGCCCGCGCACGGCCGCTGGAACTGCCGGTCCTGTTGCGGCGATTTGAACGCGATGCGGCACCGGTCGTGGTCAACGTCGATGCTCAACCGGCCGACGGTAAAACGCATCGTGGCCTCGCGGCGTTTGCGGACGATCCGCAGGGTCGCCTGGCTATCTGGAGCGTGTGGAACCCGACCGCCGGCGATGGGATGAACTATCTGCGGACCTCGGATGGTTCCTACAGCGGCATGTGGCTCAGCAAGATGGACGGTGCCACCCTGCTGCCGTATTTCACGAATCAGTTCGACCGTCTACTTGGCGATTTTTTCTACAACGGGCTGCGCGGCGGTGGTGGCGAGCACCAGTCATTCAAGAACCAATTCACGCTGGGCGGCCTCAAGCCCGCGGGCGCTACGATCTGTATTTCTACGGTTCCAGCTACCCCAGCGATCCACCGCACGGAGCATCAGTGACGATTGTTGATGCGAAGGGTTCCAAGAATACGAACATCAACGGAGTCAAGCCGGGCGACAAAGAATACGCCGTGGACAAAACGCACGCGCTGTTTCACAACGTGGCCCCAAAGTCCGACGGCACGATCAACATCTCCTGGACCGCCGCTACGGAGGACACGACCGCGAACCACGGCATCTTCAACGGACTGACAATCGTCGCACCACCAGCGGTGCACGGGCGCGATGCGCAGCTCGGCCAGCGCATCGTTGCAGCGCTCAGCCAGTCGCAAGCGCTGACCAGCCTGGCACCCGATCGCATCCAGAACCTGTTGGATCGCTTTCCGCCAGAGATCGCGGAAGCGGGCACATCGCTGGTGCGCGCCGCCGGGGCAGACCGCCAGGAGCAGGCGGGCCGCCTGGCCGAACTGATGTCGCAGATCGCCAATGGCGATGCACGGCGCGGCCGTGAGATCTTTTTTGGGAACCGGGCGGTTTGCCATACATGCCATCGTGCAGAAAGCCGCGGAGGCAATATTGGTCCCGACCTGTCGCAAATCGCTCGTATTCGAACGGAGCGCGATTTGACGGAGTCGATCGTGTTTCCCAGTTCGACGATTGCAGGAAACTACCAGACCTTTACCATTTACACGGAGTCCGGACTAACGCACGTTGGTGTTATCGGTCGACAGACGGCGACCGCAGTCTATTTGCGAATGGCGGGCAAGCCCGAATTACGGATCGCTCGCGACGATATTGAAGAGATGGTGCCCTCGACAACGTCACTGATGCCGCGTGGTCTGGAAAAAGCAATTACGGTCGCCGAACTGCGCGATTTGATTGCGTATTTAAAGACGTTAAGGTGAGCAGTCGCATCCTTTGTTGCAGCACTCAAATTACTCAAACTGAAAACAGAAGAACCACGAATGAACACGAATAGACACGAATTTGTGGGAGTCAAAAAGAGGTTTGCTCTTGCTTTGCATGAGTCCGATTCGTGTTCATGTGTGTCCATTCGTGGTTCGTTTCTGGGGGAGAAAAGCAATTACGCCGAACTGCGCGATTTGATTGCGTATTTGAAGACGTTAAGGTGAGCAGTCGCTTGCCTTGTTGCAGCACTCAAATTACTCAAACTGAAAACAGAAGAACCACGAATGAACACGAATAGACACGAATTTGTGGGAGTCAAAAAGAGGTTTGCTCTTGCTTTGCATGAGTCCGATTCGTGTTCATGTGTGTCCATTCGTGGTTCGTTTCTGAGGGAGAAAAGCAATTACGCCGAACTGCGCGATTTGATTGCGTATTTGAAGACGTTAAGGTGAGCAGTCGCTTGCCTTGTTGCAACATTCAATTTACTCAAACTAAAAACAGAAGAACCACGAATGAACACGAATAGACACGAATGTGTGGGAGTCAAAAGAGGTTTGCTCTTGTCTTGCTTTGCATAAATCCGATTCGTGTTCATTTGTGTCCATTCGTGGTTCGTTTCTGAGGGAGATTGGGAGAAAACCATGACCAGACGATTTCGCGTACAAATATATATCGGTGTGCTGGCCGCCGTGGCGATTGCTGGTGGACACGCCAATGCGGGAGCGGACACGCCGCCCGGACTCAACCTGCCGGATGGCCGCGAATCGGTAGCGGTTCCCATCCACCGGGGCGGAAACCTGTTGTTTGTCGAAGCGAAGATTAACGGCCAGGATGCCGGTTTCTTTATGCTGGACACCGGCGCCGTACTGAACATCCTCGATCCGACCACGGCAGCCAGGCTGGGACTCGAAGGAAGCGGTGAGGGTATCGCTTTCGGAGTTGGCGGAGCACAACAAGGCAAATATCTGCAAGTCAAATCTCTGCGACTTGGTGACGAAACCGACTACGTGACGCTGGGTCCGCACACGATGACAACGATGGACGTGAGCCATTGCTTGGGGAGAGTGGCGAGCGGACGAATCACATAGTCGCGGTAGTACCAGGCATTGGCTCGGTCGCGATTCACCTCAAAGCCTGTCGACTCGCCGAACCGTACGACATCCAGCCAATGCCGAGCCCACCGTTCTCCGTAGTGCGCACCGTCGAGCACCTGGTCGATGACGCGCCGGTAGGCTTCGTCCGACCGGTCCTTCACGAATGCCTGAACTTGCCGCTGCGTGGGCGGCAGTCCGTGCATGTCCAGGTAGATGCGGCGCATGAACGTAACACGGTCGGCGGCGGCGGAGGGCCTCGATACCGTTTTCATTCAGCTTTCTCAAAATGAACGCATCGATGCCGTTCTTGATCCAACTGTTCTCGATGGCTGGCGGCTGGTGGTCGGTTAGCGGCTGGAAGGACCAGTGGTCTGTTGTCAATGAATCGTCACCGGCCAGTTCGTCGGGCCACCGGGCACCCTGGTCGATCCAGGCCCGGAGCACGGCGACTTGCTCTGAAGAAAGTGGTTGTCCCTCGTCCGTGGGCGGCATGACAAGATCGTCTTCGTTGCCGCCCGAGACGTAGGCGATCAGAGGACTGTCGCCACTCTTACCGGTCACAATCGGCGGATCGCCCAGGTCGGCTGTGCCCAGTGCCTTGCTGCGAACGTCCAGACGGAAGTTGCTTTCCTGTTGATCTGGCCCGTGACAAGCGTAGCAATGCGCGGCAAAGATTGGCTGCACATCTTTGGCAAAATCGACGAGGCCAGCTGGCGGTGAATTGTCTTGTTTCTCTTCCGCGAACACCTCACAGGGATTCGACACCATCGCACTCAAAACCAAAACAGATGCGATGATCGTCGCGGAAGATCTCATCGAAAGAGTCTGCTGAGGAAGGAAAAATGGCGAGTACGAACATGCTGATCAACCAGCGTGATTCGCATCCATCTATTTTGGGCACGTTAAGCGTCAAACGCAAGGCTGACAGCCCCTAATGCACCTCGCATTACCCACATTAGTTGCTCGTTTATTGCTCGTTTATTGAGGGCTGGACTGATATAGCCCCAGCGCGGTCTGTGGCCGCAACCAAAGTAGGACGGAATGCCATTCCGTCCGGACGGATTAGCAATCCGTCCTACACCTTGTACAAAATCGAACGGTTAGTAGCACAGATGAACACACCCGTTTAACCGCAATCCCAACGGGATGCGCTTACCCTCGCTCGAGACGCGCAGGCCGATGGGGTTTGCGGTTAACCAACGCAGCCGCTGGCCGCAACCAAAGTGACACAACACCCTCCCGCTTGTCGAAGATTCGCTGTGGCGAACGGGAGGGTCGGACGCGGTAGCGGCCGGGGAGGGTCTTGTACGGAGATGACTGTCCAAGCCTCCGGCCAACCCCTCTCCGGGCCTGAGAGCCCGACTCTCCCCAAGGGAGAGTGATTCTTGGTGGTGGCCGCCGTTACGAAAATGCACAAACAAACAACAAATCGCGAAGTAGTAGAACAGCACGGCCTACGGGCGCAACCATAGTAGTCGTCACGCTCCGCGTGATGAACCTTCGTCACGCGGAGCGTGATGACTACAATGCTGCTGCCAAGAATGCGCAGGAAAACAAGAAATCGAGAGATAGTAATACGACGCGGCAAAGCCGCAGCCAAAACAGGCGAGTCCCGGCGCACCTGGATGAGTCTCCTGATACCATGGCTATCGATCGAAACGGCGATCTATATGACCGCCGGGGAGCCTTTTTGCTAGACTGATATGCGATGTACACAAAAAGGAAAAGGTCCATGAAAAGAACGACGCTAACGATCGCAGTCTTATCGATTTGCCTGCTGTGCTTGGGCCACGTCCCGCAAGCCCAATCATGTACGTCCATCATGGTGGGACGAAAGGCATCAGCCGATGGGTCGGTGATGACGTCCCACACCTGCGACAGCCACCACACAGGTTCCCAGATTGTTGTGGTTCCGCGCTTGAAGCACCCGCGCGACTCGCAGCTGGTGCTGAGCAAACGTCAAGAGGACAACAACGGTGCGATGCCGCGCTACGGCTTTCTACCCACAGGCAGCATTCCCCAGGTTCCGGAGACCTATGGTTATCTCTGCCGGCCTACGCTGCGATGAACGAGCGGCAACTGGCCATCGGCGAATCGACGTTTGGAGGCCGCTTGGAGTTGCGCAGCGAAAAGGGGCTCGATCGACTGCGTCATGCTCACTCGACTCATGCTGGAACGAGCGGCGACGGCGCGTGAGGCGATCCAGCTTGGCGGCAAGCTGATGGAAAAGTACGGCTGGTGTGATCATGGGGAAGCCCTCACGATTGCCGATCCGCAGGAAGTCTGGTTGATGGAAATCGTCGGACCCGGCAAAGATGCCGTCGGCGCCATCTGGGCCGCTCAACGTGTCCCCGACGACCAGGTAAGTATTGTGGCGAATGCCGCCCGCATCGGAGCGATCGATCTCGCGCAAACCGACTTCTTCATGGCGTCCAGCAACGTGATGCGATATGCACAGCAGCAAGGGTATTGGAACCCCAACGACGCCCAGCCGTTTCGATTCTACGCGGCCTACAACCCCAAGGGTCGTGAAAGCGTCGGGTCCACTCGCCGCGAATGGCGCGTGCTCAGCCTGCTCGCCCCCTCGCTAGAACTGCACCCCAACCGGGACGTGTTTCCTTTTTCCGTCAAGCCCGACGCATTGGTCAAGCCGGAGACGGTCATGAATATCTTTCGGGATACCTATGAGGGAACCGAATTTGATACGACAAAAAATCTCACGGTAACGGACGAGAACGGCAAGACGGTGAAAAGCCCGCTTGCCAATCCTTTCATGCCTTACGAGATGAACCAACTGCTGAAGATCAACGGTGGCTGGAGCTGGCGTGGCGAGCGAACGCTCGCTCGCTGGTATTGCATGTACGTCACCGTGACGCAGTCGTGCGCCTGGCTGCCCGACCAGGTTGGCGGGATCGTATGGTTTGGGTACGGTAATCCGGCAACAACCACTTATGCACCGCTGTACGCAGGCATCACGGAGATGCCGCAGGAGTACAAGACGGACGGTCGAACGACGGGATTTAGTCGGACATCCGCCTGGTGGGCCTTTAACCGCGTGGCAACGTTAGCGGCGCATCGATGGGGCGAAATGCGCGTGGACGTGGCGAATAGGCGCGACCCGTTGCAACAGAAATACCTCGGTGTTCAAAAGACAGTTGACGCGGAGGCCAGTAACCTCGTTGAAAAGAACCCGGAACAGGCGCGAGCGTTCTTGACGGGCAAGAGTCTCAAAGCGTGCAGGGAAATAACGCTAGCCTACTGGGACCTGGGTGACTTGCTGTGGACGAAATACGACGAGAAATGGTGATCTGCGCTGCAACAAAGCAAAATGTCGATTCCCGTCTTGGTCTGCGCGAGCGTGATCTGAAAAGATGGCGTTCGGAGAAACCACCCATTTTTGTACCGACGAGGCCGACGGTAACCACCTCACCAAATACTGACAATTCAGCTGATTCAACATGAGGATCATTCCCTTGCGTATACATCTCATCGCCACAATCGTATTCATCATGACTCTGGCCGGTCTCACATCAGCCACGGACGCACAGCAGCAAAACGTGCCTCCCCAAGGTTTCACGGCCTTGTTCAACGGTAGTGATCTCGCCGGCTGGCACGGAATGGGTCACTTGGATCCCCGTAAGCTGGCGGCGATGTCGGACGAAGAACGTGAGCAGATGCGTGCGACGGACTGGGCCGAAGTGCAGAAACACTGCGCGGAAAACGGCGAATTGGTCAACGATGGCCATGGTGCCTATCTGACAACCGACAAGGACTACGGCGACATCGAATTAATGATCGATTACAAAACGGTTGCCAAGGCCGACAGCGGTATCTATCTGCGCGCCACGCCGCAGGTACAAATTTGGGATTTCACCAAGGAGGGTGGCAAGTGGAACATCGGCGCCGGCAAAGGTTCGGGGGGACTGTGGAACAACAGCGACGGCGCGGCCGGCAAAGAGCCGCTCGTACTGGCCGACAAGCCGTTCGGCCAGTGGAATCGTCTACGCGTTCGCCAGGTCGGCGCGATGACCAGCGTTTGGCTGAACGACAAGCTGGTCGTGGATCACGCCCCGATGGAAAATTACTGGGATCGTGGTCAGCCCCTTTTTGCCACGGGCCCGATCCAGTTGCAAACTCACGGCGGGGAGATCCGCTGGCGTAATATCTTTCTCCGCGAGATACCCACAGGCGAAGCCAATGTAATCTTGCGAGCAACGGACGAAGGCTTCCAGCCCATCTTTAATGGCAAGGACTTCGACGGCTGGGCGGGACCTGTCCAAAACTACCAGGTGAAAGATGGCGCGATCGTTTGCTTACCTGGCAAAGGTGGCACGATTTACACGAAAGACGAGTACGATAATTTCGTGGTTCGCTTTGAGTTCCTGCAACCGCCCGGCGGCAACAACGGACTCGCGATTCGCTATCCCGGCCAGGGCGACACAGCCTATGTCGGCATGTGTGAATTGCAGGTACTGGACAGCGAGCACCCGCAGTACAAGGATATCGATCCGCGTCAGGCCCACGGCTCCGCTTATGGCATGGCAGCGGCGCACCGCGGCTATCTGCTGCAAACGACCAGTGGAACTACCAGCAAGTAACCGTCATCGGTTCCACCATCAAAGTCGAACTGAACGGCTATGCGATCCTGGACACGGATCTGAGCAAGATCACCCAATACATGTCCAACAGCCCGCACCCCGGCAAGGACCGCAAGCGCGGCCATTTCGGCTTGGCTGGCCATTCGGACCCGGTGCAGTTTCGCAATATCGGTGTCAATCGCCTAACGGGCCGTGAAGGCGGTTTTTGACCATCGAGATCGCGCAGGTTGCGGCGATCAAAGAATCCCAGCAACTCATTTTCGGGACACAACGCAAAGTTCCGCTCGACGTTCACCATCTCCGGCGCACAGCATGTCCAGATTCTGTCGTTCTTCCCTGTTGGGTTTTCTGGCCTACCTCGCACTGACTCTGACGGGCGGTACGCCCGCTCTGGGTGAAGAGCTGAAAAAGCTGCTGGACCAACCCACGTTGTTGCGGTTGCCGGTGGGCCGCAAGCAGGTGTCGATTCCGGTGCACCGCGGCGGCAACCTGCTGCTGGTCGACGTGTCGATCGGCGGTAAGGACGTCGGCGTGTTCCTGCTGGATACCGGAGGGGCGATCAGTGTGATCGATGCGCCGGTGGCCGATCGCCTTCGACTGCCGGTCGTCGGTCAAGCGGCCATTAGCGGTGCGGGCGGCGTCCAGATGGCGAAGGTGGTGGAAGTGTCCGACACGCACGTGGGCCCGGAGGAACACCAGGTCCGGATGACGACGCAGACCGTGTACGTGACCGACCTGGCGGGCTTTCGCGGCAGTTTTGGCGATCGATTCGCCGGTATCTTGGGTACGACGCTCTTTCGCGAGCTGCCTTTTACCGTCGACTACCGAACCCGCCAGCTAACATTCCACGATCGGAAAAGTTTCCGGCCGCCTGCAGATGCGCATGGCGATCAGTTGAAGATCATCGACCAGCGTCCCACGGTGACCGCCACGATTCACCAGAAATTAAAGGGTCACCAGAAGGTTTCGGGCTCGCTGATGTTGGACACGGGGCACGAAAGCGGTCTCGACGTCAGTCCGGCCCTGGTCGCGCAGCATCCTGAGATATTCGCGGGGCCCACGGGCTTGGGCAGCGTCACTTCCGGCGTTGGCGGCACGGCAACGACACGCACGATTCGTTTTTCCGAATTGAATGTCTTTGGCCAGCCGCTTAAGAACATTGCCACGGCCTACACACCTAATCCTCCCAAGAATGCCGATGCGAGCAATTCCAATATCAAGCTGGGGCTGCTGGGCGCTCGCGAGTTGCGCAATTTCCGCTTGACGTTTGACTACAAATCCGAGCGCATGTGGTCCCAGCTGCAATTGGACGATCCCCTGATCGGCCCCAGTGGAGAGAAAGCGGACCTCAACGCTCAGGACTTCGTGGGGTTGACCCCCATCACACGTGCCGCGCGGGATCGTGATTTGGAAACCGTCCAACGGTTAATTGATGCCGGTGCCGATTTGGAATCGATGGACAGGCAGGGTTTTACGGCGCTGCGGTTCGCCGTGGGTCTGGGTGCACCCGACGTCGCCAAAGCTTTGCTGGACGCCGGGGCCGACCCTGACTGCAAGAAGGGGAACCCCGACACGCCATTGATGTTTGCCTGTATCACGGATCAGCTCGACACGATCAAAGCGCTGTTGGCCGCCGGAGCCGATCCCAATCGCCGCCGATCCGACAGCGCCACCGCCCTGTATCTGGCTACGGACCACGGCAAAGCCCATGTTGTCAAGCTGTTACTTGACTCCGGTGCGGACGCGAGCCTGCCGGTTGGTGGTGGCATCGCCGCTCTGCACGTTGCCGCCGAAAACGGCGAGCAAGCGATCGTTCAATCGCTAGTGACGGCCGGCGCGGACATCGACGCCCGGCGCGCTGGCGGAACCACGCCCTTGATGCTTGCCGCCGGACGCGGTCATGCGAGTATCGTCAAGGCGCTGCTGACCGCCAAAGCCGACCCGAACTCCGCTGACGATCGTGGTCACTCGCCATTGTTTTTCGCGATTGAATCCGGCAAACCGGAAGTTGTCCAAGCGTTGATTGCGGCCGGCGCCGATGTCATGCGACAAACAAGGCCGGAGTGTCACCGTTGAAATTCGCAAAACAACGAAACGCCATGGAACTAGTCGCGTTGCTCGAGAAAGCCAACCCCCAGCCGACCTCTCGTTAGTGCTTTCGTACGGTTCTGTTCAACCGAACACTGTCCGAATCGCATTCGCCCCTTTTGAGGTTAAAATGGGGTTTTCGAAACCCTACGCGCCACACGTCGAACGACGGTCGATCGCCACGGCGAAACCGACCGGGGCAGCCAGAAATCAGCAACTTTGTCGAAACAACTCATCTTCCTGCTGCTTGTTTTGGTCGCCACCACACCTTTGCCGGCCGACGATCCTATCCCTCGTCCTCATCCGGTGCCGGCTCCCAGTGCCGAGACTCTAGAGAAATCGATCCTCCGCGGTGTGGATTTTCTGGTCCAGCGACAGAACAAGGATGGTTCGTGGGGCACGGCTCGACGGACCAAGAATCTGAACATCGGCGCCCCGGCGCCGGGTTCACATCTTTCGTTTCGAGCAGGGACGACGTCACTGGCCGTGTTGGCGCTGCTGGAGTGCGGCGATAGCCGTCCTGCGGTGACCGAAGCGATCGATCGCGGCGAAGCCTGGCTACTGTTGCATCTGCCCAAAGTACGTCGTGGCTCGGCGGGCGTGAACTTCAATGTCTGGGCGCACGGTTTCGGTATTCAGGCGCTGGCGCGGATGCACGCCCGTGATCCCAACGATCAGAAACGTCGTGCTCAGATCGAGCAAGTCATCGTGCAGCAGATCGATATGCTGAAGCGCAACGAATACGTGGGCGGTGGTTGGGGATACTATAACTTCGATTACAACACCGCCAAGCCCGTCAAGATGATGACCGGCTTCACCAGTGCCACGGTCTTGATCGCTCTGGCGGATGCACGCGAGATCGGCATCGAAGTGCCGAAGGAGTTGACGGAACTGGGGATCGCCTCACTGCGGCGGATACGCAAACCAGATTTCAGTTACCTTTATCACGAGGGCCACGATGTGCGGCCAATGAGTCCGGTCGACCGGCCTGGGGGAAGTCTCGGTCGCAGCCAGGTTTGCAACTTGGCTCTGCGAATGTGGGGCGACGCGAAAATCACCGATCAGGTGATGATCGATTGGCTCGATCGTCTGTTTGCCCGCAACCTATGGCTGGATATGGGCCGCAAACGACCCGTGCCGCACGAATCTTATTTTCAAGTGGCCGGCTATTTATATAATTATGGACACTATTACGCCGTGCGCTGCATTCAGCAGCTGCCGGAAGACCAACAGCCTCGGCTGCAGTCGCACCTGGCGACCGTCGTGATGCGTCATCAAGATGGCGACGGTTGCTGGTGGGATTTTCCGTTGCCGGAAACCCTCCTGAAACGACCAGCGCAAGTCGGCGACGGCAATCTCTGGATCCCGGTTCAACGAACCAGGCATTGTCGGAACAAATGCGGGTGACATGACGTACGATGGGCCTCCGTGCCCGTCGATTATGCATACACTTGTCAGACGACGGGCACGAAGGCCCGTCGTACGTGTTTTCCGACAAGTCTGGTGCGTCTTCAAGGCGAAGAACAGGGGTTAGTGAGCGGCGTGGCGCTAGCCACCGGTGCCGAAAAACCGGCGGCTAGCGCCGTACCGCTCACCAGTAAACTCCAGAATGAAGACTCGCAGGCGCACGAGTGTGGGTTTCTCCAATCGCCCTTTGTGCAGAAATAAGAGGTCCGATCGGCACACGGCTGTTGCGTGTAATCGATCCGGATCGTGTTTATAATGGAAAATTCTAGCACCAGCGCACTGCGGTTGATATTGCGCCGACTCGTCACTTAAGAGGTACACCCGAGATGCGTGTAAGCAAGGTCTGGCTTGTTTCTTTTCTCCTTTTGTTTGCCGTTCCCTTCGCCGTGGCCAAGGATACCGCCACCGCCAAGACACAGAACGACGAAGAGTCAAAGACGGAGTCCGCCGAGTCGGACAGCGGTGAGTCGGAAAACGCCGAGTCGAAAAACAGTGCATCGAAAAATGGTAAGCCGAAAAACGGCAAGCCCGACAGCGAAGCGCCAGCCGACGAATTGTCCGCGACAAATCACGAGACAACGATTGGCGGCGAGCGGATCGGCTACACCGCCACGGCCGGTACGATCGTCATGAAAACGGACGATCCCAAGAAGAAAGCCAAGGCCTCAATCTTTTTCGTCGCTTACACCAAGGATGACGTCAAAGATGTCGCTCGACGTCCGCTCACGTTTTGTTTTAACGGCGGCCCTGGTTCGTCCGCGGTCTGGTTGCATCTGGGATTACTGGGGCCTTTGCACGTGCCGGTCAACGACGACGCTAGCCTTTCACCGGCTCGCCCCGTGCTGAAACCAAATCCCCATTCACTGTTGGACCAGACGGACCTGGTCTTTGTCGATCCGGTCAATACGGGCTACAGTCGACCGGCTGAAGGCCAAGATAAGAAACAGTTCCATGGCTTCGACGAAGATATTGCATCGGTCGGCGAATTTATCCATTTGTATACGACGCGCTACGCTGCGCTGGGCCTCGCCCCGATTCTTGATCGGCGAAAGCTACGGCACGCTACGGGCCGCGGGATTGTCCGGTCATCTGCAATTGCGCTACAACATGGATCTCAACGGAATCGTACTGGTATCCACCGTGTTGGACTATCAAACGATCAGCTTCGGCGACAATAACGACTTGCCCTACATTGTTTATTTGCCCACGTACACCGCGACGGCCTGGTACCACAAGCGTCTGCCGTCGGAATTGCAGGAGCTCGACGTCCGCGAAGTTGTGGCCAAGTCGCAAGCATTCGCCGTGAACCAATATGCTGTTGCGCTGCTCAAGGGGGACGCCATGAGCGTCGAGGAACGGCAACGGACGATCAACGAATTGGCCCGCTTCACGGGTTTATCGCCCGACTACCTTGATCGGGCGAATCTACGAATAGACGCGTACCAGTTCGCCAAGCAGTTATTGGGCGAGCAGCGCAAGGTCGTCGGTCGTTTTGACACTGCGCTATACGGGTGTCGATAA
This sequence comes from uncultured Planctomycetales bacterium, assembly GCA_963844115.1. Lineage (GTDB taxonomy): Bacteria > Planctomycetota > Planctomycetia > Pirellulales > UBA7805 > CS4-C045. Next base: position 29,850 of record CAWJNN010000062.1, on the reverse strand, counting down.
TCACGCGGCGAAGGACCACTATGGCTACGATCCCAGCGAATCCGCGATCTTCGGCGCGTATACAGCCGGCATGTACGAGTACTTGCGCAATGATCTAAAAGTGAAACGCGATGTGCCGTACGAGATCCTGTCGAATAAAGTGTTTCCCTGGAACTTCGGCCGTTTCGGCAATAACTATGTGAACGCCACGGGAACGCTACGGGAGGCTATGACCAAGAGCCCCCATATGAAAGTGTTCGTGGCCAGCGGCTACTACGACCTGGCCACGCCGTGCATGGGCGCCGCGTATTCTTTTAATCATCTCGGCCTCGCACGTGAACAACACAAGAACATCACCCTGGCCTACTACCCAGCCGGGCACATGATGTACGTACACGGCCCGTCACTGAAAAAGCTAAAAGAGGACCTGACGGGCTTTTACAAAGCATCCGTGCACGAATAACTTGTGGCTTTGGTGCAATCTCGTTTAATCCCGTGCGCTGGGATTAAACGACTTATTGGAACTTACCTTCGTGTCTAAGAAGAACCTGAAGTCCTACCTGATTCAAGTCGTGCCGTTTCTAGCGGGCCTGTTCTTTGGAGACATTTCCCTGGGACAGGATGATGCGCCACGGTCGCTGGACCCGCGCGTCAAGATCGAGCTGTTCGCACAGCAGCCGCAGATCGTCACACCGACCGGGATCGACGTCGATGATCTGGGCCGCGTGTGGGTGATCGAGAGCAACACGCACTTTCGCCCCGACGATTACAAGGGCCATGCAAGTGACCGCCTGCTGGTGATGAGCGATACGGACGCGGACGGGCGAGCGGACAAGATCGTTACCTTCGCGGACGGACTGACGCATGCGATGAGTGTGGCAGTGCGGCCGCGCTGGCTTGCATCGGTAAAACCCGGCGACGATCAAAAACCCGCCGCGATCTCCGTTTATGTCGCGACGCGCAAGGAAATTTTCCTGCTGCACGACGATGACGGCGACCTGAAGGCAGATCGCGAGCAACGCCTCGTGTTACTGGATACGCCGGGCACTTACCCGCACAACGGCCTGGGAGGTCTGGCGTTCGATCCGGCGGGACGTCTGGTCTTCGGACTTGGCGAAAACCTGGGCGAGAAATACAAGATCGTTGGCAGTGACGGCTCGACGATTTCCGGCGGCGGTGAGGGTGGCAATGTCTATCGCTGCGAACTCGATGGTTCGCGGCTTCAGCACATGGCGACCGGCTTCTGGAACCCGCACGCCAGTTGCTTCGACGCCTTCGGCCGTTTGTTTACCGTGGACAATGACCCCGACGCTCTACCACCCTGCCGGCTGATCCACATCATTCCCGGCGGCGATTACGGTTATCGATTTCGTTTTGGCCGCAAGGGACTGCACCCGTTCACTTGTTGGAACGGCGAGATTCCCGGCACGCTGCCCATGGTGACCGGCACGGGCGAAGCGCCGTCAGGCGTGATCGCCTACGAATCGGACGGACTGCCCGAAGAGTACGTTGGCAACCTACTGGCCACATCGTGGGGTGACCATCGCATCGATCGCTTTCGTCTGAAACCGACAGGCGCGTCGTTCACATCGCTGGCCGAGCCGGTGATTATTGGCGGTGAAAACTTTCGCCCTGTCGGGATCGCCTGCGCGCCCGACGGCAGCATGTATTGTAGCGATTGGGTGCTGAGCGACTACCACGTGCACGGCCGCGGATGCGTCTGGCGGATTTCGGCAGTCGACACGCCGCAGCGCACTGTTGTCGATGCAGCAACGATTACGGCCCGGCGTCCATTAAAGGAACTGCAGCCCTTGTTGCTGTCGCCACGAATGGACGTGCGACGGTCGGCTGCGTCCGCGATGGCACAACAAGACGATGGTGCGAAACGGCTGCTCGATATCCTCCGACAGTCGGCGGATGACCGCGGGGAACCGGCGTCAAAGCGCGTACGCGTCGAAGCTCTTTGGGCCCTTCACCGGCAGGATTCGGGGGCCGACCAGCGTACAGCCGACCAGCTAATAGCGGACCAGCGAGTAAGCGCTCAGCGACTGGCGATGCACGGTCCCTACGACGAAGTTGCGACGGCCGCTCACTGGCTTGGTTATGCGCGAGTAATTCCCTTGAATGCCGCTCCCGCGATACGCTCGCCATCGCCTATTCCGCCTCAAGAGGTGCTGGCCCTGGTGACCCAGCCATCGGTGACTGACACCGACGGCCCGCGAACCGGCGGGACACGCCAGCCGATCTTGGACGCTTCACTTCCGCTGGCAGCCGTGTCTAATTTGCGATTCGAAACCTATTTGGATACCGGACCGTTTCTGTGCGCCACCGATCCGTTCGTGTTCGCGACCATCGTGGATCGCGTCTCGCGCGATTTTCGCGACCTGGCAGGCTTGCGGACTCGCCTGGCCAAAGCCGATCATTCCAGCGACGCTCATTCAAAGGGCGACGGTCCGAGCCCGCGCGAGCGGCTGGGTTGGCTGCTGGCGATGCGGCGCCGCGATGCACGTGATACGTCTCTTCTCAAGACGTTCCTCGCTGACCGCGACGTGACGGTCCGCCGCGCGGCGGTGCAGTGGGTCGGCGAACAGCGGCTTGCGGACTTCCGCCCGCAGATCGAAGCGATTCTGAACGACGCGACGCTCACCAGCGACCTTTTCCTGGCCGTGTTGGCGACGCTGGAACTGTTGGACGGCAAGGATCCCGTCAATTTCGACCGCATGCCGGCAGGCAAGTACGTCTTGCCGCTGGTGCGTGATGCAGCACGTCCGGCCGCGGTGCGTGCGGCAGCTCTGCGTCTGGTCGCGTCGGACGACCCGGCAATGGACGGCGACCTGCTGACCAGTTTGCTGTCCTCGAACGATCCAGCATTGAGACTGGAAGCGGTGCGCACTCTACAACATTCGCCGCTGCCGGAGCGTGGAGAATTGCTACGCGACGTCGCGGCAGACGAGCAGACAGATATCACGCTGCGAGCTGCGGCCGTGCTCGGCCTGGCTGGGCCAGCGCTGGCGGCAAACGCAGGCGAAGCAACTCGCGCGCTGCTGCTCAAGCTGATGCATGGCGATAACGGTGCGCTGCGGACGGAAAGCATGCGCCGCTGCGCCAAGTCGCTGCCAGCGATGCCGAACTACTCAAGGAACTGAACGCCGAGGCCAAACGTCTGGAGGCGATCTCTGCGGCCACTCCGGCCAACACCGAGCGTGCCGAGCAACTGGCGTTTGCACTGGCCAGCGCGGATGGCCAGCCGGCGCCGATTTTACCCGGTCTGCGGTCGGTGCGCCCGAAAGATGCCGACGGCTGGCAGACCGTGTTGCAATCGCCCGTCGGCGACCCGGCTGCGGGGCGTCGAGTGTTTTTCCATGCCAACAGCGCGGGCTGCTACAAGTGCCACACGGTGAACGGTCGCGGCGGTCGCGTGGGTCCGGACTTGTCGACCATCGGTCGCACATTGAACCGACGACGTCTGGTCGACTCGATCCTCAATCCCGACCGGGAGATAGCCCCGCAATTCGTATCATGGCGGCTCGACACGAATGACGGACGAGTGCACAGCGGTATCATCGTGCAGGAAAACGATGGCAAAACGGTTATCGGCAATCCGGAAGGAGCGCTGACGGAGTTGAAGACCGCCGAGATCGCTGGGCGTACCGCCCAGCAGACGTCCATCATGCCCGCCAAACTGCCCGATCGCCTGACGGTGCAAGAGTTCCGCGACGTGATCGCCTATCTGGAATCACTCCGCTAACGCGTTAGGCCGGAACAAGGAGCGCGGGAAATCGTCAGGCGGAGCCTGACCTACGGGACTTGACCACGCGAACCCCGGCCCCGAGTGACGATGTCGTCGTTGGCGCCGGCAAACTGAATTCGTGGGAGGCGAGGCATCGTCCGTGCGCCGGGATCTGGCTTTGCCTTTGCATAAAAAGCCGAACCCTGCATCGTCCGAACACCGAACACAAGACCCCGGCGCAGCCACAATCAACGCAACTTGACGGACACTACCTTGGCCCCGCGGCTAGCCGCTAGAACGGCTATTTCGATATAATAGAGATTCGGCGCACGCCTCTCGCCCAAAAGGAGTCTCTTGATGATGCTGAAAAACATTCCAGCAAACGAGCAACAGATTGCGGACTTCTGCCGTCGTCATCACATCTGTAAGCTGGCGTTCTTTGGATCGGTGCTCCGCGACGACTTCGGCCCGGACAGCGACGTCGACGTGCTGGTCGAATTCGAGCCGGGGCATACGCCGGGTCTAGAGGTGTACGATATCGAACAGGAGCTTTCCCGTCTTTGCGGAGGACGACGGATTGACATGGTCAATCCCAAATACATCAATCGCTGGATGAAGGACGAAGTCCTCAACACCGCGGAGCCCGCGTATGCCCAAGGATGATGTTCGCTACGTTGGCCACATGGTCGATTGTGCGCGCCGCGTCGAACAGTTCGTCGCCGGCAAATCAAGGCCACAATACGACGCGGATGAAGTGCTCAGATTGGCGATCGTTCATCTGATCCAAACGATCGGCGAAGCGGCAGGTTGCGTCTCTGCCGATTTTCAGCAGCAGAACCCTCAGGTACCCTGGCCGCAAATTATTGGCATGCGCAATCGCATCGTTCATGATTATCTGAACGTGGATTACGACATTGCTTGGCAAGTTGCCACGCGCGACATTGGGCCGCTCGTGAGCGCCCTAGCCGCTCTTGCCTCCACTATCTTAAAGAAAAGCCCCGCCGGAACAGAGGTTCGGGCGGGGCTTGCGTTTGACTGTTACATTTGCATTGATAAACAGGTGCGCGGGGCTTCACGCCCGGCGACGATTTCTCCGGCGGCCGCTGGCCAGCAGACCCAACAGGCCGCAGACTCCCAGGACAAAAGTGCTCGGCTCGGGCACCGCCGCCAACGACAGCGAACCGTCGAACAGTCCTGTGACTTCTGCAGGCGTCAGAACGCGATCCCAGATCCCCAAGTCGTCGATATTGCCTTCGAACGACCGGCTCACGGTACCACCTTCCCTGATGGCACCGATATAAGAAGTGTTGTAATCGTTGCTGCTCGTATTCGTGAGGTCTCCCGATCCCCTCTCGACACCGTCAACATACAAAAACACCTCGGTTCCTGCACCTTCATCAAATGTTACGGCGATATGACGCCAAGTTGAACTTAACAGGGAGGGGTGTCCGGAAGTGGTCTGTTCTGAAAAACCTGGTGTCCGCCCAAGCCGAAGATTTCCGCCCTGAAGTCGAAGCTGGAGGTTCTCTCCAGAGGGGTTTTTTGACCAAGACATGATTTGATCATCACCGCTGTTGCTACCGACATTGATCCAGGCCGCAACGGAATAAGTCGGCTGAGGGCCGCTAGTGACGCCCGCACGCGAGACGTACTCATGCGGACCCGCCCCGGCACCAACGTTGTCAAGAAATAACGAGCCCGCGCCGACCTGGGTGGTAACGTTATCAATCGTCGCACCATTTTCGAGTGTGCCGTCGTTGGTACCCGCGTTGTCGTCAGCGTCGGTATCGAACGGGTAGTAGTTAATCAGCCCATCGATGATGGCTGCGTGCGTTGACGCGAGTGGCAGGCTGAGCGTGGCGACGACAAAAGCTGCGATGACATTGCGAAGTCTCATAGGATCTTCTCCTGAAAAAAATGGTGAAAGCTAAACTCGTGAAAACTAACTTTGCATCAACTACCTGACTCTGCCGAAGAAACGCGAATCAGGCGACTTACTTGCGTCGGCTCTCTGCGGCGGTGCAAACCTGTGCGGTCGCTGCTAGTGGTGTGGGTGGTCAACATGAGAATCGTCCTTTTGAAAAGAAGTAATCCGTGCTCAGTCTCGAAAAACAAAAAAAGGCACTCGTCCGCACGCTCTCTCGGCCGACCCCGGTTCGTTGGGGACCAGCCGTAGCGTGCGAACGAGCACCTTCTACGGGCTCGCCGGGCAAAACGGATACGTCGCCAGCAGCGACGCACTTGTTTTTATGTGTGTGTGTGTGTGTGAAGCATGAGCTTTTCTCTCGGTCGGTTCATCAGCCGCTGGGCGCTAGTTGCAAATCCGCCTACGCCACAGCCTGCCCGCCGTGGCGGGGCGCATCTTCGAGTGGCGGGCCCACGGTTACTTCTGATCGTTGCGATAACTCACGGCTCGCCGGGACTAACGCGTTTCTGCTGATTTCTGCGTCGTCGATTTTCAACATCCAATAAAAAAACATCCTCAGCCGTTCTCTAGCGTCCAACTTTTCACCCCGACGGTGCTGCTGGCAAAGAACGATTGAAGATGTTTAAGGGATTCGGGTCAGTCGCGGATTTAACGGGTGGATGTAATGAGCCTGCACTTTCGGAAAAACGGCCGTAGGCCGTGTATGAATTGATCTCCACAAAAAAAGGCTCTTCCATCATGCTGCGGTTTCCAAACAAGCCGCACAATGGAGGAGCCAAGGATGGCGAATTCGCAATGTCGTTGGGAATGTCCCGGGCTCGGCGCGGGTCTCCCGACCCCGACGATACGCTGACCGAAGGTCTCCCTTCGCATTAGGCCTGCGTCACCCATTCAATTATCCCTGGACGCGTGGAGACCTGCGGTCGGTGCCGGTGCGGGGTCGGGAGACCCGCGCACAGCGCCGTACCTCGCCAATTCACACGAATGTCATAGCTAGGACTATTCGTGTTCATTGGTGTCCATTCGCGGTTCGTTTTCTAACCGCTGATGGACGCTAATAAAGGAGGATTGCCCGCGAATGGCGCGAATAGCCGCGAATAACACAAAGACAGAAGATGCCCGGTTCCTGACAGAGTGCTGTTGCCCACTCTGCTGCCTTTGTTATCTCCTGTTCAATTGCTTGTTCATGAAGGAAACATTTGAACAGGAGGCCGCAGAGAAAACGGAGAAGTAGTCAAGTCAACAGGCGCGGGAATGTTCGCAGGAATATTACTCGAGCCGGAAAACAGAAGAACCACCAATGAACACGAAGAGACGGGCTCGGCGGGTCTCCCGACCCCGACGATACGCTGACCGAAGGTCTCCCTTCGCATTAGGCCTGCGTCACCCATTCAATTATCCCTGGACGCGTGGAGACCTGCGGTCGGTGCCGGTGCGGGGTCGGGAGACCCGCGCACAGCGCGCGTACCTCGCCAATTCACACGAATGTCATAGCTAGGACTATTCGTGTTCATTGGTTCATTCGTGGTTCGTTTTCTAACCGCTAATGAACGCTGATGGACGCTGATGATGAAGATGTCGGAAGTGTCCCAGCGTTGTGTGGATTCGTAGTCCCGTGCGCCGGGATTGGCCGTCACTTTGTCGGGCAGTCTGCCGCGCAGGGAAACAGAAAATCCAAAGCGATGACGAGTCAACGCACTCCATAAAAACGATGAACCACGAATGAACTCGAATAGACACGAATTTGCCGGAGCTTAAGTTACCCTTCTCTTAGTTTGAATCCCATTCGAGTTCATTTGTGTCCATTCGTGGTTCGTTTCTGGAAGATCTTGTGAAAGACTTCCGGCCTACTTGTCAGACTTGAGCGTGAAACCGGCGCGGACCCAGTTGGCCAGGTCGTGGCGGTTGCCGTTGCCGCCGTCGGTGGCGACCAGGCTGATGATCTTGCTGCCGGCAGGGATCTTGATGTCCAGAGGCCAGGGCGGCACGGCGATGCGCATCACAGGGCTTTCGGTCGCCAGCCGGCCGTCGATAAATACTTTGAACACCACGCTGGGATGCATCGCCACGTTGCTGCCGTTGTTGGCTCGCAAGCTCCACTCGTCCACGCCCACCAGCGCCACGAAGCGGTCCCACTCCGGCTGCACTTCGTACAGCAGCTGGCAGGCGCGTGGACACCCATGCCCTTCGTATACTGCTTGCCACGCAATTGCAGCGGCTCGCCACGGTTGTTGCGGTCTTTTTGCGGTGGTTCAGCGTCGCCGGAGAAGCGATGCTGCGTCGAGGCCGGTGAATGTCCCGGTCCGACGGCTCGCAATGGCCTAACGTCCGACATGTGTACGTCCGGAGCGGGCGGCGGGGCCGGTAACCGGGTGCACATCGCCTCCGACTCGAGGCACACGCGCTTGCCGTCCTGAAACGCCGCCGCGCGAAAATGTTTCGTTTCGCTGATCGTGATCGGTCCCTCGTATTTCGTGGACTCGGATGTAGGCTGGCTGCCGTCCAGCGTATATCGGATCGTTGCCGGCGGCTGCCACGGCGCGGTCAGCGTGACCGTCACCTGATCTTCAAAGATATGCGGCCGCCCCGGCGTGCCCCACGGCGCGAACCGCACGGGGTCGACGACCCACTGGTCATCCCATTTGCCCGCCCTACGCAGCTCGTTAACCATATTGACCGTGGGGGACAGGTACTGCTCGAAGTGCCGGACGACCTTGGCCGTAAAATCATCCGGTGTGACCCCCTGCTCCGGCAAGTAATGGCCGTGAGCGTCGGTCAGATCGCGACACAAAATACATTTCAGACCGGCGTTGGACATGTTCAACAGTCCAATCGATTTTCCCAACAGGCATACCTGGGTATGCACACCCATGTACACAAGGTGTGTGATTCCTTTTTCCTTACAAATGGAGTAAAGGGCCTGCTGATCGTTGGGCATCAGGTCGCCCGGTCCGATGACAAGGTCCGGGTGCATGGCGTCCCAGCCCCAGTTGCCCGCGCACCGTGGCCCGCTACAGGTGCAACCTCCGCCGTCCGGAGCCGCGGGACAGGTCAGCTCCTTGATTTTTGGCACCGCATGACGCGGCACGGCATCGACCGCCTCCTTCATGGGCCAACCGACGTAGTTGTCTGCCACGTCCGAAGGGCACAGAAAAACCTGGGCACCCATTTCTCGCAACGCTTCCAGACAGTGGTTCATTCGCGGCACCATGGCCGCCACGCGCATGGTCGAGGTCTTGCACCAGTGGTAATTCCACATGTCGACCACGACCACACCGACCTTGTCCAGCTGCACTTTCTCCGGCGTCAATTTCACCGTGCCGGTAGCGTCACGGGTTTGCAGGTTCAAGGTCAACACGCCAGGTTCGGCACTCGCGTGGGAAGCAGCCAGGCTGAAAACACACCACACGCTAAGCACCACGCCAGCGCGCTGCAATCTCAATTTGGACATTCGGACCTCGTGTTTAGTAAGGGTGAGGTCAGGGTAACGGTGATTTCGTCGTCTTCAAACAGATGCGGACGAGTGGGAATGCCCCAAGGAGCGATCCGGATGGGATCGACGATCCAGCTTTCGTCCCATTTGCCTGCCGCGCGCAGCGTGTCACCCATGTTGATGGTCGGCGACAGGTACTTTTCAAAATGCCGCACGACTTCGGCGGTAAAGTCATCCGGCGTGATGCCTTTCTCCGGTTCATAGCGGCCATGGGCGTCGGTCAGGTCCCGCGCCAGAATGCAATGCATACCCGCTTCGGTCATATACTTCAGGCCGATCGACTTACCCAACAAACACGCCTGCGTATGCACGCCCATGTAGATCAGGTGCTTGAGGCCCTTGGCCTGGCAGACGGAGTACAGCATCTGGGCGTCGTTCGGCATCAGGTCGTCCGGACCAATCACCAGGTCGGGAGCCATGCCGTCCCAGCCAAAGTTCACCTGACAGCGATGTTTGCCCGCACAGGTACAACCGCCGCCATCGACGGCCGGCGGACTGTTGATCACCTTGATCTTGGGCACGGCAATCCGCTGCACGACTGTCAGCGATTCCAATTGCGGTGTGCCCACGTAGTTGTCGGTAACGTCGGAGGGACAGAGGAAAACCTGCATGCCCATGTCCCGCGCGACTTCGAGACAGCGATTCATCCGCGGGACGAGCGCACCCACGCGCATGGTGGAAGTCTTGCACCAATGCCAGTTCCACATGTCGACAGCGACAACGCCGACCTCTTTGGGATTAACCTTGATTTTCTCGATCTTTACTTCACCGGTTTGCGGGTCGCGCGTTTGCAGCGGCAGCTCCAGCATCTGTTCGGCCGCCCCAACCCTGCCGCACGTCGCGACGACCAGGATTAAGACCGCAATCGTTGCTGTTCGGGATACTGTGGGCATGATTCACCTCGTTGATTTAGGAGTTGCCACGTGCCGCCGATTCTAGTTTGTCCAACGATCGCCGTCAAAACTGCGCAGGTGAATCAGTGCTCAGAACGTGTTTCGAAATTCCTTGAGCCGATCCCGGCGCAGCCGGAATTCCGGCATGTTTTGACCAGTTTACGGGCAACGAGAATCGTGATTATGGACGCCGGAACTACGCGTCGCTTGGTACGTGTTTAGCCTGCAAGGAGTATCATTTCGAGATGCGATCGTTTAACCCGTTGCCGAAGGCGAGGCCTAATAACCAGCACGGAACCTCGCCTACGGCAGCGGGTTAAACGACTTTGGCCGACCGCATGCACGCTAAACACGTACGTCGCTTTTTCCGGCGTACGGAACTTTTCTGTCTCAGCTAATAGATAGAATTCACCCTCCCTCCGGGAGGGTTAAGTGTGAGAAGTGATGAGGGTTTAGTGTGATAATTGATGGCGGAGCTGCGCGTCGCTTGTTCCGGCCTGGCAAGCCTTGAGATCATGATCCCGCCTTATTCCGCCGCCAGGCTGGTGCAAATGATTTCTTTATCGCTTCGTGCGAAGATGTGTTTGTAGGCAAAAGCCGGATGGGCCCAGCAGACGCCGCCACGCCGACGGAGCTGATCGGTCGTCGGATCAATCACCTTGGTGCGACTGATTTCTGTGAAGCCATCGGGTGAAAGTTTTCCGATAAGCAGCTCGCCACGTTCGTTGAACATCCACATATGGTCGCCGTTGCGTACCATATGGATCGTGCTCCAACGGGCCTTGGGTGTCGCCGTCAAATCTTCCCACACTCGTTTGCCGGTGTCGGCCTCCAGGCAGCGCAGTTGCCCGTAGCTGTCCACGCCGTACACAAAATCGCCCAGAATCACCGGCGTGCTGATCATCGAGTGCAGGGCCTCGGTCTGCTGTTCGTCGGCGCCCTTCTTGCGCAGACTCGTTCGACGGTCAGTTGTTCTGTTCCCAGACGCAGCATTTCCGCGCCGTCGTAAAACGCGGTCAAGAACATGCGATTCTTAGCGACGACCGGCGTAGGAACGTTGATTATCATCTGCGCCGGTGCAAACGGGTGTTCCCAAAACACTTCGCCCGTTTGCGCATTCAGACCGACAATATTGTCACCCGTCCAGCATACCAGGACGCGGCGCCCCGCCTGCCGGATAAAAATGGGCGCCGAGTAGGATGCTCGATCGTCCAGTGCTCGCCATTTTTCGCTTCCCGTCGTCTTATCCAGCGCTACCAGGCACGCGCCGTCGCTGCCGCCGATCTGAAGGATCAGCAGGTCGCCGTCCACGATCGGCGCTGCGGCGATGCCCCAGATCGGCATCCGGATCTTGTATTCGGTGTCCAGGTCGCGCTGCCAAAGGACCTCGCCGCTGGCCGCGTCCAGGCAATGCAGGTGTCCCATCGATCCCAAAGCAAACGCGCGGCCGTCGTCGATCGTCACGGCGGCCCGCGGCCCGGCCGTGTATCCGATCTTTCCGTACGGTGCATCGTAGGTGTGTATCCATAGCGGTCGACCTGTTTGCCAATCGAAACAGTGGACGCGTTCGATTTGTTCCGGCTCGACCACACGGTCGGTGACGTAGACACGGCCATCGGCTACGGTCGGTCCGCTATAGCCGCTGGCTATCGGTTGGCTCCAGCGTGGCTTGAGGCGTTTGTCGGAGAACTGCCGGACAATTCCCGTCTCGCGCCACACGCCGTCTCGATTCGGGCCGCGCCATTGAGGCCACTCATCGCCCGAAACGCCTGCGGGCGCCAAGGCGATGCCGATCGATGTGATGGCGGAAACGAACAGAGCGGCGAATTGGCCGAGCGAATCGTTGGCTGACATATGCTTTCGTATCGTTTATAATTGGTTTGTAGAATTCACGAGTCGTGAGTTTTGCGGGCATTTATTTGAGCCAGCTTTTATGCAACAGCAGCGTCGACCAACCCTTAGATGCCCCATCGCATTACTCGTACTTTGGTGCGGACTAGTTCAGACGGCCGCATTGAGCTTACCGGCTGGCCAGGCGAATGCAGACGATGGTTCGGTCGCGGAGGACGTAACGACCGGTATCATTGAGGGGACGCTTCATTACCATGCCGATCCCCAACACCCCTGGCGATACGGTCGCTATTATATCAAGGACCCAAAGGCCGGCAATTTGGCCGAAGCGGTGGTCGGCTTACACGGACCGCGTCTCAGTAATGTCGGTGTGCGACAGGAAATCACGATGACGGTCATCGATCAGAAGAATTTTCGGTTTGTGCCGGAAACCATCGCCATTCGAGCTGGCGATCGAGTCAAATTTACGAACAGTGATCCACAGGTTCACAGTGTGCGTACCAATGACGGGCAACCCTTTTCGATCAACACGCCTCCCGGCGGTGAATATACGCATACGTTCCCTCGCGGCGGCGGAGTTCGGCGGCCTATCCAAATAGGCTGCACCTATCACAGCAATATGGCGGCCTGGATTTACGTGTTCGATCATCCGTTCTATCAGGTCACCTCGGCAGATGGTCGCTTTCGTATACCCGATGTCCCCGCCGGCGAATATCAGCTGCACATGGCTCACGCAGCGGGCGGGTTATTCTGGAAAAAGAACATCACGGTGCAAGCCGGTCAGACGGTCAAGTTAGAAATTCATGCTTCGCCGGATGGCCTGAGGGAGGCAAAAAATGACGATTGACGCAGAGAGTAACTCGCCGCAGGGCACTTCACGCCGCGACGTCTTGAAGAACGGTACGGCAGCGATCGCCGCCTTGCTGGCCCAGATGTCGTTGCCGGAGTTTGTTTTTCCGGCACAAGATGTGGACGAGCAGCTGGTGCCGTTTCTGGACATGCCGCGTTCCCGGCCCGAAATCCTGGATTGGGAAACGCTAGACAATTGGATCACTCCGCAGGACCAGGTCTTCAGTGTGTCGCACTACGGGGTTCCCGAATTTGACGCCGACCAACATGTGCTCGAAATTACCGGGCTGGTCGATAAGCCGCGGGCGTTCAGCAGGCAGGATCTACAAGCGTTGCCGAAGCGAGACCAGTTGATGACGCTGGAGTGTTCGGGCAACGGCGTCTCCAAGGGATTCATGAGCGCGATTTACAACAGCAAATGGACTGGCACGTCCCTGGCACCCCTCTTAAAGGATGCCGGCATCCAGCCCCAGGCCAAGGAAATTGTATTTATTGGCGTCGACCACAAAAGTGAAACGCTGCGCAAGGACACGCCTCGCGAGGTAACCATAGATGTGCCGTTCGGGCGCAGCATGTCGATTGACGACGCGATGAACCTGAACCTGCTGCTGGCCTACGAGCGGAACGGCCAACCGCTGGAACAGCGCAACGGAGCGCCGGTGCGGTTGATCGTGCCCGGTTGGTACGGAATTGCGAATGTCAAATGGCTGAGGCGAATCGAAGTTCGGGACACGCGGTACATGGGTCGCTTCATGGCACGCGATTACGTTACGGTCCGCGGAGAACGGCGCGGGGACGAAATCGTTTACGTGGAAACGTCCGTGAATCGTATGAATCTTAAATCGATTGTCGCGCGCGTCACGCGACGGCCCACCCACGACAACGTGATTCCGGCCAAAGCCTACGGCGCGGTTTGGAGCGACGGTACGGCAATCAAGAACGTTGAGGTCAAAGTCGACGACGGGCCGTGGCAACCGGCGACGTTGGATAAAGAACCGCGTTCCCAGTTCTGTTGGACGTTCTTTTCCATCGATCTAGGCGACCTCGCGGCGGGCAAACACGCGCTCGTTTCCCGTGCGACGGATGTGGACGGACGAGTCCAGCCGACCGCGGACGAGGACGAGATCGCGCTGAAGAAGACCTATTGGGAAGCGTACCAACAGTGGCCGCGCGAGATCGAACTCGAAGCGTAGGTCGCGTTCCGGCGGCCCGTAGGGCATGCTCTGCATGCCGAATCTAAACTACTCAAACCGATAACGCCACGGCGAATTCGCCAGGACAACTGCCAAAAAACGAACCACGAATGGACGCGAATGAACACGAATCCGATCTACGCCGCGGGAAGGACAAAACCCCAGAAATTCCAGAGAATTCGTGTCTATTTGTGTTCATTCGTGGTTCTTTGGTTTTTACTCTGAGTAAACTTGCCTACGGGACTAGTGATCCACGCCGCCTTCGACGACGTATTGTTTGGGCCGCTCTTCGACGACCCGTCGCAGCCACTCTTCCGGGTAACCGATGCCTTCGGGTATCTTGCCCGGCTCTTTGACCCAGCCGTCGTTATGCTTGACAATGATTTCCTTGGCCAGCTTCTGCCAGCGGTGAAAGAGCGCTTCGCTGGAAGAAACCGAATAGTTCGTCAGAAATTCGCGCATCAGTTCGTCATCCGACTCGGCCAACTTCAGCGCGGTTTCTTCAATCAGCGGCTGCATCTTGAAAAACTTTGCTTCCTCTTCCTTCTGCACTTTCTGAACATCGGGGATGATTCGGGAGTAGCGCATGTAGGTGTAGTTCGAGACCAGGTTCTGCACCCACCACGCACTGTCCCAGGAAAATTCGTCAAGGCTGCCTTTTTCATAACATTCCGGCAGTCGCGTGATGCCGCAGTAGAAGGGCGCGAAGCAGGAGGTGAAGCAGTCGTCAGGCGTGAACCAATAGACGCCCCCGATCGGATCCGGCAGCCAATTGCGCATTTCCGCGAGCCACACGTATGCGGCCTGTTGGCTGGACAAGGGGCGTTCCCAGCAGTAATCCTTATCGTCGACTTTCCACGTCAGCCCCCGCCAGCGGTAGGGGCTTCCGAACGGTCCGGCGGCGATGCCCTTGGTCATGTCGTAGGGTGTGCCCTCGAAGTGATCGCGATAGAGCTGCATCACGTCATGGGCGGACAACTTCTTGTCGGGCTTGATAAACAGCGGCAGGTCTTCGGTCGCTTCGGCGTCGCGGAAATAGCTGACGGCGAAAGTCTGGCTGGGCGCTGCGCGGCGATAAGCGCTCCACACGCGGCCTGCGCACACTTTGCGGCTGAAGTGATTAATATTGGCATGATAAACGTCACGAAAACTGAACGGCTTGCCGGCCTTGGGATCGTAAAGACCCTTTTCGACGGCAAAGTCGATGACGTCAGGGGAGTACCGCCAGTTTGCGGGATCGTCGAGCGGAAACGTGGTGATGCGGCTTAGGTTGGCATGGACGGTCATGTAGCCGTCG
Source organism: uncultured Planctomycetales bacterium (assembly GCA_963844115.1). Classification (GTDB taxonomy): domain Bacteria; phylum Planctomycetota; class Planctomycetia; order Pirellulales; family UBA7805; genus CS4-C045. The sequence goes on along the minus strand of CAWJNN010000062.1, from coordinate 14,638 downwards.
GGTACGCGGGCCGCGACCCAGATGCCGCCCTTGCGATCCGGACCTTTGCCGACGATCTCCATCATCCAGACCTCGTTCTTGTCGCCAATCGAAAGTGTCTCGCCGCCGCCGGCATAACCGAATTTGTCGACCAGCCGCGCGATCTCGTCGATGGCTTCCGGAGCGGTCTTGCAACGTGCCAGCGCCAGTTGCATCAGCCGTGGATATTCCAGGCCGACTTCCGTATTGTTCAGCTGGGGAAGACCGCCGGTCGTCGTTTCGCCGATCGCAACTTGATGTTCGTTCATCCAGCCCAGCACGTTGTAGGTCGGCCCCGTCCATTCGGCGACGACGGGGTCTTTTGCGTCGGGATCGCCTTTCGGCTGCCCCTTGGTCAAGTAAAGATTCCCGACGCCGGCGCCGTCGACGGCAAAGCTGACGAACACCGATCCGTCACTGGACGCTCCGCGGGTGACCAGGATGTTCGTGCAGCCGGTCGCCAATTGAACGCTGGACAATGTGCTGGCGATTAACGTCAGTGAAAGAAACACCTTTGCCACTTTTTGCCGTAACATCAGACTGAACCTCCTAAATGACCGCGCACGGGCTTGTACCGCTGTTGATTGAGGGAAGGGGGGGTCGGATCGGGGGAAGGGGCCGGGCGTCTTTTTTTTGTCGGCGGGCATGCCTTTGAGATCTGGTGACGTCCAGGCCACCCACAGGAAAAAAAGACTCACGACCCCCATTTGGGAATCCGACCCCATTTGAGAATCCCGACCCCATTTCGGAATCCAATGTACTAAAACCGAAGGAACAATGCGACTGGCCAGTCCATGGAGTTTCGTTCAGTCCTTGCGCACGGTCTTCGTCTTTTCTGGGGACTCATCGCCCCTTGCTCTTCGGCTCTTCGCGCTTGGCAATGACCTCAAGCTGTTTCTTCAAATCGTCCAATTCTTTGCGTAGCTTGTCGTTGCTCTGCTTTAAATCACCGACCGTCGACCGCAGATCTCCCAATTCGACAGGTAGCTTCGTTGCTTCGCGGAGTTTCTTGAGCGCGTCGACGGCAGCACTCTTGATTCGATTACCCTCCGGCCCCGCGTCAAACGATGTCACAATCGAGATCGCCTTGGGATCTCGCAACGTGCCCAAGGCCCCGATCGCCGCGATGCGCAGGCTTTGCTTGGGATGAAGCACATAGCTCGCTACGAATTCGCGAACCGCGTCGCGGTCGTCCTGGTCGCGGGCAATATACGCCAGCGTATCGAGAGCCGAACCGAATTCTCCCGACGGGAAGTCCGCCTCCCGTTTGCTGAGCGTCATCCGTAGCGGCGCAATGTAGGTCGGATCATCCAGTTGGCGAATGGTATCGATCGCCGCGCTGGCCAGGCTGTTGCGATAGGAATTGGAATCCAGCAGTGTCACAATCCGCCGGTACGTCTCTTCGTCGTGGTATTTGCCCAGACTTCGGATAGCCACGGCACGGATGTCTGGATTCTTTTCCGACTCCAGCACCGAGGCGATCCGCAAGCGCACATCGTCATCGTAGAAGGCACCCACGTCGCTCACCACCTGCCGGCGGACACGGGCGTCAGATTGATTGAGCGACGCGAGCAGGGCCTGGCGCGGCGTCCGTCTTGATCGCCCGTAGCGCCTGGGAAGCGTCGACGCGCACTCCGTAAAACGAATCCTCATTCAATGCGGTCTTTAATTTCTCGACCGTCTCGCCGTCGTCTTTGGACTTCAATGCTTCGATGGCCAGAAGCCGCCCTACCAGGTCGTTCCGATCGGCCAGCTGCGCGTAGAGCATGTTTTTCGGCTTTTCAAACTTTACTTCGGCCAACACGCCCAAATCGGCATCAAATCGCACGATATCTGGCTTGGCTGGCAGCGGAACGTAGAAATCTTCCTGCTTGCGCGTCACTTCCACCAGCCGCTCGACCACTCCCTTTTTCGTCTGGAATCGCAGCTTCACCGGAAATCGAAACAACAGCACGTCGTCGTCCGTCTTCTGCGTCTGCTGAACGGTGACCTTGGCCAGTTGTGTTTTTGCATCCCAGCTCTGCGTGACGGTCAGTTCGGGATTTCCTCCATGGTAGACCCACTGATCAAAGAAATGTTGGAGGGAGAGCCCCGATACTTCTTCCAGCGTGTCCTGCAGATCCTGCGTGACGACGCTGCGCAGTGCATTGCGTTTCAGGTATTCCTGAATACCGCGTCGGTACAGTTCTTCGCCAAGCTGTGTGCGCAGCATGTGCAGCACCCAGCCGCCCTTCGAATAAGCGCGCGAATCGAACTGATCCCAGGCCGTATCGTAGGCCTTGAAAACAATCGGGCGTCGCTCGTCCTTATTGCTGACCAGCTGGCGACCATCGTGATAAACAGCGTACAGAAACGCATCCTCTCCGTTCTTGTGTTGTTCGTAAAGATGCGAGTAATAGACGGCAAACCCTTCGTTCAGCCACAAGTGGCTCCAGTCCTTGCAGGTCACATAATCGCCAAACCACTGGTGAGCCAGTTCGTGGGCCACCAGGTACTGGCTGCTACGCAGGTTTTCCGTTTCATTGGAGAATAGCGTCCGGTCATTGAGAATGGTGATGGTCGTGTTTTCCATGCCGCCCCACATGAAGTCGTCGACGACGACCTGGTCGTATTTTGCCCACGGAAAGGGGTGTCCCGTTTCCTTTTCGAAAAAGCCCATGATGTCGACCGTATCGCGAAAGCTATTGGCGGCGTTTTCGATTTGCGATGTGGGGGTGAAGAACCTGAGCGGGATTTCGCCATGGTGGCCTTCGACCTTGTGAAACTTGCCGGCGACCAGGGCGACCAGGTAATTCACGTGTGGCTGCTCCTGGAGCCAGTGGGCAACCTTCAAGCCCGTCTTGTCGTCAATTTTCTCGCTGACCAGCCGGCCGTTGGAAACGACCGTCATCTCGGGCGACACGCGACAAGTAATCTCGCTGGTGAACCGTTCGTTGGGATAGTCGAAACTGGGGAACCAGTGCCGGGCCAGGTGCGGTTCGCCTTGCGTCCATAGATGGATGTCTTCGGCGAGGTAACCCATCTCCGGAGTACGAAAGTACAGCCCATCCTTCGGTTCCGTCTTATAAGCGATCGTGACGCTGGCCTCTTGGCCCGCCGGAATCGGCTCCTTGAACGTCACCTCGATGCCGTGATCAATGAGCTGATAATCAGCAACTGCAACGCTGCCCGAAATCTGCTGGACATCCAGGTCGTACGCGTGCAGCTGAATCGAGTCGACCGGGCGCGCGATCGGTACGAACTTGAGCGTCGTCGTGGCGACAATGGTGCGGCGCCGGAAGTTGGGCGTTACATCGATCGCGACGTGCAACATGTCCACGACGCGGTCTGGCGTGTAATGCCGACCGTTGGGCGAAGCCTTGACGCGCCCCTTGGGTCGCCCGGCGCAGTATCGACAAATGCATTCCACGCTCTGTTGCTCGGCCGCGAACGAAGAGCCTGTGAACGACAAGCCCGTAAAGGATACATTCGGCAGAAGGACCGACAACACGATGACGCAGTGCCGAAGAATAGTCCTGAATTGCATGGCATCAAACTCCGCTAAATTGGGCGATTGAATTGAATCGAGTAGTTGCCAGCAAAAGCCAATGCCGGCAACTCATGGGGCGGGAAAACGCGGGGAGACTGGGAAATTGTTGGGGGGATCCGATACTCCATCATAGGTTGCTCACGCCGCGAAGGCCAGTCGCCGCCCTGCGTACGCTATATATTTCTGCAAGGCGCGACTTAATCCGCTGGTTTCGGCCAGTTGAGGTGATGGTGCAGGAAATCGAAGGTCCCCTTGCCGTTGATCGTGTGCGGGCCGTCGAACCACTCGATCTCGCGTGCGGTCGGCGAGTTTCAGCCGCGCGGCCGTACAGATAGCGGACCTTGGCGAACTCGTAGGCCACCGTCCAATCGTCGGCGACGCCGTCAAGTGGCCGCGTTCGACCATGAACGGCCGCGGGCGCGATCAGCGCCGCCATCTCGGCGTAGTTGAAGGTGCTGCCCAGGTCGAACTCGAAGATTTCGTATTCGCCGGTCCAGACGTAGCTGTGCGGGTTGCGTGTCGAGGCGTTCTTGTCGACCCACTCGTTGAAGTCGGCCGAACAGATCGAAAGGCAGTAATCGGTCACCAGCGGCGGCACCCGCATCGCCGTCTTGCCGCCGTAGATAAGGCCGTAAAACGCGATCCGCTTCGGGATCGACAATCGGCAGCGTTTCCAGCCAGTCGACGATCTGCTGGTGCTGCGGCACGATGAGCGAGAAGAGCGTCTTGCCCAAGCGGATTCGCCTTGCGCTGCAGCGTGCGGAAGCGATCTCGAAAGATGTAAAGATTCTGCGGCGCAAACGTGATGAACCCGCGTTCGGCCAGCTTGGTCGCGAAGTCGTGATAGGCTGCACTGCTCACCGATCGATCGTCCTGCGGCCGGCCTTCCAGTCCGTGCTGGCAAACCACGACGGGCCGCTTCTCGTTCTGGTTTCAAGTCCTTCGGCAACAGCAGAATCCCGTAGGCGATCACGTCGGGAAAGACGTCCAGCACCACTTCGTAGCCGGTCCACTTCTCGTTGTCGTAAATCTTGCGAGTGCGCACGTTGGCGGCAGCAGCTTTTGATCAAATCGGCCGATCACATCGTCGTAGAAGAACTGCCGAACACGGCTCGACCGATTTCTCGTACGCCTCGACCGAGCTCGTATCGAGTTTGTCAAAAATGAAAGCCTTCCGAACCCACTGGCTTTCGCGCAACACCCACTGCGTGTGGCGATCGAGCTCGCCGAATTTGCCGATGCAACCGCGCGTCGGGATCAGAAAATCTTGCCGACGAAATCGGCCATGCCGACTAATCCTTTGCCAGATTCGGCGCCGGGTGAAAGTACTTCCACTAACGCCGCAAGTGCCCATCGTCCGTACCCAGAAGCGGCCCGTTTCCATCGCCGCTTTCTACCAGCTTGATCCGGGTGAGCCGGCCCCTTGCAGTCCGTCCGTCAGCTTCCCTGGCCCGTTCCATTCCTGGCGGGTGGACGACGTCCAGGCTTGGTAGTGGCCAGGACCGCGGGGCAGCACTGCCCTTGCCGGGCAGCGCGTCAGTTCAGGCGCTTTGGCGGCCTCGATGATCAGCGTCCCGGCGCGACGATGCCGTCAGTTCGGCATCGCCGAACTGCGCCAGCAATCCGAACACGTTACGATCGATCGGTTGCTGCCAGATCGAGTTGCGGTTGTCGAAATAGCCGCTCACGCAAACCGCGTCGATCCGTGTGTCGAGCGCTGCGGCGTACAGAGCAAGCATGCCTCCTTCGCCGTAGCCGATGACACCGACCTTCGCGTCACCGCCGGCCTCTTTCGTGAACCATTCGACGGCGGCCAGCACTTTCTGCACTTCGTAACCAACCATGTGCCGGCCGAGTTCGAACGCGGAACGATAGAGATACTCGCGGTGGGTCAGCGGGACACCACGGCGCGGTTGGATCTGCCGACTGACCAGCACCGGCACCAGTACGCGGCAGCCGCTTTCGGCCAGGCGACGTGCAAACTGCGACTCGGCGGCCACGCCATCGGCCAGACCCGCGATCTGTTCCGGCGTTTGATCGGCATCCGGAATCGCGACGATGTTCGCGACCGGTGCGCCTTTCGTGGGAGTTAGCAAGAGACCTTCGCCGTAAACATCGCCGAACGCTGGCCAGCGCACGGCATGCACTTCGTAGTTGCCGCCGCGGCCTACCAGCGCGGGTTGGGCGGTGCTGCTAACGAACTGCAGCCCGTCAAATGTGGCGCGCGGGTCCCGCACTCCCGCGATGTGCGCCAGTCGCTGGCGGTTGGCCTCGATCGATGCGTTGTATTTTTCGGTTGAACTGAAATCGCGTTTCCAGTGGCTGGCCCGTTCGTCAACCGACGCGCTCAGCTGCTTGAGCAGAAAGCTGTCCGCTCCTGCCACCAGCTGCGAGGTGATGTCGCCTTCCATGGTCAGCGGCTCGGTGCCGGCCAGTGGCTGCGGCGGGTCGCCGGTAGAGTCTTCGGGCAGAACGAAGGCGAACAGGACTAGCGATGCGGTAATCAACCTGAGGCGAATCACGGCGGACCTCCCTTGGGTGTGGGGAATGATCGTGTGGCAAGTGGGTAAATGCCTGGTAGGCGCGCAGGCGGAAAGCGTCATTGTCCGCGATCCGATGCGAATTCGCCACCATCAAAGAACCGCTTTTTTCAGAAACACCGTCAGCTAGTTCGCCGCTTGCAATCCGTCGCCGCATGCCGGAAGATGGCATCGTTCTGCGACTGCAGTTCACGCATCGAAGTATCGTCCCGCGAAAGGAAGATTCATGGTTCGTGCACTAACACGGCGCCGTTTCGTAAAAGGTGTGACAGCGGGCCTGGCCGGTGCTGCTTTGGTACCGGCGGCAAGCGCGATTGGTGACGAGCCAACGACGACCGACGATGACCAGGACGCGCGGCTGTTCAAGATATCACTGGCCGAGTGGTCGGTGCACAATGCGATCTTCAACGGAGAGCTGGCGAATATCGATTTCCCTAAGGCGGCTCTCTCGTACGGTATCGACGCCGTGGAATTCGTGAACTCGTGTTTCTACGGCAAACCTGCCGAGAAAGAATACGCTCATCAACAACTGCCCAAGGACATCGAAGCGATGCGGCAACGGTGCACGGACTTGGGCGTGCGGCCGCTGTTGATCATGTGCGATCGGCTGGGATTGTTGGGCGACCCGGATCCCGAGGCACGGACCGCCACCATCGAACATACGAAACCGTGGGTCGCTGCCGCCAAACAGTTGGGCTGTCACTCGCTGCGCGTCAACGCGCATTCGAAGGACGTCTCTTTCGACGAGCAAATAAAGTTGTCGATCGACGGCGTGGGGCGGCTGGTCCGCTGGGCTGCTGAGAACCACGAATTGGATATCTTGCTGGAAAACCACAATCAATTGACGTCCCATGCCGGCTGGCTGGTCAGCGTCATCACGGGCGTCGATCATCCGCGTCTGGGCACGCTGGCCGATTTTGGTAACTTCACGTATGCGCCAGGCAAAGAATACGACCGTTACAAGGGCATGAAGGAGCTAATGCCCTGGGCGCGCGGCGTATCGGCCAAAAGTTACGACTTTGACCAGGAGGGTAACGAAACCAAGATTGATTACGCGCGAATGGTCGAGATTGTTACCGGTGCCGGCTATCGGGGTTACATCGCTGTCGAATACGAAGGCACACGCCTCAGCGAGCCAGACGGCATCCGGGCGACGAAGAAACTACTGGAACAGGTCCGCGCGGAATTGCAGAAAAAACGGAATTGACCTCGCGTCCCTGATCTCCCGACCCTGGCTTCCTGATCGGCCTCATGTCCAAGCCCGAAAACCCCTATCGAAGCGAATCGCAACGGTCGGCCGATCCGACCGAATCGCAACCGTCGCGCTACCTGACCGAACCGCGGCCGTCCGCCGAGATGCCTGCCGGCATTCCCTATATCGTCGGCAATGAAGCCGCCGAGCGGTTTAGCTTCTACGGGATGAACTCGATCCTGGCGATGTACATGACGACGATGCTGCTGGACAGCAGTGGTGTGGCTGATCCGATGTCGGACGCGGAGGCGACCTCCTATGTGCATCTTTTCAAGATGTCCGCCTACTTCTTCCCCATCCTGGGCGCAATTCTGGCCGATGGGTTATTGGGCAAGTACCGCACGATTATGGCGTTGTCGAGCGTCTATTGCCTCGGCCATCTCGCTCTGGCCATGGACGATGTTTTTTATTGGCTCAAACCGACGGCGGCGGGAGACTGGTCGTTCATCGCCGGATACGAATCGCGGTTTGGCATGGCCGTAGGATTGTTTTTGATTGCCGTCGGGTCCGGGGGCATCAAGCCCTGCGTCTCGGCGCACGTCGGTGACCAGTTCGGCAGCATGAACCAGCATCTGCTGAGCCGCGTGTTCGCCTGGTTCTACTTTTCCATCAATTTCGGCGCGCTGCTTTCCCAGTTCCTCACGCCGATGTTGCGCGAGCGGTACGGAGCGAGTGTGGCGTTTGGGGTGCCGGGTGTGCTGATGTTTGTCGCGACGTTCGTCTTCTGGATGGGCCGTCACAAGTTCATTCATGTGCCGGCCGGCGGAATGAAGTTTGTGAAGGAGGCGTTTAGCGGTACCGGCTTGCGGGCGATTCTGCATCTGGTCCCTGTGTACGTCTTTATTGCCATGTTTTGGGCCCTGTTTGACCAGACCGCCTCGCGGTGGGTCCTCCAGGCGCGGAACATGGACCGGCATGTTTTCGGCCACGAGTGGTTGCCCGACCAGATCGGACTGGTGAACCCGCTGTTCGTGTTGGCCTTCATCCCGCTGTTCACCTACGTGGTGTATCCGGCAATCAACCGGTATTTCCCTTTAACGCCGCTGCGCAAAATTGGCACCGGGCTGTTTCTGGCTGTTGTGGCGTTCTCGATAAGTGCCGGGATCGAAACGTGGATCGTGGCTGGCGAGCAGCCGACGATCCTCTGGCAGATTTTGGCGTACGTGGTGCTGACGGCGGCGGAAATCATGGTGTCGATCACCGCGTTGGAGTTTTCGTATACCCAGGCTCCCAACAAGATGAAATCGTTTATCATGGGCCTGTACCTGCTGTCCGTATCCGCCGGCAACCTGTTCACGACGCTGGTCAATGTGTTTATCCAGAATGAAGACGGCACCAGCAAATTGGCTGGAGCCGATTACTACTGGTTCTTTACCGCGGCGATGCTGGTGACGGCGATCGTCTACGTGCCGTTCTCGTTCGTCTACCGCGGGCAGGTGTATCTCCAAGGCCGGGATGACGGCGGTGAATGACACGCGCAATTGCGGTGATTGCTCGGCACCAATTCGCCTGCTGGGCGCGATGTGACGGGCCTCATCGGGTTTCGACTATAAACTGGGCTACGGCGACGGACATCCATGCCATGCATGGTGGCCAACCTTCGTCGCCCCCTGCAACCGCCACAACCCTCCCATGACGAGCCGGATGCATCACGTCCAGGCCACTCCGCGGATCACCATTCCCGCTTTGACGGCTTTGGCGCTGTCGTTCGTCACCGGTCTGTCGATCGGCTGGCAACTGGTGGCGTAACGCTTGTTTATCATTCACCCGGAGCGGACGCCCAATCGGGCAACATCGACGATATTCGGTATCACGTCAAATTGGTGAAGAATAAGCAAGGAGAGATTCAATCGACCGGCACGGTCGACACAGCCCCCAACTCAATTCTGAATGATGCCAAGGACAAGATCGAAAAATATTTTCAAGAACACAACGAAGAATTTCCGCTGACGGCGGACGGACAAGAACTGGTCGGAGCGATCCACGACTCGTGGGACGAGCCGTTGAAGTACCGCCTGATCAATCGCAACTCATTTCGGATTACCAGTACCGGACCGGATAAGAAGTACATGACGCCAGATGAAGTTGTGTTAGTCGAAAACGTTACCAGACCCAGTCCGGAAAAGGCGAGCGAGCCGTTGTCGTGGCTGGAGCGACGACGGATCGAGGTGCGCGGCGAGGGCGAACGGGAGAAGATTGACGTGGAGCGTGGTCAGAGTGAGAAAACCAGTATCGAATCGCAAATCAACGTGGGCGGACAAACGACACTAGAAGGAGCCGAGTATTTCTGGTTCTGGACCAAGTTAATGGCGGGTACGGCAATAGGCTTCATCTTCGTGGCCGTGCTGTATAAGCCACGCGAATTCTTACAGGAGGAGACGGAAGTTGAGAGTTGATGAAAAAGTTGAAGGTTAGTCGTTTTTGACGTTGAAGCGCCACACATTCAAAACCAACGTGATTCTGCGTTCTTCATCCACACGGAATTTGACGCCCAGAGGAGGAGCCAATAAGATTCGCCGACCAGATTCGCGGGATTCGCCTTCGTTCGCCGGATCGTTGCTTAACCGACGATCAATCTCGGTGGCTGCCCTGGTTATTAGATTTCGCTCGGCTGAAGAAGCGTCGATCCAGATCGCTGCTAAGTCTCCCACCGTCGATCCGACCCATCGGACGATGTACATCAAAGGTCCTTCAGCCGCTCAAGTACCTCCCGGGTGGTATAGGTCTCTGTCTCCCGTTCCCGCAACTGTAATTCTTCAGTGCTCAACGGTGAATCGACTCCAACGCAATTCGATCGGTTCACGGCCGGACGAAACTCGCCAAGCACCTGGCCGTTTTCGTCACATAGTTGTGCCGGTTCGTCTAACTGCGAAAGTTTGTCCCGTGTTTCGGCGTCCACCTTTACGTGGATCATGGTGACCTCCAAAAAAGAATCCCCGACATGGATCGGAAAACCTGTCGAATCGCGACGATCACACCAATCCGGACGTTAGTTTTATTATAGCTAGTCACGACGTAACGAACAGCTGATCGGCTGCTATTGTCTGCTGTCCAATCACTGGCAAATCCTTAATTGGCCGGAGAACGATGCAGATCTAGCCGCCTTCATGCAACGGCCCAGGACGGCGCATGTACCGCGGGAATGACGGCGGGGAGTAACACGCGCAATTGCATGGCTGCTCGGCACATCCGGCCGATCCTTCAAGCCAGCTGCCATGCGTGCCATGGCCCGGACGAACAAGAGGCCGGGTTGCGGCTGGATGTAAAGGCCCGAGCGCTGGCGAGAGGCGACGACGGACCGGTGATCTTGCCGGGCGACGGCGCTGCTAGTCGATTGATTCAGCTGGTTGCCGAAACGGTGGATGACGAACGGATGCCGCCACCGGACGAAGGGAAACCGCTTTCGCCGGACCAGGTGGCACTGCTGCGTGCGTGGATCGATCAGGGCGCATCACGCAGCGGGAATACTATTCGTTTGAAGCCCTGTTATCCGGTGTCCGGCATGGCGACCGAAAAATCTCCGTGCCGGACAACGAAGAACGTGCCAGCCAGGCCACTGCGGTCAAAGAGCGGATCACTACGATCCGCAACCTGCTGGAGCCCTTCAAGATCGACAAGCGCGAACCGGTCTGCGCCGAGCTGAACGAAGAAAAATTCGCGCCACGGCAAGCCCGCTTTGTTCGTTTTACGATCGAGCAGACGAACGACGACGGCCAGCCGATCCTGGACGAACTGGAAGTGTTTGCGGCCGGCCAGCCAGAAAACATTGCCCTGGCCGGCGCCGGTGCAAAGGTTGTGACCTCGGCCGGCGACTACACGGACAACCCGCTGCGTCACAAGCCTGAGTACCTCAATGACGGCAAGTACGGTGATTTGAAGGCGTGGATATCGAAGGACAAAGGCAAAGGTTGGCTACAGATCGAGCTGGCCCAGCTGGCAATGATCGACCGTGTTGTGTGGAGTCGCGACCTCGAGAAACTCTTTTCGCGCAATTTGCCGACGCACTATCACATCGAAGTGGCCGAACAGCCCGGTCAGTGGACCGTGGTCAGCCGTAGTGACGACCGCTTGCCGTTCGAAGCGACGGCGAACGAGCGGCTGCGGTATTCCTTCCAGAATTCGTCGTCTGTAGAGACCGATCGGTTCGAAAACCTGGTAGTAGAACTGCGGGAATTAATCGACCGCCACGCGGCACTCACCGCCAGTCGTGACAGCGTTTATGTCGGAACGTTCAAGCAGCCACCCGCGACGCACCGGCGGGCTGCCCACGGCGGAAGTGATCCTGATCGTGCTTTTCGGAAATATGTTCGCGATGGGCTGCACGTTGCCGAGGATCCGTACAAGCGTGAGCTTCGCAGTTCGGTATTTGGAAGCGAAGATTTCCTGCGCACGATGGTGGCTCTGGCCGAAGGCTCCGATCGGGACCGGCATCAATCAACGAGCCGACGGCTCAAGGCCGTCAGTGTGTCAGCGATTCTCCAGGCAGTGGCATCGCAATATCATGTTGCCCCTGAAGACTACGCGAGATTTCGCAGTCAGAGCCCGGTCGAGACATGGCCGCATGGCTTTGTCGCAAGTGGACCGGAGCGACGCTCAGCGGTGAGCGTTGCATCCGCTGACGTATTGCCTTGGTCGGCGATTTGGCGATGATTTGGGACGCTGGGATAGTTAGCGGCTTTTGCGATTGGCTTGAGCGAGTGCCCGGCGGCGCCCGGTGCGACGCGTGCGGCGACGTACTGCTTTGACGTTCGATTCCCTCGTCCTCATCGGATGCTCGCTTTCGGGATGGTCGGCGAGCCAACGATCGGGAAGCAGCGGAAACAGCCAGGTCAAGTCCTCGTGATCGCTCGAATTGCATAGGAGTTGCGGCAAACGCTCGAACACATCGCGCAGGTAAGCGTAAGGATCCATTCGCAAACGACGGCAGGTGGTAGTCAGTGTGTACAACACCGCCGCCGCCGCTCCGCCCGCCGGACTCCCAAAGAACAACCAGGCTTTCTTTCCCATTACCGGGTTCTTCACCGCTTGCTCCGACGCATTGTTATCGAAGGGGACCGAACCCGAGGACAGGAATCGTTCAAAGCACTCCCAACGACTCGTCATGTAATTGATCGCGCCGCGCAGGTCGTGCTTCGGACGAAGCGTTTCCAGTTGCTCATCCATCCAACGCTTGAAATCCGCCAGCAGCGGTCGAGAACGAAGTTGACGCCCGGCGTGACGCATCTCGTCCGAAACATCGCGCAATTCTTCCTCGATGTCGAACAGACGCTGGAAGTAACCCATCGCCGTCGCCGTCCGCTCGGTGGGACCCAGCGAATGCAACTCCTCGAACTTGCGGCGCACATGTGCGTGGCAACCGGCAAGAAGGATCCGGCCTTGCGAATAGGGCTGCAGGAACTCGTAACCAATGTAAGCGTCCGACACGAGCGTGCCGCGAAAGTCCGCGAAGAACGCGGCCGGTCCAGCTCGGGCACGACTCGTGGTAAACGAAAACGTCGTGTAAGGATGTTTCTTGTCGCCCAGGATCGCCCACAAATACGTGGTCGACGTCTTGCCTTGTCCTGGCACCAGCATCTTGATCGGGGTTTCATCCGCTTGTACCACCGGCGACTGCAAAGCCAGATTCCGCATCAAGTCCGTCAGCGGAGTCAGCTCACCGGCCAGGCGGATCATCCAGCGGCAGAGCGTGCTGCGATCGATCTCCAACTGGCTCCGCCCCAGGATCTCTTCCAGACGATAGTAAGGCTGATGGTCGGCGTAATGATGCGCGGCCAAGGCGGCTAGCAGCGAAGGACCGGCAAAGCAGGTCAAGATCCGCGGCGGTCGCGAGGCACAGACCATCGCTGTCTCCGTCGCGTCCGCATTGTCCACCGCCAGCATTTCGATAAACTCCTCGACGACCATCAACTGGGGAGGCTCCCACTCGACATATTCCCCCACTTTTTTCAGAAACCGACGACCCTTGTCGCCTCGCAAGCCTTCGGGAATCTCCGTCTCATCCAGCTCATGAATGCGTTTCACCCGAGGGCAGGCTCTCGGGAATCACGCGGCGACGGCGACCGTTGCGAGGGGGAGAGTTTTCGTTATCGGTTTTGCTCGAAGTGTCGTTCTGTTGGACCAGGTCGGCGGCGTCAGAGGTGTCCTCTTGGTCGGAACCACCGACGGCAACGGCGTCGAACAATGTCCCCTGGCGCGGGTCTTCAAACCGCTCGCGCCGCTGACCGAACAACGTCCGCTTCATTAACGCGATATCCCGCTGCAAAGCTTGCAGTAGCTCTTGTTGCTCGTCGATGGTCGCTTGTTGTTCTTGAATCGTTGCCTGCTGCCGCGCGCCCGATTCAGTCAACTCAATGATCTTGGCATGGCACTCGGCGAGCGTGGTCGGCAGCGGGGCGGCGTTGTCGTCCATGAGCTTCCTGCGTCAACAAGCAACGTGACTTCAGCAACGATGCGTGAGCATTATGCACATCCAAGACGATCGCGCAAGCCCACTGTCGACTTTTTGTGAAAACTTTTAGAAAACTTTTTTCACGCGACTTGTGACGCTCTTTCATAACGTCGTCGTCGCTTCGCCGAACGCAAGTCGATGCCGTTGATGATCAACGACAGTTGCGTCACGTCGATCTCGATCTGCGTTCGATTCGACTCGGCGGTGGCTTTTTGAAAGACGCCCGATTCAAGTCGCTTGTACCAAATCCAAAAGCCTTGTCCGTCCCATCCCAGCAGCTTCAATCGGTCGCCGCGCCGATTGATAAAGGCGAACCAATGCCCCGATGCGGGGTCCTGCTTCAACTCCGACTCGGCCAGCAGGCACAAGCCGCGGAAGCTCTTCCTCATATCAACCGGTTCCAGGAACAGAAACACACGCGTCTGATAAGAGAAGTTCAACATGGCGGCTCCCGCAATACCATGAGAACTTCGCGCAGCCAGCCGGGCGGAGCATTGGGGCGGCACGATGACCCGACACCCATCTGGCAGAACGATTTCACAGCCAGATCGCTTGACGGCATCTGGAGCGGACAGTTCGATGGGTGCGAACTTCGCGACGGTCCCTTCCGCTTCGATGGCCCGCTGATGCTCCGCAAGTTTCCGTCGCCAATTAAAGAACGATCCCTCCGGCACCTCGCGCTGGCGGCAAAACGCGGAAATGGATAGCCCGCTTGCCTCCTGGTCCTCAATCACCCCACGCCAATAACGCTCTCGATCCACGCGTCCACGTCGAGCCATCGTCAGCCTCCTCGCTAAAAATCCCAGGAAATAATCCCAGAATAAGCGAAATCGCCAAGACGGGCCGTTATG
>CAWJNN010000061.1:0-9584 GCA_963844115.1 uncultured Planctomycetales bacterium | reverse complement strand
GCCGATTTGTTGGCCCGTTAAGCGCCCCGTCGCTAAGCGATTCGTCCAGATAGAAGCTGCCACCAAGCTGTTTGGCCATGCGGCGACAAAGGGCGAGTCCCAATCCAACGCCTGGCGCACTGTGGGCTGCTTGCGTCGCGGACTTTGCGAACGGCCGAAAGAGCCGTTTGCTTTCGTGACGAGCGATTCCAGGGCCGTGGTCGCGGACGCGGAACAGGACCGATCCATCGTCCAATCGGGTGTCCATGTGAATGCGGCGATCACCGCTGGGGCCGGCATACTTGCACGCATTATCCACCAGATTAATAAGAATCTGCTCAACAGCCGCCACGTCGGTCTTCACCTGGCAACCAGCGGCCTGCTCTTGGACATCGACCAACAATTCCATGTCGCCTTGCTCGGCGCGCTCCCTTAGCGGCCGCTCCATCCCGTGAAGAAGTTCCGCCACGCTAACCCTGGTCCAGGCCGCCGCGCAGCTTGCCATGCTCGAGTCGCGCGTACGAAAGCACGTTCTCGATCAGATGAAACAATCGGTCGGCCTCCGTTTTCAGCGTATCGAGATATTGTTGGCGACGGGACTCATCGGGAATCATCCCTTCAGCCAGCATCTCGGCGTACATGCGAAACGTCGTCAGGGGTGTACGCAGTTCATGCGTGACGGCGGACACGAAAGCCCCCCGTCGTTCGCTCAAGGAGAGCACTCCGGCCAACAGCACGACGACCGCGACAGCAGCCAGTGCCAGGCAGGTCCAGGCAGCAATCAAAGAAACATGGATGGGGCTGAGCGAATCACGTTCGAATGTGTCGGCTAGCGTGGGGGCGCTGACAACCAGTTGAGCGGGCAGCGTCGCCAGCATCCGGGACAAATCGGCCGACTGCCCGTTAAACACCGGCGCAATGCGCACGTCGCGCAACAGGTCCGCGACTTCCAGGGCCAGGTGCGATTTGATTTTCTCCCAATCCAGCCAGGTGCCCTGGATGACCGATCGGCCGTCGATCGACAGCTGTCTCGCCAGAACAAGCTCGTTGCCGATCCAGATCGCTCGACTTGCCCCCTCCACCACGGCGCTCGCCGAGCTGCCTTTCATGAACGCTTTGTTGTCGTTGCCAAAAGCCGGGCTATTCAACAACTGTTCACGCTGACTAATGACAGAGTTCCAGTTGGTCACATATTTGTCGAGCTGCCGTTTACGAGTCTGGAATTCGACGTTGCCGCGCCGGAGCTGATCGGATGGCGAGATACTTTGCGCATATCGCGACGCATCGGAGTCACGCTGGGCAGGAGCGTCCTGCTGTTCGTCGTTCGCAGCTGACGGTTTCTGCTGCTGTGTGAATTCTTGTTGGGCGCATCGTTCACAAAAGCCTGTTGATCCGTCGCCTGTTGATCCGTCGCCTGTTGATCCGTCGCCTGTTGATCCGTCGCTTGCGGATCGTTCAATTGCTGATCCGCCATGGCGACTGAAACGGCCGTTTGTCGAGATGAAATCGCAGGAACGTTCGGGATCAGAGCAGCCAAATCGTTGTTGTCACAGATCGCCTGGAAGTCGTCCAAACGCGACTCGTATTGACGGATCAAGTCCGGGGTCATCCCGCTTGCGATGGCCAGTTGGCGTTGGTCCGTTGGCGGACAGTTTGGTGAAATCGCTTTGTTCGAGGCATCGACCTGGAAGTACAGCTTTACAAAGTCGTTGCCGGGCAGCAGCAGCGGCGATGCGACGGGTACGGTCGTGGGGTGTGGTATTTGCTGCGCGGCTGCAGCCTTGCCTTTGCCTTTCCCGCCACTCTGGCCGGCGGTCTGCGATTGCTCGGATCCCACGTCGGGTTCGCCGAACGGATCCGTATCGGGAGGATTGCTGACGGCAGTTTCAGGCAGATAAAACGACTGATAAGCAAAGTAGGGCCAGGTACTTTCTTGAGCGAACGTATCCGCCAGTTCGTGATCCATACGTCGCAGGGCGAGACGAACATCGCCTTCGAAATCGGCGCGGACCGTCAGCAGCCGCTCTTGCCGTTCGAGCTGAATCGCTTTCAGCGTCAACCAACCCAACCCAGCAGCGACCAGCATCAGACAGACAGCGAACAGGGACCAGACTTGCCACGGTCGATTCATGAACCGTTCCTCGTTTCGGCAAACATATATCCTTTTCCGCGGACGGTCTTGATAACCACGGGATTATGAGGATCGTCACGTAGTTTTTCCCGCAACCGAGCGATATGCATGTCGATGGTTCGTGTCGAAACGCCCTTCGGATTAATGCGCCAGATATTCGCCAGCAGTTCGTCACGAGCGATGGCGCAACCGGCATTCAGCGCCAGGTACCGCAGCAATTCGATTTCACGCTCGGACAATTCACAGGTCTCGCCGTTGTCAAAGCAAACTTCCTGCCGCGCCAGGTCGGCCCTGCCACCGGGGACGACCACCTCCTTTACGTCGCTGGGGCGTCCCGGACAACGCCGCAACACGGCCTCGACCCTGGCCAACAGCTCTTTGACGCTAAACGGTTTAACAACGTAGTCGTCGGCGCCCAACTTCAGTCCGGCGACGCGGTCCGTTTCCTGCCCCATGGCCGTCAGGATGATCACCGGTTGCGTCGGTCGAGCCGCCCGGACTCTTTCCAGAATCTGAAGGCCACTCGCGCCGGGCAGGACCAGGTCCAGCAGCAACAGGTCGTAGTCGCGACCCATTGCCATTTCCATGCCCGTATCGCCGTCCGCGGCTTCCAGCACGTCAAAACCGCTAAACTTCAGCGCATCAACGATTCCACGGCGAATTGCCGCATCGTCTTCAATCGTAAGAACGGCGTCGCCCATGCTGAATCTCCTTCGAATGCGCCATGATCGCTGCGCAGTTTTGTACGTCTATAATTCTAGCTTCGGAAAATCCTGACCGCCGTAACCGGATTGTAACAGTGCGTTGTGCCGTACGTAACGCGAATCGGTCGTTTGCTTTAAGCTCGGCAGCCTAGGCGAAGTCAGGTGACGCCATTAAACTGAAGGCAGTTAGGGGACTGCTGCCAAATCGAATGGGTGATCAAAATGTTGAAGCCATACCAATTGTGCGCCCTCCTGGCGCTGGGTGCCGTCGCGTTTCTTGCAGGCTGCGATTCGGAACGATCCGAGGCGCAGGATGCACAGGCCGCCGACGTGGTCGACGCGGGAAAGACCAGGATCGGCGTTATCGATGTCGAGCAGGTCTATCAATTGATGGGCCTGCGGCATCAGCGAAACGCAAGAATCATGGATCTGCAGAAAAGGCAGACAGAACTGCACGCGGATCAGAAAACGGCCTTTGAAGCGAAATTCGCCGAGTTCGGTGGTGACGCTCAGAAACTCACGGACGAGCAAAAACTGGAACTGCAAAAGATGGAAGCGACATCGATGGAAGCGCGACGCAAATCCGCGGCGGAAGCAGAGCGAATATTGATGGAGTTGGACCAGTTTCTCAACAACCTCTACATGCAGGCCACAAGAAAGCCGATTCGGAATGTCGCGGAAGCCGAGGGGTTAGACGTCGTGCTCGTCAAGCAAAGAAACATGTTTGCCTACATCCATCCTGATGTAGACATTACGGAGAAGGTCATTGAGCAACTGGACCTTCCGGCCACTTTGCCGCCGGCAACGCCCTTGCCAAAAGACCCCGCGACACCGGTCGCCAATCCCGATGCGTCCTCGGCGATCAAAGACCAACCTGCCAAGACGCCGGACCTCGACCAGACAAGCCCCGTGCTGGATGAGGCCGGCGAAGAAAAATAATCGCCTGAACACGGCCGCGATTCGGTCCACCCACTGAAAGTGTACCACCGCTGGGCGGATGCAGATTCTCTATTTGGCCAGTGGACAAAATGGGCCATAATTCTGTGCATCATGACCTGGGGTCGTACGGACGGTTACCGGCCTCTATCTCCTTTGGACCGTTTCCGTTTCCTGTTACGTGTAGAGACAACGAATGAATGACGAATTCACCGATACGATCCACAAGTTCTCGTCCTCCGATGCATCGGTTCGCGCGAACGCTGTGCGGAACCTGCGAAGCGACCAGTCGCTTGCCCAGCTGGCCGCCGTCGCGTTGGTCAACATCACCAGCGATGACGACGAAACGGTTCGAGAAACGGCCGTTGACGTTCTGGAAAACCTGGGAGCGCCGCGTACAGAGGACGTAGGCCGTCTGGCGGATTTGCTCGACGTCAAAGAAGGCGACGTAGCTTATTGGGCGGCAACATTGTTGGGCCGCTGTGGCGAACAGGCCGGATCGGCAAGCGAGTCACTCAACGCTGCGCTGGCACATCCTGAATCAGTCGTCCGGCAACGAGCAGCCTGGGCGCTTGGCAAAATAGGGTCTCCTGCCAGCTGCGCCTTGCCGTCGCTGGTGCAGGCAACCTCCAGCGACGATTCGCGCCTGGCCCAATTGGCAAAACAAGCCGTCGCAAAGATTCAGTCGTAACGAGCGAGCTCGTAGAACGAAACTTGTTCCGTTTGCGCGTCGCATGCGAAGGATAAACGGAACAAGTTCCGTTCTACAGCAAAGCCCGCTCGGCCAGCGGGCCCCTACCTGCGCAACTCGCTAAGCATCCTCGGCTGCCAGTGTCTCGACGCGTTCGACCTGTCCGCCACAGACCTTCTGTATGCGCCGCGCCGCGGTTTCGGCATGCTCGCTGAGCGATTGCTCGTCGTCGTCGACCGGCGCCAGAATGATCATGATCGTCCTGTTCGTGGACAATTGGATCGCCGTTCGCAATGAGTCGGCGACAGGCGATCCAAACGGGCCTTGGTCGTCGGCCAGCGTGTAACGGTCCCCGACATGAATCGTTCGACTCCCGATTCCTTCATATTCTTCGTTGTCGCCGCCCCGCCGGATACGGATGTCGCCTTCAATCTCGGCGAGATCATACAGCCCTAAAGGCAATAAGAAGTCGAGCGAACACCAGTTGCCGACATCGACCAGGGAATTGACCTGGTGGAGCGGCTTTTGTTTTAACGGTCGACGCAGCAGCGCCTCGGACGAAGGTCGTGTTTTGGTTGGATCCATGCCAACGGAACGAAACAAACGGCGAGCGTCCTGGACGCCGGGAACGCCTCCGGGCGAAGTTTGGCCTGGTGCGGCATGACGGCGGCCATCACCGGGCACGGCCAATGTGGTCACCATTCGTAAACGCGCCATGCCGTGCTCCGGTGGATGGCGTGGTTATGCGATATTGTACGCGCTGACGTCACACCACGTCATTGCAATGCCCGCGAGTTGACGTGAAGACGCGCGAGCGAAGTCGCCGCGGAATCCGAATCGCGTTGCAGTGCCCGGAAAGATACACATTCGCAACAACATTCGATGGAATGCCCACAATCCACGATTGACTGTGCCCACCGTAAGAGAGTTGTGGCGACGCGATCCCAGGTCCGGTCTCCTGAAAATACACCGAGTTACAGTGACCGCTTACGTAGATTTCCACTAATTGTGGTTCAATAGTGACATCAGAGTCGTGATAGATTAGTTCTGTCGTACCTCGCCGTGCGAGTCTGTCGCTAACGGTGAAGCAATCAGCGACAAATCCAACCATCGATGTCGTGATTTGGATCACTTCCTGGATCATGATTTACACTCCATTTAGGGTACCTGTATAAGTGTGCCGCTCTCCACATTACTGGCGATAGTGTGAGTGTAGACAAAATCAAGGATGGGGGCGTCTTCAATGGCACAACGCCCACCTTCACGGGCGGCGGTACGCCGTACCGTGCAAGGTGATGTTCGGTACGTTCCTGTCTCCATTCAATCCAGAAAATACCCTCGTTGTAATGCCCAGTAAAAATCGCCGGTGAAGCGGAATGCGAGCGCGCCGAGACACTCAACGGCGAGGAGAAGCAGGCAAATCCAAGCCGCCCACCCGCGACGGAACCGCTGCTCGGCGACCCATGCGACAACGCCGGCACCGGACAGGGCAAACGCGATTGCGCAGGCGACGTGAAAGAAGGGGTAGCCCAGGTTTCGAGTTTCGAGCAATGGGAACACTAAGAACGCGATGAGGATGATGGACGGAGCACCCGCGAGCACCGCGGAAACGAAATGGATACGCCGCGAGAGGCGCACCAAAACGCCGAGCTCATTCTGCATTGCCTGTGTCATCGCCATTCTCTTTCCCCGACCGAACGTCACCAATCACCCGGCGGCGACGAGAGATTCGTCCATTCAAAGTACGCCCGACTTCGCCGCTCGGGTGGATTGGATTGTTCGGCCAAACGTGAATGCTTCGAGTGAACTTAATTCAGCAGTCGTCCTTACTTTTCCAGCAAAAACTCTAAGTCACCGAAATCGCCCCAGACGAAGTCAAGCATCTTTTTCCACAGCTTGCCATTTGAAATAGCGTTCGACTGCGTGAAAACGTTAGCCTCAATCTGCCGAAGCAATTTTTGCCCCCCTCGTCTTCCTGGGACTCCCGGGACCCAGAGATTGCCACTCTTCCAAACTTCGACAACAGATTCGTCACAGACCAGTGCATAGTAGGCATAGTCGAAAATGCGAGAGATGTCGGCTGCTATGCGCCTAAAGTCCGGAGAAAGCTCCGGAGTGTAAATCGCATGGACGTTGCCACAAACTACCGCAAGACGACACACAGATGTGTTGGTTTCGAGATCGCAGAACAGGTCAACTGCTCGATCGGTTGCTGCCTCAAACATTACCGTTTGACCATCTTCAGGGCATCTTCCCATCGCTCTAATGTCATCTTTCAGATTTACTAGGCCGAACGCCACCGTTCACCGGGCCGCGGCGAACGACATTGAATACAGGAACCGCGCGGCCCGCGGCTCGGTGTGCAACGGTTTTGTTCTGCCGTGTTTTTGCGACGTGAATTCAGATGATGTTGTCTGGATCATCCGCATATTGTGCCATGAATTCGCGAAAGGATGAAGCCATTTGTTCGCCGGGCGGATCGCTGGCGGTGACGCGGAAGACAGGTGCAGGCTGTGTTGGATCATCGGTTAGTTTGAATGCGTAAGCCCAGCACCAGATGCAGTAATCTGCGAATACGAAACAGTCAGGATACGCGAAGCGATCACGATAAGAACCGTGTTGGGTATCCGCCAATTCGTCGTGGACGGGTTTGACTTCGGCGAGAGGCCAGAACCGGTACATTTCATCGTCCGAGTCGTCCCCGGTACCGTCGGTGGCCATAAAGTAGTCACGAACATCTGTGGGGAGGATGACGTGATATTTCGACTGGAAGGCCGCGATTGCATCAGCGGAAACGCCGGGGCGAATCGCGATATTGCAGCGGCTCCAGTACTTAATGACGCGTTTCCATGGATCAGCGATTGTCATGGGGTTTAGCGGCATAACGTTTGAGGTAACACGGCGGCGATTCGACGTGGAGCAAATCAGACAGCGTCATGCCGCTCGCGTTGACCGCTTTGTTATCCGCCGTGGCGTGCTGGTGATTCCAAGGTCGGGTCTTCCGTCGGTGTTGATTGAGCATCGTGCCTGCAGCAATTATGAGGCTGGAAGATACGCGACCGCTACCACGTTGGACAAGGAACTGATCCAGGATACAATGGTGTAAACCCCTATGTGAGGATAATGAGATGACCAAAATTGTGTTGCAAGCGGAGATTGCGGAACAAATCCGCCGATCAGATGGCCCTATCGAATTGGTGGATGACAACGGAGTTCAAGTGGGCGTCGTTCGGCGTCCGCCGACGGAGCAAGAAATCGAGATAGCGCGAGCTAGAGTTGGAACTACCGGGCCAAAGATTACCGTTGACGAGTTGATAGCAAAGGTTGAAGCACTGTGAGCTACGATATCGTCCTGTCGCTCGACGCAGTTGAGGACGTTTTGCGTATCACGATGGCGAGTCAGGCAAAGGTATCAATCATTACGGCGTCTCAGCAAATCCAAGATGCGCTGAGGCATGAACCAAGAGACGCAGGGCAACACTTGAGCGAAGGATTGTACTTCGTCGATCGCGAACCGCTGCGTGCCTTCTTCACGGTGAGTGATGACGAGGCCACAGTCGAGATTGTCAACGTCCGCGCGTTGTAAGTCTTGAGGCGGATAACGACCCGCATCACGGGGCGGCGGGAGTTGACGTTGATTTCAAAATCCGCTGGCCACCGCCACTCCCGTGCATGCGATGGTTCTGCTACGTCGTTTCGGGTCAGCAACAGTCGAAGCTGACCATCCAACGGTCATCTGGATTGAAGTAGACGTAGGCGACACCAGAATCACCATACATGTAGTTTTCGGTCATGTCTATCTGCATCAAGTACGACTCCATCAGAAGCACGTCGTAGTCGCGTTGCGCCAAAGTCGGCCAGCCAGCAATCTTGATGCCTGACTTGTTGTCCAGAGACAGCTTATCGGCATCTTCGCAGATCTGATCATACACGCCTTTGTCGAACTTCTCGTAGAAGTGACTTAGGCATGGAAAATCATCGACGGTTACCCATTCGAGCCGGTAGTGCGGATGTCCCGGCAATGTTTCGGGACGATTGAGGGGCACAAGGTCGTCGAGCGACTCATAGGCTCGGACCACAATCGAGTGATGATCGTGTTTTGCGAAATCCTCATCCCATGTTTCTGGGTCGATGAAGAAGGAAACCAATTCAAAGCGGTCAAACGGACGGAGGCGATTTGGTAGGTCGCGGGCAACGATCTGAAGCCAAGGGATAAGTGGCTGATCGCTGTTGGTTGGCCATTTGTCGATGGCCCTTCCGTGGAAAACACCACCGTAGCACGACGCAATCTGGGTGACATCTTGTGCACTTTTGATCACGCGTGGCGCCATGCCATCGCGACGATGGCGCGATTTCATGCTTTGCTTTGTCGAAGGACGTGATTGTTCCCATCGGCTTCCGTTAGTAGCAGAACGATCGCGATCACCCGGTCGCCGCGAGTGACTCCCCATTTAGAAAACGTGCCTTCGGCGACTCGGCGTGCATCGCTTTGTTCTGCTTTATGTCGGTTGCCAAACAAAGTACGTCCTGTAACACGAAAGGCACTTGAAGATACAGACCTCACGAAGTGATTCGGGCTTCAATTCAAAGTCCCATTGTGGCTCGACCGGTCGCCGATCCCAGAATTGGTTTTGGGAAGGAACTCGCACCGATTCGTCGTAATCGGCGGGAACACCCACGAATTCACACCAGTCGCCACAGCAAAGAGGCCAATCCTCGCGTTGCATCATAAGCGGGATGTGTGGAATTCGATGGTATTGTTGTAATGCCTTCTGTTTGTCGCTGGCATACGCGTTGATTAGTTTTTGGATCTCGCCGATCTCGTAATCGCTCTTGCGCACCAAGCCAGCGTTGATGCAGTCTGCACACGCAGCGTAGATCTCGGGTTCTTCCTCTGCCAATTGGGGATTGGCTGCTGCCGATGGATCGGCAATCTCACCACGGTAGTTGTACGAAACAACGCCAGCACGTTCACAGCACTGGCATTCGCCGAGTCCGGACGATTCCAAGGCAGTTTCAGCGATGTATCGAAACGTGGTACCCATCAGTCTTTCATGGCAGAACGCCACGCATCAGCGGGCCGGCGCGAGACGCGTTGATTTCAAAACCGACCCGACCGCCGGCTCCGTTGCATGCGATTGTG
>CAWJNN010000060.1:0-49253 GCA_963844115.1 uncultured Planctomycetales bacterium | reverse complement strand
CTTGACCTTTTCAATCCAGGCGCGGCCTAATGTCGTATCCAACGCCACGCTGCGAATCTGATTGGTCCAGTGGACCGGGTTCCCCCAGCAGCTGCTGGTGTGCCGCCGTTATGCCCTGGACGATCACACGAACACCCAGCGGCATCTCCTGGTTTTCTGCCGTGATCTTCTTGAGTTGGGCGGCAAACCGTTCCAGCATGACGTCGCCGTCTTCGGCACCGTCCGTCGGCACGTTACAGAGTTCCCAGCGAAACACGTCGAGCGGTTCGAATTGCGTATTGACGGCGCCGGCGTCGTCGACGGTGACCACCATACATCCCTTGGCACCTCGCTCGCGAATGTGCCGGCCCTGGATATTGCCGGGAAACACGATGGGGGGATTGTCCCGCACGATCTCGCGCTGGTGAACGTGGCCCAGCGCCCAGTAGTCGTACCCTTTGGCCAATAGGTCATCGACGCTGCAGGCCGCGTACCGCTCGTGCCCTTCACGGCCGCTCAGCGACGTGTGTAGCAGGCCGATATTGAACATGCCGGGCAGGGCCGCCGGATAGTCGACAACCAGGTTGGTCGTTTCGTCAGCCACCTTGTAGCTCTGCCCGTGAAGTGCGACACCCAATTCCTTGAGTTCTTTTGATTTCGCCGTGCGAGCTTTGCCCGGGACCAGCATCTCGACGTTGGTCGGCAGCTTCAGCGACTTCGTCATCTTGCTGGCAGCGTCATGATTGCCCTGGATGATGACGACCGGCACGTCGGCCTCACGCAGGCGGCTCATCTGCGCCACGAAAAACAATCCGGTGTTATGATCCTTCCAGTCGCCGTCATACAGATCTCCCGCGATCAGCACGAAGTCCACCGTTCGGTCGATGGCCAGGTCCACTAGGTTCTCCAGCGCACGGCGCGAGGCCGACCGTATTTCGTCGACCGGAGCGCCTCGTACTGCTGAAGTCCTCGCAACTGGCTGTCTAGATGAATGTCCGCGGCATGAATGAACTTCACGACTTGACCCCGCAATGCTCAAGAAAAGACTCACGGGTCATTCTACGTCTGGACGCCGCGGCCGAAAAGATGCTACGTGCTAGCGTCCGTGTGTGCATCGTTTATTCGTGCAGCGAATAGAGGATCACGTTGATGGCGATGCGCGAGGCGTCGTCGAAGGTGTAGCCCCGACAGTGAGGTGAAACGTGCTTTTCCAGAGCACAGCTTAGATCGAGCGGCGAAAAGATGACGCCGTAGCGATCGTCGACTTGGATTCCTTCCAATTCCACCGGCCCGCGCCGTTGTTTGATCTCCAGCGATCCATCCTGCCGGCGTACGGATTCACGTCGTTCGACATCCGACAGGTCGGACCCTCCGTATTCGTCGGTCAGCAAGGGATCATCCGCTGCGATCCGCTGCAGCGACTTGCCAAAGGCCTCCCGCATTTCACGTCGAAATGCCTTGGTGAAGGCAGGGCTGGCGCAGATCGCATCCGCCAGAACAATTCCACCTCGCTGGACAAACGACTTTAATTCACGTCGTTCCGCGGTGCTCAGTCGGAAATCGCTTTTGCCGTGGACGTACAAAAAGTGATAATCGAAGATCGATTCATCACCCAGCGCCAACAAGGGAACGCTGTCGGCGGTTCGGATCTGCAGCGAGTTGCCCGTTGTCTCCATCAGATTGGCCAGGGCGCGGCGCCGCGTCGCAGCCCCCCGCGTGCCGCAACTTGGCAATCGCAAAATGGCCCCGCCGCTCGCTGCCTTGGGATCTTGCCTTGGCCAGTTTTTGTGGAATCGCATCCTTGGGTTTGAGATTGCGGTTTGTAGCGTAAGCCAGCACGTTGACGCCGATCGAACGGCAGGCCGCAATCTCGTCGCGGACGTCCTGGGAATACTTGTCCGCTTTGCGAAGAGAGTCGAGCTCCCAATAGCAAGATAAATTGCCAGGGCAATAGACGACGCTAGTGCGGCAAGCGAAGTTGATACCCCACAGCCAACGGTCGTCGGGGTCGACGAATTTCGGATCGACCCGTTCGTCAATCGACCAAATAGGATGCTGCGCATCCAAGGGATTCAGCTCGTAACCCTCTTCGGGAAATATCTCGCTCATTTCCTCGCGGAACGTCCGGTCAAATTCATCTCCACCACAACAGCTATCGGCGAATAGGAAGCCACCCTGTTCGACGTAACGACGCAGTTCCTGGCGCTGCGAGGCAGTCAGTCGAAACGCCTCCTTTCCAGAAAGGAACAAGACGGGCGTTTGTAGGTAGTCGTCGGCCGACGACTGACGCGAATCGATGACTTGCCAGGTCATCGGTGTCTTCCACTTGCGTTCGGTGTAACGCGTCAGGTTGAACAGATCACGACTTAGCGTATTCCAGTCATTTTCCTCCCGTTGCAGTTTGGAGATCAACACGGGACGCCGCCCTTTGGACAAAAACAGCAGACCGAGGCTGGTTCCAATTTGGGGGAAGGGCGGAACATCTCCTTCCCAGGACCCGTCCGGGCTCTGCTTGCGAATCATGTACTCCGCGCCCAGGCGGTACCAATCGTGTGGAATAAACTTTTGCTTGTCCTTCGTGGGACTATAGAAGAATCGCTGAGCGGTCACGCGGCCGACGCGTTCGATTCCGTACAGGTAATAAAACAACCACTGCTGCCGACCGATCGCGGGACCGTGGGCGGTTTCGTGTTTGTTGCTGGTTACCGAGAAATTGCGGCCCAACCATGCAATGGCTTTGTCAACGCGTTCGTCGGGTTCGCTTCCTTGACACTGACACTGATCATCCTCAACGGTCGCACCGCCCTCGCCCTGGCTATCGAGCGCGATCACCAGCGATGTCAGGCCAGCGCAGGTCATACTGCCACTGCCGGGACCGCGGACCCCATACCCCCACGAGCCATTATCGTTTTGTGCTCGTCGCCAGTACCCCAGGATCAACTGCCAGGTTCGTGGCTGGACCTTAAAACCCGCTCGTTCGGCCTCGTGCAGTGCCAACACGGCGAACTGACTATTCGAGTTATCGCTGCCAGGTCCGTCAGAATATCCCCAAGCGCCGCGGTCGTTGCCTTCGGCGGTCTTCTGGCGCTCTCCAGCCAGCGGACGAGGGACCGGATCCGCGCACGGTCCGCCGTCTGGCCCGCGCGGCAGAAGACCATCGTCTGTAGTGCCACCACGTAGGTCTTCTTGTTGTCGATCGTCCGCAAATGATTCAAGGCGCGGCGAATGCCGGGATCATCGGGTGGTACACCCGCCTCCAAAAGTGCAAGTGTGCACAATGCCGACACCCCGCCTTTCGAGCGACCATCGCCCAGTTCGACCCAATCTCCTTTGCGTCGTTGTTCGCGACGCAGATAGGCGATGGCCCGGTCCAAGGAATCGCGGACCTGAGGGGCAGTAATTTCGGCGGGTAACGGCTGGATGCAAACAACAGATGTCCAGACCAACGGACAAAAAATCAGAAGCCCCTGCCAAGCACGTAACATGAAACGGTTTGCCTCTCCCGGCTGCCTAATTCGCGACTGCAGGACTACGCGTGTCACGCACGCGTGTCAAGAACGGAGGGATCCCTGAATGAACGGTTAACACGTGCCCAATTCATCTTAAGAATCGCGCAGCCCAGAGACAATAGAACAAGTACGTACGTTGCTGGTACCGTGCTGCGTGGATAGAATCAGAAACTAGAGCGAATGTCCGTTGGTCCATGTTGCGAACGGGAACAGGCCCTTGGTTACGAAACAAAAAAGCATCGGGGAAATCCTGCAAGAGTTCAGCCAGCATCGGCAGATCATGCAGGACGAATTACAGAAGGTCATCGTTGGCCAGGATGAAGTGATCGAGCAGATCTTCGCGGCGATCTTCACTCGGGGACACTGTTTACTGGAGGGTGTGCCCGGTTTGGCGAAGACCCTGATGGTCAGCACGCTGGCTCGCATTCTGGATATTGGATTCAAGCGGATCCAATTCACACCGGACCTGATGCCATCCGACATTACCGGCACGAATGTGCTGGAGGAAGATGATAACGGCCGCCGGAATTTCCGATTCGTCGAAGGCCCCATCTTTTCAAACATTCTGTTAGCCGACGAAATCAATCGTACGCCACCCAAGACGCAGGCGGCGCTGCTGCAAGCGATGCAGGAACGCGAAGTCACCGTCGGCCAGACGACCTTCAATCTGCCCGATCCGTTCTTTACGATCGCCACGCAGAATCCGATTGAACAAGAAGGCACCTACCCGTTGCCCGAAGCGCAATTGGATCGTTTCATGTTTAACATCAAGGTCGACTATCCGACCGCAGACGAAGAAGAACGGATTCTCGCCCAGACCACGCGCCACGAGAAGACGGAGATTCGTAAGGTCCTGTCAGGCAAAGCGATAGTGAATCTGCAGAAACTGGTCTTTTCCGTCGCGGTAAGTCAGTACGTGATCCAGTATGTTGCGCGCCTGGTTCGCGCCACGCGGCCGCGCGATCCGTCCGCTCCGGACTACATCCGCGAACTGGTCGACTGGGGTGCCGGGCCTCGCGCCGGTCAGTTCTTGATCGGCGGCGGGAAAGCGCTGGCCGCCATGGATGGCCGTTTTTCCGTCAGCATCGAAGATGTTCAGAAACTGGTCATCCCGGTCCTCCGTCATCGCATCAGCACCAACTTCCAGGCCCAGGCCGAAGGAATGACGAACGAAGACGTCATCCTCAAGCTGGTCAAAGATATTCCGACACCGGAAATCCCGAAGTTTGAAGAAAGAGGTTAGAGGTGAGAGGTTAGAGGTTAGAAAATTTGATTTCCCTAACCTCTAACCTCTACGCTCTAACCCCTCTTCTTCATGTCTGTCGAAAAATACCTCAAGCCGGAAGTGATTCGTCAGATCTCGCGACTGGACCTGCGCGCCCAGTTTATCGTCAAGGGATTCTTGCAGGGGTTGCATGCCAGTCCCTACCACGGGTTCTCGGTCGAATTCAGCGAACATCGCAAGTATACGCCTGGTGATGATCCGGCCGATATCGACTGGCTGGTCTATGCGAAAACGGACAAGTACTACGTTAAGAAGTTTGAAGCCGAAACCAATATCAGCGGTTATTTGGTGATGGATCTGAGCCGTTCGATGGCGTACACCTACCGTCAGGAAATGACCAAATTTGAATACAGCATCTGCCTGGCGGCCGCGATGGCGTACCTGATGATTCATCAACAGGATCCCGTCGGCTTGATTACCTTCGATCGCAAAGTCCGCGACAGCCTGGCACCCAAATCGAAACGTAAACAGCTGGGCAATCTATTGTCGCTGCTGGCAAAGCTCGAACCGCAAGGCGAAACCGACATCGCCCACAGCATCACACAGATTGCGGCCATGTTGAAACATCGCAGCCTGGTGATGTTGTTCACGGATCTGTTCGCAGAACCCGAGCCGGTTCTGCGGGCACTGCATCGCCTGCGGCATGGCGGGCACGACGTGATCCTGTTTCATGTTTTGGACGAGGCGGAAGTTGAATTTCCCTTTGAAGGGAACGTTGAGTTCGAAGAGCCGGAGACGAAAGAGAGACTGCAAGTCAACGCCACCGGTTTTCGAGCGGACTATCTGGCGGAAATCGAAGCATTTCGAGATCTTTATCGACGTGAATGCGTGCAGAGCGGCGTGGACTATGTGCCGTTGGATACCAGCATGCAGTTCGATCGCGCTCTGACCGAATATCTTGTCCAACGCAAGGCTCGCTTCTGACTCGCCGCTTCAAGCGACTGGCAGAGCGAACGTAAACGTGCTGCCGACGCCCGGTGTGGACTCGACCCAAATATCGCCGCCGTGGCGATCGACGATGCGCTTGCACAAGGCGAGACCGATTCCCAGACCGGGATATTCATCACGGGTATGAAGTCGGTCAAAGATTTCGAAGACTTTCTTGCAATACGCTGGTTCGATGCCGATCCCGTTATCGCGAATCTGGATCTGCCAGAGACGATCAACGCGCAGAGAGGATATCGTGATTTCGGGAATCTGATCGCCCCGAAATTTCATCGCATTGCTGATCAGGTACTGAAAAAGATGGACCAACTGGCTATAGTCCGCGACGACGCGCGGCAGCGGTTCACGATGAACGACGGCGGCGGAGCTCTTCAGCGCGGAACTTAAATTGGCGAGCGCCTCATCCAGTGCCAGGCCGCTGTCCACTTCTTCGAACGACTCGTCCGCCGAGCCGACACGCGAGTAAGCGAGCAGGCCGTCCAGTAATTCGTGCATCCGCGACGCACCTTGGCTTATGTGCAGCAGGTATTCGTCTGCGCGATCGTCCATCTGTTGCTCATACCGCGTCCGCAACAGATCCGAGAACCCCGACAGCGCTCGCAGTGGTTCGCGCAAATCATGCGACGCGGCGTAGGCAAATTTTTCCAAATCACGATTACTCCGGCGCAGATTCCGGTTGGCCTCTTCCAGATCGGCGGTCCGCCGCTGGACCCGCTGTTCCAGATCGCGATGCATGGCATCAAGCTTCTGATCGGCTTGCCGACGCTCGATCGCAATGCTCGCGTGCTGCGCTGCTGTTTCGATCACCTCGAGTTCAATATCCGTCGGCTCGCGGACTTCGCTGTAATACATCGCAAAAGTACCGAGCACTTTGTTCTGAGACGAAATAATCGGCTGCGACCAACAAGCGCGCACATCGGCTTTTTCCGCAAGCTCAAGATAGGGAGCCCAGTTTTCATGACACTGCACGTCCGCCACAACGACGCGTTGACCGAGATACGCTGCGGCACCGCACGACCCGACCTTCGGGCCGATCTCGACGCCATCAATGGCTTTGTTGTAAAACTCGGGCAGATTGGGAGCGGCGCCGTGGCGCAAACAATGGTGCTCGTGATCAAGCGTCAGAATCGAGCAGCGTATGCCGGGAAACTGGGCCTCGATGGTTTCGGCCAAGAGCGTCAGGACTTCCTCGAGCGAGGCACCGCGGGCGAGCCGTTCCAGCAGATGGTTGTGTCCTCGGACGATGGCCTCCATGCGCTTGCGAGCGGTAATGTCCGTGATGCTGCCGCACAGGGTCCGTTCGCCCATCGACGGCAGCTGCACCAGACGCACGGTACAGATGAACTCTTTACCCTGACCGGTCGAATGGGTCCACTCAAATTCTGGCATCTGGCCTTTCAGCGCCATCGCAAGCAATTCATGAGCGTACTCCTGCGAATCGCGCCCGTTGGGCTGGCGGGCGGGGCTCGTTTCAAGCGGTCCTACTTGTTTCATCTCTTCACGGGTTCGACCGAATAGTCGCTGGGCATTCTTGTTCGCATCCATAAAGCGTCCGGTATCGCAGTCTAGGATGACAATCGCTTCGGGGGCATGATGGACGATCCGGTACATTCTTTGTTCGCGTTCCGCCAGGTCACGCTCGGCATGGACGCGGTCCGTAATATCGTGGCCTTCGGCGATGACCATACGGACGTTGCGCTGGTCATCGTAGATCGGCGTTACGGAGCGCACCGCGAATCGCTCGCTACCGTCGGCCGTAAAGTACGCCCATTCGCCGTGGCTTGGTCGATCAGCCGCCGCTTCCAGCACCGCCGATCGCACCGCTTCTTGCGCTTCCGGATGACCTTTCCAGAAGGGCGTTTCCCAAAACTTCACTCCAATCACATCATCGCGGGAAAACCCGGCGGCGTTCAAAGTCGCCGCACTCATATCGACGATCGTTCCGTCGGGAGAAAGCAGCGCCAGGAAGCCCGCCATACGATCGAGGACCGCATTCAAAGAGACGCTACCAGCATCTGTCACGTGGATATGCGGTGGCCCCGTATGCGCACCAGACGGCAGAGACTTCGAGAGTCGGTCTGCCATTCCCGCTACCTCCTATCACACCGATCCCGCAGTGGTCGCAGTGAGGTTACGTATTTTGCGATCCCGCGTCGAAATGACGTGATGAACAGCGATAAAAAAAGCCTGGATCACGGCATGCGTCCCAGGCCTCTAACGTCCGATCCTTTATGAACCGAGCAATATGCTAAAATCCGAACGGCGGTTCATAAAAATTATCCAGTCAGGCGTTCTGTCACGGGCGCCCAGCTGTCAGGAGGCGCCGTCTGTTCAAGGGGCGCCCACTGAAGTCTGTATTGTCGCCGCAAAGAAGACAATGTCAACACGCAGCGGTTAGCCCCATAGGGCACCCCAATTTGCGGGATTCATCGGCCGCGTGATCCCTTCCTTCCTGCTCTCGTCAACGCGTCCTCCGTGACGCCGTTGTTTTTGCTCCAACTCCGTAGCGAAATGCCGAAATGATTCCTCCCGCGCTTCGTAGTTGGACAACGCCACTTTAGAATCGAGATTCAACACAACTCGTTGCGTTGTAAAGACTAAAGTGGGCTACTGAACACTTCGCCCTGAAAGGGCACAATATGACAGCCCAGGGCGCAGCCCTGGGTATACTTTATCTCGCCACGATCTGCCGCGAATTGGGCTGCCCATCGCACAAGGTCGGAGGCGCAGACGATCACATCCATATCGCTTGCTCGCTGTCACGAACGATCACCATTGCCAAATTGATTGAGGAGATTAAGACGAGTTCGTCGAAATGGATCAAAACGAAAGGCAATAAATTCGGAATGTTCGCATGGCAGGGGGGCTATGGGGCATTCTCCATTGGGCAATCCCAGCTTGACGATTTGCGAGGATATATTGCCAACCAACGCCAACATCATGAGCGAGTATCGTTTCAGGATGAGTTCCGGAAACTGTGCGAAAAATATGGTGTGCCGATCGATGAACGCTACGTATGGGATTGAGGCGCACCGTATCGCGCCCTTTCAGGGCTCACGAGTTGTGGCTAATGCGAACCCAGGGCGGCGGCAACGCTCGCGAAACTCGCGTGGCCTTGCCCTGGGCTGCCATATGGCTGACCCTTCGGGCCGACTTGTGTAATACAACGAGGGCGTTGCCCTGGGCTGTCCTATGTTGCCCCTTCAGGGCAGCAAATCCACGTTTTGTGCGATGATCCAAGTACAAAGTGGCGCTGTCCAATTAGGCTTTGTCTTCAAACCATCAGCCGTGGCGCGCTCGTCCATGGTTTGGACGCCAGGAATCCCTGCGCGCTGGGACTAGCGCGGTGCCGCTGATTCGGCTGGCCGTCGATCAGAAACAACGAATTCGCCTGCGGCGGACAGGCAATCGGACGCTCGAACAACGAGCCAGAAGGACCTATTTCCCACAAGCCCCGGAATGGCCACAATGACTGCTCGGCCACCCGATTCTTTCACCGCAATTGACGCAAGGAGCTAGCGATGGCGAAGACACGAAGTCCAAGGCGGAAAATGGGAATCCGTGACCGGCTGGGACGACTGACTTATCAAGGCACTTGCGGTCTGCTGGGCGACGACGGCGAGGTTCGCCTGCGCAAGAGTGGACGCTTTGAGATCATTCTGCCGCGCGACGTTTATCTGGGTGGTGATACGCTACGGGTTAGCGTGCCCGACCACGATTTGCCGGAGGGCAGAGCCAACGTCACGATCGTCGAAATGACCAATAAGCCCAAGGGTTTGCACCTGCATTGCGAAGAGTGCCCCGACACGTGCGACCACATCGCGGCTGTCCTGGGCATGGTGTTGGACGAAAAACTGACACTCGGCTTGTCCGCGCCCCCCGATGAAACCGAACCGGTAGAAAACTTGACCGACGAAGAATTGTTGCGGCGGGCCGTGGCCGACCGGCAGCAGCGCGCGGACACCGAAAAGATGACGCTCAAGTCCTTTGATACCGATCGGCCCTGGACCGACTACAACGTTACGAGTCATCAATCAGGAAAGACCTATCGCGCCGCATTGCGCGGCTTCGATACCGGCCAGTCCTACTGCTCGTGTCCTGATTTTCGCACAAACCATCTGGGAACGTGCAAGCATATCCTGCAAGCACTCGCAAAAGTTCGCAAAAAGTTTCCCAAGAAGGAACTCGACAAACCCTACCGCCGCCGCAATCTATCGCTGCGGATGGATTATGGTGACTGCGGAAGCTGGGCCGCTGAACTCGGCTTGCGGTTTAATCTTCCACATCGCCTGGACGAAGAAGCCAGTAAGATTCTTGGTCCCTACAAAGATCAAGCGACGGACGACGTGGACGAGGTGGTCGGGCGATTGCGGAAGCTGGAACGCGCTGGCTATTCCGCGCATGTCTATCCCGACGCGGAAGAATTCATCGAACAACGGCTACTGCAATCGCGACTGCGCCAAGCGGCGAATGAAATTCGCCAGGACCCGGCGCGGCACCCCTATCGATGCGAACTACTAAACGCCGAACTCCTTCCCTACCAGCTTGACGGTATCGCGTTCGCCGTGGGAGCGGGCCGCGCCGTGCTGGCCGACGACATGGGTCTGGGCAAGACCATCCAGGGGATCGGCGTGGCGGAACTGCTCGCCCGCCTGGCGGACATTCGACGAGTGCTGGTCGTCTGTCCCGCTTCGCTGAAGAGTCAGTGGCGCAGCGAGATCGCGCGCTTTTGCGAGCGCAGCAGCCAGCTGGTGATCGGATCGGCCGACGAGCGGGCCACGCAATACGAAAGCGACGCCTTCTTTACCATTTGCAATTACGAACAGGTGCTCCGCGATCATTCGATTGTCGAGCGTGTCGGGTGGGATCTGATCATTCTGGACGAAGGCCAGCGGATCAAAAACTGGGAATCCAAAACGTCGCGCGTCATCAAGAGTCTCCGCTCGCCGTTCGCCCTGGTACTCAGCGGTACGCCGCTGGAAAACCGGCTGGAGGAACTTTACACCGTGGTAGGGTTTATCGACGATCGCCGACTGGGCCCCGTATACCGGTTCTTCAACCGCCATCGCTTCGTGGATGACCGTGGCAAAGTGCTGGGTTACAAGAATCTCGACCAGTTGCGCGAGGTACTCAAACCCATCTTGTTGCGTCGCACCCGGGCCGGCGTCATGAAAGATCTGCCCGAACGCACCACGGAAATCGTCCGCATCCGTCCGACGGAAGAGCAATGGTTGATGAGCGACGATTATGTCAAGCAAGCCGCCCAAATCGCCGCGAAAAAATATCTCACCGAAATGGACCTGCTGCGACTACAGAAATGCCTGCTCATGGCGCGGATGGCTGCCAACAGCACGTTTTTGGTTGACAAAGAAGAGCCGGGTTACAGTAGCAAACTGGAACGGATCACGGAATTGTTAGACCAATTGGCCCAGGAGCACGACCGCAAGATCATCCTGTTCAGCGAGTGGACCAGGATGCTGACTCTGATCGAACCCCTGTTGAAGCGAGCCGGCTTGGACTTCGTGCGCCTGGACGGGAACGTACCGCAGAAAAAGCGGCAGGAACTGGTGCACCGTTTTCAGACGGACGCGACCTGCCGGACGATCATCATGAGCAATGCGGGCAGCACCGGCTTGAATCTGCAGGCGGCCAACACGGTGATCAATGTCGATTTGCCGTGGAACCCCGCCGTATTGGAGCAGCGGATAGCCCGCGCTCATCGCATGGGCCAGCAACAGCCCGTCCAGGTCTTTTTGCTGGTCACCGAGGATACGATCGAAGAGCGGCTGTTGGCCACGCTTTCGGCCAAGCATGATTTAGCGCTGGCCGCGTTGGACGTCGACTCGGATGTCACCGACGTCGAGCTTCGTAGCGGCATCGACGAACTCAAGCGGCGATTGGAGCGACTGCTGGGCAACCAACCTGCCGCGCCGGTCGACACGTCACAGCAGCGGGCTGTGGAATCGGAAACCCGTGATATCGCCGCCCGCCGCGAAAAGGTCGCCGGTGCTGGCGGCGAGCTATTGGGCGCGGCGCTGAATTTGGTGTCTGAGCTGATTGAAGACGGCAGCCATCCGGACCCCAGCACGGTCAATTTAGTCCGCGCCGGCCTGGACCGTTGTGTCGAGCGCGACGCAGACGGTCGGCCCCAGTTGCGTTTCACCTTGCCCGACGAAAATGCGCTTAACGGCCTGGCAACCACGCTGGCAAAATTACTCATCGCCCAAAAGAGTTGAAGCCGTCCGTAGCGAAAGGTGCGTGGTTCCAGTCCTTGATCCCCACGCACACAAGCTTTTTCGTAGGCTACGGCACCTCCTGTCCGCGCCATTCAGGGCGATGGTGCTACGCGATGGCGCCGTTGCCGCCGGCAATGCGTGCCGTGAGCAGGTCTTGCAGCAGCTGTGGCGTCAGAATCTCATCGCCGAACAGCCAGTCGTCACCGTCACCGCCGAAGATCAAGTCATCGCCTGCGCCGCCGATCAGGATGTCGTCGTCACTGATGTCTGTCACCGTGGCGTCGTCGGTTGCTGCCTCATCCGGCGCAGCGGCCTGTTCGTCCGCATCCGAAGACGTCGACTCATCGGTCGCGTCCGCACGCGGCTGCTCGGTAGCATCCGCCGCGCCATCGTCGATCGGCAAAACCGGTAAGAACACCTCCGTCACGTCGTCGGAAGCGATGTCCTCCGCCGTGCCATCAGCCACTTCCGCCACGGCGTCGTCCGCCACTGTAACGTCGCCGGAGGGCAGTTCGGGCTCGGCGTCGTTCGCTCCCTGATCAGCATCGACGAGCGTCTCGTCCGGCGCAGCGAGCTCATCGCCAGCGTCTTCCGCCACATCGGCCGGTGCCTCTTCAGCAACCTCGGACCCACTGACATCCGCTGGCGGTTCGCATTCGTTCGTTGCTGACGAGTTATCCGAGCCGCTGACCTGATCGATGACCTCGTCCACCACGGCGATGACGTCGTCGGCCACGTCATCCAGCACCGAATCGACATCGTCAATCACGTCTTCGACATCGTCAATCACGTCTTCGACATCGTCAATCACGTCTTCGACGGCGGCGTCCACGTTATCGATCACGTCGTCAATCGCATCTTCAGCGGCAGGGCCCACGTTGTCGATCACTTCGTCCGCGATGTCGTTAACTTCGTCAGCCACTTCGTCAACGATGTCGATGACCTCGTCCACAACTTCGCCGACATCGTCAATGACGTCGTTCACATTGTCGCTGACCGTATCAGCAATCGATTCGATCGCGTCCGTAACGTCACTGACAACGTTTCTTGCCTCGTCAACGACGATCTCGTCGGCCACGTCCTGAATGCCATCGCCCGCGGCGTCCGCGACATCATCCACGGCGTCCGCGACGTCGTCTGCCGCGTCGATCCCACCGTTTGCGATCGCGCCGACATCTTCGACCACCTCGTCATCGGCGACGACGACCGCTTCACCATCCTCTGCAGACGCCGGCGTCTGGCTTTCAAGGACGGTTGACTGGGGTGTGATGTCTTCGCCGCCCAGCAGCATGTCGCGACCGCCGCCGCCGGCCAGCAGATCGTCGCCAGAGCCACCGGCCAGCAGGTCATTACCGGAGCCGCCCATCAGGATATCGTTGCCATTGCCACCTCGCGCGATGGAGCGGATATCGGTGTCGTTAACAAAGACATCGTCACCGCCCCGGCCATTGAAATAGATGCCGCGCACCTCGCCGGGAGCGTAGGTATTGGTCTGCTGCCCCAAAAGCTGTCCGTCGGCATCAAACTGGCTCGACGTGATGACCGTCTGGCCATCTTCCACATAGGCCTCCACCGCGTCGTTCAACTCAGAACCCATGATGGAAACGAATCCACAGTCCCCCGCCAGCAGGGCCCGCGATTCCAGTTTTTGCAAGCCAAGTCGTCGTCGTTTTGTTTTATGCTGCCTTTTCATCACCTGCTCCTTAACGCGAACCAAGAAAGGTAAATCCGTTGAACTCATCGTACGTCGCGCGACGGAGCGAAGTTTGAGAACACGTGCGCCAGCAAGTGCGCTAGCGCGACAACGTGGCAGGTTTCGGTTACGCCGTCATCGCTAGCCGCGTTGATATCAATTCTTCGCGCGCACCTAGAGAAGCAGCGATGATGAATAGACTTAGAACTGCGCGGATAACTACCGAGCGTGGGGCTTCACACGGCAGCAGTGCGAATTGTGAATGTTACAATTCTGCGCCGGGTCCAGACATCCCTTCCATGACACGCGCCCGGTGGACAATCACGTCGGGAGCCTGTGCCTTCGAAATTACGGTCGGGAATGTTTTGGCTGGCGTCCGCCAGCTGCCGGGCTGCTCGACCTTAATTCATGCTCTCGACGGTGGTGATTGCACATTGCCAGCAGAGCGCGGTAGGGTGGGACAAGCGCAGCGCCGGCCCACCATCCAATTTCTTTCCCCCTGTCGTGAAAAAGTCACTATATATAGGTAAAAACCAGGGCGTCAGCAGCGATGGTTACCGCAGCGTTCATGGGCCGTGTATCCTTATGGATGTTCCCTGCATGTCAACCCTTGGAGGTAATTGGTAAAAACGATGGCCAACACTCACAACAAAACGCGCCGCGAGTTCCTGAAGACGGCAAGCGCGGCAATCGCCGTGCCTTACGTGATCACCTCATCCGCTTTGGGCGATGCCGATCGACCACCGGCCAGTGACCGGATTGTCATGGGCGGTATCGGCATCGGCAACATGGGAAAAGGTGACATGGCCGCCTTCCTGGGCCATGGAGATGTCCAGTACGTGGCAACCTGCGACGTGCGAACCGGCGCCCGCGATCACGCCAAAGGCCAGGTGGACGAACGTTACAAGAACAACGACTGCACCGCCTACAACGACTTTCGCGAGTTGCTGGCGCGTACGGATATCGACGCGGTCCATGTCGCTACGCCAGACCATTGGCACGCGATTCACGTGATTGAGGCCTGCCGCAACGGCAAAGACGTTTATTGCCAGAAACCGGAAACGCGGCACGCTGCGCGAAGGCCCGCTGATGATCGAGGCCGCACGGCGTTATGCCCGCGTCGTTTCCGGCGGCAGCCAGCGCGTGCTCGAGGACTATCGAGGCGTGGTTAACAAGTGTTGGGGAGGCGAACTTGGCCAGATCAAGTCGATCAACGTCAACGTCGGCCCGCTCTCGCAACCATGCAACCTGCCGGCGCAAGATATCCCGCCCGACATCGACTGGGATCTGTGGCTCGGCCCCGCACCCTGGGCTCCCTACAATCAACATCGCTGCGATGGGAACTTTTCAACCAGCGGCAATAGTTGGCGTTCGTACATCGACTATTCCGGCGGCGGCATGACCGACTGGGGCGCCCATCATTTCGGCGGCGCGACCTTCGCTGTCGACGTCCGAGAATTGCAGCCGGAAAAAGTCGAATTTCACAACGACGACGGCAAAAAACATCTGACGTACACGTACCCTAACGGGATTCAACTGACCCACAACAAGCCTGGTAAAGGAAACCTGGATGTCGAAGGCACTCCCGACGAAAAGCGCGAGGCCAAGCCCGTGCCCGCGTACAAAGGCCAGGGAGGCATCTACGGAGACTTCATCCACTGCGTCAAAACCCGCGAACAACCGTTCCGCGATATCGAGTTTGGCGTGAACACGGTAGCGGTCAGCCACCTTGGCATCATTGCCTACGCGTTGGAGCGATCCTTGAAGTGGGACGTGGCGAAACAGGAGTTTACCGGCGATGAAGAAGCCAATCGCTTCCTCGATCGCGCTCGACGCGAGCCATGGCAGTTATAGTCACACTTTTATAGACACACTTTTCGTCGAAACGATTTCAAACTTCCTCAATAAAACAAAAACAACCAGTCCTGAATAAGGAAAACCGATATGCTGGACCAGGCCTTTGACGCATTGACGACCTACGACTGGGGCACGGACCCCAATGTCTTAAAGCCCATCGATGAGGCCGTGCTTGCCACGTATGGTGATGCGGACGCACGCAAGCAGTTGGAAACGCGCCTGGCCGCCGCGCTGAAAACCGCCGGCGAAGCCGCTGCACCCGCGGCGTCCTTCAAGAGCGCTGTGGTCACGAGGCAGACTCCCGACCGCGCCGTCCCGATCGACTTCGACATTGCGGGCGCCAAACAGCTGTACCTCGTTGTGACCGACGGCGGCAACGGCAATGCCTGCGATTGGGCCGCCTGGGCAAATCCACGATTGGTCGGCGACGCCGGCGAGCGGAAACTGACCGAGATCGATTGGCGGGCCGCCAGCAGCCAATGGGGCACGGCGCAGGTCAACCACAACGTCGACGGCGGGGCGCTGAAAATCAATGGTAAAGAAGTCGAGTATGGCATCGGCACACACGCCAGCAGCGAAATCGCCTTCGACCTGCCGCCGGGCTACACCCGTTTCAAAGCGACCGCCGGTCTCGACGACGGCGGCTGCGCCGAACACGCGAGCGTACAATTCGCCGTCTACACGCAAAAACCGTTCGAGCATTTGGCGGGCGACGTTTCCCGAAACGTGAATGATTATATTTGTCGCAAGCTGCGCGTGATCGGGACCGCCTCATCGGTGCCCGCGCTCGCTGAATTGCTGTCTCACAAGGACTACTCCCACATGGCCCGCTATGCCCTGGAGCGCATTCCCGCGCCCGAGGCAGCCAAGGCAATGCGAGACGCGTTGCCAAAGCTGGATGCCCAGCTACAGGTGGGCGTGATCAGTTCCCTGGGCGTACGCCAGGACGAGCAGAGCGTCGCACCGCTCGCAAACTTGCTGGCTGCTTCTGACGTGGCGGTCGCGCGTGCGGCAGCTTTCGCACTAGGCGATATTCGTTCTCCGACAGCCGCCAAGGCTCTAGCCAATGCGAAGCCGACACCCGACGTGAAATCCGCCGCCACGGATGCCTCGTTGGCGTGTGCCGAAGGTCTGTTGGCGGACGGCAAAAAAACAGAGGCGCTGATGATTTACAAGGGACTTGCCAGCGGGGACCAGCCCAAGCACGTTCGGCTCGCCGCCACGCGCGGCATGTTCAGCGTGCGCCGGCAAGCAGGGTTAAGCTTCGACCCCGGGAAGTCCGGAGACGCGACGCGTCGTGCGATGTTCATTCGACGGGCATCGAGTGACGGGCATCGAGTGACGGGCATCGCATCACGGCTTTGAATCAGGGGCTTCGAATCAGGGGCTTCGAATCAGGGGGTTCGGAGCCCGGTTCTCTGTTGTTTTTGTGGGAGGTGCCCTCGTGAAAAAGCCTCGCTTGATGCTGAGGATAACGGTTTGCTTTGCCATCATCACGTCCGTCGCCCCGTCGATGGCGGAAGAAGGCGAGGACGAACTTGTTGGCCTGGTCGTTGGCCTGTTGGGCGACCAAGACAAGGACGTGCGCGCGCTGGGGCTGGAGCAAGTGCGCACGGCGGCCAAGGGTCCGGCGGCTACCAGGCAATTCGCTGCACAACTCCCCAAGTTGCCGCCCGAGGCCCAAGTCGGATTGCTGAGTGCGTTGGCCGACCGAGGAGACACCGCGGCGCGGCCTGCGGTGCTGGACGTGCTTTCCATCAGCCCAGACGAACCGGTCAGGGTGGCGGCAATCGCTGCTTTGGGTTTATTGGGCGGGCCAGACGACACGCACCAATTGGTGACACTCCTATCCGAATCTTCACCGCCAGTGAAGGCGGCGGCAGGCAAGAGCCTCGTGAACTTGCGTGGGCAGTCCGTGGCGGTGACGATCGCCGCCGAAATGAAGAAGGCGGCCCCGCCCTTGCGCGTGGCGTTGATCGAGGTCCTGGCAACGCGCCGCGCGCTCGACACGATTCCCGATATCCTATCCGCCGCGGTCGATGACAACCCGGCGGTACGAGCGGCAGCGATGACAGCGCTTGGGCAGCTAGCCGGCGCCGAACATGTGCCAGGCATGGTGCAGGGAGTAGTCAAAGCCGAGCGGGGCCGGGAACGCGAATCTGCCGAGAAGTGTGTGCTGCGCGTTTGCGGCCGGATCGAGGACGCAGACAAGCGAGCCGAGCCCTTGTTGGCGGCCATGGACAAGTTAGAGCAAGCCGACCGGAATACCATGCTGTCCACGGTGGGACGCGTGGGCGGCCCCGCGGCGCTGAAGATCGTCGAAGCAGCGATCGCTGACGATGACCCGAAACTCCACGAGAACGGCCTCCGCGCGCTGTGCAATTGGCCGAACGCGTCCGTTGCTGCGCGGTTGATCGAACTGGCGGCAACCGACGAACACTCTTCGCACCGCACAATGGCGCTGCGTCGCTGATTCGAGTCGCGCCGTTGCGTGACGACCGCACCGACGCGGCGAGGCTTCAGTTGCTCAATAAAGCCATGGCAATGTGTACGCGCGACGCCGAGCGAAAGCTGGTCCTGGACCGCGCCCGGGCGATCCGCACATTGGATTCGCTCAATTTCATTTTGCCCTACGTAGACCAGCCCACGTATGCCGAACAGGCTTGTCTCAGCATCGTCGAACTCGCCCACCACCGGGGCCTCCGCGAACCCCACAAAGCCGAGTTCCACCAGGCGCTGGACAAGGTGATTCAAGCCAGCAAGGACGCCACCGTGATTGACCGAGCGAATCGCTACAAAAAGGACCAGACCTGGGTTCGCCCGAAATAGCCCGTTCAAGGCGGTAGTCCGTAGGCCGTAGTCGTAGGGTGGGACAAGCGGAGCGCGGCGCAGCCATCCCCTAAATTTCACATGGACTGAGGTGGCACCGATCCTACGCCCGACTGGGATGATCCAGAATGGGGAGAGGTGCCGTGAGCAAAAAATGGTGGGCCGGCGCTGCGCTTGTCCCACTCTACAGCTACTCCGGCCCACCTCCGGGTGGTTGCTCGAGCGACTGCAAGATTTCCACTACGGGACCGAGAAGCTCCATATCCGGCTCTTACCCGATTTCTTGCGTGACACGCAGGTAGTTCCGCGTTTTCGCTCATTCGCGGCCGCGGCGGATCTTCGACAGGAGACCACCCTTCGCGTAGTTGGAGTTCCGCCTTCAATCGGCGCCCTCCAGCAGTTTGCCGCCTGAAGGCGGAACTACAAACGGGCGGAACTCCGGCCGCGGCGCGGGCGTCTAAGGGTCGTTACACATCTGTTACCGGCCGTGGAGCGATCGTCTGCGAATATACAGGTGTGGTTCGTCACGTTCGCAATAGACAAACAGAGGAGAAGTCGTCATGGCAGGTCGTAAACTACAGATCGCTGCGGTATTGGTCGTGTTGTCGGCAATCAGGTTGTTCTCG
The DNA here is from genome assembly GCA_963844115.1 of uncultured Planctomycetales bacterium. Taxonomy (GTDB): domain Bacteria; phylum Planctomycetota; class Planctomycetia; order Pirellulales; family UBA7805; genus CS4-C045. Next base: position 30,294 of record CAWJNN010000060.1, on the reverse strand, counting down.
GTCGGCCCGCTGGCGGCCGCAGATGCCCCGCAGATCGAAAAACCTGATCCTAAAATCCAGATGGCCATCCTACTGGACTGCAGTGGTAGCATGAGCGGGCTGATCAATCAGGCTCGGACGCAACTGTGGAAAACGGTCAACGAATTCGCCAAGGCCACGCGTGACGGCCGGCCGGTGCAACTGGAGGTCGCGCTGTACGAATATGGCAGCGGTCATTATCCAAGGGAAGAAGGGTTTCTGAAGCAACTGGTACCGCTGACCGACGATTTGGATCGCGTGTCCGAAGCGCTCTTTGCACTCAGCACCAGTGGTTCTGAGGAATATTGCGGCCAGGTGATCGATGCGGCCACTCGCCATTTGCAGTGGAGTGACAATCCGCGCAACCTGAAGTGCATCTTCATTGCCGGTAATGAACCGTTTACACAAGGCCCCGTCGATTTTCGTGAGGCCTGCCGCAACGCGATTGCCAAGGACATCGCCGTCAACACGATTCACTGCGGTACGTCCTCAGAAGGTGTCAACGGTCAATGGGAAACAGGCGCTCAGCTGGCCGATGGTTCGTTCATGAACATCGACCACAATCAGCAAATCGCCACCATTCCCGCTCCGCACGACAAAGATCTCGCCCGCCTGAACGGCGAGTTGAATAAAACGTATATCGCGTACGGTAGCTCGCAAGCGCGCAGGGAAGCCAAGGATCGGCAGGTTGCCCAGGATGATAATGCGACCGGCGCGAATCCTTCTGCCGCGGCAGAGCGATCTTCGTTCAAGTCGAAAGCCCAATATTCCAATACGGGTTGGGATATCGTTGACGGGTGCCGGGAAGGCAAGATCAAGCTGGAGGATCTGACGGAAGATCAACTTCCAGAAGAAATGAAGAAGATGACGGTCGACGAGCGTAAAGCGTATGTGGCCAAGAAACAGGAAGAGCGCAAGAAGATTCAGGAGCAGATGAGCAAACTGAGCGACGAGCGCGACAAGTTTCTGGCAGCCGAGCGCAAGAAGCTGGCGGCCGAACAGGGCGATACACTGGATGAAGCCATCATCGATGCCGCTCGTCATCAGGCCGCGCGAAAAGAGTACAAGTTCGCGAATTAGATCTGGCCGGGGGAGAATGAAGAAGGGCAATCGACGGCCCTCCCAGATGGGGAGGGCCGTTTTGCATTCATGCCGTCGATCAGTGCAACTGTAGTGGCAACACTCCCTAGTAGGACACTACCCAGATTAGCGGCGATTAGTGTAGATTACCGTTCCCTTACCAATCTTCGCAGGAGTTAAGTAAATGATTCGACACGACTTTGCCGCCATCAAGATGGTCCTGTTTGCCGCTGGTTGCTTGATCATTGGCGGTGCCGCGGCAGCCGATGAATTATGGGTGACGTACGAGCCGCCGGAGGGTGCGAGTGAGGGTAAACATATCGTCTTTGTTTGTGGCGAGTGGGAATATCGTTGCGAAGAAGGATTGCCGATGTTGGCCAAGATCCTTTCGCAAAGGCACGGCTTCAAGTGCACGGTACTATTTCCCATCAACGCCGAAACGGGCGTGATCGATCCAAACGTCAACGATAACATTCCGGGCCTTGAACTGTTAAAGACGGCCGACATGATGGTCGTTCTTGCTATGGATCTGAAGTTGCCTGACGAGCAAATGAAGCATTTCGTCGAGTATGTCGAATCGGGTCGGCCGATACTGGGCTTCCGGTGTTCTGTCCTGGCATTTAAGTATGGCGAGGACAAGGATTCAACCTATGCGCGGTATGGACTCGAATCGAAAGAAGGCGGATTCGGTGGAATGGTACTCGGCGAGACCTGGCGAGGTCATCATGGCCATCACGCGGTCGAGAGTACGCGCGGCTTGATTCATGGACCTCAGCGGGGGCATCCGATCTTGCGTGGCGTGAGCGGCGACATTTCGGGTCCGACGGACGTTTATCAGATCGATCAACTTGCCGACGACGCCACGGTCCTGGCGCACGGGCAGGTATTGAAAGGCATGCAGCCTGATGATCCACCGAATTATGCCAAACCGATCATGCCGATGATCTGGACGCATTTGTACGAAAGCCCTTCCGGAAAGAAGGCACGAGTTGTGACGAGTACGATCGGTGCCTCGCAGGATCTGGAGAGCGAGGATTTGCGTCGGATCGTTGTCAACAGCGTCTACTGGGCACTCGGTCTGGAAGACAAGATTCCCGAAAAATCCAATGTGGACTATATCGGTGAATTCGAGGCGCTGCCTTTCGGTCGGGATAAGTTCACGAAAGACGTCCGCCCAAAAGATTTGGCACTCTAACGATCATCGGCCGTAAGGATTGAACCACGGAGGGCACAGCGCGGCCTCTGGCCGCAACCAAAGTAGGACGGAATGCCATTCCGTCCAGACGGATTAGCAATCCGTCCTACAAATTTGCGCAAGAAGACAAGGATTAGAACGTTAGTAGCACGGAGAAGTTGAATTCAACGGGCGCGTTCAAAAACGCAACTCCAGCGCGAGACGGATAAACCAGGCGGTTCATTTCAGTCAGAATGCCGATAAGCTGCTTCGTTCAAGAAATATCTTCCCTTCACAACTCCGTGTCCTCCGTGTCTCCGTGGTAAATTCCTCACGGTAGACTGAGTCGAACAAACTGTGAATTCGATTAATCCTTATCAGCCGCCTCGCGTTAACGAACCGGCAAATCGCCCGCGCCGTTATGGGCGTCCACCGTGGCAAGTCGGCCCGTTGTTGATGTTAAGCGTCGTTTGCTTGCTAGCTTTTTTTCCGGCATTTGGTCTGGCTGCGAGCGGCGAATTCGGAATCATCGCGCTACTGGTAACCGTCAGCCTGGCTGCGGTCGGAGCGATCGCTCTCATGCGATCGTACGGTTTGTTTCGTCGTGACCGCTAACGCGGCGCCGCCGATTCGGCTGGCCGTCGATCAGCGTTTTAAAACAAAACCTGGCCACCGGTTTGGCCGATCAGCCGTCGAGCGTTAGCTCACGGTTTTAGGGCGGTAGGCGAATTAAGATTCGGCTTTCTCGGGCAGCTCGACCATTCGTCGCCACTCCTGGTATGTCTGATTGCCGCCTCGAAACGTTTTGGGGCGGGGGGTGCCGGGCTGAGAGTAGCTGCGGCGCAACGTATCGCCATCAATTTCGTAGATCCCCTTGATGACGCGTTTGTCCGGCGCCGGCAGGACCACGTCTTCGCCCTTGGGACTCTGTCCAGGGATCAGCGTAAATGAGTAGTCGTCGTCAACGGTCGTCAGCAGGATCGAAAGCTTCAGGTGATAACGATTACCCGTGACGGTTCGAGTTCCGTTCGCCTGTTCCGGTGCAACAGGATCCTCGACACCGTTGCGATAGTAAACGAATTTGACCAACTTCCATTTGCCCTGCATCCGGATCAAATCACCGTCGATATCTTCCCGACCGCCATTGTCAGCCTGCAGCCCAGCGACCGTCAGCGCAGCGATCGCAGCGAGCAAAATCATCACCAGGAGTCGGATGGGGAAGGATCGCATAGCTTCTGACTAGTGTGCGGTTACGTGCCGGAACAACCAAAGGTCCCGGTCGATTATACCTGCATTCTGTCGGATTAGGGAATCGCGACGAAAGTCACATCACAAGGGAAACGCGGTGCGCAACACCGGGAAAGAAGAACCGGGGAGCATGATAGGAGGCGACAAGAACCAGGCGCTAGCGTCAGACGGTCGACGAATTGCCATCGAATCGCCTATCATCCACGTCTCGTCGCACGCGCTCCTGCCTCCCGAAATCACTCTCTGCAGCCTGATACCCGTGGCGAATTCACTCCTCCAATCGAAAGGTACCTTTCTGCCGATGCTTCGGTTGGCGCTGCCCGTCTTGGCTGAACAGCTATTGCATGCGCTGGTCATGTTGGTGGATGTTTGGCTGACTGGAAATCTTTTAGGTGAGAATAATACGCCAGCGTTGGCGGCGATTGGGTTGATGGCCTACACGATGTGGCTATTGACCAGCATCTTCGATTTTGTCAGCAGCGGAGCAACGGCACTGACCGCTCGATTCGTCGGCGCCAGCGATTTGCGCCGAGCACAGGAGATCACAAATCAATCGATTCTGGTCGGTTCTGGGTTAGCCCTGACGATCATGGTTGTGGCCTTTCTGGGAGCCAGGTGGTTTGTGAGCGTCATGCAATTGGAATCGGAGGCCGCCCACCTGGCGCTCCGCTATATATACATCATCCTGCCTGTATTGCCGGCGATCATGATCGAGCGCGTTGGTATCGCCTGTCTGCGCGGCGCGGGACGAATGTTGACGGTCTTTTGGGTGATGGCAATCGTTAACCTGGTGAACATCGTCGTCAGTTATTCTCTGGTTGTCGGGTTTGGCCCGTTCGCCCCGATGCGCTGGGACGGCATCGCGCTGGGCACGGCGGCGGCCCATTTCGTTGGTGGCTTGTTAGTCCTGATCATGTTGTTGATCGGTCGCAGCGGATTGCATCTACGGATCCGACTGCTGAAACCGGACGTTGGGCAGATCCGGCGGCTGTTGCGCATCGGCATACCAGGCGGAACCGACACGCTGTTAATTATCTCGTGTCACCTGTGGTTTCTGGGCCTGATTAACGCGCTGGGCGACGAGGCGGCCGCGGCGCACAATGTCGCGATTCGGCTGGAGTCCCTGGCGTTTTTGCCCGGCGCGGCATTTTCGCTGGCGGCCACGACGCTGGCGGGTCAGTTTCTGGGGGCGGGTGACTTTTATCGAGCACGACGCAGTGTGGAGATGGCGTGTTTAACGGCCTGTGGAATCATGATGTCGGTCGGCGTGCTGTTTTTCTTTGGCGGCCGCCCCTTGGCCGATTTCTTTCTCGATCCGCAACAGGACGCTCAGATTGCCCGCGATGCCGCGAATCTACTGCGAATCGCCTCGTACGCCATGTTGCCCCTGGCGCTTCACATGGTGTTAACCGGCGCGCGCTACGCGGCGCAGGCGATACCCGTTGGCCGCTGTTGTTTACCCTGATCGGTTTCCTGGGCGTGCGGATTCCCGCGACGTATCTGCTGACAGCTTCGTACGGCGTGGCCGGAGCGTGGTGGGCGATGTTATTCGATATCTCGCTGCGCTGCCTAATGGTCGTCTATCGTTTTCGCCACGGTGGTTGGCGCAAAACGGTGGTCTAGCAAAAGCGTTCAATCCCGGCGCGCCGGGGTAGGCGACCGTGTCCACCATTCCACCACGCCACCATTCCGGCGCCGTCGCCACGGCGACCAGGACCGATCGCCGTCAAAGGACATCTTCGTTGCTGCAACGTCGGGCCGAGGCAGGGGGGTTCCTTCTAAGGCAGCATCCCTTGCAGGCCAGCCAGGGCAACGGACCACCGTGGTCGCTCGCGCTGGTAAACCTTCCACCAACTGACCACCGTGTTCGCGGCTTGCTGGCTATCGTCCACGGGGATATGCCAGGCCTCGATCGGCGCTGGGCCATCTTCGGCGAAAATTGAACGAGCTCGACGATCTCGGCCGCCATCAGCGTGGGTGGTAGGGCGGCCAGTGCCGCCAGTCGCGGTAGTTCATTGCCGTGAATCGTCTCACTGTGGACGGGCGCATCCATATGCAATTGAGCGATCATCCAGGCCAGACGCACAATTTCCGGCAGGTCGTCGTGCGGGTTCGCGAGTACGGCCTCGATCGCGACGGCATTGTATGGCAAGTAAACGGAGCCGCCACCGCCGAACAGCGGTTCGACCAAAAGGACCGTCACTTGGGGCGAGATCAAATCATCGTCGGTAAATCGCTCAATGCTGGATAGCAATCCCGGACCGCGGGCCGCCCAATGTTGTTCCAGTACCGCGCCGCGCAGCCTGGCATCGTTTTCAAAGGTTGGAAAAGACTCTTCCCAGGCATTCAGCAAGCCTTGCACGGCGGCGGTCGTGACGTCCACCAGGTTCGCGTCCACATTACCGGTAACCTTTCTCAGGGCCGTATCAACGACATATCGGGTGCCTTCCGGCGTGGCGTACAGGGGAGCGAGATGCGTGAAGAGTTGATCCAGCCAATCGTCATCGCGGCCTGTCGTCTGTCGTAGCAGGTCGACGTGCCCGGCTAATTCAGACGAGCGCGCACTGTCGGCCGGATCGATGCCGCGTAACAAGGCAGCTGCCGCGTAGGCACAGTTGGACGGTGGACTGATGGTCCATTGCAGATTGCAAATTGACATCCGATCGGTACCTCGCTGTGCCTTGAGCTTTTCTATATTAGGGCAGAGCCTTGGGCTGCTACAATCGGACTTTTCCTGGAGCGAACACCTGGTGAATCAACAAAGATCATATCGGTCCATCATCATCCCGGTGTTGAGCGTATTGGCGTTGGCCGCTGTCCTGCTGGCGATTCCGATGCCGAAGCTGGGTCGCGCATCGCAAGCCTTTGGCGACTTTTTCCATGCACCGCTCTTTGCGCTGCTGGCGGCCTTCATTCTTTACCAGATGCGCGAACGCGGCGCAAGTTATCTATGGCTTAAAGCGTTTGGTGTCTGGCTTTTTTTGGGGACGCTGGGCGTCGCGTCGGAACTAGCGCAATCGCATATAGGTCGCACCGGAAATGTTCATGACATGTCTGCCGATGTGGCCGGCGCGGCGGCGGGCTTGCTGTGCGTGATGTTTTGGTCCCATCCGAGACCGTCGTATCGCAGAGGCGCGGCGGTTGTTATTGTCGCGTTGATCCTGGCCAGCTATGTCTTTCCGGTCATCCTCCTGGTCGACGTTTATCTCGCCTATCGCGACATGCCTGTCTTGGCGTCCCTTGAGAATTCCACGGAGACCATGCGGTGGTCGCCCGCGAACGCTCAACTGTCGCGGTCTCAACAATACGCGACCGAGGGCCAGTGGTCGCTAAAAGCAGACCTCAACGTGGCCGAGTATTCAGGCGCTACGTTGAATATCACCGACCATGATTGGACCGATTTTGACCAGTTGGTGATGGATCTTATGTGGGTCGACCCGACGGTGGAAGCTGACGATCGGCTACGTGTCGTAATTAAGGTCCAGGACGTGCCGCACACCGGGGAGCATAACGATCGATTTCATCAACTAGTCAACTTGGCACCCGGTCAGCAGCAGGAGATCCGGATCGCGCTAGCCGATGTAGCTTATGCACCCCAGGACCGTCTGATGGACATGTCACGTATCAAATTCGTTCAGATCTTTACGAATCGTCCCAAGCGTCCGCTAACTTTGTATGTGGACAACATGCGTTTGGAGTGACCTCCGACTTGGTTGCAGAGCCGCGCGCTTGAGCTGTCTGCTCGCCAAGCGTAATATGTCGGTTACGTGGCAATCGATTGTCGTTAATCAACCGAGAACAGGTCAGGGGCGCGGCATCTCCCCAAGGCCGTTGCCGGCATGAGCATTAGAGACTGAGCATTAGAGACTTTGTTGAGAAGTTCCTATATATTGGCCCCCGGAGCTGAGGGGCCCTCGTAGCTCAGGGGATAGAGCAACGGTTTCCTAAACCGTAGGTCGCAGGTTCGAATCCTGCCGGGGGTGTTTTGGATTGCGGATTGCGGATTTGGGATTGCGGATTGGGGATTGGGGAATTGGGATTGCGGATTAATGAACGCAGATTGAGGAAATAGGATGAAATCGATCCTTGTTACGGGTGGGGCGGGGTTTATCGGCGGTTGCTTTGTTCGCCAATGGATCAACCAACAGCTCGGAAGCCTGGTCAATCTCGATCAGCTGACCTACGCGGGCAATCTGGATTCCCTGGGGGAAGTGATCGATCATCCTGATCATGTCTTCGTTCAAGGGGATATCGGAGATCAGGCTCTGGTTGGGGAACTTCTGGAAAAATATCGGCCGACTGCGATTATCAATTTCGCCGCCGAATCACATGTCGACCGCTCGATTGATGGACCTGCAGATTTCGTACAGACAAACGTCGTTGGAACGTTCGGACTGCTGGAAGCAGTCCGAGGTTATTGGCGTCAGCTGGAACCAACACTCCAGCAGACTTTTCGCCTCTTGCACGTTTCCACGGACGAAGTTTATGGCAGCCTGGGACCAACAGGTAAATTTACTGAAGATACGGCCTACGCGCCAAATTCGCCTTACTCGGCATCCAAGGCCGCTTCCGATCATTTCGTCCGAGCCTATCACCATACGTACGACTTGCCGACACTAATCACGAATTGCTCGAACAACTACGGACCTTATCAGTTTCCAGAGAAACTTATCCCGCTGATGATTCTCAATGCCGTGGAAGGCAAGCCGCTACCTGTTTACGGCGATGGACAGAATGTTCGTGACTGGCTGTTCGTCGACGATCATTGTGCGGCCATTCGCCGCGTGTTGAGCGACGGAGTTCCAGGCGAGGTTTATAACATCGGTGGTGACTGCGAGCGGACGAATTTGCATATCGTCGAAACGATCTGCGATACCGTCGATCGACTGCGGCCCGGCCTGCCCCATGCGCCCTGCAGGCAGTTGATTACCTTCGTCCAGGACCGGCCCGGCCACGACCGCCGCTATGCGATTGACTGTGGAAAAATCCAAAAACAACTGCATTGGAGTCCCGAACAGGATTTCGAATCCGGACTGGAATTGACGATACGTTGGTATTTGGAGAACCCCAATTGGGTCCAGCGGGTGACTTCCGGCGAGTACCGCCGCGAGCGCTTGGGACTTTCCGGATAAAAGGAACCAATAATGCACTACAAAAAAGGCATCATCCTGGCCGGTGGCTCCGGTACGCGACTGTACCCCGTCACCCGGGCGATTAGCAAGCAATTGCTGCCGGTTTACGACAAGCCGATGATCTACTACCCGCTGTCCACGCTGATGCTGGCGGGTATTCGCGATGTTCTGATCATCTCGACGCCCCAGGACATCGGAAGCTTTGAGCGGCTGTTAGGCGACGGCGACTGGTTGGGTATCTCCATTTCTTACGCCGTCCAGCCGAACCCGGGTGGATTGCCACAGGCCTATATCATTGGACGGGATTTCGTCGGACAGGACCGGGTAGCGCTGATCCTGGGCGATAATATTTTCTATGGGCACAATTTTCAGCAAATGCTGAAGACCGCATCCAACCGGGAAACCGGCGGTACAATTTTTGTATACACCGTAAAGGACCCTCAGCGGTACGGCGTGATCGAACTGGATCAGCAAAGGTGCCCAGTATCTCTGGAAGAAAAGCCGGAGCATCCCAAGTCGAACCTGGCAGTGACCGGGCTGTATTTTTTCGACAACCAGGTGCTAGACGTAGCGGCGGACTTGAAGCCGTCACGGCGCGCGGAAACAGAGATTGTCGACGTCATTCGGCATTACCTGGTAAACAAGCAACTACATGTCCAACAACTGGGCCGAGGAATTGCGTGGTTGGATACGGGGACGCACGAATCACTCATGCAGGCCGCATCCTTTATCCAAACGATCGAACAGCGGCAGGGATTACGTATTGCCTGCCCAGAGGAAGTCGCGTACGTGATGGGCTTCATCTCCGACGATCGACTGGAGCAGCTGGCGAGCGACATGAAAAACGACTACGGCGACTACTTGCGACTTGTCCTCGCGCAAGGCCGACCGCAGACGTAACATCACTCCGAGTGCCATTGGTTCCGCGCTACGTATCGCTACCGCCAAACGTGCACCTGCTCAGTCGCAAGCGAAGTCTGCTACAATGAATGGCGTTCGAGGTTCGTTTCAATGTATTTCCCCAAAATGGTTCGCATGAGTCGTATGAATACCCTGGCTTCGCACATCGTGGTTGTTGCGCTGGTTCTTCTGGGCCTGTCCGGCTGCGGTTCGAAGGCATATGAAGACAAATTCGATGCCAGCCTGGAGGAATATCAGCGGGAAACCCCGTTCAAAGACCTGTTGAAAGAATACGCTTCCGCGGGCGACGACCAGTTTTCGATTCGTCTGCCGCGAATGTATGGCCAGGAGAATTCCTACGCCCTGGACGAACTTACCTCGGATCCCCGACACCCAGATCAACCTTTACATCCCAACCGCATCCAACCCGACTTTGTGAAACTGCCGGGGTACGTCCGGACCTACGAACACCATGTCGAAATGCCGGGAACGAAAGGCAAATTGCTGCGGCCCGTTTGCGTGTACCTTGCGATAATCAGCAGTACTGATGGGACGCTTGACGAATTGAAAGACGATCTTCGCGCACAACTGGTAGCTCATTTTGGCGAGCTACCTGAAGAAGAGGAGGTCCCGAAGACATTCAATACCAGGACGAAGGTCGCACCGCCCGCAGGGGTTAGTGCCTGGGAGGAATTCGCCGCCCCCTCGATCAAAGGCGGTACGGTCGATTGGGAAAAACTAACTGCCCATGGTGTCCAGACGTTTCAGTACTACAACCAGGAAGATAATCACAAGAGGGATGAAGTTCTGGACAAGACCTTGGATGGGAAGTACATCTTGTATGTACGTAGCGACGAGACCCATCACGTGATGGTCGCGTGGCGCGCACTCCTGACCGTCGACGAGAAAATGAACATCGAGAAACTCGCCGACGCTAGCGTTGGCACCGTAAGAGTTGGCACCGGCGAAGACGATCCTACGGACGACCAGTGAGGCCCGGGCCGCGTCGCCCCACAGCATCGATAGAGTGCTATTCTTTCAACACCATGTCGATGCACATCACCGCCGCCATGATCAATACGCGGACGTCGCTGTCCGGCGGCACCGAGTCGGATATCTCCAGAATATAGTTGTCGGCGCTGGTGAAAAGTTCTTTGCCCACGCCGCCCCATTTCTTGGAAACTTTAGCCAGTTCTTGATCGCCCGCGAGAAAGCGAAACTCCCATCCCGTCCACTTCCCTTTGAGCGCACAGAGGACCTGGTCGTTCTCGTCCAGGACGTTAAATCCGCCTCCGATCGTGAACAATTTCTGCTTGAATCCACCGACCACTTCGTCGTTCTCGTCGCGGACCTGCACTTTGGACAGAAAGATCGAAATCCCGCGCTGCACGGTCAGCACGGGTTCGCCGGACGGCGTATGCAAGTCAACAAGGAACGGCGTCATCCGTTTGTAATCTGTAAAACGGAGCATCTTCGTAAAAACACCAAGCCGTGGTTCGCGGCAATGGATTAACTCTTGTCCCGACTCAGGATCGAGGATATCGAAGTTGTTGGCAGCCTTAAAGAAACCGACGTGTTCCTTCACGAAGTAGAGATTTTTTTGCAATACGGGATGCACGGCCGGGCCCTCCTGTGCCAGAAAAGATGATGAAACGCGTCGGCGTCAAATTTATCGCATCTTAGCGCACCAGCCGCAAGCGGGGAGACGGGATGCGAGATGCGAGATGCGGGATACGAGATGCGGGATGCGGGATACGGGATGCGGGATACGGGATGCGGGATGCGGGATACGGGATACGGGATACGGGATACGGGATACGAGATGCGGGATACGGGATACGGGATGCGGGATACGAGATGCGGGATACGGGATACGGGATACGGGATAGGGGATAGGGGATACGTGATGCGGGATGCGAATACGTTTGGTTATATGGCGCCCTGAGCATTCACCTCGGCGCGCCGGGAGTGTGATTGACCGACGCATCCCGTATCCCGCCACGCGTATCTCGTATCTCGCATCCCGTATCCCGCCACTCGCATCCCGCATCACGTATCCCGCTTCTCGTGTCACGGTAAAGTCCTTTGGCCAATCGATCAAAGTCCGGCAAGAAAGCCGCCAGGAACAGTCGCGTGATCCATTCGGCCGGTTTGAGCATCGTATAGGCCATGTCCGCGGCCAGCGGGTGGCGCAACCTGGACGCCCATCGCGGACCCACACGGTCGTAGAACGATCTCACGCGACGGTGCAGGCGCGGCGCGGCGACCGCCAGGGCCAAGTCCGCGGCCTTCAAATACCGCATTTGGTTGTTGGCGGGCCCTGATTCTCCAGTAACCGACTTTCTATCGGTGCCCACCCACCAGGAATGTCCGCGAGCGGCTGCGGTTACGACATAGCAACCGCCGGGAGGTTCTGTTGGCAGCTTCGAGTACTCCGTAAGTGCCAGCCGCAGACCCCACCGCCAAGCGGCCAGGTAAGCGCCTAGCCAACTGATCACGATCAGGATCTGGGCAAGCGAATACTGTCGTGTGCTTTTTTGCTGTTGGTAAATCCACCATCCCATCACGGCATATACGAATAAAGCCCAGAACGGTGCTGCGGCCAGATTGCCAATTATCAAAATGGAAATACTTGCGCCAGCATTTCGGCAATCGCTTCGCCTCCCGTCATAGAAACGACCAAGAATAGCGTTACCGCCGCGAACGCCGACCACTGCGCAAGCAAACTCCATCGGCGCAAAACTTGACCAGACAACCGGCGAGCCTGCGCCCATAAAACGGGCACTGCCCAACGCACCACGCCAAAGGCTGCTAAACCGCAGATGATCGCAACTGCGCCCGCAAATAAAATGAATGCCACCGCCGTGATCGTCAGGCTCGATACCGTGCCGATCGAGATGAACAGGATGAATCCGTATTGCAGGGCCAGCAGCAGCCCAGAGTAGATTCCCAGCCGCACGATGAAATACTGAGAGTGCGATTTCTTTAGCAAGAGCAAGGTCATGCAAGCCATGGGGTACAAGACGAACGGGTAGAACGGCATGGCGGCGGGTAGTATCAGTAGATAACAGACGATATCGTCCAAATTGCCGGACTGCCATTCGCCGCGAAAGCCACCGACGTGGGTTAGCAGAAGGCAGATAACAGGCAACACGACGCCCGCATAAAAAAAAGTCGTCTTCGTCAAGATAGACAAAGGGCGACTTTCAGGTTTCGCGACTGGCAGCGAGCTGTCTTCAAAGTTCATTTCCGGCCAGCAACGTTTTCTCTATTGGGCTTGGAGGTAACGAATCCTAGCCGAGTCAAATAGGCCAAGCCATACATGAGCGGCCGGACGTCCTAGCCGAAATGCGACCGGCACCTAGAATTCGGCATTGCCGGGCGTACGAGGGAAGGGGATCACGTCGCGAATGTTGGACATGCCGGTAACGAATTGGACCGTTCGCTCTAATCCCAGACCAAATCCGGCGTGCGGGACGGATCCGTATCGACGTAAATCGAGGTACCACCAGTAATCGTCCGGGTTCAGATCCTGTTCGGCCATGCGACTCTGCAGGACGGCCAGGCGATCCTCTCGCTGACTACCTCCGATGATTTCACCGATCCTGGGTACCAGCACATCCATCGCTCGAACTGTCTTTTCATCGTCGTTCACGTACATGTAGAACGGCTTGATGGTTCGCGGATAGTCGTACAGGATCACTGGCGCCTTGAAGTGTTCCTCGGTCAGAAACCGCTCATGCTCGGATTGCAAATCGTGTCCCCACTCGACAGGAAACTCGAATTGCTTACCCGATTTTGCGAGGACTTCGACCGCTTCGGTATAAGGTAGTCGCACAAACTTCTTTTCGGTAACGGTATTCAGCGTCTCCAGCACCGTGTCATCAACGCGATCGTTGAAAAACTGCACGTCCTCCGCGCAGGACTCCAGGACGCTCGAGCAAATCGACTTCACGAACTGCTCGGCCAAATCCATATTGTCGGCCAATTCGTAGAACGCCATCTCTGGCTCGATCATCCAGAATTCGGCCAGGTGCCGGGAGGTATTCGAGTTTTCCGCGCGAAAGGTTGGACCGAACGTGTAGACCTTGCCCAGGGCACAGGCAAAAATTTCGGCCTCCAGTTGCCCGCTGACCGTCAGAAAGGAAGGCCGGTCAAAGAAATCGACGGAGTAATCGATGCGGCCATCTTTTCTGGGGGGCTTTTCAAGATCCAACGTCGTGACTTTGAACATTTCGCCGGCGCCTTCGCAGTCGCTGGCCGTAATCACGGGCGTGTGAACGTAAAGGAAATCTCTCGACTGAAAAAAGTCGTGGATTGCCTTGCAGACCTGGTTCCGGACGCGGGCGACAGCTCCGAAGGTATTGGATCGAGGCCGTAGATGCGCCCACTCGCGAAGTTTTTCGAACGAATGGCGTTTTTTCTGCAAAGGGTAGGACTGGGGATCGGCCAGACCGTGAACGATCAGAGATCGGGCAACGACCTCGGTCGCCTGGCCTTTCCCCTCCGAGGGTTTGACGTCACCGTCGACCGTGACGCTGCAGCCGGCGGTAAGGTGTTTGACATCCGTGTCGTAATTGTCGAGCTCCGCATCACAGATAACCTGGATATTCGCCAGGCAGCTGCCATCGTTGAGTTCGAGGAAGCTGAAGCCCGATTTCGAGTCACGCCGAGTGCGGACCCAGCCCTGCAGCCGCACCTCGCGTCCGATAGCGGCCTCCTGGCGTGCCTTGGCGATGCTGAGTTTTTCCATGCGCTGGTAGTTCCGCCTCAAAACGGCCTCCGTTCGCTCGCCGCCTGAAGGCGGAACGACGAACAGGGCGGTTATTGTTTGTTCTTCTTCTGGACGCCCAGTTCTGGTTGATCGTATTTGCGCCGGTTCACCTGGTTAAAGTGGACCAGAATCACCAGCGCCATCAATAGCACGATCGCCCCGACGCCGGTAACGCCGGCCTTTTTGTGAGTCATGAAAACGCTGCCGATCGTGGCCACGCTCACCGAAACGGCCATCAGCAGGTTCCAGACGAGACGTCGAAGGCCGCTGGGAGCGTTTTCACCGAGATAGCTTTTCTGATTCATCAGCAGGAAGAAGGTCAGATACGCTAAGGGCAACAGGATCAGGCCGAAAACTGATGTCGGCACGGCTAAATAGAAACTAGCCTGGCTCCAGAGAAAAGGACCAAACGCGCCGCCGATTCCCGCAACCAGGGTGCCCAGGCGGTGAGGCCAGCCACCCGACGGCAATCCCAGCATTTCACAAAATACGAAACCGGAAATCAGCATCAGGATGGTTATCGTTGACAGCGTCATGGCTAGCACGCCAAAACCAAATACGTAATTGGCGAAAAAGGGGCCGATCGCCGGCTCCAGCGATTTGCTTAGGTGTTTGGATTCTCGTTGCAACAGCGTGGAGGCCACCTTCATCTCCGGCAAGCCGGTGGGCAGCATGATTTCTGCGATTCGCGCGGTATCACTGGCGCTCAATCCAAGCTGCTCACCGACCGCCTGATATTCCGGATTCGTCGTCTCTGCAGACGGGTCATCAACAGGCCTTGTGTTTCTCGCGATGCCCAGCAATCGTGCTTCAAATTGCGCCGTGATCTGTTTGGCTTCCTGCTCGTTCTCCCACCTGGATTTCGCTGCTAGTAGCAGTTGTTCACGTGCATCGGCGCGCGCCTTTTGCCTCGCTTCCATCAGTTTCCCAAACGGCTCGACAAAATCCTTGGGTACCTCGTAGGTCCCATCAGGTGCCACAGCGAAGGACCGTGCGTGAAACTGGGAAGCGGCGGCAATCACAACGCAGCTGGTCGCCAACAGATACGGAATCAGCATTGCGGTCGCGAGATCAAAACGAATCAGCCCACGAAATTCCTTGGTCCATCGTTTTCGCAGCAGAGAATAGGCAAACAGAAACGTCATATTGATGCCAACGGCCGTCGCTGCGGCGCTTACAATCTGGTCCTGCTGCGTATCCACAATCTGGGCGGTCCAGTATCGGCGCACGGCGCCCCCTTCGATCTCGTTCAAGAGGGGATTGAGCGAATCTGCGGGCTGATTGAACTTTTTGAAGTTGGGCACAAAGCCGGAAAAAACCTTCCCCCATTCCAGCGTACGATGTTCTGTTGGCTGTACAAATTCTGCAGCGACGTATCCCTTGGTGCCGTTTTCATCTTCAACAAGCCAATAGCCGCTTTCCTCATTAAGCTTTTTTACCGACGTACCGGCGACGAATTTGCCATCCGGCGGACGACCTTGCTGTGGGCCGTCGCTGTAATACACGGATTCGGACGTGACCACGTGCGTGAAATTGCTTGGGAAGGAAACCCTGACGACAACGGCGATAAAACAGAGCACGATCGCAACGACAATACACTTCAACATCGTCTCGTAAAGCTTCAGCCCCCAACCACCGCGGTCGTAGCTCCATGTCACGAACGTGGCGATGATCAGAATCGTTACGGCGACGACTAATTCGTCGCAGTGAGTGGCCCAATAGCTGTTGTCGCGAAACAAGCCGGCAGCCTTCGTATTCACCCAACCTTCCTCGCCCAGTAGCTTCGGCAGGAGGTTTTGGCTGAGCACCCCGTCAGCCAATGCGTACTGAGGCAAACACCAGACCACGTTGGCAGCTGCAACCGCCAAGGCCCAACCCCAACCTAAGACGGGATTCACGTGCTCGTTGATGGCCCGAAACGGCCGGTCGCCGGTCGAAACCGTGACATATCCAATGGCGCTCAGCATGACAATGCCCAGCATCATGGCCAACGGTTGGACCCATAAAAGTTCGTAGCCGCCGATGATTCCCAAAAAGAGGCTCGAGGCCATCGATCCACCACCCAGGGTGATGGCACTTTGCAACCAGCCGGGCCCCGAAAGGCGGCAGTAAGCGCCCAGCGTGGCCATCGTTCCCTGCTCGCGGGCATCGGCCAGCATTTGGCGTTCGGATTTGACCTTGGATGATTCGTCAGCCATGCGTTTTTCCTGGTTTGTAGTTCCGCCGTTAGGCGACGCCGTTCGCTACGTTGTTGTTAGAGGTTCGGTTGTTGTTAGAGGGTCGGTTGTCGTTAGGGGGTCGGGAGTCTTTTTCCATGTCGCCGACTTGGGTTAGACTTCCGAAGTTTGATATCAAACTTCGGAAGTCTGAGAAGTAGCAAAGTCTGAGAAGTAGCATCGTGCTCGCCAACATGAAAAAAACTCCTGACCCCTTCACGGATTACCGCCTAAAGGCGGAACTACGAACTATATCCCTTGCGCTGCCAGGTAGCGTTCTGCGTCCAACGCCGCCATGCATCCTGTCCCGGCAGCCGTGATCGCTTGTCGGTAGTAGTCGTCCGCGACGTCGCCGGCGGCGAATACACCTTTAACACTGGTATACGACCGCTGCGCCGTGGTCCATTGCACGTATCCCTTTTTGTTCATTTCCAACTTGCCCTTGAGGAAGTCGGTGTTAGGTGTGTGGCCAATCGCCACGAACATTCCGCCGACCTCCAACTCGCGCGTGGAGTCGTCGACCGTGTTCTGCAGCTGCAAGCTGGTGACCAGGTTGCCGTCGCCAAGAACCTCTTTGACCGTGTGATTCCAAACCATCTCGATTTTCGGATTGTCAAAGGCTCGCTGTTGCATGATCTTCGAGGCCCGCAATTCGTCACGGCGATGGATCAGGTAGATGGTGGCGGCGTCCTTGAGGTTGGCCAGGTAAGTGGCTTCCTCGACGGCCGAATCACCGCCTCCGATCACGGCCAGTGGCTTGCTGCGATAAATCGGCAGGGCCCCGTCGCAAACGGCACAGGCACTGACACCCTTATTCTTGTATTCCTCTTCGGAAGGTAAGCCCAGGTAGTTTGCGCGGGCACCGGTCGCCACGATGACCGTGTGTGTTTCGACGCTGTCGCCGTTGCCAGCCGTGAGCCGAAACGGTTGAGTGTCAAAATCGACGTCGACAATGTCTTCGCTGACGACACGGGTATCGAAGTTCAGCGCCTGCTGCTTCATCAACTCCATCAGCTCAACACCCTGCACGGCGTAGTGAGGTCGATCGTCGCGCACATGACCTGCCGGCGGTCCGGGCAGGTTGTAGTGCCGCTTTTTATCGACGGCCGTCATGACGAACGCGTTGACGTCGCCCGCCGGGAAACCGGGGTAGTTTTCGACCTCGGTCGTAAAGGCCAGCTGACCCAACGGAATCATTTCCGGTTTGATGGTTCCCTCGTACACCAGCGGATTAAGATTGGCACGCGCCGCGTAGATTGCAGCGGCCCAGCCGGCGGGTCCGCTGCCGATGATGACAACTTTTTCTGGCAACTTCCGATCCTCCCAAGCTTCGTTCGTCCAATGAAGCGGTTATTATATGCGCCGCCGGGGAGCCGTCCACCGTTGCAGTCGCCGTAATCTCGCGTCAATCTTGCGAGTCGCTACATTCGCTGATCAAAGCTGTTGCGCTTGCTGTCACAATAGGCGTCCGATATCGTACAGATATGGCAACATTGTGCATTGCGATCGGAGCATTCGTTGGCTACATCATCGCCTATCACACCTACGGGCGATGGCTGGCGAACAAGATATTTGCGCTCGATCCAAAGGCGGTCGTGCCGAGCCGGCAGTTATGCGACAACATTGACTTTGTTCCTACCAAGCGCGAAGTGATCTTCGGCCATCATTTCACCAGCATCGCCGGCACAGGGCCGATCGTGGGTCCGGCGATTGCCGTCTTTTGGGGCTGGCTGCCGGCGCTGGTGTGGGTCTTTTTGGGATCGATTTTTATCGGCGCGGTGCATGACTTTGGTGCGCTGGTCATCAGTCTGCGCAATCGGGGACAAACCATCGGCGAAGTTGCCGGGCGGTTGATCGTGCCCCGCGCCAAGTTCTTGTTCTTACTAATTCTGTTCCTGGCCTTGGCGATTGTGATCGGGATTTTCGGGCTGGTAATCGCGGAAATATTTGCGCGCTATCCCGAATCCGTATTAAGCGTCTGGGTGGAAATTCCACTGGCCTTGGTCATCGGCTATTGGGTGTACAAGCGGAACGGTGGTCTGCTGGTCCCCTCGTTGGCTGCGCTTACCGTTATGTATGCGTGCGTCGCCATCGGCACTTACTGGTTGCCGATCGAAATGCCGGCGGTGGCGGCGCTAGGCCCGTTCGGCTCGCCCGTCGTCCTGTGGACGGTCATTTTGCTAGTCTATTGTTATATCGCCTCGGTGTTGCCCGTGTGGTCACTGTTGCAACCGCGTGACTATATCAATAGCCACCAACTGCTGTTGGCCATGGGGTTGCTGGTTTGTGGTTTGCTGGTGGCAGGAGCCACGGGGCAGACCGACTTGCGCGAGTGCTCCGGCGATCGCGAAGAACATTCCCGTCGACGCCCCGCCGATCTGGCCGTTCTTGTTCATTACCATCGCATGCGGTGCCTGTAGTGGTTTTCACTGTCTGGTTTCGAGTGGCACGACCAGCAAGCAGCTTTCGTGCGAGCCCGATGCTCGCTATGTCGGCTATGGTTCGATGTTACTTGAAGGCGCACTGGCGATTGTCGTCATTCTGTCCTGCTGTTCGGGTTTGGGCATGGGCGTAAAAGATGAACAATCCGGCACGATGCTGACAGGCCGAGCCGCCTGGGAAACAAAATACCAGGCGACAATTCGACCGGTTCTTGACGAGCGGGGCCAACCGGTTGTGAAAAACGGCAAGGCCCTGACCACCGGCGGATGGTATAGCCTTGGTTTGCCTGAAAAGGTCGCGGCGTTTGTCGAAGGCGGTGCGAATTTTTTGGGAGCGTTGGATATTCCTCTGCAACTCGGCAAAATCATCATCGCCGTGCTGGTAGCCAGCTTTGCCGCCACCACGCTCGATACGGCGACGCGTTTGCAGAGATATGTTATTCAGGAACGCGACCGCTTGTTCGAGGAGTCGTCGGAATACAAGGCCTCGGCTGCGACTGGTACGGCGATTGAATCGGAATGTAAATTCCTCCAGGTACGACTGTAGGTGATTGGCGGTGACCGCTCCCTGGTGCGTACCCAGGATCCATCGTTTGAGCAGGCTGGCGACACGATGTACGCCGGGCAGGGAGACATGGGCGGGGTCGCCCGAGGATGACACCACGATCTTCTGACGTTCGTATCCGTGCTTGGTCAGGCCGTTATAGCCACTCCATCCATCGGTGAGTACGACCGTACCGGGAGTCACCGCGGCACACACGAAAGGAAGCAGGCTTGCCCCGGATACGTCGGAAACATGGCGCATCCGCACCCGACCAAAGCCCTTGGGATGCCTGACCTCCACCGCAATCACCACGATGCACTTGCATGTACCGCGGCCACGTCGCCCACCGTGTTCCACGCCACCGACATAAGCTTCGTCGACTTCTACCTCGCCCGA
Organism: uncultured Planctomycetales bacterium; assembly: GCA_963844115.1. Taxonomy (GTDB): domain Bacteria; phylum Planctomycetota; class Planctomycetia; order Pirellulales; family UBA7805; genus CS4-C045. The sequence continues at coordinate 10,371 of CAWJNN010000060.1, read as the reverse complement.
TAGCCTTTTAGCCAGTTCGTTGCACACACCAGTCCTGTCCGGTAAGTACGCCGCTACGGCAGTCGCTGTCGTCACGGGTGGCCTCGTTGCGATGATACCAGGTCCCAAGGGTCCCGGTTCCGGCGGGCTAATTCTGTGGCCCCTGTTTGGTGCGACCAATCAATTGCTAGCGGGGCTCGCTTTTCTAGTGCTCGTCTTTTACCTGGCACGACGAAGTCTGCCGATTTGGTTTGCGGTTTTGCCGATGCTGTTCATGCTTCTCATGCCAGGTTGGGCAATGGGCTACCAGATCCTTTACGACTTCTGGCCGAATAGGAATTGGTTGTTGCTCGCTTTCGGTTCGGCCATCCTTTGCTTGCAGATTTGGATGATGATTGAAGCGGTTCTGCTGTGGCCGCGAGTTAAGGGAGTTCTGGAAGAAGCACTACCGCCGCTCGATCAACAAGAGCCCGCCCTGGCCGGCGGTCGATCGTGCTAGGGGCGTCGAGCGATCTCGTCGTGGCCGCGCCTTGGCGATCCTGAATCGTCGCGGGAACCATTAACGACTCCCCAGATAGAGTGTTATTCCTCATCGGCTTGTTTTTGAACTGGTGCATCAGCGGGCGGATCGGAAACTGGCTCTGGCTCTTGGCGGTTCAGCACTTCGCGAATCTGGACGGCTTTCCGATCGCCGACTTTGCCCAGGTCGGCGCGAAATCTGGCGACGCCGTCCAGCCACACAACCAGAGGTTCGGCGACATCCTTGTCGGTCTGTAGAATATCGCCGATCTTCAGGTTCTTTAGTTCGTCGGCCGACATCTGCGTGTTGGCAAGTTCAGCGATCAATTCATGGTCACCGCCGAAACCGTCGTTCGATGAATCGCCATCGACCATGGCGGGACAGTAAGGCGCGACAGCCCGTTGAACCGCGCGGACCGGCCAATCCTCCGCAAAACACCAGGTCAAGTTCTCTGATGCACCGTCCACCGTAAGCGAGTACTCCACGGCGGTGAGGGTCTGTCGAGCTGGTAACAGGCCCAACCGGCTGAGATCTGGGTCGTAATGAAGGGCGATCGGCTGAACGGGTAAGATTTCCGACCAGAGTTTGCAATACGACATCACCAGCTGCTGCCAGAGCGTTCCGGCCAGGCGGTTTTCGATTTCGGTAGGGGTCGGAGTAGGAGTAGGGGTAGGTGTAGGCTTCTGGCCCGCCGAGTTCTCGCGTCGTCCGCCCAGCATGAAGTGGACCAGATCGCCTACGAATGACGAGGGCAGATGGACGAAGACCGGTCCGAATTCGGGCTGGGTCTCGATTCGGCCCAGAGGTTGTCTTTCCCTGGCACCGAGCACAAATTCACCGTACGTCAGCTTGCGCGTCGAGATCCACTCGACAGAAATGTCACGATCGATGAGTACCGTCAGTTCGGAACGCAACAGGTCGGCGAAACCTCGGTAAAGTTCACGGAACGAACGCTGGAAACCAGGCAGTTCTGCTTGTGGATAGTTCGACGCGCCCAGCAGGCTGGCGACCTCGTTGGGGGTGAGATCTACGCGGTCCATTGTCGCCTCCTGCCTGGGTTTCCACCGAGAAAGTGGGCTGCCGAACGATAATGCCACATCAGGTTGGAATCCCGCCTTTAGGCGGTTCGCGTTTGACCGTCCCCGTAGACCACGTACTTGTAGCTTGTCAGTTCCTTCAAACCGCAAGGGCCGCGGGCATGGAATTTGTCGGTGCTGATCCCAATCTCTGCGCCCAAACCAAATTCGCCGCCGTCATTGAAACGGGTACTGGAGTTCACCATGACCGCGGCGGAGTCAACGGCATTGGCAAATCGTCGGGCCGCGGCAAGATCCGAGGTGACGATCGCATCCGTATGCCCGCTGCCGTCACGATTAATGCATTCGATCGCGTCCTCCAGAGAATGGACAACACGCACCGACATAACGGGGCCCAGAAACTCGGCTCGAAAATCTTCTTCGCTCGCGGCTACGGCGGCGGGTACCAGTTCCAGTACCTTCGCATCGCCGCGCAGCTGGACGCCTCGATCGATGAGTGCCATCGCGACACGGGGCAGCAACTGTTCTGCAACGTCCGCATGAACCAACAGCGATTCCGCCGCATTACAAACGCCCATCCGCTGGCATTTTGAATTGACGGAGATATTCACTGCCATTTCGGGATCGGCTGTCTGATCGATGTAAACGTGGCAGTTGCCCGAGAAATGCTTGATGACCGGCATCCGCGCTTCCTCGGCGACGCGGCGGATAAGACCCTCGCCGCCCCGCGGAATTGCCAGACTGATATATTCATTCAGAACCAGTAGATGTCCTACCGCGTTGCGATCCGTCGTAGAAACCAATTGGACCGCATCGACCGGCAATCCAACCTCACTTCCCACTTCGTTCAGGACATCAATAATCGCACGGCTGGAGTGAGCTGCTTCTTTCCCGCCGCGGAGAATCACGGCATTGCCGCTCTTTACACAGAGCGCGGCCGCATCGGCAGTCACGTTCGGTCTCGATTCGTAGATAAAGAAAATGACTCCCAGCGGAACCCGGACTTTTTGGACGGAAAGTCCGTTGGGACGTGCCGACGAATCAATGATCTCACCGATCGGGTCCGGCAACATCGCGACTTGCTCCATGCCAGCGGCGATGTCGGCGATGCCATCGGGCGTCAGTTTCAAACGGTCGGCTTGGGCTTCGGTTAATCCGTAGCCGGGCGCCGCTTCGAGATCGATCGCGTTCGCCTCCAGCAGGCTGCGGGTCTGCTGCCGCAACTTTTCGGCGCTACGGCGCAACCACTCGTTCTTGATGTCGCCGGTCAATGTGGCGAGTGCCTGCGAGGCCACTTTCGCTCGTCGGGCGACCTCAACGCAGTACTGCTTCAGGTTATGATCGACGGTCGTCGCCATTGTTCGTAGTTCCGCCTTTTCGCTCACGGGCGAACCCGCCGTGGCGGGCAGGCGGTATTGATCATGCAGGGCCTTCAGTACACCCAGGGCCTTCAGTACACCGCCTAAAGGCGGAACTACGAACAGTATCCAACAACGTCCCGGTCAGGTCAACGTTGCCGTTCGGGCGTGACAAGCGTTACTGCAGTTCTGGCGGTTCTGAAATTCGCCGAATGTAGTCGCTCAAACGCGCTTGCAAATCGAGCAGATTCTGCCAGCGATGTTGATCTAGAGTGATTCGCTCTTCGTTGTCATCGACCGGTTTCACGGAATTGATCAGGTCACGTATCCGCAAGTGCAAATATTCCACCACTTCGGACAGCTGCGCAGCTTGACCAGGCGAAAGCCCCTCCGGTAGCTCTGGCGTTTGCAGGGAATGCAGTGTCGCCTGGTAATTGGGATCGTTAGCCCAGCTCAATTCGAAATCCAACGAGGCGGCCTGGTCGGAGCCAGTTTTTTCTTGCGGAGCAAGCGTGACATCGCTATTCGCATCGGCGCCACGAAGTTCTTCCAGTCGCTTAGCGATCTGGTTTTCGGAGCCGAACAAGATCAATGTGCGGCCCATGCTGATCAGGTCTCCATAGCGGAGCAGCCGCAGCCGGATTTCGTCGCCATTGACCTTCGTGCCGTTGGTGCTCTCCAAGTCCGTGAGGATCAGCTTTTCTGTATCCTCCTGGATTTTGACGTGAAATCGGCTAATCCGTTCGTCGTTCAGCTGAATGCTGTTGCCCTCTTCCCGACCAATCGTAATGGGAGGGTGCAAGTCGTCGAAGACCCGTCCCTGATCTGCGCCGTCCAGGATTCGTAGGGTCACTTTCACGATCGGAATATCTAGGCTTGGAGAAAGCGATGTGACATCTTGTCGAGGGAAACCGAGTCGTCGCGGAAAAGCAAACTCACGGTTTGGCGACGGCCATGCTTCGGGTATGTCGGAGTTTGACACCGTTAGCTAATCAGCGCTTATAACAACCGCGGTCACCCCTGGTCAAGTCTTGGCGGATATTGGTGTTAGGGCTGGGCCCGGACATTGCATTGGTTCGGGATCCGTCGTATCTTGCCTGATATAGTTGCGCCCGTAGTTCAATTGGATAGAATATCGGTCTTCGGAACCGAGGGTTGCAGGTTCGAGTCCTGCCGGGCGTACTGCTTTCGGTTCTTCAGGATATTTCGCGGCATTTCGTGGCTGACACACGCGAATCCCTGATCGCAGTCTTACCAGCCGGTTGCGGACACCTCTCTATTTCCGCACGCAAATTCTATTTCCGCATGCAAAGGCGCCCCAGTGAACGGCCCCGTCAATTCGTTATTAATCGCCGTCTCATTGCCCAGACGTTCACCAAGGCGTAGTCGTAGCAATTCGTAGTTTAGTAGAAGCTGTAAACGCCACCTCGGCTGGAGCTGTGTACCGGATTCCGTAGGGAGCGGTTCCCCGCTTCGTTCCGAGAGTGGCTGAAGTGCATGTCTTCCAGTCCAAAAGAGTCGCCAATCCGGCGTCATCCTACGGAACCGCTCAATCGGAATTTCCCCACCTGGTCGGCTCGAGGGCTGACCATAGCCTAAGTTTTACAAGCCCTACCCCAGACGCGGGGGGAGATCGAACAACAATTGTTAGCGAGAGGTGGCCTGTGAATAACCTGACGAAAAGTAAACAGTCCTGCAAGCGGCGTAGAATCTTCGTCGACTCGGATGTTCAAGCCGCCTTGCTCAGGCAGCTAGCTGTCAATTGGATGGTGGTGTTTGGCGTTATCGCTTCGGTACTCTTGGCGGCGGAATCGTATCAGGCCGGCTTCACCCTGGGATTTTCGGGAGCGCTCGCGGCAATCTGGCATGGTAATGCGGTGTTGCTCGTCACAATTTGTCTGTTAGCCCCGTTTGTTGTTTATGAATCGATCAAGCTGAGCCATCGGTTCGCCGGCCCAATGAAGCGGTTCCGAAATGACTTGCAGCGTTTGGGCAATGGCGAAAATGTCGGCCCGCTTCAATTCCGAGAAGACGATTTCTGGAAGGATATTGCCGACGGATTCAATTCGGTTCGGCAGCGAATCGAACGGCTTGAGCAGGGCGAGTCCGAAAACAAGACCGAAGTCGAGATGGCGGACCTAACGACTTGACAAGCGACTCCGAATTCCGCATTCACCAATCTGCAATCACAAATCTGCAATCACAAATCTGAAAATCACGTTGTGAGACCTGAGAAATGTTGGGTAGAACATTAAAGAGGGTGCGTAAATTCCTGGCCGAGGAAGACGGACCGACGTCGATCGAATACATGGTTATGATTTCGATGATCGTGATCATCTGTCTAGTCACGATCAACGCCATTGGTCGTGCCACGCAAACTAGTCTTTCGAACACGTCCAATTCTATTTCGGCGGCGACCGGCAGCTGATGCAATCAGGGTTTCCTCGCGGATGGCTTCGACGATCCTAGTCGAGCGCGGACCATCTAGCATTGACGACTTCAGCACTCAGCGCGGCGAGCATCGACGATAATTGTGCGTTAAGGTCGTCTAAGAACGGATCGGTAGCCGCCCTTGGCGGGCCGCTGCGGATTGACGGTCAGCGACTCACCGACCCGGACCACTGCTGTGAATGTTATCTGGTAGCAGAATACTTATCGCGAAAAAGCAGGCGGTTATCATGTTGATAGGCATTCTGATGGGCGCGCTTGCTGAGTCACTGCCGAGGGATCTTAACGTGCGAGACTGATAAAAATCCTTCTGGGATCGCCAGGTAAATCCAGTCTACTTTTCGATGTACAAGACCGCTTCTGCGCAGTGATTCCTAAGAAAGGGCAAAAGTGTCAGTACGACATCATCTAAATATTTTGTCATGTGCAGGAAAAACCTGACAAAGCTTTTATTGGTGTGGTTCTGCAAAACCAATTTGACCATGTAGAAAAAAGACATCAGATGAATTTCGTGGTGCGAAAAACCCTCCGCGAATTCCTTATAATCCTGTAACGAAATTACCTCGCCCCCCTCGTCCAAGTCATGCATCTTCTTGGCGGGGTCAAGGAGGTATCTTATGGAATTCTTTAGGTTTCGACCTGCGTTCAACAGCGGCCCCCCTTTAAGCGTCTCGGCCAACAATATCTTCGCTCCCGGCTTGGCAATTCGTGCGACTTCTTCCTTGATGCCCTTGTACTTGATCGCATGGTGATAAACTTCATGCATATAGATGATATCGAAGTGACCATCGGGAAAATTGGAATCGGAAAATTGGCTAACGAAAAAAGTACAGCGATCTTCAACATCATTCGCTGCGGCCGTTTTCTTGGCGACTTCGATGCCAACCGGAGAGAGATCAATACCCGTAACGATCGCGCCTTTCTTGGCTAAGAGCACAGCGTATTGGCCAGCACCACAACCGATATCCAGCACGCGCTTGCCTTCGACGTTATCCAGGTCTAAGAGACTCCAGAAATCTGCGTGACAAATTCCCGCGGTCGGGTCGTCTTCCTTTCTTGTAAGCATAGTCCTCCCAGAACCACGCATCCTCGACCGTGAACTTGTAATCAGAACGACCAAAGGGACGCTTATCCTTCAGCCTCAGGTTCATTTCCTCGGCTTCATGATGCGCCCACCCTTCAAGTGTTCTCTCAGAAGTTTGCATCTCGGTAGTCTCTCTAGGAACTGATATGTGTAAAAGCGCGTTAAGGGATTGGAGGCCCGGCCGAGCTACCTGGTCTAATTCACTCTAGTCTAATTCGCTGCACTCGAATTGCGAGCATCGGCAATCTTGTCGTTTCGGAAAGGGGGATCATATGTGGCCGATCTTGTGCCGAAGTCTAACGGAGAAGCGGCATCACGGACTTGCGGTTTCGGGTTGCTCCACAGGCACGCAGTGCGACACGTTGTAGTTCTGGGCATGCGTTTTCATCGGACCAACGTCATACCTGGCCCGAAATATTTCGATAATCTCGCTCACAAAGTTGGTCTTTAACGTACTGGGCATCTGCATCGCAGGGAAAAAGTCGAGACCGATTCCGTCGTCGCTACCCAGAAAGTCGAGCGGGTGCAGCAACAACGACGGCTGTGTGCCGGTCGCACGACACATTGCCAGAGCGAAGTGAAAATAACTTAGTGCCAGCCGCCGCGAGAATCGTCTCAAGTACAGCAGATAGCTGACGTGGAAAGGAGCCTTGAATACGGGCATCGTCGTGACGGGGATCTCCAGAATTTTTCCTTCCGGGAAATCATGCCAATACGGTTTGACTGACTTGAAACCTTCGCGAAACTTGCCGAACAGCAGTTTGCGTTTCTCGATCTCTTCCTCGTCCAGCCTGGCCGTCATGAAGTAGTCAGCCGAGCTAACGGGCCGATGTAGGTTGGAAAGGTCGAGGCGTCGTATTGATAGCCGCAGCCGGATCAACGTGCGGAGGACGGCGTCCGAGATGCTGAACCCCGGCCCGCGGAACCCTGTCGGACGCATGCCGGTGGCTTCTTCGATGGCATCCTCGGCGGTGGCGAGCTTCCGCTTCGATCTGTTCGTCGTCGTAAAGGTGCAGCCATGGTTCGTGATGAAACGAGTGATTGCCGATCTCATGCCCCGCCGGAACAATGGATGCGAGGCGATTGCGGTTCTTTTCCTGCACGGCATCCTGACCGACGACAAAGACAGTTATCTTCGTCTGGTGCTGGTCGAGAAATTCGAGAAAGCGTGGAACCACCACATCCAGGTAGCTTGGATAGCTATCCCAACCCGCTTCTCCGTGGGTCTTCATGTACGACCATTGATTATCAAGGTCGAGTGACAAGCTGGCGATCGGCTTGGTCATTCGCTTCATTCTCCAATGGCGTCACACCGGATGTGGCGGCGAGGGGCTTCAAAAGGGTCGCTATCGCGTCCTCGGCCAGCTTAACGGTTTCGTTGACATTGAGGGTGCCATTGACGATCTGGGCACTGGTCACCGTGTAGAGGCCGGGGATCGAGGTTTCTGTCGGCGGCACGTGTGCCGAATAGTTCAAAGTGGATACTGCGCACACCTGCCGTACCCGAGAGACACGAAATGCCAATACGTCTTCGGGTCGGAATTCAGGATACATCCGCTGCAGGGCTGCCACAAACTCGACTCGAAGCTGGTCATCCGATTTGTCGAATTCCGCGTGGTCAGACGGCAGGTATTTTGGCAGGTACACCAACGAGTGACCATGAAAGGTGTCGCGATCGACCAACGTTGACATTTCGATCACGCCCGTAAACGGCACCCAGTCGTCGGTAATATTGGTGACGTAGAAATTGGCGAGCGGTTTGGACAAAACCAGCGATGCACAAACGACGCCCTGGTAGGTGATCGCTCGAAATCGCTGTGCCTCCGTCTCGGTAAGTTCGGGGCAGATCCTGGCAATGATCGAGCCCGGCGCGGTCGCGACCACACGATCAACGCGCTCGCGGCTACCGTCTGCCATTTGAATGACAAAGCCGTCGCCGTCGCGAGCGACGCTTTCGACCGGTTGGCCCAGCTGAATATCGACACGCTGATCGGCCAGGTGTTTTCCGAGTTGCTGCAGAATCCGAGCGTAGCCGCCTGGTACGTAGCCGAACATCTCTCGTTTCATTCCGGTTCGTCGAGCGGCATACATGCGGGCGATTGTGGCCCAGATGAAAGCGGCGGACGCTTTCTTGTAGTTCTCGCCCAATTTGGCAACGGCGATCAGCACCAGATCTTATCGTACGTCCGACGACCTGACAGGCGTTTCAGCCACTTCGTCACCGGTATCTTTTCCAGGCGCCGCCAGTTCTTGATGCGGGACGCATAGAAAATCGTCATGCCCAGTCGCAGTTTGTCGATCAGCCGCAAAGGCGGGAAGCGGAGGAACTCCCACGTATTCGACATCGAATACAACTTGCCGTCGGTATAAAACCCGGTCTTGGTTTCCTTCCACTGCATGTCCTGTTCCAGCTGCAGCTCGGACAACAGTTGCCGCAGGTAGATGTCGGACAAAAGCGTGACGTGGTAGTGACGATCCCACGAGATATCTCCAACGTTCCAGGCGTCGGCGAGTCCGCCCAAATGATCCGCCGCTTCGATCAAACGAACCCGTTGGCCGCGCTGCGAGCCGCAGCGCGAGCGTCGTCCAGCATGCCGCCGCCGATGACAGCCCATTGCTGTTGTTCGTTCGTGTCCATAAGAGAAGTTACTTCTGGTCACCTACGGCTGCCGTTATAGCAGAAAGGCGATCGAGCGGGCGGATCCAGTTCGGCTATGTCCCAGGCCGTCCCGCTGATGGCGCAAGCGGCAGGTGGGACATTCGAGCGTTTGTGGGGGCCTGTCGGACGCGTCGTCGAATCGCTGAAGCACCGCGCCACAGCGGCAGACGCAGCCGACTGAACGGGCGGGATTGCCTACGACCAGATGGAAATCAGGCACACTGCGGGTTACGACCGGACCCATCCCGATCATGGCAAACCGACCAATGGTCAGATCGTTGCCGATCGTGCAATTGGCGGGCAACGTTGCCGCAGCAGCGCGGGTGAGAAGAGTGTGTTCGTCGGGTTCCGAGCTGTTCAGCTGTTGCAAATCCGGAGTGGTCGCGCGAGGACATCGGTCATTCGTGAACACGGTGCCGGCATGACCATCACGCCATCTTCCAGGGTGACGCCGTGGCAGATGTAGACCGCCGAATTGAGTTTTACGCGATCCCCGATCTGCACTTCGTAGGCAATGATAGTCTTTCCGCCGACGATGCACTGCTGGCCGATTTTCGTTCCAAAGCGAATATGAACGTTGTCCCAGATCGACGAACCCTCGCCGATCGTGACGTCCTGCTCAATGATCGCCGTTGGGTGTATACGTACGCTCATGATGAAAGCAGCGCGCGGAATCCACCGGCGGGGTATTGCGGTTGCCGTTGCCAGCGGCAGTCGGGCCAACAACCTGCCAACTACTGCCGCGCCAAGGCGGAATAGGCGGCATCGATGACAAGTACTGACGCCAGGGCGTCTTCGGAAGTGATACGCAGCGCTTCGCCGCCGCGGATCGCGCCGCGAAGTTCGAAATCTGACTGCTAAACGCTTGTACCTTGTCGTAACCGTTTCCGAACGAGGTCCAATCTTGATCGGATCGCCGCCGGTACTTCGATTCTTTCCAGCCGACCAGCAACGTGCCACCGGATCCGAAGATGCTGATGTAATACGGCAGTTCTTTATTCATGCTCCAGGACAAATCGATACTTCCGATCACGCAAGCGGGCGTACGGACAAAAACTCTTACCGTATCCTCGACTTGCAGGCCTTGATGGCGTTTGCCTTCGATGACCTGGACGTCGGCCAGCGGACCAAGGAAGTAGCGCATGATGTCGACGGAGTGAGTTCCGTTGTCGATCGACACCCCGCCGCCGCTGATATCCGGTTTGGAATTCCAGCGAGCGTCCATCTCGACGCGCAACGTGAAACTGTTTTCGAAAAGCAGAATATCGCCCAGTATCCCTGAGGCC
>CAWJNN010000059.1:0-13319 GCA_963844115.1 uncultured Planctomycetales bacterium | reverse complement strand
TAAAACGCCGCAGCCCGAAGGGCTTGCGATTAAAGGAGTTGAGTGCGTTAGGCATACCAATCCGGCCGATAATATGCTTAAATAGAAGGCTGTCGCCGTATCTGGCGATCCCGCCCAATATCCCTCCCGCCCAAATCGACAACATGACACGTTGCGCAGTTCGTAAACTTGTCTGGTACGCCGGTTCACTTTTCCTGGCGTTGAACATTTTGTTGGCCGCCAGGTTATCGGTGGTCGCGGCCGCGCCAGCCGACGGCGACAAGCAGATCGATTTTGCTCGTCACGTCAAACCTCTACTTGTCCAGCACTGCTACGACTGCCATGCGGGCGACGAGGCCGAAGGCGGCGTCCGTTGGGATCGGAAGTCCGCCCTGTTGGGTGGCGATTCGGGCGAGCCTTCCGTGGTTCCGAAAAAGCCGGAAGCAAGTCGCTTAATCCATCTCGTCCGCGGAGACGACGACGAACGGATGCCGCCGGAAGATGAGGGCGAGTCGCTGACGGAAGCCGAAATTGCCATTCTTGTGCGGTGGATCGAGCAAGGGGCGGACTGGCCCGACGAAGCACAGGCCGCGGCCGACGTGGTCTCGCACTGGTCCTTTCAGCCGCCCCAGCGTCACGAATTTCCCCGTGTCAAACAGTCCGACTGGCCACGCAATCTGATCGACCACTTCGCGTTGGCCAAGATGGAAGAGCAAGGGCTTTCGCCGGCCGCCGAAGCAGATCGTTACACGCTGTGTCGGCGGGTTTACCTGGACATCGTCGGCGTTCCCCCCACGCCCGAACAAGCGGACGCATTTGTGAATGACACCAGCGCGGATGCTTACGAACGGCTGGTCGACCGTCTTTTGAATTCACCGCGCTACGGCGAACGCTGGGCACGCATGTGGCTCGACCTGGCCCGCTATGCCGACACCCAAGGGTACGAAAAAGACAATCGGCGTACGATTTGGCGCTATCGCGATTGGGTTGTGGACGCGTTTAATAGTGACATGCCTTTTGACCAGTTCACGAACGAGCAACTTGCCGGTGATTTGCTTCCCCACTCGTCCGTCGAACAGCGGGTCGCGACCGCCTTTCATCGCAACACGATGACGAATACCGAAGGCGGAACCGATAACGAAGAGTGGCGTACGGCCGCGATTGTCGATCGTGTCAACACGACCGGCCAGGTCTGGTTGGGACTGACCGTCGGGTGCGCTCAATGCCATAGCCATAAGTACGACCCGATCACTCAGCGTGAGTACTATCAGCTGTTCGCCTTCATGAATCAGACCGCAGATGCCGACCTGGATGACGAGACGCCGACGATGCGCGTCCCCAAGCGATCTGCGTACGGCCAGATGGCCTCCCGCATGAAGGAAATCGACCAACTGAACGAAACGCTAAAGATATCTACCCCCGAACTGGAAGCGGCCGAGGCCGATTGGGCCGGGCGGCTTGCCAGCGATGCGAAACAGACACCCCCCAGCCTGGAACCGTGGTTTTTGATCGGACCTTTTCAGGCGGCTGACTTCAACGAAGCCCACGCCAAGATCTTTCCACCGGAATCTGAAATCGATCTGAACAAAACGTACGAAGACGGCGCGTTGACGTGGAACCTTCGCGAGGATCTGACGGACGCGACGATCCATAATCTGAAGGGGGAAGCTTGTGCGACGTACCTGTACCGGACGATTGACGCGCCTGATCCCGGCTCGTACACGCTGGGCTTCGGTAGTGACGACGGTATCAAGGTCTGGTTGAACGGTCGACTGATCCACAGTAAGAAAATCGGCCGTCCGGTCCGACCCGACGATGATCGCGTTGTCGCCGAATTGTCCCAGGGCCGTAACGAGCTGCTGGTCAAAATCTCCAACGCCGGCGGAAGGTCCGGTTTCTATTTCCGCCCGATCGGAATCAATGTCCCGGAAAACGTTGTGACGATTGTCAAGCTTTCGCCCGAGCAGCGCAGCCCGGAACAAAGCGAGGCGCTATCGTCCTACTATCGCAGTATCTCGCCGGAGCTCAAGCCAACGCGCGATCGCGTTGTGCAGCTGGAGAAGGGAATCCAGGCCGAGACAACGACGATCCCGGTGATGCACGAGCTCGAATCGCACAAGCGGCGCGAGACGCACGTTATGATTCGAGGGAATTTCTTGAGCAAAGGCACCAAGGTCGAAGCGGCCGTGCCAGACGTTCTGCATGATTTGCCGTCGGACGTAACTCCCAACCGTTTGAGCCTGGCGCACTGGTTGACCGATCCGAGCAATCCGTTGACCGCCCGCGTGGTCGTGAACCGTTACTGGGAAAAAATGTTTGGCCGGGGGTTAGTCGAGACCAGCGAAGACTTCGGGACGCAGGGCACTCCGCCCACGCACCCGAAGTTGCTGGATCGACTGGCCATCGAATTTGTTGACTCGGGGTGGTCGATGAAACAGCTGGTCCGGCTGATGGTGACCAGTTCGACGTACCGACAGGCTTCCAAAGCAACCGACAAAAAGATCGAGGCAGACGAGGAAAATCGATATCTCGCGCGGGCCAAGGTTTCGGCTGGAAGCGGAACTGATTCGTGACCACGCGCTCACCTCGGCAGGACTCCTGTCCAACAAAATGTACGGGCCCAGCGTCATGCCACCCCAGCCGCCCGGTGTCTGGCAGGTCGTTTACAGCGGCGATGCCTGGAAGACCAGCGAAGGCGAAGACAAGTACCGGCGAGGGCTCTATACGTTTTGGCGGCGAACGAGTCCTTATCCGTCGATGATGGCGTTCGACGCGACCAGCCGCGAGATCTGCACGGTGCGACGCATTCGGACCAATACGCCCCTGGCGGCACTGGTAACATTAAACGATCCGGCGTTTGTCGAGGCCGCTCAAGAGTTGCGCGCTCGGCCGTCGCTCGTGAAAGTGAAGATACGGCAGGTCGGGCGGCCTATTCGTTCCGCCGCTGTTTGACGCGTCCGCCGCGACCGGCAGAACTCGAGCGCATCGTCGCACTGTACGAAGGGGAACTGGACCACTACCGACAGAATCCCCAAGCCGCCGCCAAGATGGCGGGCGAAGTTGCAGGCGGTGCCGAGGCGGCCGAACTCGCCGCGTGGACGGTCGTCGGAAACGTATTGCTGAACTTGGACGAAACGTTAACCAAGATGTAGGGTGCGCCGCCGCTTGTTTAACCCGTTGCCGGAGGCGAGGTGGTAGCCCTACTTGACCTAGCCTTCGGCAACGGGTTAAACGAGGCGCAACAAACCATGAATCCATTCCAACAACAGCTGCACGGTGTTACCCGCCGACACTTCCTTAGCGAAACGACCGCTGGACTGGGCGGCGCCGCGCTGGCCAGCATGTTATTGCAAGATGGTTTGCTGGCCGCCCCCGCCCCCGCCGGAGGTGATCAGGACTCGCTGGCCGGTGTCCCACAGCCGCTGGCGGCACGACGCCCCACTATCCGGCTCGTGCCAAGAACGTGATCTATCTGCACATGGCCGGGTCACCGTCGCAACACGAGCTGTTCGACTACAAACCAAAGCTTCAACAGCTGAACGACAAGGATTGCCCAGACGAATTTATGAAGGGCGAGCGGTTCGCTTTTATCAAAGGAAGGCCGCAACTGTTGGGATCTCCGTACAGCTTTAGCAAACACGGCCAAAGTGGTCAGGAAATCTCGGAATTGCTGCCGTTGTTATCGAAGCAGGCCGACGATTTGTGCATCGTCCGTTCGATGTACACGGATCAGTTCAATCACGCGCCGGCACAGATGCTGCTTTACACCGGCAGCGCCCAATTCGGCAAACCGTCGATGGGATCCTGGGTCACCTACGGTCTGGGCAGCGAAAACCAGGACTTGCCCGGTTTTGTTGTCCTCATTTCCGGCAATAAAGTGCCCAGCGCCGGCAAGAGCGCCTGGGGCGCGGGTTTTCTGCCAAGCGTATTTCAGGGCGTACAGTGCCGCAGCAGTGGCGAACCGGTTTTGTTTGTCAACAATCCCGATGGCATGGACCGGGCGGTGCGGCGGCGCAGTCTGGATGCGCTTCGTGAACTGAACCAGTTGCAATACGAGGACCAGCGTGACCCCGAAACGATGACGCGGATCGCGCAGTACGAAATGGCCTACCGGATGCAGATCAGCGTGCCCGAGGTCATGGACATTGCCAAGGAATCCACAGCCTCGCTGGAACGTTACGGCGCCGAACCCGGCAAGACTTCGTTCTCTAACAATTGCCTGTTGGCGCGGCGGTTGGTCGAATCGGGCGTGCGGTTTGTTCAGCTGTTCGACTGGGGGTGGGACCTGCACGGCACCGGAACAACGACCGACCTGATGACTCAATTGCCCATGAAGTGCAAGCAGATCGACCGGCCGATCTCGGCGCTGCTGACGGACCTGAAGCAGAGCGGACTGTTGGACGAGACGTTGGTCGTCTGGAGTGGTGAATTCGGCCGCACGCCGATGAACGAAAAGCGAGATGGATCGAAGTATCTGGGCCGCGATCATCATCCACATTCGATGAGCATCTGGATGGCGGGCGGCGGCGTCAAAGGCGGGCTGAACTACGGCGCAACGGACGAGTTGGGTTATTATGCCACGGAAAATCGAGTCCACGTCCACGACCTGCAAGCGACAATCCTTCACTCGCTGGGCCTCGACCCACATCAATTCCACGTCAAATACCAAGGTCTCAAGCAACGCTTGATCGGGCCTTCGGAAGATCCCAAGATCGTCACGGATTTGCTGGCGTAAAGGCAGATTGCCTGGGTTTTCGAATCAAATCAACCATTCACATGGTTTTGAAATGCACTCCAGCAAGCAGGCCGCGAACAAGCGAAACGCCGTTCCGGCATGGCCGCCGTTTCCTGTACATTTTCTGCCGCAACTGCGCACAGCTTGCTCCGGCCGACAGTCCGGTTGCTGTGCGAAGGGAGCCGAACGGCTACCCACGATGCCTCCGGCGCCACCGCATTGGTACGAGCGCCAGAATCCCCAGCGCAGCGATCACGAAAGTTCCCGGCGCGGGTAGGACCAGCGGGCGGCGGTCGGGGCTGGGGACGTGATCACGTATGGCTCGCACGACCCG
The DNA here is from genome assembly GCA_963844115.1 of uncultured Planctomycetales bacterium. GTDB lineage: Bacteria > Planctomycetota > Planctomycetia > Pirellulales > UBA7805 > CS4-C045. The sequence continues at coordinate 8,271 of CAWJNN010000059.1, read as the reverse complement.
TGCTAAAGCACGGGCCTATTACAGCGTGCATAAAATATTTCGGCAAACACGGGAGCAAAAACGGATTCGAGAAATAACCGATACATCGACCTGGACATACACAAACTGAACACCCCAGTTTTGGTCCTTGGACATTTACCCGCTATGCGCTGGCACGAAAGTCCAGCTGATAGAGACGGCGGTACAGCGAGCAGCGGCCGATCAATTCGTCATGGGTGCCGATATCGGCGATCTGACCCGCATCCATCACCAGGATGCGGTCCGCCAAATCCAACGTCGATAACCGATGCGTGATGATGACGGCCGTGCGATCCTGGACGAAACTAGCGAGCGCCCGGTTGATTAACTGTTCGCTTTCCCCGTCCACCTGACTGGTGGCTTCATCCAGAATCAAAATTCGCGGGTCGCGCAAGATGGCCCTCGCCAGGGCGATCCGCTGTCGTTGACCACCGGAAAGCCGATTGCCACGCTCGCCAACGATCGTATCGTAACCGTACTCCAGCTTGTTGACGATAAATTCGTGAGCATGGGCTTTACGTGCCGCGAGAATGATTTCCTCACGGCTCGCCTCGTTTCGACCGTACGCAATGTTGTCCGCAACTGTTTCGTTAAACAGCAACATCTCTTGCGTGACCATACCCACTTGCGAGCGTAAGTCACGGACCCGCAAATCTCGCAGGTCGACCCCATCCAATTGGATCCTGCCTTGATCCGGATCACAAAACCGAGGGATCAAATTCACTAACGTCGACTTGCCGCAACCATTGGCACCAACGATGGCCAGCGTCTGGCCGAAGGGAATCGTCAGGCTGATATCTTTCAGCACGCACGATTTGTCGTCGTAGGAAAAGCTGACCTTGTCGAACTGGATAAACGGATGTTGAGCCGTCACGGAGACCGGGTTGATTGGATTTTTTACACCCGGCTGACGGTCCAACATCTCGTAGATGCGATCGGCAGCGGCGGCCGAACGTTGCAGACGAGAAAAAACGTCGGACAGTTTCCGTGCCGGATCGCTGACACCCGCCAGCAGTCCAAAGAACAGTAACAGGGAACTGATTGTCAGCGGTCGATGGCTCATCCGCATCCCCAGCAGGTGCGTTTCCTGATTCAGAATCAGAAAGGCGCCCGCCATGATTGCCAGGCTGATGGTGGAGATACCCAGTATTTCATTTGCCGGTCGGATCAACGCATCATAGCGGGCGATTTTCATCGCCTTGAAATAATACTGCTTGCTCGCCAGATGAAAACGTCGTCGTTCGTATCGCTCGCGCGTAAACGCCTTAACGGCCTTGATCGCGCCAAAGGTCTCCGACAAGGCGTTGTAGATTTGGGACATATCCTCCATTGCGCGGCGGCTGGTGCGTTTGATCGATTTCGAAATCCAATTGATGACGAAAGCCGCAACCGGTGCGACCAACAGCGAAATCAACAACAGCCTCCAGCAAATAAAAGCCGCTCCAGCAAAGCAGGCAACCATCTTCAGCGGTTCACGCAGTGTATTGCCGAACAGCGTTCGAAGCCCGTGCGTTAGTTGGTCCATATCGTACGTGAACCGGCTGATCAGTTCGCTGGTCCCGGTCTCGCTAAAACTCGCAATTTCCATCCGCAACGTACGCCTGTAAAACTGCTTGCGCAAGTGAAGCGTGCACAGCTGACAGAGGCGTTCCGTGAGGATGGTGCTGATGACGAGAAACAGACACTTCAACAACGTCCCAACGACCAGCGCGGCGATGACCAGCATCAGCGCGGAGAAGGGCGTGGCCGGCATGTACTTGTGGATGAATGGCTGTAACCGCCGACGAACGGCAAGAGCCTCTTCTTCCGCAACACGGCGCAACTCAAGTTCACGAATTTCGGCATCGATTCGGCCAGCTGCTGTTGCGTCGGCATCCGCTTTTTTCCGCTGCAGTTGATCAATAGTGGTCGTCAGCCGGACGGTTGTCTGTTCCGCCTTGGCGATCTCTGCGTCGACCCACTCACGAGGCGAATGGCCTTCGAAAATAACTTCGACCATCGGATAGACCGCGCCGATGTTCCCACCCCACAGCAGGGCAATCGCGATCGCGCTAATGACAGACGCAGCTACCGTGAAACGATAACGCAGACTCAGCTTCAGGACTCTGGCGAAGTTCCTCATCCGTGATCTCGCCGCGCAACAATCCTGTCGCTGGTTGAGTAAGAAGAATGTGTGGGGTGGCGTTTGTACCAGAATCGAAACCAGCTACCAAGATCGAAGGAAAACGGGAATCTTGCCCCGTTTGAGTTGGATTTGGCAATCCGCAAGCACTGCTGGTGGGCTACCATTTTCGACGCCGCTGGCGAGGCCGCATCAGCAGCCGGATCAGTCCGAAAAAGACAATTAGCCCCACGGGTGCCATCAAGGTTAACAGCACGAGACGAGAGCTGTAGTGGCCGTTTTCGCCTTCTCCCAAGAAACCACCTAGCAAGGCGGCTGGTACGCTGACCAAGCCCATCGCCAGCAGGAGGGTCGCCAGGCGGAACTGGAAACGGCCGGAAGGCCGCTGCGGTGGCGACGGATCTGACTGGTTCATCGTGCTTCCGGATGCTTGGCGCTTTCGACGGAGGGAAGCTAAGTAATTTCCTGCATGCCTACGGTTTCCTCAATCGCTTGATGCGCTTGACAATCTCGTCCTGGGTGTATTTTTCACCCACTTTCAGCATGACATAGCTGCCTTTTTCGCCCATGCTGTCGAGGATAATCTGTCGGGTATTGAGAACGTCGTAGCCGTCTGGGCACGGTTCGTGCCCGTGCAACAGGATGTTGGCCCCTACCTTGTCGGCAAAGGCGTCGGCATTTTCCTGGCGGAAATCGCGACCCCAGACAAAGTTGAAGACCGGGCTGTTTTCGACAAAATCCTCTTCGCTTAACTCGCGATCGAATAGCGTCACATCCATACCGGCTCTGTCAACGTTTTCGGGCAGCGTGTGACTAACCCAGACGCCTCCTTCGATGCGAACGCCTAACGGTAATGTGCGAATAAACGGCCGATACGCTTCGCGGACTTTCTGGAGCGCCGGGCCGTATTGTTCCTGTAATCCCATCCGAAATAACAGATTCAACATTTTTTGATTCTTAACGATCGGATAGTCCATGAACTCTGCCATCTCATGGTTACTCATCAGCAGATGAACGCGATCTGGGAACTCCGATTTCATGCGGGCTACGTCCTCCAAGAGGGTGTGCGACATACAGCCGCCCGATGTCGGCAGGGTGGGTCCGCCGTGGCAAACCTCCTGGACGATCAGATGCCGACCTTGGTGCTTCCCCAAGTCGGCCAGGTGGCGAATTGCGTTGAAGTTCTTGCGATCGCCGTGCAGGTCAGCGGTCACCATCACCTCGGCCGCTGTCCTGGCTTTCAGCTCGATGATGTTCCCCTCGCGGAATTCCGTGTGCGCATTCGCAACCGTCGCCTTGCGGTAGGTCTCGATGATCTTCTCGATGTATTCAATCGTTGCGACCATAGGCTGTTAGAGGTTAGAGGTTAAAGGTTGGGGGTTAGAGGTTAGAAGTTAAAGGTTCGAAGTCCGATAGGGAACCTCGGTTATAGGCTTTTCTAACCTCTAACCTCTGCTCTCTAACCTCCAATTGTCTAACCTCTCCGCGCTAACCTCGACCCCCTAATCTCTTTTTTCTGTCAAGCTTTACCGGTTCGGAAGATTCATTGGATTATACCGATTAGTGGGCCGATACGATTACCAAGGCATCCGTACGGCGGATCCACGGCTACCTGTAAAACGGTACGCTTCCGCTCTTTTTGCCGACTCATGAGGCCCGGGGGGGCCGCTTACCAACATTGCCTCGTGAAGGACTCTATAAAGATGAAACGCGGATTGCTTGTGATGGTAGCAGCGCTGCTGATGACCGCTGGTTCAGGATGTTCGGGTCTGAAGCACGGACGTCAAGGATGTAGTGCCGGGTGTAGCGGTGGCTGCAACCAGTGTGGACAGTCCGATGCCGCTCATGGTGTCGCGATCAACGCCCACGGCGAGTGCCAATGTTCAGACTGTCGTGGTAACGGCCATCGCTTCGGTGCCGCCCACGGAGGTGGAGGCGCTCTTGCTGGCGGCGGGGGCGGAGGAGGAGGTGGCGGCGTTTTTGGTGGAGGTGGCGGATCTGGCGATCCAAATCAACTAGGTCGTGAATATCGTGCGTCCCGGCGGATCCAGGGGCCCGCCGGGCCGCCGACGGCCCAGGTGGCCTATCCGTACTACACCATCCGCGGACCTCGTGATTTCTTGATGCACAATCCGCCCAGCATCGGGCCGTAGGGCGAGAAATGACCAATGTCGAAGATCCCGACCTGTCGGGGACCAAATCCCCATGACGTAGATCCCGATCCCTCGGGAACCAACATTGGGCAGGGTCACGGCGGTTACATTGGTTATTAGTGCCTGGTCTAGGGTCGTTCGTCTTCGGCCAATTCTTCCGCTCTGGCATTTACAAAGTCGTTACGCTAGCCAAGCGCATCTTCTCGTAGAATTTCCAATAGAGCTTGTTTCTTTCAACCTCTATCGGAGATATCAATCATGGTCGCTCGTGGAACGGGAAGTCTCCCCTTCTTGCTGGTCCTCTGCGTTTCGTTCGTATTCGCCGAGGACGATCAACAAGCACTGCAAGTCGGCGATTTATCGAAGACGTTGGTTATCGAACGACCGACGCGACTGTTGGTCAATAATTCGTCCGAACTGCCGCCGAACCCCAAAGCAGCCAATCCACTACCGGATCGAAACGGGGACGCGGCGGAAGACATCGTTGCCGATGAATCGAAGCAAGATCTCGAAGTCCCGGTCAAAGACGCGATCGCTGACACACGTAAGTGGGCCGTGGAGATGCCGGTCAAGGAAATGATCGGCAAGCCGAATCCCGCTGCCGCGTTCGTAACCAACCTACCTTTACCGACCAATACGACACCGCCCACAAATCCCAAAGTTGCTCCCGGCAAAGTCAGTTGGCACCCCGATTTCGCAGCGGCATGTGAGGCAAGCCGCAAGTCGGGCAAACCGGTTTTGCACTTTCAACTGTTGGGCAACCTGGACGATCAGTTCTGCTGAACGAACGCTCGCTTGGCGAGAACCGTGTTGTTCTCGAACGATCAGATCGCTGAGTTTATCAACCAGAACTTCGAGCCGGCCTGGGAGTCGGTCCGACCGGTGCCGATGGTGACCATCGACTTTGGCGGCGGACACATTCTGACGCGAACGCTGAATGGCAATATTGCCACTTATGTCTGCAATGGCGACGGAACATCGCTGGACGTCCTGCCGGGTATCTACGAACCGAAAACGTACCTGGAACAGCTGAGCCAGTTCGTCAGTCTATTTCGTTGGGTGCGGCAAGATGGCGATCCCGTTGCAGCCGTTACTCGATATCATCAACGGCAGGCCGACGCGCTGGCTAACGGCAAACCGGCGCTGGTTGTCGCCGAAGCCGCGATGCCAATTACTAAAAAGCGGATTGAACGTCCGCTGAAACTCACACGGATGCCAGCGAAGACACGAATGCCGGAGGAGGTGGTGAGCGCCGACGCGGATTCAACCGACGGGCGATACTACGGTCCCTCAACGGATGCCAGTCTTGATACGCGTGAACCACTCGCTCGTTGGAAGCTGCTGGCCGAGGACACGCGGATCAACGAACGGATCCGCCGTCTTGCGATTCATCGCTACCTCGCTCACCGCGAAACGGTCTCGCCAGGCGACATCACCAAATGGCTTTATCGCGAAGTGCTGCACGCCGATTTGGACGATCCCTATCTCGGGCTCGGAAAAACGCTCTTCGCAAGTTATCCCTTCGAGGATTAGCAACGTGACGAAGAACAACTGTAGAGATAGTCGCCGCATGACCGGCCGCACGCGCTCGACCTATTCCAAAATTCATGCAGGCAATTCAAAGGGGCACGATCGCATTGCAACAACTCCCTGCAACCGGTCCTTCCCGCTCACGCCCCTAGCCGGCCATTACAGCCTGTCGGCAACGTGGGCTGCGTTGCTTTGGTCGATATGACCGAAGCAGGTGTTCGCCCCAAGCATTAGTGGCTCAGGACGGTTAGTCATGAGGGACTTGACCGACGCGATCCTCAGCGGCGTTGCCCCCCGTTTTCGCCCTGCTTGCCACGCCTTGCCCCTTCGCGCTCGTTGCAGAACATGTATCAAAATGGGAGGATACGGGTGGCACTAATCCCGAAGAGGGGGATAAGTAGCCGCCTGGTCGGCGATAAGAACTTATCCGCCGGATACCAGAAGAGGGAGATAAGTAGCCGCGCAACAAGGGGATAAGTCCGCTCCCGGCGTACTCATCGCCGCGCAGACCGGGATAATTAATTAGTTATGCAGGAATGTTCATCAACAACACATGGATGACGTAACTTCTCAAAAACTGCGGCTGCACCTCGATAGCGCGAACGCTCTGCTCGATTCGATGAACACGCTGCTCACACGTGAGCAATCGTCGTTTCATTTCTCGCCTTTCAAAACCTTCATGCGAAAATACAACCAACTCGCCGAGGCGGTGGCAAAACTTACCCCGATCGACGCCGTTGTGGACACGTTCAACCTCGATAAGGTTCCGAGTGCATTCGACACAACAGGTATTCACCAACAGAACTATTTCTACGAAGTCCACACCAATCTGTCGATTCTCAAGACGTTCCTCGAAAACAAACTCGGTGTTCGCTGAAGATCGCGTAATTGGGCTTATTGACTTCGTTGGTGCCAACCTTCGCAAGGCGATGTTCGATGAACCTACCCGCGAAGCTCGATGTCCAAAACGCGATCGAGCAGCTTCTCATTGGTCGCGGCATGCAAAGGGTGCTCGATTACGATCGAGAGTCTGGGCGTGTCAAAGTTTCCATTAAAGAAGTGATTCCGGATTTCAATTTTCCGATGCTTGGACTTGCACTGGAGGTGAAGCTCGCCAAAACGACAGCCAAGAGCAGAGAAATCGTCGATGAGATTAATGCGGATATTCAGGCTTACGGCAAGTGGTATCGTTCCATATTGTTTGTCGTCGACGATCTTGGATCGATCCGTGACGAATCAGAGTTTAAGCGTGATCTTGAGGCGACAAATGGCGTTTCGGTAATCGTTGTCAAGCACTAGCGAAAAGTGCATAACCAAGCCGTGAACCGGAGCGGCGAAGTCGGGCGGTTTTGAAATGGACAATCTTTCGTCGCCGCCCGGTTACGGCAGTCGTTATCTGGCAGATTCCAGCCAAAGGGACGGCCCTTGATCCAAGTGGGCTTGACGCCTAAAATCTATACGTTAGTACACTGATCGTTCAGGAGGAACCTCTATGTCTGAGAAATCGGCCACTTTGCCGCATCGCCAAGGGGATGTTCAGCGACGAGACCGCTATTCTTTATTCGCGGCCAAATTCGCGCGAGACATCCGTCTTTGTCCCAAGCCAGTTCGTCCAGCCGGTCGATGACGAGACGGGGCGAGTCAAGGTTCTCGTCTTCACCAAGGGTGCCGAAACCTGGTCGGTTCTTCCCAACGAAAGCCGCGAGGAAGTTCTCGTTTCTTCCGCCGACATTTCCTAAGCGATGATTCTCTCAAACGTAGGCATCCATCAAGCTCTCGATCTAAACGTCTTCTTATTACGCCGGAGCCAGAACCGCGGTTTCAAGAAGACGATGCCGATTGTCCGTTTCAGACGAGCGCCGTGGATTTGCGTCTAGGAAAGGAGATAGCCTTCTTTAAGGACGACCTTCCAGTAAACATAGATCTCCGACGAGGAGGGTTCGCTGATCTTTTCGGTCCCAACTCCCAATCATTTCAACTAACCGAACACCCGCCATGCGTATGCTGTCAATATATCTTGGTGTAATGGGCAGGTCGGTTGAGTCGATGGCAATGCTATACCTTGTTCTGCGGTCGATAGAGCGCTGGTAGAGGATTGAATGGGATTGCTTATTGTAAAAGGATTGGTGCCTTTATCTTTTAAGCGGATGATATATTTAGAGAATTGGGCGTAGCTGTTGGTATTTGCTGCAAACAATCCGATAAAAATAAGGAGTATTATTTTTTTCATGGTCTGATTAATTAAGTATTGAAATTACAAAATTTCTAACTGTTATACGCCCATTTCACCCAGGTAGCGCCCCAGGTAAAGCCTCCACCAAAAGCAGCAAGTATTAAATTATCGCCTTTTTTCAGCTGGTTTTCCCATTCCCATAAACATAATGGTAAAGTACCGGCTGTGGTATTGCCGTATTTCTGAATGTTGATCATTACTTTTTCTTTGGGTAA
>CAWJNN010000058.1:0-14216 GCA_963844115.1 uncultured Planctomycetales bacterium | reverse complement strand
TCGACTGCATAGGCCCAGTTTACCCTGCGGCAGGCCCTTTTTGGAGTCGGTTATGATGGGTCGCTGCTGCCTGGTTTGGGGTCCGTGCTGCGTCAACCGAGCGTTTATCGCCCCACATTCCGGCCTGGGGACTCGTCCCAAAGTAAGCCAAGGTGGGGACTTCTGGCAACGCGCGGGCGAGACGACGCGGCATTTCGTGTGTTTACGCCCTATGGCTTTTGGCGTATAACTTTGTCGGATGGTCCGTTGGAGACGTGCGCGATGTTGGTCCTTTTTCGAAAGCCACGCCCAGAGCTTCTTCGTCCGTGCCACCTTAGTGGGCTTAAAGTTCCGCCCCTTTCCAAGCGGCCAGGAAAGTAAAAGGTCAGGCCGAATCGCCTAGTACAGGAGACGTACCATGGGCAAGAAATTGTATTGTGGAAATCTGAGCTACAGTGTTTCGAGCTCGGATCTTGAGCAGCTCTTTATCGAGTTTGGGACAGTCGAAAGCGCGGAGGTCATCAGCGATCGCGACACAGGCCGAAGTAAGGGATTCGGGTTTGTGGAAATGAGCAATGATGCTGAAGCACAGGCGGCTATTAAGGGCCTGAATGAGAAAGAGCAAGACGGGCGACCGCTGACGGTAAACGAGGCGAAGCCCCGAGAAGATCGAGGCGGAGGCGGGCACCGAGGCGGAGGCGGGCACCGAGGCGGAGGAGGCAATCGAGGCGGAGGCGGAGGCGGTCGCTATTAGCACCAGCTCGGCCACCTAACCGAAGCCCGGCGATTCCCGAAAGCCGGGCTTTTCGTTGCGCGGTGCGAATGGTGCATCATGTTGTTGGTAGTTCCGCCTTCAGGCGGTCCCATTTTCTTCGCGCCGCCTAAAGGCGGAACTCCAACATTTCGAGTGGCAGCTAGGACGCGGCCCGCTGCTTGGTTTAAGATGCATCCTATGACGTCATCCGATCCAAAGCGTCGGCGGGAACTTGTGTCACTCGACCGCCAGCAATTAGCCGCTCATCAATTGGAGCGGCTGAATCGTTTGCTGGGTGAGATTCTGCCACAGAACGCCTTCTATTATCAGAAGCTCGGCCGACTGACGTTGCTTGATTCGTTGGAACAACTGGCCGACCTGCCGTTGACTGACAAGTCCGAGTTGATGGCAGCAAGCGATGGTTGGGCGGCGAATCATACGTTTGCCCGCGAGCATTACGTACACTGCCACCAGACGTCCGGCACGCAAGGGCGGCCGCTGCTGGTCTTGGATACCGCGGAAGACTGGCAGTGGTGGAACGAAGGCTGGCAATACGTATTGGATGCGGCAGAACTGACCGGTCGCGATGTCTGCATGCTGGCGTTTTCTTTCGGGCCCTTCATCGGATTCTGGACGGCGTTCGACGCGGCCGTGCAGCGCGGCTGCCTCACCGTGCCTGGCGGCGGATTGACAACAATCGCGCGTTTGGAACAGATGCAAGCGATGAACGCCACATGCCTGTTCTGCACCCCCAGTTATGCCTTGCATATGGCTGAGGTTGCGGCCGAGCGCGGCATCGACCTTCATGCACTGCCGATTCGGTGCTTGATCCTGGCGGGCGAGCCGGGCGGTTCAGTGCCGTCGGTACGAACGAGACTTGAGCAGCTGTGGGATGCCAGAATTCTGGACCACTGCGGGGCGACCGAGGTTGGACCGTGGGGATTTGGTAACCTGAACGAGCCGGGATTGCACGTCAACGAGGCCGCGTTTATTGCTGAGTTTCTAACGGTGGAAACGGGTCAGGCAGCCGAGGAGGGCGAACTTGCCGAACTCGTCTTAACGTCACTGGGGCGCTCGGGAGCACCCGTCATTCGTTACCGAACGGGCGATCGTGTCCGGCCCGTGAATAATCACGACCGTAGGGTGCGATTTGTGTGGCTAGATGGTGGCGTGCTGGGAAGGGCAGACGACATGATGATAATCCGGGGCGTCAACCTGTTTCCCAGTTCGGTGGAGTGCATCGTCCGTGAGTTCCCTGAGATTATCGAATATCGCATGACGGCCACGAAGGCTGAAGAAATGGACCAATTGTTGCTTGAGATCGAAGATCGAAAGAATCAACCGCAGCGATTGGCGGAAGCGCTGCAAGCGAGATTAGGTTTACGCGTCGAGGTTCGACAGGTTCCGTCGGGGACATTACCGCGCTTTGAAGCCAAGGGAAAACGATTTATCGACCAACGATGACCGCACGACCGACAAACCTAAAGACCGTTGGGGACGACCAACTGGAAATCAGCTGGGACGACGGCGTCGTGCGTCGCTATGGACTGCGCGAACTTCGCAACGCCTGCCCGTGTGCGACGTGTCGCGAACTGAAACGTGACAAACCGGTTGACCCAACATCCTTGCCGGTACTATCCACGGCAGAGGCTGCGCCGTTAAGCATTCTGGCGATGGATCCAGTCGGCAACTATGCTTACGGGATTCGGTTTAGCGATGGTCACGATACCGGCATCTATCAGCTAGAGTTGCTGCGAGAGTTGGGACAAGACGTTTGACCAACTGTCCACATCGTAACCACGATCGCTGACTACTGACCGTTGCCACTGGGAGCTTCCACGGACTTCTTGATCTGGTCGAACGCTTCCAGGCCGTCCTTTGGTTTGTCTTCAGTTCCGGTCGAGCCATCGTCGGTTTTCTCGTCTTTGGACTTTTCCTTTTTCTTGATTATTTCATCACGACTAAGGTGGATCTTGTGATACGTATCTTCATTAATCACGTAGAACCACCGGCCAAACCGTTCATTCAATTCGTCAACGCGCTTCCTGGCATCAACGAGTGCCTGATCATATTCTTTTTGTTGGCGATCGTTTTCTTTGATTATTTCGTCGCGATTCTTTTTCCATTCTTCCAGTTTCTTGGCCGGATCTTCGACGGCTTCTTTTTCGGGGGCCTCCTGCCCGGCAGCATCTTCCCCCGCCTTTTCTTGCTCGGTGGCTGCCTGTTCGTCGGCAGGCGCTGCCGACGTGTCACTGTCGTCGCCCGTGTCACTGTCGTCGCCTGATTTCTCATCGCTGCCATTGTCAGGTTCATTGCCGGTCGTCGTTTCGTCGCCTTCGGTCGATCCGCTTTCCGCAGCGGCTTCTTCGGTAGTCGCTTCTTCGGTGGCCGCATCTTCCACAGGCGGTTCCTCCGGCGGCACGTCCTTCAGTTCCGGGCTGGCAATCAATTTCGCGTTGAGCTGCGCGGTGACCAGTAGGTAGCGCAGCACCTTGGTCGAATCGGTGTCGCCCTTTTTGGCGTCGTCTTGTTCATGGTCCGCGTGGTCATGGCCATCGTGTGCATCGTCATCGTGTGCATCGTCATCGTGTGCATCGTCATCGTGGTCATGGTCGCCGTGGTCATCATCACCTGGTTCGTGCTCGTTCTTTGCATTGGCACTCCCAGGCACTTCGCCGTTGGCCCCTTTTTCGTCGTCCCCTTTTTCATCGTCCCCTTTTTCATCGTCCTCGTGGTTTTCATCGTCCTCTTCGTCACTCTTATCGGCCCCCGCGATGTTCCCGAAGCGAAGGACGTACTCGACGCCGGTCTTCAAACCGATATTGATCTCACCATTGTTGGAGAGCAGGATGAATTGCGACTTGCCATCGGGTCCCTCGGCTTCTTGCAAGAAAAAACCTCGGCGTTCAAGGTCGGTGTATAGATTCGGGTTTTTCTGGATGGCTTCTACCAGGTTATCTCGTAATCCCTCCGTCTTGCTGCGGACGTCGACGATTTCGAGATCGTCGAGCGCGAATTTGAGATCATTCAAGGTCGAAGTGTTCAGTTCTTCGTCTTCGCCCAGTGTCTGCTCTTGCGGCTTGTTCTCAGCGAACGTTACCAGTTGGGCTAACTTCCATTTCAAGTCTTTCTGGTCGTAGCCCAGATCGATCGAGGACTTCATGTCCAGATCCGTGGCAAATGCCATCTGGGGCCCGTCCCGTCCCAAGACAAGCCGCCGTTCAACGACGGCTGAATAGTCGTTCATCGCAACCTGCGAAATTTCCGAGGGTTCCAACTTCAGCAGATCGCGTTCAATCCAGTCTTCGAACTTCGTTGAAATCTTGCTCGGGTCGATTTCGACGGTGTAGACCTGGTTCTTGTCGGCGCGGCGAATGTAACGTTGGGCTTCGGCGTCTTTGACTTTGTCTCCGATAATGAAGTCGGCCAGCGTGTCGCCGTCCTCGCTGCTCATCGTCACCCGCGTCCCGACACCGGTGTCATCACTACTGGCCGAAGCGCTTTGTGGGTCGACGACGCCGTAGTCTTTGTGGGAGGCGGGGGTGTCGTCCAGCGCGTCGAGTATCTTGACGTTGTTCACAAAGTTGACCGCCTCAGCGAGATGATCCTGGGCATCTGCGGGATAGTTCTCGTGGGAGGGGATGCTGTACAAGCCGTCCACTTTCGCGATTTCGAAGGGTTGCACGTCGCCGGTTTCGGTGTCGTATTTCACGACCTTCAAGCGCTGGACGGAGCGAGGGTCGTCGATTGCGACGAAGGCGGAACCGATATCATCCGCGGCGGTCCGATCGGGAGCCTCGCGGCTGACCATGAAGGCGGCAATGCCGGTGATCAGTGCCGCGACCAGGAACGTTATGGTTTTCGCTTCTTCGCTCATCGCATCATCTCACATTAAAACTAGACCAGTCGACTGGCTGCCACGGATTCGCGCTCTCGGGACCGACGGATAAAGAACACCCAGATCGCGATGAATAGCGGTGGTATCGGCGGCAGCATAACCGCCAGTAGTTTGTAGTGGTCCTGTACCTGGTGAATCTTCGCAGCCATCTTGTTATCGATGTCTCGATACGTTTCTTCTTCATCGCGATCGAGTCGTTCTTTGGTCGCGCTGATCCGGTCGGTGATGCTGCGCTGCAGGATACCCAGCTGTTCCTGTTTTTCTCGATTGGACATCGTCTCGTTATCCCGTAGTTCGTCGAGCTTTTTATCGAGCTGTTTTCGTTCGCTGTCCAGCAGATCCTTGAACTGCTGCTTGGCCTCTTTGCGGGCGTCGCTACGTGCTCGTTTGGCCTTTTCGGTCAGCCTCTGGATCGCGGCCAATTCGCGGTGGACACGACGACGTTTACGTATGTCGGTAAAGCGATCGTCATCCGCCAGTACGTCAAGTACGTTCAGCACGAATGGGACATTGTCCAATTCCCATCGCGCGAATCGTTCGCCAAAGATCTCGCTGTGCGCCCGAAGCTCGAAGAAGAATCCGGAAAGGGTGTCGATGTCGGTCACCAGGACCACACTAATGTCTTTGGGTTTGTCCGTGTCGTTGGGTTTGTCCGTATTGCCTTCCGCATCTTCCTCGGCGCCTTCTGCCTGTTGACCTTCGATTTTCACATGAGCGGCCAGGATATATTCATTGGAGGTTGCGGTTTCGTCCTCCTCCATTTCATCTCGCGAACGGAGGAATTGTTGACCGAAAGGTGTCGATTGCAGACAACTGCTGAAGGGGACGGTACCTGACTGCGGACCCGTCGTGACTAGCGCAGTAAAGGTGCGATTCTGATCGCCACCAGCCTCATCCTGGATCCCACCAGGATAAAGGAACAGCATCTTCTGCAGGCCGGCACTAATCGGACTTGTTTCATCGAAGGGATTGTGCGCTCGATTGTCGGGCGTGATCCAAACGAATTCGTTTTGCACTTCCGCATCTTCAGGATGAGGATTGTAGTCCTGCCAGATGACCAACGCTTCGGCGCCTCCGCGAGGATTCGACCGGCTGGGCGCACCTCGACCGCTAATCAGTTTGACGCCCAGCAAATCCCACAACTCGCCAATGTCACCCTTCGGCTGGGGCGGCTGTTGCATAAACGGGTTGCTGCCACCCCCGCCCTGCTTCGGCTGGCTGGTGCCCGGCGCGGGAAGTAACAGCGGAAACGGATCTTCGAAGACAGCCGTCGGTTTACCACTGCGAACAACGTCCAGGAAGTTCTTCATCTGGGGCGGTGTCAGCGAAGAGGGTTGTACCGCAAGGAGGACATCGAAGTCTTCGATGATCGGCGAATCCGCACGAACCGGCACGATCTCGTATTGCTTGCGCAATTCGGCGATCAGCGGCCGTTCGGTCGCGTCGGGACTGGAAAACGAACCTCCGCCCATTAACGAAGCATCGGTCGCGAGGACGCCGATTTTCTTACGATCCTGCTGAGTCACAGTCGCCAGCGATCGCATTAACTCGTATTCAATCGGCAGGCTCTCGCCCATGAAGGGAATGACAGACCGCTCTTGTCCCGATTTGAACGCCACGCCAAAAATCACGTTTTGGGTGGTGTTCGCCCCGCGAACGGTCGTTTCGACGGTTTCGCGCTTAATCCCGTAAAGCGTCTCGGCGCGATTCGCTTGTTCGCTATACAAGTCGATTGGGTCGTAAATGCGCAGCGAAATCTTGTCGCCTCCGATCGCGTCGATTTCACGCAAGGTCGTCAGCAAATCGAATCGTTTCTGGACGAACTGTTGCGGAAGATCTTTGCTGATGAAAGCTTCAATCGTAATCAAATACTGCCCCGCCTGGTCCGAAACCTGTTCGATCAGCGCGCCCGATGAATCGGATAGCGAGCCCAGTCGTTCCGTGGTCACGTCCTTGCGAAACAAGTACTTGTGGGCCGCGAAGGCGCTAACCGCGCCGGCGATGATCACTGGCGCAAGCACGCGTACGAAATAGTGGCCGCCCATGGCGTTCCCGTCCTTGCCGCCCGACCAGTGGCGACGACCGATCAAGACCATGCACAGGTACAACATCGTGACGATGATCATCACGAAGTAGGCGACAGCGCCAAAAGTTATTACGCCCGTCTCAAATTCCTGAAACTTTCTGGGAATACTGAAGTTGCCGATTGCATGTCCGACCGCCTTCAGCGAATCGGGGAAAAAGACTTCGACGTACGACGCCAAGACCAGCGGGACGCAGAAGACAACTCCCAACACAAACCCGACGGTCAGATTGGATGTCAGAAAGGAAGCAGTCATGCCAACTGCCAACATCGCCAGGCCGACCATCCAATACCCGAAGTAGTTGCCCAGGAACAAGCCGATATCGGGACTACCGAGGTTGATCAGCACCAGGAAGTTGCAGACTTGGGAGAACAATAGCGAGACCGTGAAGATCGCGGCGGCGGCAAGGTACTTACCCAAAACGATATCGAAGTCGGCCGCCGGGATCGTCAACAATAGCTCGTCCGTACCCTGTCGTCGTTCTTCCGCCCAGATGCTCATCGTGATTGCCGGGATAAATACCAGCATGATCGATGGCAGGACGCGGTTCAGCTGTTCCAGGTTGGTCAAATTGGCGTTGAAGAATTCCTCCGGCCAAAATGCGGCGAACGAGGTGAGCGCCACAAACAGGCAAAGAAAGACGTAGCCGGTCGGATTCGTGAAGTAGGCCAGAAAATTGCGTTTCAGCACCGCAAACGCAGGTTTTTTCCAGGCGTAGATCACCGCCAGGAAACCTACCAGCGGCACGAGCAACATCAGGTTAATGCCCAGTAAGGTGATCAGGGCAGTGATTTTGTCGGAGAAGTTTTCCATAGCAATTTCGTTGTTGAACCGATTTCTGTTTCCGCCTGTTGGTTGGTCCGTCGTCCGTCCCAGATCTAGGCCGACGTGAGCCTTCCGAAATTCGCGTCCAATCCTTCGCCATTGGCGTTCAGTTCGTCCACCGATCCGTCAAACGCCAGGCGACCGTCGTGAATGAATAGTACGCGGTTCGCCATGGCCTGTACTTCTTGAAGAATGTGCGTCGACAACAAGATCGTTTTTTCCTCGCCCAGGCGCTTCAGCGTCTGGCGTACTTCACGAATCTGGTTGGGATCCAGTCCTGCGGTCGGCTCGTCCAGGATCAGAACATCGGGTTCGTGCAGCAGCGTTTGAGCCATCCCAACGCGCTGCCGGTAACCTCGCGATAGTTTGCTGATTGGCTTGCGCAAGACATCCTTCAACGCACACAAGTCGATGACCTGCTCGATACGGTTTTTGATCTCGTCCGGCGCCATGCTGCGTGCCTCGCCAAAAAATTGCAGCAGGCTGTAGGGCGTCATTTCGGGATAGAGCGGACCGTTTTCCGGCAGGTAGCCAAGCCGTGTTGAGCCCGCCAGGCGGTCGGTCGCCATGTTGTGGCCAGAGATCCGAGCGGTCCCGGCAGAGGGCGAGAGGTAGCCGGTCAGCAGTTTTAAGGTGGTGCTCTTGCCGGCGCCATTGGGCCCCAGGAAGGCGACGACCTCACCTTTCGCGATTTCGAAGCTGACGTCACGCACCGCCGCAAAATCGCCGTAGAACTTGGAAAGCCCAATCGCCTCAATCGCAGGACTACCGGAAGCCTGGTCTTTTCGTTGGCTAGTCATGGTCCTCGCTCTTCGTCTCCAAATGTCTCGTCGTCAATTGAGCTGTCATCAAGAGTGTCCCTGTCACCATTGAACCTGTCACCATTGAACCTGTCACCATTGAAGATGTCCGCCGCTTCGGACCCGGAAAGATGGCAGCGTCTGCCAAGTGGACATGTCGGCGGGGACGCATGGTACGCCCCTGTGGTGGGATGAATCGCCCAAAAAAACCGACCCATAGCATGACACAGAATGTATCGGTTCTGCTACACGTGTCAAGATGATGCAGCCTCCGTTTCTTGGTCTACTTCGTTGACTACGCCGAGCGGCATCTTTGAGTACGCCGAGCGGCCCGGTTTGGTTCCCGCGTTTAGTTCCGCCGGGGCCGCGGCCGCGGACGCGGGCGGGAACGCGGGCGGGAACGGGGACGGCGGACGGGGCCGCGGGCTGGGCTGATGAAAATGCTGTTGATGTGGTAAGTACGGCGAATTTTGGTTTTCACTCTCCCTCCGGGAGAGTCGGGCTCTCAGGCCCGGAGAGGGCAATTCGGTTTCAGCAAATACCGCACGGCACATCGCAAAAACCCTCCCCGGCCGCGGGCACCGCCGCGTAGCGGTGGTCGGCGTCCGACCCTCCCGCAAGCGGGAGGGTGATAATCGTTCGGTTACTTTTGAAAACAGAATCTCAACATTTTCATCAGCCCAGCCGCGGGCGGGGGCCTGCCCCCGTCGAGAGATTTAGTCGAGAGATTTAGTCGAGAGATTTAGTCGAGAGATTTAGTCGAGAGATTTAGTCGAGAGAATTAGCCGAGAGAATTAGCCGAGAGAATTACGCGTCGCTGGGGCGAATGAACGCTAAATGGCGAAGCCATCGCCGGTCGTCCGTCTCGGGAAAGTCGACTCGTTGATGAACGCCGCGCGTTTCTTCGCGCGCCAGGGCGGCTTCGATCATGACCTTTGCGATCGTCAGCATGTTTTGCAATTCCCAGCCCTCCGCTCCTTCAAACTGTCTTCGCAGGACGTAGTGGCACCAACCGTCGATCGTCGTCAGCGATTTTGTAAGTCGTTCCTTGTCCCGCCGCACGCCGGCACAACGCCACATCAGGCTTTTCAGCGAGTTGCGGATATCGATCAAATCCAAACGATCACCACCGTCGGTAACGGTCGGATTGACGATCTCGATACCCTGGAAACGGTCGGGAATTTCGCGCGCCGCGGCGCCAGCTCCGCGCCCGGCGTGCGCTCCGTAGACCATGCCTTCCAGTAGACTGTTGGATGCCAGGCGGTTGGCACCGTGAAGGCCGCTGGAGGCAACCTCTCCTGCCGCCCAAAGCCCGGGTAGCGTGGTGCGCCCTGGGAATCGACCGTAACGCCACCGACTAAGTAGTGCGCGCCGGGACGAACCGGAATCAAATCGCAGCCAATATCCAATCCGAATTCTGCGCACGTTGCGGTGATGCCGGGAAACCGCTGGCGGACATGTTGCGTATCAAGATGTCGCAGGTCCAGGTAGACACTGGGATGTCGTGTTTTTTCTAGCTGAGCGACAATCGATTGACTGACGACATCGCGGGGCGCGAGTTCCAGGCGTTCGTCGTAGTCGCCCATAAAACGGTGTCCATTGCAATCGACCAGATGAGCACCTTCACCACGAATTGCTTCCGTGATCAGTGTCCGATTGCTTCCCGCAACGTACAGCATCGTGGGATGAAATTGCATGAACTCCATATCGCGAATTTCGGCGCCTGCTCGATAGGCGACGGCGATTCCATCTCCGGTGGCAACGTCCGGGTTACTGGTTTCCCGAAAGAGCTGTCCGGCCCCGCCCGTACATAAGATCGTCTGCTTGGCCCAAACCAAGGCAAGGCCGACGCCAGCCCGTGCAACGAGCGCTCCGCGGCAGGCACCGTCCTCGGTAAGGATGTCGATCGTGAATGCGTCTTCCCAGACTCGGACGTGGGGCAAGCCGTCCGTCCAGTTGATGACGGCCCGCATGACTTCCTTACCGGTCCCGTCCAACGCGTGCACGATCCGGTGATGACTGTGTCCCCCTTCGCGCCCCAGCGACAGTTCGCCTGCAACGTGATCGAAATCCGCGCCCCACTGGATAAGTTCATCGATACGCGCGGGTGCCTCGCGAATCACCATTTGGACAATCGCTTCGTCACACAAACCGCCACCGGCCAGGATCGTATCGGCGATGTGGTCTTCGAAGCGATCTTCCGGGTCCATCACGCTGGCGATTCCGCCTTGCGCGTAGTTGCTGCTGGACTGTGGCAGCTTGTCTTTCGTGACCACCAGGGTCGATAGAGAAGGTTCGACTTCGATCGCGGCTCGCAACCCGGCCAGCCCGCCACCCATGATCAGGATGTCGACGAAGTGATGGGGGAGGTGCTTGGGGTGGAAAGGTACCAGGTAGCGAGGGATTGTGATGGGCATTGCTAGTCTTTGAACGCGTCCTTACGAAACTCGTCAAATTGCTCCTGCAATTCCAGTGGCGGACGCGAGCGGCCCGACTGTTGAAGGCCGTCGGCCTTTTTCTGTTCCGGGCTTCCCGTGCGAACGCGCTTGCTGGGTTGACGGAGTCCGAGGCTGCGAAGCGCGTCGTCGAATTCCGTCTGAGCAGCTTTCGCTTGTCCCCCGGACGTTTTCGCGCGCTCGCGTAACTCACCGTAACGACGCACGAAATCCGCAAACTGCTCGTCGGTCCAGCCGAATCGCTTTTTCAATTCTTCGTCTACGCCGCCCTTGTCCAGCTGGTCTTGGAGGTAATCGAGCACCAGATCGGTTTGTTCGCGGGCGTATTCCAAATTCCCTTCATCGGCCCCCGGCTCAATCCGCGGGCCATCATCGGACGGCTGCCCTCGCGGTCCATCCTGGCCTTGCGGGAGGCCATTCCCGGTCGGGTCACCCGCCTGGCTGCCACCGTTTTGGCTGGTTCCCGGTTTGTCGGTGCCTTTGCCAGGACTGTCGGACGACGATTGCTGTTCGGGACTGGGTTGCTGCTGCGATTCGGCGCTGTCGTCGGATTTCTGCTCGCTGTTGGCGGTCTTTGAATCGCCGCCCGGAGACCCTTCACCGGTCGACGCGTCGCCGGTCTGGTCGCTTTTGCTTCCGGTCGGTTTGTCGCTGGCCGAAGCATCACCGGCTTGCGGCGAATCATCGCCCTTTCCGGACTGCTGAGACGCATTGCCACCAGTCTCGGCGTCCGTGTTGCTTCCCGAGGCACCTTGGCCTTCCTGGTTCGATTCCTGTCCGCCGCCCTTCTTGCCTTGTCCTGATTTCGAGCCATCTTCGCCTTCGGCCGAATTGGCATCGCGATCGCTGACGCTGCTATCGGACGGCCCGTCTTGCTCGTTGCCTTGTTTGGCTTCTCCTGTCTTGTCGCGTGGGCGAGATTTGCCTTCTGGAGGTACATCTCTCGGCGCTTGTCCGTCCACCAGCCGACGCCCTGGGTTGTCCCTGCCCGGGCGTAAGGCACAAGGCCTTGGTTGAACCCGGGGATGATCACCGTGTCGAACTCGAGGCCCTTCGCCACGAATGTCGTCATCACTTTTACCGCGTCTGCCTCGCGTTGGAGCTGGCGGCTGAGGCGATGCCAGTCGAGAGCGATCCGCCGTCCGATCGCCGCCGGCGGCTCGGCACCGGTCTCCCGCTCGGCGAGCGCGACCACGTGGCGCGCCCGGTCGACGTCCTCGTCGTCGAGCGGCAGGCCGGCGACGTCGGCGATTGGGCGAATCAGGGCGTCAGTCGTGCGGTCGGCGGCCAGCTCGACGACCAGCATTTCGAGTTCGTCACGCTCGAGCCGGCCGCCAAGCAGGTGCTGGAGCCTGGCTCGAGCCCGCTCGTGCTCGGGGCTCGTCGAAAGGACGAGCACCGCCCGGAGGGTGCGCGCGAAGTCGCTCGATGCCGCGGGGTCGTCTCCCACGCGCACCGAGTGGAGGGGCGTCGGTCACGGTGGCGGCGAGGGCCGCGACCGCGGGATCGAGGAGGAACCCCACCGAGGCGAGGATCGCGATCTTCGCCGGAGGCACGCGATCAATTCGCTCGGACACGATGCTCGCGATGGTGCCGCCTTCGTCCTCCTCGCCCGCGGTGTGGATGACGAGGATCTCGCCGGTCCGATCTTCGATATGCGAGTAGGGCTCGGCCTCGCGGTCTTGGCCCGGGGTTGTGGCCAATCAGGGCATTCGCGGCTTCCACGATCCGTGGCGGGCATCGGTAGTTGCCGAGCAGGTTCACGCGCGTGGCGCCGAAGCGGCCCTCCCACTCCTCGAGGTTCTCCGCTCGCGCGTCGCGCCAGCCGTACACCATCTGATCGTTGTCGGCCACCGCGAAGACGGGCGTGTCCCCCTCGTTCGACAGGCGGGCGACTAGCTCGAGCTGCCAGCCGGACGTGTCTTGGAGCTCGTCGACGAGCAGATACCTGTAGGTCGATCGCACGATCTCCGCGACGTCGGGGCGCTCATCCAGGAGCCGGATGGAGTGCAGGATCAGGTCGTCGAAGTCGCGGAGCCGCAACTCGTCGAGGCGCGCCTCGTACGCCGCACGCAGGGCGATCAACGACTCTGCGGGCCCCGCGCTCGCGTCCGGGGCCCGCTTGTTGCGGAGCCTGCTAATGGCGCTGAGCGCGTCCCGCCCCGACAGCGCTGGCAGACCGACCGCGACTGCCGCTTCCTTCGCGAACTCCTGGGCCTCGAGCGCGTCGAGAACCTGCGCGTCGCGCGGCCATCCGACGTGATGGCCGTGGTGCCCCAGGAGCGTCATGCCGAGCTGATGGAAGTTCGCCACCTCGATACGACGGCGCTCCGGACCTCCAGCGCAGGCGAAGCGAGGCGCGTCCGCATCTGGCGCGCCGCCTCCACCGTGAATGTCATGCAAAGCACGCGCCACGGCGCCGGCCGTGAGCGCCGAACCTGGTAGGCGGCGACATGGGTGAGCAAGTGCGTCTTCCCCGAACCGGGACCGGCAATGACCAACAGGCTTCGCTCGGCTGACTGGATGGCGATCGCGAGCTGCTCCGGGTCAAGGTCTCGCTCGAGGATCCGCATCAGGCGCCCGCGATCTCCGGGGCCAGCGCGGCTGCCAGGCGAGCTTCTTCTTGCGCAAGGCCTACGACGAAGTCGATCACTTCACGAATCTCAGCCGGCACCTCGTCTCCCGACTCGCCGAAGAGCTCGGCTACACGCTGAGCAACAAGCGGCTTGCTCGCCTTGCCGGCCAGCGCCAGCCGGATCAGTGCCTGGTCGCTCAGAGAAGGGAAGAACGCGCTCTCGGTGCGTGCCCGGGCGGTGGGCGGCACCGAAGCGAAGGCGGCCAGCACGGTGGAGCTGGACACCACCGTGAAGGCGCCCACCATCGACAAGAACCTCTGGAAGTAGTCAGGCCCGCGGCCGGCGCGCCTCGAGGGCGGCGAACTGGCCTGCGTCCATGCCCACCGAGCCGAAGCGCCGTTCGGGCGCCACCTTCTCGCCGTGGAAGTCGCTGCCCGCGGTGCAGCACAGGCCGAGCTCCCTGGCCCACTTCTCGAACAGCTCGCGCTGGCTGGGCGGGTGATCCTGGTGGACCGACTCGATGCCGTCGAGGCCGGCCTTCGCCATCTCCTCCACTTCGAGGCGGTTGACCCGCGAGCTGCCCGGGTGGGCCAGGGTGGCGGTGCCGCCGGCGGCGTGGATGAGCTCGATGGCCCGGGGCACCGACAGCTCGAAGCGCTGCACCCAGGCCGAGCGGCCGTCACCCAGGAAGCGATCGAAGGCCTCCTTGGTGGAGGTGCACACCCGCAGCTCCACCAGCACGCGCGCCAGGTGGGGGCGGGTGAGGGTGGCGTCGCCGGCCAGCGCCTGCACCTGCTCGAGGGTGACGGGCACGCCCATGGCCACCAGGCGGGCGATCATCAGC
>CAWJNN010000057.1:0-33631 GCA_963844115.1 uncultured Planctomycetales bacterium | reverse complement strand
GTTCGCGAGCACCTGCCGTCTCATTACACCTATCTCTTCTCTCTCATTATAGGACGTCGGTCGTGGCCCGGGGATTCCCAAGTTTCTCTGAGATCCCGATTTAGCCCCGGATTCCGCGGTGAAAGGGCAGTATCTTCGGGAGGGCCTCACACCGTCTGCCGAAGGGCCTCACGGCCGTTAACGAGCGAATTCGTGCAACAAGCGACTCTTCTCGTCCAACTCTTCCGAGGTCCAGTGATAGCGCTGGGGTCCGATGATTTCATGAGGCAGCGTAAAAAATTGTCCGATGGCGGCCAGATCGTCGCGGTCCGGTGGCGCTGCTGTTGGGCGTTTTGATTGGCCAGACACGAAGAGCAATTGATACGCGCCTGGTAATAGAAACAACTCGAATTCACCCGTCTCGTTGGTCCGGGCGTAATCCCCGCCCCAATCCTCCAGGCTGCTGACCAGCTGGCTGTCCCGCGAAGGGACGGGCTGGCTCGGACCGACCTTATCTCCGGGTAACTTCTGCGTTGGCTTAAAATCCTGCGGGATGGCAATTACAACCGCACCACGGTCGGAGATCTGTTTCGTCTGGCCCTCCCATTGCAGTTGACCGGTGATCAAGACGCGGTGTTCTGGGGGGGCAACCTGGATCTGGACAGGTAGTCGGTTGGTCCGGCCGATCATGTAGCCGAACACAAGACCTGCGAGTGCCAAGACCGGTAGCAGCAGGGCATGGGCGTAAATCAAGCGGCGCGAAACACCAACCCAACCTATTTTCGACGATCTCTTTGGTCTCTCCTCGCGATCCGTTCCCGCCTCGTCGGTGTCGTAGATTATCTCATCATCGTACACAATCAGTTCAGAAAACGGATCGTCCTCTCCGCTATCTGCCGTCTGGCTCTCGGCCATGATGCGACTGAGCGCACTGTCGGCTGGGACGGTGAGCAACTGATTACAACTCGGACAGTGAAGCTGCCGACCGACGTGATCGTCGCGGGCCTTTAGTTTGCGATCGCAGTTTGGACAGCGAAAACGGATGGGCATGGGAACCGGCCGCGCAGGATCAGGAATCCGCCGAGTCGTCGGACGTCGTATCGGATACCGCGGCTTTAACCGCCAATGTCAGTACCAGGATTATCAACACGATGACCCAGATCACCGCGCCGGCCAAAGCAATTCGCTGTACAACCCGAGCCGCGGTGTCGTCGCTCATCGCGCCAAGCAGCTCGCTCACCCCCCAGCCAACCGATAATGCAATGGGTAGAAAGATCGCGACGATCAGTAACCGCAGAATGAACTTTTGAGTAACCACGCAAGAACCTTAACGACTGTCTTTGCCCGATGACCATCGTGAACGGGATGACTCGTGAACGGGATGACTATTGTGTACCGGCTGCGTGGCACGTGTCAAATTCTCAGCAGGTCGTCGTCCATTCACACCGGCTTCTGAAGAGGGCCGCGACAAGCACGAGCGAAGTCGCACGAGAATGGGAAATATCGATGCATCCATCAAATCGCGCTCTTGCCTGAAGATGCCTGGTGGCACGAAGGCGATTCGCGGCAAGACGATCGTTGATAGCGAAGCCAGTTATTGACCGCCCATACAGCCCTCGATACATTCACAATGCGTTTCATAGTGCGTTTCACAATGCGTTTCATAATGCGTTTCATAATGCGTATCGTAGTGCGGCGCTGCGCGACGAATCGGCGCCCCAGCAGGTGAAATGCACTGTTTTCAGGACCTGCTGCACCGGGCATGTCATGGCTGATCAGTGATCGGTAGGCTTCCCTTGAACGTTTCCCATAGGCCCCAGATGAAAGCTGCAGCCCGTTGTTGTTTGTGTTTGGTGATTCTGCTCGCCGGGCAACTGCCCACGAACGTTACGCAAGGCGAAGAGTGGCCGCAGTGGAGAGGTCCGCGGGGACAAGGGCACGCGGCGACAAGCGATCTGCCGCTCACATGGAGCGAGACTCAGAACGTCGCCTGGAAGTCGAAGATTCCTGGTCGTGGTTGGTCGTCGCCCGTTATCGCCGAGGGTGTTGTTTGGATGACGACGGCGATGGAAGAAGCGGCGTCCGCGGAAGAGAAAGCAAAGCGGTTGCGGACGAATACTGGCTCTCAACCACTGACCGTGTCAGATCGTGTGAGCTTCCACGCGATTGGAGTGGATCTGGATACCGGCCAGGTCCTGCACAACGTCGAGTTATTTCACCAGGAGGATCCTCAGTGGGTGCATGCGATTAACACGTACGCTTCACCCACACCGGTCATCAGTCGCGGGACGTTATTCTGTCATTTCGGAACCTTCGGCACCGCGGCGGTCGATGCCGGAAAGGGCAAGGTGCTGTGGACCAATCGCGATCACCCGATTATGCACGAGAATGGGCCGGGTGCTTCGCCGATTGTTTGGGAAGATCTTGTCATTTTCCATTGCGACGGCAGCGACCGGCAGTTCATCACCGCGCTCGATCGCCAGACAGGTGAAGTCGTTTGGAAAACGGATCGTAGCGGGAAGTTACATGAGAATGTGCAATTGAAAAAGGCTTATTCGACGCCCGTTATCATGACGGTCGGCGGGCGCGACGTATTGGTTTCGCCCGCGGCCGACTGGCTCTACGGCTATGATCTCGCGAGCGGTAAAGAACTCTGGAAGATGAACTACGGGGTGCTTGGTTTTTCCATTGTGGCTCGACCTGTTGTGCGGGACGATATGTTGTATCTGTCGACGTGCTATACCGATGCCCAGATGCTTGCCGTTCGGCTTAGGGGTCCGGCAGGCACCGGAAGCCAGCAGATCGTCTGGCGATACAAGAAGCAGGTTCCCAACGTTCCCTCACCCTTGCTGGTTGGCGATCAGCTGTACTTTGTATCTGACAATGGTATTGCCACTTGTTTGGACGCGGCCAGCGGTGCTTTGCTGTGGGTCAAACGGCTGGGCGGACAGTTTGTCGCATCGCCGCTTTACGCGGAGGGTCAGATCTACTTCTTTAATCGCGAAGGCGAGACGTTTGTGGTCGGTGCGGATCGCGATTTTCGGCAGGTCGCTCGGAACAAGCTGAACAGCGGCATCTGGGCATCGCCGGCCGCCGTTGATCGATCGCTTGTCGTGCGGACGGAAGAGGCGCTCTATCGTCTGCAACGCCACGACGAAGGCCGTCAAGGAGGCATTGAATAAAAGAAGTCGCCAAAAGCGAGTAAGAAGGGGAAGCATAGCCAAAAGGGGAGGCATCGCCAAATTGACTTTTGGCGACTCCACGGGAGAATGGATTAATCGGGCTTTCCGCCTGGCCCGCCTTCTTGTCCGCCAGCTACTTAACGTTTTTGACTGCGGGAACGCCGCTGATGCAAGATACTCCGCCGCGCGCACCGCATCGTCAACGACGTAGTTTGCTCTTTTTTGCCCGCGCGTCGGGCTGTCCGTTGGGGCTTGTCGCGACGATATCAACGGTGCTTGTTCTCGCAACGTTATTCTCTGAATCGCGAGCCGCTCGAATCGGTCTTAACAACGGCATGACGCTGGAAGGGGACACGGGTCGGATCGGGACTGTCGTCGCCAGCGCGGCGCAAAGTAAAAACTCCGAACCGGGTGGCGAGCAGATCATTCTGATCGACAACAACCTGACACGGACGTACGTTCCGTTCAGCCAGGTATCGGATGTCGTGGAGAACGTCGACGATCGTCCGATCAAGTTCCCGATTCCTCATCAACCCGTTTCGATGGGCGGGAACCGTTTGGGGACGCTGGGACGGATGGAGATCCTCGAAGATTGGGACAAGTTCGGGCGACGAACGGTCCAGCTTTCTATCAAAGAGGGCAAGGCGTCGGTCGTTCAGGGAATCACGCTAATTACGCCAAAGTACTTCCGCGTGGAGACGCTTAGCGGAGGTCGCCGCCTGTTGCTTGACCAGCGTTATGCGACCAGCAATCTACCGACGCCTTTGTTGCGCGAGATTCTGTACCAGGCGTTCGATCGCAAAAGCGCCAATGATCGCCTGCGGATCTATCGTTTCTTCCTCCAATCCGATCGCTATGCGGACGCATCCGCTGAGCTGGACGGGATCATCAAAGACTTTTCGAAACTGGATTTGAGCCAGGAGCGTCAGACGATTCGGAATCGGAAGGCCGAGAGTGGTCTTCGCGAAATCAAATACCGCCGCTCGGCCGGTCAGCATCAGTTGGCGCGTCGGGCTCTGGAGAGTTTTCCTGTTGAGGATATTGCCGGAGTGACGCTCATCGAAGTGCGCGAGATTCTGGACAAGTACAGTGATATTGAACAGCGCACTGATACGTTGAGCCAAAAGCTGATGGAACATCGCGACCTGGTGACCCAGCCGGATGCCCGTGAACGGGTCAAGCCGATTGTGGACGAAATCTACAACGAGGTGAATTCGCATACACTGCAACGCCTGACTGCGTACCGACAGTTGGCAGACGACCCCGGTACGTCGGTCAACGAGAAGATCGCGCTGGCGGTTAGCGGATGGTTAGTCGGCCCCGACAATGCAACCGACAATTTGCCGGTTGCATTGTCGCTGGTCGAAGTACGCAAGCTAGTCCAAGCGTACCTGACGGAAGACCTGAAGATGCGTCGCAGCGCGTTAATCGGCGAGATCAATTCGCAGGAGGCTGGAGTTCCGCGTCTGGTCGCAGAAATCCTCGGCCAGATGAAGCCGCCGCTGCCCGTACCCGAACCGTTCGAAAACATCGACGGTTTGTATCGGCTGACTGTACCCGCCGGCGAAGGTCTTGCGGATGTATCGTACCTGGTGCAGTTGCCACCTGAATACGATCCCTACCGGCGCTATCCTACCGTCGTCACTCTGCATGGGTCAGGAACCACTGCGCCGTTACAGATCGACTGGTGGGCGGGTGGACTGGACAAATCGGGTAATCGGCGCGGGCAAGGAGCACGGCATGGATACATCATTATCGCGCCGGAGTGGACGACCGTCCGGCAACGCCAGTACCAATATTCGAGCCGTGAACATGCTGCCGTCTTAAACAGCCTGCGGGATGCCAGCCGCCGGTTTTCGATCGACGTGGACAAAGTGTTTTTGTCCGGTCACTCGATGGGAGGCGATGCGGCATGGGATATCGGGCTTTCCCATCCCGATCAATGGGCAGGCGTTATTCCGATCGTGGCGACGGCGGATTCGAATCATTTTAACTATACGGCGTTGTATTGGCGCAACGCCAAGCACGTGCCCCTCTATTTTATCGGTGGCGAATTGGACAGCGGCAATATGCCCAAGAACGCTCACCAATTTGATCGTTACCTGCGCTATCGCGACATCGACGCGATTATCGTGAATTACCAAGGCCGAGGTCACGAGAACTTTTCGGACGAGATTCTGAACGTCTTTGACTGGATGAATCGCCAGAGAAGGGAGTTCTTCCCGACGAAGTTTCAATGTTCAACGATCCGCTCGTGGGACAACTATTTCTGGTGGGTCGAAATGAACGACATCGCGGAGAATCAGGTGGTCGATCCCCATCACTGGCCGCAGAAGCGTCAACCGCAGCGGCTACGCGCGTTAACGGTGTCGGGCACGATTAATGCTGTTAAAGATATGACGAATATTCGAGTCGCGTCGGGCAACAATCCAACGACCGTTTGGCTGTCGCCAGGGCTTGTCGACTTCGAAACGAATATACGCATTCACTGCGATGGTTTTCGAGCGGTTAACGGACCATCGCCCAGCGTGGCGGTCATGCTGGAAGATGCACGGACGCGCGGCGATCGAATACATCCGTTTTGGGCGAGAATCGACCTGCCGCTAAAGGACTAGCACGTTCCCGTGCCGCGTCTCGTGTGGGAAATACGTGCCGTTAGCAGGCGGCTGTTATCAGGAGGCGATGAAAGATCCAGGTTAACCGGGGATTCAGAACGTCGTATCCAAATTGAGCTCGTCACCGTTTTCTTGCCAGGGGCCTATGTTGTTCAGCTCGGGCATCATTTCCGCCAGCTGATTCATCAGATTCTGGGCCAGCGACCGCACCTGCGGACTTCGCGACTTGGTCGTCAGGGTAGCGGCAGTCTTCATTAGCCGAATCATTTGCGCGGCGCAAAATGGGTGCCGATAGGGGCTGATCTTCGTCGATCAGCAATTCCCCCACGGGAACTTCCAGAATCTGTTGCCACTTGTAAAGTTCGCTCAACGACAAATCGTTATTTTCGTCTTCGAGCTCGCGTACCCTGGAAACTTCCATCTTCCACCGGCGCGACACCGATCTCAGTGAAATTCCTTCTCGCTTTCGTACCTCCGAGATGCGATGCAACGGTTGCCGCCCATTGACGACACCATTCCCGTTCCCATTCGCAGAAGTTCCGTGGTCATGAAATCCGTTTTCGACGTGAGACGCTTCTTCCTGTTTTCGATCTGCGTCAGCCATAGTGCCCTCCTTGCCCTGAGGCGGAGCCTGCTGAGTAAAAAGGTAGATAAGATCGAGTGATGAGCAATCAGAAGATGAGATAATCTTTGTTCGAATCGCCATCGCTTTGTTCGCTGGAATCAGCGCGCAAAGAGAAGGCACACAAATAAAACTTGCCTCTTCCGCTGCAAGCTTCGCGACGATCACGCCCTCAGGAATGACGGTCGAACTGCGATGGGTGGATACTCAAAGATGCTGAATCGAAACAATCGCCAATGGTGTGCCATCCTGCACGAGGCTTGATCAAGACTGATCAAGCGACGGTTCGCGAATAGAAAGCCCTGCTGAACCGTACTTCCGACATGATAAAACGCGCTTGTGATTTAAGCAAGCGCATGTCCAATTTGAGGCCAAATAAATTTTCGCTGTGCCTGCTTAAGGCGTCCCATACACCACGCGGCCCGATATATAGGTGTCGCCGTCGATCCATTCGCGGCGGACGTTCTCCAATTGCCAGGAACCGGCGATTTCGTCCGATCCTGGCCCTGATACGGCCGATAACCCCCCGCCGAGAACTTTTGGAGCGATAAAAACGTGGACTTCGTCGACGGCGGCAGCAGCAAAGAAACTCCCCAAAACGTGCGATCCGCCCTCGACCAGAACATTCGTCATGGCGCGTCTACCAAGTTCGTCCAACAGTGATTCGAGTCGCACGACCGGTGTTTCGCCTTGACAGCCAAACACTTCACAGCCCGCGTTGACTAATCGAGCTACCGACTCGGCCGGCGCCGGGCTGGGTTACGACGAGCACGGGTGTTTCGCGAGCCGTCTTTACAAGCTGGCTGCTTGATGCAAGTTTCGCGTTCGAATCGAGAATGACCCGCGCCGCGGTTCTTGGGCCGGCGGGGCGCGCCGTCAGCAGCGGGTCGTCCTCTTCGGCCGTTCTTCGTCCCACGACGATCGCGTCCATGCGGCCTCTTAGTTCGTGCACGATTTTTCTCGAGGCCTCGCTGGATATCCACTGGCTGTTTCCTTTCGCCGTGGCGATCATTCCATCCAGGGTCATGGCCCACTTGGCGATGACCCATGGGCGGCCCGTCTCGATGCGTTTGAAGTAGGCTGCATTCAAGTCACGCGCCTCGTCCTCCAGCACGCCAGCGCTAACAACTATCCCCGCCGCTTCGAGTGCTTCGATTCCCGACCCATTGACCTCCGCGTAGGGATCGACGGACGCGACGACTACGCGTTGGATCCCCGCATCGATGATCGCTTTGCTGCACGGCGGAGTTTTGCCCTGGTGACAGCACGGCTCCAGCGTGACGTACATCGTTGCGCCAGCGGCCTGACCGGCAACGCGCTGCAGCGCTTCGACCTCTGCGTGCGGGCCGCCAAACTGTGCGTGATACCCTTCCGCAACAACACGATCTTCTTGGACAATGACGCAGCCAACCATGGGATTCGGTTCGACAAGACCTTCACCCCCTGCTGCCAACTCCAGGGCACGCAGCATAAACAGCTGATCTTTTTCTGTAAGCGTCATCGAAAAGACGTGCGCGAATTCAACCCACGTAGGTATACGTTCATCCGAGACTGAAATTCGCGAGTTTCGCTCGTGATTACGAGTTTCGGAAGACCTCGCCTACGGGGATAGGAGTTGGTCGAATGCAAAATCCGAATTACAAAATCCGAAACAAACTCAAATTAATCCTCACCCATCTCTCCAGCCTGCTAGCCGTCAGGCGTCCAAATCTCCGTTTTCTTTTCCGGATCGCCTGCTGCCGAATCCGGAGTCCATATCTGGGAGGCTGGCTCCTGCGGGCTAGCGTCAACCGGTTCGGGTTCCGCGGCGGGTTGATCGGTCGGCACCCCTCCTGCGGACTGTAAACGCTCAATCAACTTCCGTACGGCATCGGCAATACCAGGCTCGTGCCAATGATGGGTACGTAACAGGCTCAGCAGTCGCTCGAATACGGCAGCCTCACCGCGAGCCAAACGCAACTCGAGTTCCACCGCGTACCACCGCGCCGGCGAACGGCCCGCTTCGGCGTCTTTCTTTCGCGCCAGTTCGAGGTATTCCAAAGCCCGATCGCTGTCCGGGTCCAGTCTCGCTAATACGCCGTAGACCTCCGCCTTGCTGAAGTTCTCTTGTTCGTCGAAGCTGTCCCGTTGGACAATTTCCAGGCCGAACTGACGAATCGCTAAATCGGCCCGAAAGGCGACGCAGCGACGATAGGCAATCATCAGCTGCTCGTCCGTCAAAGCATCGGTCTTTAATCGTTCGAGCCGCGTTGCGGGCAACTTGGCGACGTCTACGCCGGCGGGGTCGATTGGATCGACTTGGGGTAAACCGAGCGACTTTCGAAGTGCGCCAAAGTCGTCCGCCGACTGTTGATCGTCGCGATCCGCTTGCAACAGCAACATTGAGGCCAGGACCCGTGTGTGCAGGGCCGGGTTCGCGGCGGCTTCACCAGGTGTCTTCCCATCCAGCTCGGGATTCGGTAGCGCTGTCCAGACCTTCAGCAGCGTTTCACGCCGTTGGTCGGCGACCAGCTGTTGCCGAGTCTGTTGCGGTGTGTCGTCGGGCAGGCGCCAGTTCCAAGACAAGGCGTGCTGAAGTAGCGTGACTTGCGTCAGCGTTTTGATCTCGCCCGCCGCGGCAAGGCTATCGCCGGCCAATTCGACCAACGCCTGGCTGGTCTTGTCGTAGGCCTGATCCTGGAACACGACGTACTCGACTCGCGCTGCACGATCGGTTTCGCGGCCGAACAGGTACGCCTGGCCAAGGACGACCGGGGCGTCGTCAATCGTCATCCCGACTCCACTCGACGGCATGGGTCGGTCCAAGATCAAGAAGGCGGCTTGCGGCGGTGGCTGGCCTTCTTCGAGCGGCCGAATGCCGCCGGCCGGGACGTTGACGACACGCTTGTTGCTGGACAGATTAGCGACCAGAACTTCGCGGTCGTTGAGCGAATAAGTGACGCTAACGAGGTCAACTTGATCCCATTCCTGGTTGGTATTGATAAGCTGCGAGATCGCGGCCGCCTCGACCGCGTCGTCTTGCGCCACTCCGTCCAGCGAAGCAAATCGCTTCCAGGCCTCGATCGCAGGTTCTGTATCGGCCAGCCACGACCGGAGGATCGCCAGGTTGCGCCACACGCAGGCTGCGTTGTCCGACTTTTCGAGCAGCGCCACAAACTTTCGCTCGGCCGTGCGCCAGTGGCCTTGCATGGCAAGTTTCCGGGCCTCTTGAAAAATCCGTCGCCAGCGCGCTTACGGGCGCCGTGTCCAGCACGAACCCTTGTTTCAGCAACAGGGGAAGCTGGGGCGAGGCGACCAGTGACATGATCATCGACACGACATTGGAATCTTTTGATCCGCTGATGCCCGCCTGCAAGTTCAAATGTGCATGTGCCGCCAGGATCTCCGCTTCGTTCAAGAGGCATTCGGCAACGAATCCGATGGCCGCGTACACGCGCGTTGGTAATTCGTCGCCTTCGATCGCCTCCAACGCCCGCTGCAACGGTTCGACCGCCGCGCGGCCACCCTTCGTCGAGGCCTCGAAGATCGCTCGTTCACACGAGGCGATCGGATTTTTGGGATGAGCGGCCTCGAAGCGATCGAGCGTTTCGATCAGGGCGTCGTCCTGTTCCATTTCGCTCTGCAGCAAAGCTTTGACGGCAAGCAAGCAGGGTCGATCGGGGCACTTCTTAAGTGTCCTGTCGACGTGCTCCAAACATGCCTGACGCTGCTCGCCGCCCAGCATCTTGTCGAGCGTCTGCAGTTCGCCCAGTAGTTCGTTGCAACAGAATTTGATCTTTTTCCCGGTACCGCCGGGGCAAAGAGAATAGCGATCTAGTGACATAGGGAAGTGATCTGAAAACGAGAGTAGTTAGAATGTGCGACGAGCATCAGGCCGCGCGGGCCGCCCGTTTTTCGGCGATCAACGCCAGCAATGCCTTTTGAGGGTCTGCGAACTTTTTGACGCCTTCCGCCATCAAGGTAGCTTCCAGATGTTCGAAGTCGACCTTCGCCTCTATCTCTGACACGACCGGGTCCGGGGGTAATACGTCAACCTGGCGGTCGAATCGTTCCGAGTGTTCGGCAACGTACTGGTTTGTCGCCGGTGGGTTGGTTTCGATGTCACTGCCTGCGAATGCGCGGACGTATTTGTCAGGTGGGTCTTCCGGCTTCTTGGTACCCGTGCTGGCAAAAATTATCTCCTGCTCCAGCGGACACGACTTGTCCGACCAGAATTTTTGGTTATCGAGCCAGATTCGCTTGGCACCATATATCCCCACGATCCCCTGCGCCTCCGGCGAGAGATCGGGAAGATGTTTTTCCGTGTAGACGTCGACGCGGGACACGAAAATGCTGTAGACGCTCTTGAATAAATCAAGGCCGTCCGGGCGTCGTTGCGCGCCCGCCAGATGGCATTTCGTGCCTCGTGGTACTGCCGCATCGTGAAGATCAACGTGACATTCAAGGTCAGGCCGGCTGCGGCCAGCACTTCCAAAGACGCCAGGCCCGCTGGCGTGGCCGGCACCTTGATCATGCGGTTTTGATGGTCTGCGGACCATTTCTTCGCCAGTTCAAGATAGCGTTCAACACGTTGTTCGTGGGGTAGATCCGCCTGCTCATCTTCCAGCAGGGGATCGATTTCAAAGCTGACATAGCCATCATTTCCAGAGGTCTCTTGCCAAACCGGCAGGAAAACATCCTGGCGCCGCGGACCAGATCGTCGGTCATTCGCCACGCGATCTGCTCGTCGCTCATACCGGCCTGAATCAACTCGTCCAACGCACCGTCGAATCGCCCGGATTTGACAAGGTCGGCAATGATGATCGGGTTGGACGTGGCACCGGTGGCCCCCAACGCTCGGTTGGACGCGACCAGATCCGGGTCGATCGAATCAAGCCACAACTTGGTGCCGGAGTCGAGTAAGGAAGGTAAGGACATGGGGGAATTTCGGATTGGGGATTGCGGATTGGGGATTGGGGATTGGGGATTGGGGATTGGGGATTGCGGGATTGCGGATTGCGGATTGCGGATTGGGGATTGGGGATTCGGATTGGGGATTGGGGATTGGGGATTGGGGATTTCTCGAATCGCTTTTTCCAGTGATGGGGGTCCGCTTCGCGAAATCTACGATAGCGGTGCTGGCTCATTTGAAGTACCAGGTTCCGCAATCCGCAATCCGCAATCCGCAATCCGCAATCCGAAATCCGCAATCCGCAATCCGCAATCCGAAATCCCTAATCCTCCATCCGAAATCAAATTATATCGAATCACGGAATCGACGCAGGATGGTCCGTTGAGGAAATCTGCCGACAATTTTCTGGTTTTCCCGATTATTTCTGTTGTGAAGGCTGGATTTGGTCGATTAGGCATCTGAAAGCCCACACCAACCGGTCGTGGGCGTTGTGGATTAACGTTCTCTTGGGGGGCCAAGTGATGTGGAGGCATGATCGGTGGTACGATTTGCCGCTTCAATGCTGGCGCTTGTGGCCCTCTGGCTATGCACGAGTTGCCCTGCGCTAGCCCAATCTTCCGAATCCGCGGACGAGATTCCGCCGTTGGAGCTCCCCCTACCGGAACGGGCTCCCGGCAACGGTGGCGGCGCGGACGAGATTCCGGATCTTGGCGATGCACCGGTCGACAAACCAAAAGCCCCTGTTGACCTGAATGACGATACGCCTGCTCGGGCATCGGACGATGACCGTCGCGAGAGCGTATTGGATCGATCCGAACCGGAAGATCTCTTCGACGGCTACGAAGGGCAATACGAGCACAACGACCAGATTATCGACGACTATCTGGCTCCGATCTACAGCTCCGGTGAGTGGTTCGATTGTGGCGCGTGGTTCGTCGATCTGGATTTCATCCTGATGCACCGCACGGTCGGTCGCGGGGCCACGTTGGGTATCGATCCGGTGAATGGAGCGTTACGGCCACTGATTACGGACAACGCTGGTTTCCGAATCGAGCCGGGCGGCCGCATCAAAGCGGGCGTGTTTCTGGGTCGCGACACGCACAACCGTGATGCCATCATTGAAATGGAATACATGGGCGGCTTCGAATGGGAGACAGGAACCCAGCTGACATCGGTCGGTGGCGTCGCTGGATTGGGTATTCTCACCGCGCTGGATCCGGTGTTTACAAACAATGCTCTCTTTGTTCCGACGATCGGTGGATTCAACAATTCAACGGACCAGCGGTTCGACTATGGCGCCGACTTGCACAGTCTCGAACTGAACGCGCGTCTACGGCACCGTCTGGGACGTGACCGCATGGTCGCCATGCCAGACGGAAGCTGGAGTCGCCAGCTGGCCTCAGGGATGGTGCCTTCCTATTTCATCGGGCTTCGCTACCTCAGTTCGCAGGAAAACCTGACCTGGACCAGCCGCCGAAGCGATCTGCCTCTGGACCAGTATCGTGGCGATTACCTGATCGATACGAGCAACGACCTGGTTGGTTTCCACATTGGTGGCGACCTGCGAATGCAGTACAAGAACTGGAACGGTTCCGTGCACGGCAAGGTGGGAAGTCATGTCAACTTCGGTGAGATCCGTCGCTTCATTCAAAGTAATGATCCAACCCCTAACCGGATCGTGTTCAACGAGCCGCTGATCAATGTCCAAAACGATGAAGTGATGGCCGTCGCACTGGAACTTGGCTTCCATCGCGCCTATCACATCAATCCGAAGATCACGATTCGCACGAGCTACGAAATGCTGTGGATCAACGGTCTGGCCTTGGCTCCTCAGCAATTAACCTTTGAGACCAGCCGTGCCCGAATTGATCTGGGTGGCAACGTCTTTTATCAAGGTCTCACCTCTGGCATTGAAGTGGTCTGGTAATGAAACGCCAAAACTTTTTCGCACGTAAGTCGTTTATCATTCTGCTGGCAGCGGTTTTTCTGCTACCCATCGCCCTGCGCGGTGCGCGCACCGCGGTCGAGAATAACCGGAACGATGTAACGGCGTGGCTGCCGGACGGTTTCGAAGAGACGAAGGAGCTGAATTGGTTCCGCGAGCACTTCCTGGGCGAACAGTTCGTCGTCATCAGCTGGGAAGGCTGCACGCTGGACGACCCGCGGGTCGAGATGCTGGCCAGGAAGCTGGTGCCCGACTCGGAGACGCCCGACAACGAACGACAGCGCAACTTTTTCAAGAAAGTAACGACGGGTCCGCGTGTGCTGGCCCAGATGACGGATCCCCAAGGCAGTCTGAAGCTGAGTGAAAAAGAAGCGAAGCGGCGGTTGCGCGGTTCGATGATCGGCAACGATGGCGAAACGACGTGCGTTTTAGCCACGCTGCGGGAAGATGCCGTCCATCGCCTCCGGGAAGGGATTGGTCGATCGTGGCCGATAACCCGCGTCCTGATGGGCCGTGAAGATGGAATTCTGTATCAGTTGGCCACCAAGGAATGCGCGATCGAGAAGGTCGATATCCGCATGGGTGGCCCGCCGGTCGACAACGTGGCGATTGACGACGAGGGCGAGATCACACTGATGCGACTGGTCGGGCTCTCCGGCCTGGTCGGACTCTGCCTTTCGTATTTCTGTTTTCGCAGCAAGCGCGTCACGCTAATGGTGTTCTGCTGCGGTGTGTACGGTGCCGCCTGCAGTCTGGCCATCGTCTATTTCACGCGCGGGACCGTCGATGCAGTGCTGATGACCATGCCCTCGGTCATTTACATCCTGGGGATCTCCGGCGCCATTCACCTTGTCAACTACTACAAAGATGCGGTCGAAGAGTCGGGCGTGTCGGGAGCAGCCAAGCGAGCGATCATTAACGGATGGCTGCCTTGTACACTAGCCGCCGTTACCACGGCGATCGGGCTGATATCGTTGGTGACCAGCGAGGTCGTTCCGATACGCAAGTTCGGAACGTATACCGCACTGGGCGTGATGTTCACGCTGGCAATCCTCTTCACGCTGTTGCCCGCCTTCCTGGAACTGTGGCCTCCGCGCCGGCGACGTAAGGTTACGCTTCAGGCGATCCATCGCCAGTCGCTCAATCGATCGACCGAGATTCTGGAACCCGTCGCGGAATGGATCCTCAACCGGCACATGCTGGTGACCGCCGCCGGTATCGCCCTGATGCTGGTCATGGCCGTCGGTCTGTTCAGGATCGAAACCACCGTTCAGCTATTGAAGTTGTTCCACCATAAGGCGGACATTATTCAAGACTATACCTGGCTAGAGGAAAATCTGGGTAATCTGGTCCCGATGGAGGTCGTGATTCGAGTTGATCCGTCGCGGATGCGCAATTCTGACGACGAACTGATGTCGGAAGACGGCCACTACCGACTTACGTTTCTTGAACGTATGGAGCTGGTCGAAGCCGTTCAAGAAAACGTCGAAAAGCTACCGGACGTAGGCCGCGCGCTATCGATCAACACTTTCGCGCCGGTCTTGCCGGCCAAGGCCAATACGCTCGCCGTTTTCGCCGAGCGCTCCGGATTCAATGCCGGGTTGGGGGACCATCGCGACGAATTCCTCGCAAGTGACTATTTCCGTGAAAGCGAAAACGGCGAAGAGCTGTTCCGGGTCAGCGCGCGTCTGGCGGCACTGAGCGACGTCGACTACGGGCACTTTGTCGATGAAATTCGTGGCGTTGTGCGACCCGTGCTCGCGGCGTATCGTCAGCGTGATCAGATTCTAGCTGAATTGGATACGAAGTCTGGTTCTTTTCGTAAGAAGCATGTTTGTGTGGTTGGGGTGCCGCGTTCGAAACGCCCAACGAAAGACGAACCGGACATGGATCCGGCCGACGAACCACTTCCAACGCCACGCCAGATCCTGGCAGGGACGCTTTATGACGCCCTGCGGGTGGCGGGTGTCAAAGTGACACCGATCTATGAAACGGCCGAAGGTTATGAAGCAAAGAACCCTATTCGTGCCGGTGACGAGAACCCGAAGGCGCAGAAGTTCTTTGGCGACTTCGATCTGGTCTTTATCGCGGCCGATCATCCCAACGTCGCATCGCGTTTCATCACGCGGCACGCACAGCGGTATGTTGATGCGAGAAACTTTGATCCGGCGACCGTCGAACAAGAAGATGAAGTCGCGTCCGGCATTAGCCCCGTTTACACAGGTGTTGTGCCACTCGTTTACAAAGCGCAGCGCGAGTTGTTGATCGGACTGATCAAAAGTATCTTCCTGGCATTCGTACTGATCTGCGTGGTGATGATGAGCGTCCTCCGATCGCCGTCGGCCGGTTTGCTGTCGATGATCCCCAATGTCTTTCCGATCATTACGGTATTTGGTTTTATGGGCTGGGTCGGAATTTTGGTCGACATCGGCACAATGATGACGGCCAGTGTTGCGATGGGCGTCGCGGTGGACGATACGGTTCACTTCCTGACGTGGTTCCGTCGCGGCATTCTCAAGGGTCTTGATCGGCGTGGTGCGGTCAAGCTGGCCTACTCGCGCTGTGCAACGGCCATGATTCAAACCACGATCATCGGCGGACTGGGATTGGGAGTTTTCGCACTCAGTACCTTTACGCCAACCCAGCGGTTCGGCTATTTGATGGTCGTCTTATTGGCGGCGGCACTGGTCGGTGACCTGGTGTTGTTGCCCGCACTGTTGGCGGGCCCGGTCGGTCGCTTCTTTACCGGTCGACTGCAACGTCAAGCGGCTCGTCAGCTGCAGCGGGAGACGGCGACGGAACGGGTCCGAGAGGTTCCTGCTCCTCACTTCCTGCCGAAGTCGAGTCCCATGCACTCGCCCCAACGGACCGATTCAAGCGTTTCGTCCAAACGCCAAGACTGATACGGTACCCTGCGCTGGGAGTTGGAATTCAGGCGTAAAGGCTGTACTCCAACGAACACCCGAAAGGCCGCTTCTTTATGTTCGGAATCCCCGTATCGTCTTGGCATGGATGGCTGTCGGTTCAGCGTACACAATTGCTAGCGGCAAAATGACCGACTAATCAATCCCTCGCGGTTGCCGCCAGGCAATTTTCACGGTCTCGGGCAATTGGCGACTCCGCCAAACATCCCTTAAAATACTGGGATCTGTCTTTTTCATCGGAATAGGGAAGGGCGAGGTTCCCGCCCTCCCAAGAATAGAATCATGAACCGTCGGGATCACTTTTAGACCACGAAATCGGCTGGAGAGAAAACCACGTGACATCATCCGTCTGCCAGCGCCAACTAGCCAGGACTTCTTATGCAGGCCGGAACAAGCGACGCGCAGCTCCGGCAGCGAAGGCACCGTTTGCGAGCGCAGAGCTACAGGCCGGCAGGAAGTCCGGGCTGAACTCAACGCGCGCACGTCCCTGCCGCTGGCTGTTCTGGGTGGTCACCGCGCTACTTGCCCTGGCCGCTGACCCCGCTTCGTCCGAAACGATTCCTAACCAGCTAACGCACGCTGAAAAACTCGGCGGCTGGCAACTGCTGTTTGACGGCAAGACGCCGGACGGTTGGCGCAACTACCGAAAATCGGGGATCCACGACGGCTGGCAGGTTCGCGACGGAGCGTTAATGCGTGTCGGCAAAGGGGCTGGAGACATCGTGACGGATCAGCGGTTCGAGCATTTCGAATTGTCCCTCGAGTACCGTGTCGCACCCGACGGCAACAGTGGCGTCATGTTCCATGTCGCCGAAACGGCACATCAACCGTGGCAGACGGGTCCCGAAGTTCAGATCGTCGGCGACAAGAACCCGGAACGTCAACGAGCCGGCTGGCTGTACGGGCTCTATCAAGCGGCCAAGCCCGGCTGGTTGAGCCGCTTCGAAGATCAGGTCGATTATCAGGGTAGCGACGAAGTGAACGGCGCGCGGCCCGGCGATCAGTGGAACCACCTCTACCTGCGCATCGCCAAGTCACAGTGCGAAGTCACGGTGAACGGAGTCCACTACTTTTACTTCCAGATCGGCAGCAAGGACTGGAACGAGCGGGTCACCAAGAGCAAGTTTGCGAAGTACCCCAACTTTGGAAAAACGGGGAAGGGCCACATTTGCCTCCAGGACCATGGCAATGAAATTGCCTTTCGCAACATCAAAATCCGCAAGATTTCGGCGCAGGGCGAAGCGCCCGATCCCGTCGACGATGCGCTACCGCTCAAGGTCGTCAATGCGTTTCCGGATCTGCAGTGGCAAGGTTGGGACGGGGCCGATGAACAAGGTCGAGTGCGTCCGTTGCGACCGACGGAACTGACCCATGCCGGCGACGGTTCGAACCGCCTTTTCGTTGCAACGCAGCGCGGCCCCATTTACGTTCTTCCCAACAAGCCGGATGTCAAGCTGGCGACGACGTTTCTGGACCTGACGCCCAAAGTCCACGACTGGACAAAAGACAACGAGGAAGGACTGTTGGGACTAGCGTTCCATCCTGCTTACAAAAAGAACGGTACCTTCTACGTGTACTACAGCTCCGCAGCCGAACCACGGTCGTCAATCATCTCTCGGTTTCGCGTTTCGCAGGGCAACCCGAATGTGGCGGACCCCGATAGTGAAGAGGTTGTTTTGAAGATTCAACAACCGTTCTCGAATCATAACGGGGGTTCCATTGAATTCGGCCCTGATGGTTTTCTCTACATAGGATTGGGCGACGGCGGGAATCGAAACGATCCATTAGGTAACGGCCAAAATCTACAGACACTGCTGGGATCGATTCTGCGAATCGACGTCGACAGGCGGGATGGCGACAAGGCTTACGGAATCCCCGCCGATAACCCGTTCGTCGATCGCGCCGACGCCCGACCGGAAATCTATGCCTACGGACTGCGCAATGTCTGGCGCCTGGCGTTTGATCGCCAAACGGGCAATTTATGGGCGGCGGATGTCGGCCAGGATTTGTGGGAAGAGATCAATAGGATTCGCTCCGGCGGCAACTACGGTTGGTCACTACGCGAAGGACTGCACGCCTTCGGCAACGCTGAGTCTCAATTGTCCAATCCGCCGATTGAGCCGGTGTGGGAGTACGATCACCGCGCGGGCAAGTCGATCACGGGCGGGCGCGTTTACCGAGGATCGACCGTGCCCGAAATCGATGGCCGCTACGTTTACGCCGACTATGTCACCGGAAAGCTTTGGGCACTACAGCTCGATGACCAGCACCACACGGTCGCGAAGAACTCTCGCATCCCATCCGGTCACCTGTCGGTAATCGCCTTTGGAGAAGACGAGGACGGCGAGCTTTACATTCTCGCCCAATCCGGCAGCGGTAAAAGTATCCTTCGCCTAGCGCGCGACGAATGAACATTCCTCGCGGCGCCCGCAGCAATCGCCGTCCGCGGATTACTTGTGTCCGTTGGTCAGTTCAGAACTCTTCGCTTGTATTGACCGGTGGCAACGGAGACTGCCGGGGACGTGCATTCGATTCGGATAGGCTGGCGTACAGTACGACAAACGCGGCGACGATAGCCAGTCCAGGCAACGTTAGCATTCGATTCATGATATTGCTCCTTCAAGTGTGGCCGTCATTGTCCGCGAGGATTTCGACAGCGATTGATGGTAAAGGCACGTTTCGGCGAGCCACACGCTTGCGCCGAAGTTGAGCCACAGAGAGACGATGTAATTGGCGTGGTCGTCCATGCCCAGATGAAACAACGCCGCCTGGAACAGCCGAAAGGTAACCGCAGAGATGCGCCAAGGCGTAGGATCGCACCATCCCGTGTAGATGGCCGGCCAGATCGTTACGACGGATCGTCACGTACCCGGACCAGGTCGTCCACCACCAAAGGACGCCCATCACGGCGAACCCCAACGCACCCAGCGCTCCGCCTTTCGCGAATGGCGCCATAACGACCCCGGCTGGCGCGGCCGCCCATAACACGGAATTCAGATACAGGTACCCCAACACGTGATGCGTGCGGCGGTAACGCAGCAGGC
The DNA here is from genome assembly GCA_963844115.1 of uncultured Planctomycetales bacterium. Lineage (GTDB taxonomy): Bacteria > Planctomycetota > Planctomycetia > Pirellulales > UBA7805 > CS4-C045. Next base: position 14,429 of record CAWJNN010000057.1, on the reverse strand, counting down.
GCGTAAACATGAGCGGAATACCGGTCGCCAGACAAACCGATGCGCCAACGATGTGGAGATAAAAAGCGGCCCGCCATACCGGCATTTGTGCTACCGAACCTTTTTCCACAAAGAACAATGGCTCCGGGCCGCCCCGCAAGTAAATCCCGTTATTCACCAAGATCAAAGCGCTGAGTGCGATCGTTAACGTAGCCCACAACCATCGCCAGCGCAGGCCGAGAAAGATAAACATGGTGACGGTGCTCCTATCTGGAGTTTAGCCAGAATGGCCACGCATTCCCGTCACGGCTATGTAACAAGAAGCTCGCAGTTGCGGCGCACAGCGTGCTTGCTACAATGGCGGACGTGCGTCACGTGCTGTGTCAGACCTGAAATGTGGAGCAAGCATCTTGCTTGCCAATGACTTTATAGCGCCATCGCAAGCTGGAAGTTAACGCCACGGATGCGATCATCTTCGAATCACGTTTCGTCGAAGCACAAAAGTGACTGGCGAATATAGGGAACGTTAGCCTTGAATGCAGTGGAGCTTGTTCGTGTCGGAATCGCCCAAAGATCTATTTGTCATTCGAAGTCACAGCGGAGTGCCGGGTGTAGTACGCAAGCCCAATAATTGCTGGATATTCGTTGGCCTTATTTTGTTGCTCGGTGCGCTCCTGGCAACAACCGTTGAGGCCGAATCTAAGGTTCCTCAGGATTCGCAAGTCGAGGTTCAGCCATTGCTGGTTCAGGTTGGCCGGCTCACCGAGGCGTTGGAGTCTATTGGGCAGCCGCTGGACAAAGCTTCCATATCACTGTTAGCAAAAGCGCAAAAAGCCGACGACAAAGAAGCTCGACAACTCGTACAGCAGGCGCTAGATCCTTACTGTCTGTTCGCTGTAACGATCAGCCCTGAATCGCGCGTGAAAGTACAGCCCGGAATCGCCGAGCCATTGCTGGTCGAAAAAGGATGGTCTCAGTTCCTGGTCAAGGTCCAAAACCAAGCTGGGGTAACCGCCGCATTGAACGTACATAGTCCTCAGGCGCGTAAACTAGCGGGTGCTGAACAAGACGACCTACGTGACCGCTGGATGGAGGCAAACCTGTTTCGTGATCGCCCGTTGAATCCGAAGCTGTCCGGCATCGAACTAGAGTACCGGATTCTCCAGCTCTACAGTCGCGATGCGGGCAAACGATCGGCCGTCTTTTCGTTCGACGTGGGCCAGGGAACCCAAGATCTGGGCTTCCGCAACGACACCACCGTTACGTTTGACTGCCGAGCGGCAATTCCCGTCACGGTTCACGTTTTGGACGAGAACGGCGAACCGACGGTGGCGGCCTTTGAGATTCGGGACGACGGGCGGCGGGTTTACCCGGCACAATCAAAGCGTTTGGCGCCCGATTTCTTCTTTCAGCCGCAGATCTATCGACGTGACAGAGAAACAATCGAGCTGCCGGAAGGTGAATTCGAAGTGACGATCACGCGGGGCCCTGAGTACCTGCCGCAAAATGTACGCTGGAAGATTGATAAGGAATCAACGGCCAAGATGATCAAGCTCCAGCGATGGGTCGATCCGGCTGCCCTGGGTTGGTGGTCTGGCGATCATCATATCCATGCAGCTGGCTGCGCCCACTACGAGAAACCGACGGAAGGAGTCCACGCGCCGGACATGATTCGGCATTGCCTGGGCGAAGACCTGAAGGTTGGCGTCAATCTCACCTGGGGACCGTGTTTCGATTACCAGAAGCAGTTCTTTACCGGCAAAGACGATCTTGTCTCCAGGCATCCGTACTTGCTGCACTACGACGTCGAAGTTTCGGGATTCGGTTCGCACGAAAGTGGTCACCTTTGTTTGCTGCGGCTAAAGGAACAAATCCCGCCCGGCGGCGAGTCGAAGCATCACTGGCCTAAGTTGTGTCTCAACACGCTGCGGTGGGCCAAGAAGCAGGGTGCCGTCTGTGGGCCGGCGCATTCAGGCGCGGGACTCAGCGTTGACACTGACGAGCTGCCGAATTACATCGTGCCGCCATTCAACAGTATCGGCGCGAACGAATATATCGCCGACGTAACGCATACCGTTGAGGGCCCTGACGGATCACAGGTTCCCGCCGTCGATTTTATTTCTACCGTCGATACGCCGTACGTTTGGGAATTGAATATCTGGTACCACACCTTGAATTGTGGTTACCGCACGAGGATTAGCGGCGAAACCGATTTTCCCTGTGTTTACGGCGAACGTGTGGGGATCGGTCGATCGTATGCAAAGGTCGAAGGCAAGTTGAATTATGGCGATTGGTGCGAGGCTATTCGCAACGGTGCCGCCTATGTCTCCGACGGGCACAGCCATCTGCTTGATTTTCAAGTGAATGACGTCGAACTGGGCCGCCAGAACGAACTGCGGCTGGAGCGACCCGGCGAGATTGAAGTAAGTGCAAAAGTTGCCGCGCGCCTATCGGACGATCCCGACGAAGAAATTCACAAGCGGCCCTATGACCAAAAACCGTATTGGCACCTCGAACGCGCTCGGCTGGACGACCGCAATGTGAAGGTCGAATTGATTGTCAACGGTCGGCCGGTTGAAGAGCAAGTGGTCAAGGCGGACGGTGCGCTGAATGATGTCTTGTTTAACACAGAAATCGATCGCAGTAGCTGGGTCGCTATTCGGATCCTGCCTTCATCACACACGAATCCGATTTTCGTGGTCGTTGACGACAAGCCAGTCCGCGCCAGCCGCCGCAGCGCCCAGTGGTGTATTGATGGCGTATCGAAATGCCGAAAAGAAAAAGAACGCTTCATGGACGAAGACGAGCGCGACGATTTTCACCAAGCCTACGATCACGCCCTAACCGAGTATCGCAGGATCTTGGGCGAGTGCGAAACAGACTAGTCGGCCGCCCATCACACTAACCGCCACGCATGACACCTGCCTGGACTATCGCCGGCTTCGTCGGTGAATTCGACGGTGAATTCGACGGTTCCGGAGGAGGGAAGACCGTAGGGAGGACGTCGATCACCAGGTGTGCACCGGTTCAATCGTACACACATCCCGCCAGACGTTGTTCACCCGTTGTTCACCCGTTGTTCACCCGTTGTTCACGCGTTGTTCACGCGTTGTTCACGGCGCGAATGACCGCATGCAGATCTTGGTGATCGGGATAGCCGATATCCGTGATGCAGATCTGTACTTTCCGGAAGCATCAAGCGCGGCCGTATCGTCCGCGACTACCACTTGATGCGGCGTACACGTCGCTTCTGGATGCCGCAGCGGACAGACGGTCGCTTCTTGATGACATCGGGACGTTTGCGGCTCGCTCCAGTGGCAGAACTGCGCATTGGGATGTGACGAGGTTGTTCTTGATAATCATGTTCATCTTCGTAATTCCTACTTGTCATTTTGCGTACCTCTTTGAGTAAGTCGTTGCGGAATCCTTGCGTAAACCTTTTGTAATCCTTCTCCAGTTCGCCCTTCGTGAACTCGCGCCCTCGAGTGGGTCGTCAATTCAGGCAAACCTTAAAAACGAAACGTACGACTCCGACTACTTCGGAATGAACGACTGCGTCGTGACGCCGCCTTCCGCTGCCGATAACGCGGCTGCCGAGACGTCCGCCAACGCGGCTGTTGCACCGGGAATACCACCGTCATCCCGTCACCGAATTGATCGCTCGAATAATGGGCGCTCTGAGTCGTCATTCGTTCGTACCTCAGGGTAAAACCGCAGAACATCTGCGAGTTCTCATCCAACGATTGGTTATGCAACTCAGGGGCCCAATCCGGAAAGATTAGGTAGAAAGACCGTAACTTGCGCAGGGGTAACGAGATATGCCTCAAGCTAAAATTCGAGGCGATTCCCTGGCAATCGATCGAAATGCCGGGTGCGGCAAAATGGCCACGAATGGGACGTTTCGACGCATTTTCCACGCGGCGAAACAACCCGAAAATGGGTCAGATTGACCCATGGTTGGGAAGGGGCGGTCGGCCGTCCCTCCCCATGGCGTCAATTCGCCTGAGGCGCTGGCTACACAACGACCGTTAGGGCTCGTTACGTACCCGTAGCGTCAAATACGATAAGTGATCTGGCATTGGTGTGCCAAATGGGTCACACCAGCAAAAAAAGAAAGCGCAAATACCTTGCAAAAAAGGCATTTACGCTTGAAGCACGTCGTCAGTAGGTCTGCTCCGGAGAAGCACTCGCCAGCGGCGACAAGTAAGTTCTTCGTGTGGCTGGATTGGTTTGTTGATTTCCAATTAGCTATTGCTTAACTATTGTCTTCCTCTATGCAATCTTCGTGCCAAACGCCGGACGTCGCGTCACTCGATGTCGCAATTTGGCCCTTGGAGGCCAACCTGGTTTCGGAGGGTGTTTCGGAGGGTTTCGAAGAGCGGTTCTACAGGACATCTCGAACGAGCGAGGGTTCTCATGATCGCCGTGGATAGGAGTTCACCACCGCGACACGAAAGGCACGCAGGGATATCAGTTAAGATGGTGGCGCTGCTTTGCGACCATCTGCGAAATCCGAAGGCGAAGCGTTGATGTTACCCAAATCGATCAGGAGCGCCGCCGATCTGGTTACTTCGGACCAGTCGACGATTGATGGCTTTGTCGCCCAGGCGATAGAAAAGGGTCGGCTCGCCAGACCCTTTGTCGAACAAGGTCGTCAATTCCGGGAGGCCTTAAACAAAGCAACGGACGTTCACAGCTTGCTGATGAATCCTGTACTGCGCGACCATCTGCTGGCCGCGGCCGGCCTGTCGGAAAAGGCGCAAAACTCGCTATCGCACGAACAGGAAAACCGCGCCTGGACCGAATTCTGGGAATGCTCGCTGCTGGCGGCGGTGATCAGTGGCGTGACGAGCTGCTGTATCGCTTCCTGCTGACCCGGGGCGATTCCCTGGGGGGGGCGATGCGCAACGTTACCGGAGCCGTCGCAGGGCGGAAACTCGTCGCCTCCATCATGCGGGCCTTGAACGCTCGACAGATCAAACCCGAGCTCACCAAATCGACCGCCGGAAAGGTCCAGCTGCTAAGGTGGGAAAATCGCCTGCTGGCGTTCGACAAAACACCTCGCTTTATCGGAAACAATATCGATGTAATTCTGCTAGACGTCACCGGAACCACGGCGTCCTTCCGTGAGTTATTGGAATCTCCCGCTCGCTTTTTGGCGTGCGGAGAACTTAAAGGTGGCATCGATCCGGCTGGCGCGGACGAACACTGGAAAACGGCCGATAGCGCCTTGGGTCGAATTCGCGAGGTCTTTCGCGAACAAGACAGCGAGAAATCGCTCGCCGGCAAGAAGGTCCAGATGTTCATTGCCGTAGCGGCCGTCGAAGAAGTGATGGCGCGCGAGATTTTCGAGCAACTGCAAAGCGGCAAATTGAGCTCTGCTGCAAATCTCACCGTACCAGCCCAGCTACAAGAACTCGCCGCCTGGCTGGTGGATCTCTAAGCACCATTTCTCGACAACAGTCACCTACTCCAATGTAAATCCGGGCGTGACTTTGGCCAGATAGTCCAGGCTGCGCTGGATACCATCTTCGACGTCTTCCAGCGGTTCGTATTCGATCTGGTAGACGCCGTCGAAAGTCATTTCGGAGAAAAGGGGCGCGTAGTCCAAATCGTCATCGCCCATGGCGCAGGCCAGCCAACCATCGCCGACTGGCCGCCAGTCTTTCAGGTGGCAATAGTTGATCCGCGAGTTGATCAGGTCCAGACCCAGCCGGCGATCGTCTGGATGAGCGGCTTTGATGTTGCCGGGATCGAAGTTAAAGCCTACTCGTGGCGGTAGCTGTTCGACCAAACGCCGCAGTCCGTCCCGATTCGTTGTGGCCGAGTCAATATGCGTCAATGAGCCATCGTCGTTCTGGGCGATGCCACCGTGCGTTTCGATGGAGATCAATACGTCCAGCTTCTGGCAGAAGTCATCGCATGTCTTGAATGCCGCCAGCAGTCGCTGCCAACAGGACTCGTCGATATCCACCACGGGTGTAAAGCCCGCGAACAGCCGCACATGAGTCGCGCCACAATCGGCCGCTGCTTGGATTTGTGGCAGTACTCGTTCGACTTCCCTGTCGTGGGCCGACGCGTCCAGCTTCGTAAAGTCGTTTTCGATGCAGCAGAACGGCGTGCGGATGTTGAACTTCTCGCCAAGCGAGCGAAACTGCGCCACGTCGTCGGTGCTGGGGGCCTCCGGCAGGCGGCCTGTCTGTCCACCTCCAATGCCGAATTCAAGATATTTGAAGCCGAACTTTTGTGCTATTTCAAAGTGCTGTTCCATGGGCATCTCGCGAAAACCCCATTCGCCGCAGCCAACGATCATGACTTGTTTCCTTTGTGGATCAGAGCGTCAGGCAATCACGTCGTGAATGGCGTGGGCTTCTACCACACCCGTCAATTTTCGTTCCAAGCCGCCGTAGAAATAGGTCAGCTTCGTGTGATCCAATCCCATCAGGTGCAGGATCGTGGCGTGCAGGTCACGCAGATGGTGACGATCTTGAACGGCTTCCATGCCAAATTCGTCTGTCTCTCCATGACTGTAACCACCCTTCACGCCGCCCCCGGCCAACCAATACATGAATCCTTTGGGATTGTGGTCGCGACCCTGGAGTTCGCCTTGCGATACCGGCTGACGCCCGAATTCACCACCCCAGACGACCAGCGTATCGTCCAATAATCCGCGCTGTTTCAGATCCGTCAGCAGACCGTCAATCGGCTTGTCAATTTCCGGGGCATGGATGGTTAAGTTTTCTTCCATGCCGTTGTGAGCGTCCCAATTCTGTTGTTGGTGTCCGCCGCCCGAATAGATCTGGACAAACCGTGTACCCCGTTCGACTAACCGCCTGGCAATCAAGCACTGGCGTCCGAAGTGAGCGGATCCGATCGAAAGATTGTGCGCGGGCTTCTTCTGGAACAGCCCATACATTTCCAGTGTCTTCTGACTTTCGCCGGAAAGATCCATGACTTCCGGCGCCGTCGTTTGCAGTTGGTAAGCGAGCTTGTAGCTCTCCATCCTGGCCTGCAGTTCGCTATAACCCGGCCGGCTCGCCAGGTGATCCGCGTTTAGCTGTTCCAGCGTGTCGATATGATCACGTTGCATGTGACGCGTCATTCCGCCGGTGGGTGACAAGTCCTGAACCGGATCGCCCTTCGATCGCAGCTGAGTTCCCTGATAGGCGGCTGGCATGTAGCCGCTACCCCAATTCGCCGCACCAGGGATCGGGCCGCCGCGCGGATCCAACATGACCACAAACGCCGGCAGATTCTGATTCTCGGTCCCCAACCCGTAGCTCAACCACGCCCCCAACGACGGAGAACCCTGGATGATCGAACCCGTATTCATTTGTGGCACGGCCGAACCGTGCGCGAATGAATCGGCCGTCAGGCTCTTGATCAAACACAATTCGTCCATGTGCCTGGCGATATGCGGAAACGCGTCACTGCACCACAGACCCGATTCGCCGTACTGCTGGAACTTGCGGCGCAACGCCTGCAACTTCTGTTTGCGAACGCTACGGCGGCGAATCTCGATATCGATTTCCTGGCCGTCACGCTTCTGTAGTTCCGGCTTGTAGTCAAACGTGTCCATCGACGACGGACCGCCGTACATGAACAGGAAGATGCAGCGCTTCGCCTTGATAAAGTGATGCGGCGCTTTCGGTGCCAACGGGTTGACGTAGCCCTCGGTCACCGGGGTTTCTGAACCGTACGCATGCCTGGCGAAAAACCCGTCTCCGTCCAGCACGGAAGTCAGCGCAACTCCGCCAAAGCCGGCGCCAAGTTCCCACATAAACTGGCGACGAGTGCCACAGCACGGGTTTTGCTTACGATGTCGACTCATACGTTAATCAATATAGACGAATTCATTCATGTTGAACAACAAGTTGCAAAACGCCGCCACGGCCTTTTCGTGCGGTGAATAACGAGGTAGGTCTTGCATGACTTCGCGTTCAACGTCTGTCAATTCCGCACGCAGGACATCCAGCTTGATAGCGCGAAAGGCGGCCTTTCGACCGGTTCGCAATCCGATCGCGCCAGCCGCCAGTGGATGCGGATCTTCCTCATCGATAATCGGCTGGTCCGCGCCATCCAGATAAACGCGTATTCGACCACCCACGGCTTCAGCCTTCACATGGTACCAACGGTCTGCTTCGATCTTGTGTGGAACGTCTTTGATGATCTGGAAGTCCCCTTGATGGCGACCCAGACGCACAAGCTGCTCGCCAGCGTTAATCGCAACTTCGTAGCCGGAGAAATTATTCACGCCCATCTGAGGATTCTCTGACTCGAAATACCAGCTCGGCGTCCGACGCTTCCGCCGCTTTCATTTCGCACTGGACAACTCCGTCGCCGATCCGCGTGTCGTTGCACGTCACGAAGCTCCATGTTCCCGGTTCGGTCTCACCATGAATCGCATGTTCCTTGTCTCGATTCCACTGCCCCCCGAAGAAACTCCATTCCTTAAACGACGTGCGTGCTCCGGTGACCTGATCGGGCGAGGCCACGGGATCGGTCTGAAGTACATCCATGGACTGGCCGTTCGCTTCAACGTTCAACTCGGGAAAGAGTCGCGCGCCGCCCCAGGTGCGCAAGCCGATCCGCCCTTCATGCACGATCGGATCCGAATCGGTGATGTCAAACAGTGGTTGCTCGCGATCGTTCATCCAGACTCGAAGCCGATCTGCGTTGGCTTCAAATTTGATGGTATGCCACATGCCGGCGAGCGCATCGTTTGCTACCGAAGCCAGTACGCTGGTGTTTTCGGCGTGGCGAACGAGCGAAACACGGTCTTGCCGGGGGTCCAGGAGTAATTCGTATCCATGAAATACCTGACCCTGCGGAACCGCGCCAGCATGATCGCCACCAACTCGGACTGATCATCCATCGATATCCGGCAGCTCACCGATCCGTTGCGAAATTTGTATCCGTTCCACAACGCGTAGGGACCGCGCACTATTCACCCAATGAATGCCGTCGCCACGCGGCGGCCACTCGCCTCGGAAGTACGACCAGCCGGCCCGTGGGCCAAGCAGAAAATCCTCCGCCCTGTTTTTGGCTAAATACGACTGGTGTAACGCCGAAGGGAGTCCCGGCCGCAATTGGGGGACGTCAGCATTCTCGCGAAACGCCGCCGATTGACGGTCGATGTACGCCGATGCGATCTCCTGCTCGCGCTCGGTCGGCGATCGCCCGAGTGCCAGGCTGTACGCTAATCGAATCAGCTTCCGACGATCATCGCCCGACGCTTGCAACACGCGATTGGCAAAGGCGTGCGACTGCTCCGTCAGGAATTTACTGTTCATCAGCGTCAGCGCCTGCGGCGCGACCGTGGTCGCCGACCGGGCGGCAATCGGCTGATCGCTACTGGCCAGGTCAAAGGATTCCAGCAGCGGTAATAACAGACCCCGTTTTGAAAAGATGTAAACGCCGCGCCGACTGCGGTCGGTTCGACTCGAACGGTTCCAACCGCGGCCTGGCATCGATTGACCGGCGATGACGTCCGCCGGCATCCGGGGATAGAAACTCTGGCCACCCATTTTCCTATTCAGCTGACCGCTGGTCGCCAGGATAAAATCGCGAATCGCCTCCGCTTCCAGCCGTCGCATATTCTGCCGCCACAACAACTCGTTCCCAGGATCGATCGATTGCGGATCTAGCGATTGCGGATCTAGCGATTGCGGATTGCGATTGCGGATTGCGATGCGGATTGCGATTGCGGATTGCGGATTGCGGATTGCGGATTGTTCGATTGCGGATTGTTCGATTTGCGGATTGTTCGATTGCGGATTGTTCGATTTCGGATTGGGGATTTCGGATTGGGGATTAGGTTTTGAATCCGCAATCCCCAATCCGAAATCCGCAATTCGTGACGACTGCCTGTAGGTGGCGCTGGTCATGATCAGGCGGTGCAGGGTCTTGAGACGCCAGTCGCCATGAACGGCTTCGGAGGCGAGCCAGTCGAGCAATAACGGATGGGTCGGTTTCATGCCGACCTTGCCGAAATCACTGGGCGTCGCCACGATACCGCGGCCAAAATGATAATGCCAAAGCCGATTGACCATGACCCGCGCGGTCAGCGGATTGTTTTCGTTGGCGATCCATTCGGCCAGGACGCGACGTCGGCCGGTGGTTTTGCCGTTGCTGGACTGCGATGGCAGTTGCGGCACGGTCGCGATGGTCGACGCGGACAAGACCTCAGGAAAGCGCGGTTCAACCTTGGTCGACGGTGAACCGGAACTGCCGCGAATGAAGACAAAGGTTTCTTTCGGTGTCGGTCCGTACTCGCCAACGATAAGTGTTTTGCCAATTCCTGACGGCAACTGGCCGAGGATCGTGGTGGGAGCGTTCGGGTCATCGGGTTTGCAATAGAACTTTACATTCCGAAAGAACGCCAACAGACGGTAATAGTCCTCGTGCGGAATCGGATCGAATTTATGCGCATGGCATCGAGCACACCCGACGGTGAGTCCCAGAAAGGTCGTCGAAGTAGCGACCAACATGTCATCCAAGCCGTCGTAATACGCCTGGCGCAAATCATCCGGCTCGTCATCCCACACGCCCAATCGATAAAAGGCCGTGGCCGTCAACGAATCGTCGGTGACCTTGTCAAATTCGTCACCGGCCAGCTGCTCCTTGACGAACTGGTTGTACGGTTTGTCTTCGTTCAACGAACGAATTACGTAGTCGCGATAGCGCCACGCGAACGGTTTTTCGTCATCGCGCTCGTATCCGTTGGATTGAGAGAAACGAACCAGGTCCAACCAATGGCGTCCCCAGCGTTCGCCGTATTGGGGAGCTGACAAAAGCCGATCGACCAGTCGCTCGTAGGCGTCGGGGGCATCGTCGGCCAGATACGCTTCAATCTCTTTCGGAGAGGGAGGCAGGCCGAGCAGATCGAAGTAGACGCGGCGAATCAGCTCGCGGCGCGGCGCCGGCGGGGAAGGCCGCAGCTGTCGAGCGGCCAGGCGGGCGTAAATGAAACTATCAATCGGGTTGCGAGCCCAGCTTTGCCCGGTCGCGTCAAGCTGCGGAAGTTCCGGGCGTCGAACGGGCTGGAACGACCACCATGAACGGTCCTCGTCGGTGACTGTCGAACCGTGCTCTTCCTGCTGAACCACTTTCGTCGTGTCGGCGCCGGGCCACGGAGCACCCATTTCGACCCAGCGAGTTAGATCTGCAATTTCCTGCTTCTTCAGTTTGTGCTCGGGCGGCATCTCCAGTTCGCCATAGTTGATCGCGTCGATCAAGATGCTTTCCTGGGGCTTGCCCGGCACAATCGCAGGCCCGTAGTTCTCGCCACCGGCCAAAATCCCCGACCGCTGGTCCAACCGCAGTTCACTCTCCTGCTCGTCCGGCCCGTGGCATTCGTAGCAATTTTTCGCCAGGACGGGACGAACCTTGTTTTCGAAGAACTGCACCTGCTGCGGCGTCAGTTCGGCCGCGTCCTCCGCGCTGGCAACTCCGCCAGGGCCAGCGCCTACGGCGAGCAGCGATGCGATTGCGAAAATCGATTTGGCCAAGGCTTTGGATACCATCTTTTGGCCTGAAGGTGGGAAATGAGGCGAGACCCATATTATAGCCGAATTTAGCCCGAGGCGTACCGCAGAAATCGGCTTTTAAGCCGTCGATACGGGGAGGGGATCCAGTGTACGATAACGCCCTTTGCGACCATGTCTCGTTCTCAGGCTATGCCCGGGAATGGTCGTTGAACTGCGACTCCGTCGTACGAGAACGCGACGACGTTGCGCCGCCTTCCCACCACCAGAGTTACCCGGCTTCAGCGGTACTATGCAGCGATCCGACTCCCTTTCGGCCATTTGCTTTCCTTGTCTCTTCGACTTGTACGGCATACTCGGTTCGCGTGTGATTGGTATTCACCTCGCGACCAAGAGCCAAAAGGGCCTCCCTGGTTGCCTTGATGACATCGTGTGAAACGCGAACGGGCCTTCGACCCCGGGTCTCCCAGACACGGAATCGCAGGAGATCAACTCAAACTGACCGAGTAAGGCGTCGCTGTGTGTAAGGCCCTCGGTGATCCTAACTGGCAACGGCTTGCCGAGTAGATGCCTGGCTTCGACGTTGGACGTCTGCAAAATGCGTCGAATTGCACGAATCTCGCGCTCAATATCGTGGCGATAGATCGAAAGAAGCACGAGCGAGAACATGGCCGTATCCGGCGGCGCTAGCTTCTTCGGAGGCGACTTCTGGAGCAGGGCCTTGGTTTCAGTATCGAGCCATGTATCCATCGGCGCATCCCAACTGATATGAGCACCCAACGGTTGATTGTATCAGAGGAGAGCACGTAGAATAAAGAACAAGGCGTCCGCGCAGCGGCTTTGCGGCAAATCAGTGTTGGGCGACCCTGCCACGGATCGAATTTGGAGGACGAGATGTCAACCGACAATAGAATCATTCCAGGTATCGTGAAGAACGGTGTTGTCGTGCCACAATCCGGCGGTGAACTACCGGATGGAGCACACGTAGGTATCGTCCTGCGGCACGACGCCATGACGGCAGAGTTCAAGGAAGAACTTGAGGCTTGGCAACGCGCCGGCCTGGAAGCGTGGGAGATGATCGACAAGTGGGAGAGCGAAGACCAGTGAATATCGGAGACATTCATTGGGTGGATCTTCCCGGTGCCGGTGGCCGATCGCAACGCGGCCGACGCCCCGCCTTGGTGATTCAGGATGAGGCGTATGCCGGTAGTCTTCCGACAGTGCTAGTGGTGCCGCTAACGAGCACACGGAATGCGTTGCGATTTGCCTGCATGACACTAATCGTTGCAACGCCAGAGTCTGGTTTGAGAAACGACTCCGTCGCATTGGTGTTCCAATGCGTGGCGATCGACCGGAATCAGGTCGGCGAACGAATGGGTCGAGCAACCGATGACGAGCGGATTCGCATGCTAGCCGAATTGTCGAAACTAACTGGCCAATCCGACTGACTTGGGTCGCCCAACGGTTTGCATTGCGGTCGCCGCTCGTCTCCAAGGCGAACAGCGTTGAATCAGCAGGTATTGTAACAGACAGGACCCATGTTGAATTGCCAAAGCGGCGATGGCGCAGCCACCTTGCCACTATCCATTGTTGGACGCCCGCACAGCACGTAGAACAAAGGATGTCTCTGGTTGGAGGATAAACCCATGAACGTCGAAATCCCAAGAGAATTAGATCAGTTCGTAAAGGAAATGATCTCGACTGGCAGCTACCGTGACGAAAATGAGTTGCTGATTGAGGGCTTGCGGTTGCTAAGGTCTCGTGAGCAGTTACGGCGCGATGTCAACGCTGGAATAGAACAGCTGGAAGCAGGCCAAGGGATCGATGGGGAAGAGGTTTTCGCCCGTCTCGAAGCGCGGGCAAAACAGATCGCGCAAGGAAATTCGGAGTAAATGGCTAGACTCGTCATTGCGCCGCTAGCCGAACAGGATCTGGGCGATATTCTTACCTACATCGCGCGCGACAAGCCGGAGGCGGCTGTCAAATGGGTGCAGAAGATCCGGGAAAAGTGCGCCTTTCTTGCGGACAACCCGGAAATAGGCGAGCGGCGCCCCGAATTAAAGACTGGCGAATTCCTGGGCAGCCTCGTTGGCAGTTATGTCATCTTCTATCGACCCATCGACGCGGGAATTGAAATTGCGCGGGTAGTACATGGCGCGCGCGATACACGTAATCTCTGAGAGCGGCCAACGGTTGGCGTGGCGGTCGCCGCCGTGGCGACACGCCAAAAGTTAAATCACAAGTCAATGTATATGATCGCCGCCCGTTTGCCCAAACAACGAAGGCGATTCCGTGCGCAGCCGGAACCATGGGCGAGTCGATTGGAGTCTTTCGAGTTTAGGTCGAGGTTTGTGTTCACCGTTGCCACCCGTTTCCTTTGGTGGTGTCACAATATTTCGGCCTTGCTCAATTGAACTTCCGCACCCTCTTAGAACTCCCGGCGCCGGGATGCGTCGTTAACGCATCCGGCTCCCCACCGACACTTGTCCATAATTTCTTGCACGGTCGAGACTCCAGTTACGCAATCAAGTTGGTTAGACGTCGAGGTCGAGCCAAGGGATGTCGCGGCAGATACTCACCGTAGAACTTGGTTCGGTTCATGCTCCGTTGACTTCGTCGACCTGCCCAGCAACTGACCAACGCAACCACCGCGTCGCGGTACGACAACAGGTATTTCCAGTTGTCGCTGACACCATAGTATTGATAGTGTCCTTGCAACTTGCGGTGGAGTGTCTGCCAGACGTCGGCGATCGGCGTCGTCAGGTTCGCACGTAACCATTCCTTCATTCCTAGCAACTTCTGCCGGTACTTCTTCTTGGACGTCTTCCTTTTCAGTTTGAACTTGCCCGCGCGGCTGTGGCCGCAGTAGTGCGTGAATCCGAGAAAGTCGAACACGTCTGGCTTGCCTTCATTCGCTTCGCGGCAGTCCCGCTCGGCAAATCGGCCAAACCTCAGTAGCTTGCT
>CAWJNN010000056.1:0-44508 GCA_963844115.1 uncultured Planctomycetales bacterium | reverse complement strand
CGTTCTGTGGCCTGACCGAATCCTCACATGACCACAGTCTATATTGAAACAACAATCGCAAGTTTCTACTTCACCGGTCGCACTGATCCGCTGTCACTTTCTCGCCAGCATTGGACGCGTCAGTGGTGGTCCGAGTTGGCCGACGAATTCGAGCGTTACTCCAGCCCGGCCGTAACTGTCGAACTTGAGCGTGGAACGCTCAAAGATCTGAAATCAAAGCGTATTGCTCTAATAAACGAATTGCCGATGCTGGAAATCTCGTCAGAGGTCCGCGACATTGCTAGAATATACGTTGAACGCCTGTTGATGCCGAACGATGCGGATGGCGACGCGATGCATCTTGCCATTACGTCGTTTCATCAACTGGAAGTACTGCTTACTTGGAACTGCCAGCATCTGGCCAACCCGAACAAATTTGATCACATCGCCAAGATCAACGGCGAACTCGGATTGCCGGTGCCGTTGATTACGACGCCGCTCAACTACCTCAGTGAGGCCGATTCAGATGGAACCTGACCCACTTCGCGAAATACGTGACATCCGTCGTCAGATTTCCGTGGAATGTGACAACGACCCTGAGAAAGTATTCGACTACTACGTGGCACATCAAGAAAAGATGAAAGCCACTGGCAAGTACAAGTTCGTAAGCAAGCCAGTGGCTGGCCTACCCGCAGGAACAGCCACAGAACAAAGCGATGAACGGGAGCGGTAACAAGCTTGTTGAAAATGGTGAGTCCACTCACCGCCCCGTTATCGCAAACGTTATGCCACAAAAGGATTCTTAGATGGCTTCGGACTTGCGGCTATTCGTGAGCCACAGTGCTAAGGACGCCGCTATTGCGGAGGCTCTGATCGAACTGATTCAAAACGCGTTAAATCTTCCGGCGTCAGCGATTCGGTGCACCAGCGTTGATGGATACCGCCTCCCCGGAGGCGCAAAGACGGATGAGCAGTTGTGCAAGGAAACGCTGGCCGCCGAGGCCTTTATCGGAATAGTTTCGCCGCACAGTTTGCGATCGTTATATGTCGCATTTGAACTCGGCGCTCGATGGGGAGCAAAGAAACATCTTTTACCCGTCCTCGCGCCTGGAGTCGACTCATCGGTCTTGGAAGGACCGTTAGCTGGACTAAACGCTTTAAGAAGTGATAATCGCTCACAGCTACACCAGATGATTGATGACTTAGGCAAACATTTGGGCATCACGCCTGCCTCGCCTGCTGCCTACGAACGTTACATTGACCGCATACTCAAACTGCCACACGACAATCCTGCTACAATAACGGCTCCCGCGTCGGTCGTGTCGCTGTCATTTTCGGCCTTTTTGAAACAGCTTGAGGGGTTTGATTCGCAGACAAACAAGCTTAACCACTTGTCTAACAATCTTGATTTGTTGCCAGATGAGATTCCCTTCGGACAACTTTTATTATTGCTAGGCCAGTTTCCCTCAGAGACCAATAAACTCAACGCTTTAAAAACTATTCGCGCTCGAGTGGCACAACCAACCGAGCAAGATATCGAGAAACTGCTGGCGCAATTTTCCTCAGAAACCAACAAGCAAAACGCCTTCAAAATAATCCGTTGACATCACGTTCGCATGTGGCATAACAAAACGGTGAACGTGCGGACTGGAAATGGTTTGATGACAAGCGGGTGGGAATCCCGTCAGGGTAGCTTTTAGCCAAAGGCCCTGTATCGAGTGTTGCAGCGTGTCTGGTAACAGCCACGTTGAAGCGTACACAGAAAGGTAGCGAGGACGAAAGGTAGGGAGTAGCTGTCCCGCCCTGAACGGTATTGAGCTCCGAAATCTTTGTTCCTGTGGGATCCTGCCCAAGGTGTGTTCATGCTGGAAGGCAACATCGATCATCGCGACACGGCGAGTGGTGATCGGAGACCCGGAGTCGAAGGCCCGTTCGCGTTACACATCATGTCATCAGAGCAACCAGTGAGACCCTGTGAACTCTTGTGCCCGGCGGAAGTCCAATCCGGTGCGGTGCGAGTATGTCTTAACCAAGCGGAATAAGTGAGGCAGACAAATGGCTCGCAGGGAGTCGGATCGATGCATAGTACCGTTGAAGCTTGATGAAGCATCAAGCCGAACGAAGCCGGGCCGACCCAGAGGGTGCTCCGCGGTGCAGGAAAGGCGTCGAAGCTATCACGCGAACAAGTCGTACCACCGACCGCACTCAGCGGCGAATCGTTGGTGCTAAGTCGATTTGAACGCATCACGAATCGAGCCGAACAACATCCGGAAGAGGTGTTCAACAATCTCTTCACGCTGCTCGACGTCGAGCTGCTGCGGATGGCGTTCGGCCGGCTCAAACGGAACAAGGCCCCGGGGTTCGATGGCCGCACGGTGAAAGACTACGAGGCGAACTTGGAGAGCAATCTGCAAGACCTCGAACAACGTCTGCACCGCGGCAGTTATCGTCCCTTGCCCAGCCTGCGTCGCGACATCCCGAAAGGAGATGGCAAGACGAGACCGCTAGCCCTGTTGTCAGCAAACACAGTGCTGCCGTGGAAGACAAGCTCGTTCAGCGAGCCGTCGTCATGATCCTGGAACGGATTTACGAAGTCGACTTTTGCGAGTCGTCCTTCGGATTCCGTCCAGGCCGCTCGTGCCACGATGCGTTGGGAGTCCTTGGTAAGATCATCGCGACGAAGAAAGTGAACTGGATTTCGGACGCAGACATTAAAGGCTTTTTCGATAACGTGAATCATGAGCGACTCGTTGAGTTGCTTCGGACACGGATCGGCGATCCTCGAATGCTGCGGCTGATCGAACGTTTTCTGAAAGCGGGTGTGATGATCGAAGGCCGTCGCTACGAGACGGATGATGGAGTTCCGCAAGGTGCAGTGCTTTCTCCGCTATTAGCCAACGTGTATTTGCATTACGTCTTGGACCAGTGGTTCGAGCGTGATGTGAAACCGCGGCTGAAAGGAGAAGCTCACTTGGTCCGCTACGCCGATGATTTCATCTGTGCGTTTGAGACCGAGTCCGACGCGAAACGCTTTCAGGAAGTCTTGGTCAAGCGACTTGGCCGGTATTCGTTGGAGCTGGCTCTGGAGAAGACGAAGCTGTTGCGGTTTGGGCGTTTTGCCGAACGAGATGCCACTCGTTTGGGAGAACATCCCTTGGCGTTCCCAAGGCGGCTAACGGACTTGATTGCGTTGCACTGTTGACGTCGTAGAATGCGAAGATATCGTGACGGGTGATAGCTGGGAGCCGGATGCGTTAACGGCGCATCCCGCGTGCCGGGAGTTCTGAGAGGGGTTGGCGAATCGATTGAGCAAGGTTGTAATCTTGTGACACCACCACAGGAAACAGGTGGCAACAGTGAACACAAACCACGACCTAAACTCGAAAGAAGCCAATCTACTCGCCCGGAGCCGGAACAACGTCGCGCGTTCGCTTCGCTCATCAACGTCAACTCCCGGCCCGGTTATCCGAAACGTTGAACTTAATCGAATTGCGATAGCGTTGAATCGTTCTCGTCGGTTGCGCTTTCCGCTTCCTGCGTCTCTGCTGAGTTGGCTTCCTACCAACAACTTTCAAAGGCTGCCGATGGGCTGCGCCCACAGCTCACTCATTCTTCTCTATCGGTGAGTGGCCACTTGTAACGGTTGTTTCGGTTGTAAGGTCTTGCGCTTTTGATCCGCGCTGCGCATACTGGGTTCGACAGGGGTTCCGTTTCCTTTTCAACCGCACAAGGCCAAACACATGACGCCCTATCAAAACCGACTCACCAAGATCACCCGGCGCATGGCCGAGGACATGAAAATCCGCAATCTGGCCCAGGCAACCATCGACGCTTACACCTATCACGTCAGCAAGTTCGATGACTTTCTCGGCACCAAGAGACTGCAAGACGCCACGCCCGAAGACCTCCGTTCCTTCCAGCTCCATCTGATCGAAGATCGCAAAGTCGGTTTCAGTAGCTTCAATCAGGCCGTTTGTGGCCTACGGTTTCTGTACCAAGTCACGCTCCCCAAGCCGTGGCCGGTGGCCATGATCCCGTACGGCAAACGAGCCCGCACGCTGCCCACCGTCCTAGGCCTCGAAGAAGTCGACGCGCTGCTGCAATGCACTCCCAATCTGAAACATCGAACGTTCTTCATGACGCTCTATGCCGCCGGGTTGAGGTTGGCCGAAGTGTCCCACTTGACGATTCCCGACATCGACAGCCAAAGGATGCAGTTAAAGGTGGCTTGTGGCAAAGGCAACAAGCAACGACTCGTGCCGCTCTCGCCCAGGCTCTTAACCGCGATGCGGGAGTACTGGAAAGAGTATCGTCCGACACAGTATCTGTTTCCCGGCAAGACGCCCGATCGACCCTACGCAGCGACGAGCATCCAAAAAGCGATCAAGGCGGCAGCCAAGAAAGCGAACATCAAAAAGAATGTCACACCACACACATTGAGACACTCTTACGCGACCGGATTGCTGGAAGCTGGCGTCGACATCTTGACGATCAGTCGGCTGCTGGGTCATGCGAGTTTCACCACGACGATGATTTACCTGCACGTGCGGCGTCCCCATTTGGAAAGAACGCCCAGTCCGCTCGATTGGTTGCCGACGCGGCAACTGCCCAAGTGGGAGGAACCGAAGGACAGCAAGGCAAGTTAACGGTCGCTGAGATCTTGCAGGTCGCCGCCGGTCATTACGTCCAGCGTTACCCGAGCCAGGCGGCTCCCCAAGTCCAAAGCACGCTGGCCAAGTTATCACTGTGTCGCACGGCGGCCTTGGGTGATCGGCATTATCGCTGTGGCGACTGCGCGCATGAATGTGTCGTTTACAATTCGTGCGGCGACCGTCACTGCCCGACTTGCAGCGGTGCCAAGCGCGCCGACTGGCTCGATTCATCGAGCCAGTTGATCCTTGACGGGGTCGACTATTATCAAGTTGTCTTCACGCTGCCGAGTGATCTGTCACGTTTGGCACTTGGTAATCGACGAGCGATCTACGATCTGTTGTTCGCATCAGCTTGGTCGGCGCTCAAGCAGACGATTTCAGCCGAACAAGGTTACGACGCGGCAGCGCTGATGGTGTTGCACACTTGGAATCAAAAGCTCGACGCGCACGGGCATGTTCATGCGGTTGTGCCTGGTGGCGGACCGGCTCTTGACGGAAGTGGTTGGCGAGTCAGTCAGCGCGCAGACGATCCAAAGTCAGCGGGTCGATATCTTGTTGACGCCGATGAGCTTCGGCGGGTGTATCGAGACGCATTTCTGCGCGGCCTGGATCAACTACGCGATCGAGGCGAGTTAAAACTAGAAGGGGACTTCGGGCACTTACAAGCCGACAATGCTTGGAAGTCTTTTACCAATGAACTTCGGGCAACGAACTGGGTCAGTTACATCAATCCGCCACCGCGTGAAGATTGCAGCACCGCGCATGTGCTGAAATACTTGGCTCGTTATTTAACGGGCGGTCCGATCTCCGACTCGCGAATCGTGTCGGCCGACCAGCGTGAAGTCACGTTCATGGCCCGAGCGGGCGAAACAGCGGGCGGGGAGTCGAAGCAGATTCCGATCACATTACCGACGGTCGAGTTCACTCGTCGCTGGTCGTTGCACGTGTTGCCCAAGGGTTACACCAAGACTCGTCGCTTCGGTGGTTGGAGCAACCCGCGTCGCGACGCTTATCTTGAGCAGTGCGGCAAACAGCTCGAAGCGATCGACGCGCTGTTGTCACCGGAAGGCTGTGAATTCGGTCCTTTCGAGGACGTCGGGGATGAACTCGAAGGGACGTGTAAAAGCTGTCCAGCCTGCGGCGGCGAGATGATTCTGCAAGGAGAGCGAGCGAAGCCCAGCTGGCGTGACGTGATGAGTTCACCGAGTCGTCCAAGCTGGTATCTGGTCCCCGGCGGCTGTGAAAACTTGCCGTTGCGAGCGGTCAACGTTTAGAATCAACATTCAACACGGCGGCGACAAAGCTCAACGCACGATCTATCCGTCCGCATCCTACAGCCGGATAGATCGCAATTCGTTATCCGCCTGAATCAAGCAGCGTTACGCATAAACGATGCCGTAGCCAGGTTGTCTGGGCTGACGAGACAGTCTTCTCGCATTCTGCTATACTTGGGAATCCCGGATTCAGCCGCAGGAACGAACGATGAGCGATGACGCTGCACAATTAATAAACGCCTTTGCCGCCCTTTCCCCTCAGGAGCGGTACGCCGTGATCGTTGAACTTGCCCGCATCTCCGAGGCCGACGCTGGCCCAGTTTCGGACGAAGAACTAACCCTGTCTGGGGCTGAAGTTTTCTCGATGTATGACGTTGAAGAGGCTGGCAGTGGCGACACCGAAACGCGGTGAAGTCTGGCTCGTAGACATGGGATACGCTGCCAAAGTGCGCCCGGCCCTTGTGCTTAGTATCCCAATTGAGGGTGCCGAACGCGTAATAACGACGGTCGTTCCTCACACGACGAGCGTTCGCGGTACGCGATTCGAAACTAACTCTAATGTCAGATGGCTGAAGAATGGTGTTTTTGATGCACAAGGCATTGGCACATATCCAACGGTGAAATTAATTCGCAAGCTTGGTGACCTGCCAGCCGAACAGTTGGCTTTAGTCGAACAATGCGTCCGTCAACTGTTAACCCTGCCGTAACGCTAACGGCGGATAACAAGTGTGTTGCACACGGAGCGGCGGGCGGCGTCGCGCGTGAAATCAATGTCGTTCACCGCCGCCCGGTGAACACATACGTTGAACTTAATCGAATTGCGATAGCGTTGAATCGTTCTCGTCGGTTGCGCTTTCCGCTTCCTGCGTCTCTGCTGAGTTGGCTTCCTACCAACAACTTTCAAAGGCTGCCGATGGGCTGCGCCCACAGCTCACTCATTCTTCTCTATCGGTGAGTGGCCACTTGTAACGGTTGTTTCGGTTGTAAGGTCTTGCGCTTTTGATCCGCGCTGCGCATACTGGGTTCGACAGGGGTTCCGTTTCCTTTTCAACCGCACAAGGCCAAACACATGACGCCCTATCAAAACCGACTCACCAAGATCACCCGGCGCATGGCCGAGGACATGAAAATCCGCAATCTGGCCCAGGCAACCATCGACGCTTACACCTATCACGTCAGCAAGTTCGATGACTTTCTCGGCACCAAGAGACTGCAAGACGCCACGCCCGAAGACCTCCGTTCCTTCCAGCTCCATCTGATCGAAGATCGCAAAGTCGGTTTCAGTAGCTTCAATCAGGCCGTTTGTGGCCTACGGTTTCTGTACCAAGTCACGCTCCCCAAGCCGTGGCCGGTGGCCATGATCCCGTACGGCAAACGAGCCCGCACGCTGCCCACCGTCCTAGGCCTCGAAGAAGTCGACGCGCTGCTGCAATGCACTCCCAATCTGAAACATCGAACGTTCTTCATGACGCTCTATGCCGCCGGGTTGAGGTTGGCCGAAGTGTCCCACTTGACGATTCCCGACATCGACAGCCAAAGGATGCAGTTAAAGGTGGCTTGTGGCAAAGGCAACAAGCAACGACTCGTGCCGCTCTCGCCCAGGCTCTTAACCGCGATGCGGGAGTACTGGAAAGAGTATCGTCCGACACAGTATCTGTTTCCCGGCAAGACGCCCGATCGACCCTACGCAGCGACGAGCATCCAAAAAGCGATCAAGGCGGCAGCCAAGAAAGCGAACATCAAAAAGAATGTCACACCACACACATTGAGACACTCTTACGCGACCGGATTGCTGGAAGCTGGCGTCGACATCTTGACGATCAGTCGGCTGCTGGGTCATGCGAGTTTCACCACGACGATGATTTACCTGCACGTGCGGCGTCCCCATTTGGAAAGAACGCCCAGTCCGCTCGATTGGTTGCCGACGCGGCAACTGCCCAAGTGGGAGGAACCGAAGGACAGCAAGGCAAGTTAACGGTCGCTGAGATCTTGCAGGTCGCCGCCGGTCATTACGTCCAGCGTTACCCGAGCCAGGCGGCTCCCCAAGTCCAAAGCACGCTGGCCAAGTTATCACTGTGTCGCACGGCGGCCTTGGGTGATCGGCATTATCGCTGTGGCGACTGCGCGCATGAATGTGTCGTTTACAATTCGTGCGGCGACCGTCACTGCCCGACTTGCAGCGGTGCCAAGCGCGCCGACTGGCTCGATTCATCGAGCCAGTTGATCCTTGACGGGGTCGACTATTATCAAGTTGTCTTCACGCTGCCGAGTGATCTGTCACGTTTGGCACTTGGTAATCGACGAGCGATCTACGATCTGTTGTTCGCATCAGCTTGGTCGGCGCTCAAGCAGACGATTTCAGCCGAACAAGGTTACGACGCGGCAGCGCTGATGGTGTTGCACACTTGGAATCAAAAGCTCGACGCGCACGGGCATGTTCATGCGGTTGTGCCTGGTGGCGGACCGGCTCTTGACGGAAGTGGTTGGCGAGTCAGTCAGCGCGCAGACGATCCAAAGTCAGCGGGTCGATATCTTGTTGACGCCGATGAGCTTCGGCGGGTGTATCGAGACGCATTTCTGCGCGGCCTGGATCAACTACGCGATCGAGGCGAGTTAAAACTAGAAGGGGACTTCGGGCACTTACAAGCCGACAATGCTTGGAAGTCTTTTACCAATGAACTTCGGGCAACGAACTGGGTCAGTTACATCAATCCGCCACCGCGTGAAGATTGCAGCGCCGCGCATGTGCTGAAATACTTGGCTCGTTATTTAACGGGCGGTCCGATCTCCGACTCGCGAATCGTGTCGGCCGACCAGCGTGAAGTCACGTTCATGGCCCGAGCGGGCGAAACAGCGGGCGGGGAGTCGAAGCAGATTCCGATCACATTACCGACGGTCGAGTTCACTCGTCGCTGGTCGTTGCACGTGTTGCCCAAGGGTTACACCAAGACTCGTCGCTTCGGTGGTTGGAGCAACCCGCGTCGCGACGCTTATCTTGAGCAGTGCGGCAAACAGCTCGAAGCGATCGACGCGCTGTTGTCACCGGAAGGCTGTGAATTCGGTCCTTTCGAGGACGTCGGGGATGAACTCGAAGGGACGTGTAAAAGCTGTCCAGCCTGCGGCGGCGAGATGATTCTGCAAGGAGAGCGAGCGAAGCCCAGCTGGCGTGACGTGATGAGTTCACCGAGTCGTCCAAGCTGGTATCTGGTCCCCGGCGGCTGTGAAAACTTGCCGTTGCGAGCGGTCAACGTTTAGAATCAACATTCAACACGGCGGCGACAAAGCTCAACGCACGATCTATCCGTCCGCATCCTACAGCCGGATAGATCGCAATTCGTTATCCCACTCAAACACAGTAACTCGAACTTCAAACCCCAATCGCATTAGAGGACAACATGGACGCCAACGCAGTCGGCTGGTTCGAGAGTTACGTCCAAGACATGGATCGCGCAACGAGCTTCTACGGAACCGGAACGGGGGACAGGAACAGGAACGGGCAAACAGGAACGGGAACGAAACAGCAACGGGGAAAACAGTAACGGGGACAGGTTCAATTGTCGCGAGGTTGTCATCGGTACGTAGCAGCACGCAACCGTTCAGGCTCCGCGAAAAGCACATGGCCGCCAGACCCTCGCAAGTCGAAAGCACCGACAGCGCCGCGCTTGGGATCGGCTACTGGATTCCTCTGGCCAAGTCGTGGTGCGCTCCGCGAGCCAAACGTTTTGTTCGCGGAGCGAACATCGATGATGCGACAGTTGTCGAGGTACCTGCCGTTAGCTGCTCAGCGTTCCCTTGGTGCTGGGGATGCCGGGCATCCGGTCATCGGCCTCCACCGCCATCCGTAACGCTCGCGCCGTGCATTTAAAGATCGCTTCGCTGACGTGATGCCCGTTGCGCCCGTAAGGGACGTTGATGTGCAGGTTGCACAGGGCATTGGCGGCAAACGCACCGAAGAACTCCTCGACCAGCTGACTATCGAAGTCACCGATCTTCGAAGTCTGCAGGTCGGCATTGTAGACGAAGGCGAGCCGGCCGCTGAGGTCAATGGCGACGTTGGCAAGTGCCTCTTCCATCGGCAGTGAAAAGAAACCGTAGCGGCGAATTCCTGCCTTGTCGCCTAATGCCTGGGCGACCCCCTGCCCCAGGCAGATTCCTACGTCCTCGACCGTGTGATGTTGGTCCACATGCAGGTCCCCGTCTGCTTTGATCTCCAGGTCAACGCAACCGTGTTTGGCCAGCAGAATCAGCATGTGGTCGAAAAAACCAATACCGGTATCGACTTGCGATTTGCCGCTGCCGTCCAGATCGATGGTTAGCTGGATGGCCGTTTCCGAAGTCTTCCGAGTTATCGTGGCGTTGCGGGGCATCTTGCGAAGGCGTGGTTATTTAATGTGTGGAAGAATGAAGGCAATCTGTCCTTGACCAGCAAGCGGTAGCGCTGATGTTCGACAGAGACAACAAGACGGGTGGCGGACGTTGAAGTATAATTGCACGTGGTTTCACTTAGCAAGCGGCTAAGTCTGGTAGGTGTGATGTCCACTGGATGACACACACGTTCGCCGCACGGCGAAGGGATCTCTGCATGTCGATCCGCATTCTCATAGCCGACGATCATGAGATCGTACGTCGGGGGCTCCGACGCTGGTTCGCGGATACCGATATCGAAGTCGTCAGCGAGGCCGAAAACGGTCATCAAGTTATTTCCATGGTGGCGGAATCGGATGTCGACCTGGTATTGCTGGATGTCCGTATGCCTGATGGCGATGGTCTGCAGACGCTGCGCAAGTTGCGCGAAATAAAGCCGGATTTGCCCGTGTTGATGTTGTCGGGCTACGACAATCCGGGCTTTGTCGCCCGTAGCGTCGAATCGGGTGCCCATGGTTACCTCGTGAAAAATATTGAACGTGACGACCTGATCGATGCCATTCGCAGAGCGTCAGGCGGCGAATTGATATGGCGGCGCGAAGAACTGCGACGAGGCAGCGGATCGGCGACGTCACCTCGCACGCCGGTTGATGTTGAGCTTCCACTGACCAAACGCGAAAGTGAAGTGCTACAACGCGTGGCCCAGGGACTTTCGAACAAGGAAATTGCCAAGGTATTGGAGATCAGCTACGAAACGGTCAAAGAACACGTCCAGCATATCCTCCGGAAAATCGGTGTTACCGATCGAACCCAGGCGGCGATTTGGGCGGTGCGACATGAGCTGGCGTGAAACCAAGGCTTCGACGGCGAAGCATCCTGGCCGCGGACGGCTTGTCGCGGCACTCAGTTTCGTGGCCCGCCTGCGCGGTGCCAGCCTGCGCGTTGGTTGCTTGCGCGTTGCTTGCTTGCGCGTTGCCAGCTTGCGCGTTGCCAGCCTGCGCGTTGCCAGTCCGCTCGTTGCTAGCTTGCTCATTGCCGCGGCGCCGTCCTTCGCCGGCACGGTCATCGTTGCCAACCGCAGTCAAGAAGCGATCCGGTTTGCGGTTGCGGAGACGGGCGGTAAGTGGCTCAATCTGCGATTGGAGCCGAAGGAATTGGTACCGATCCCCGTCACGGGCATTACGAAATGCCGTTTGGAAACCGGCTCTGATGTCCGGCGTTACGATCTCGTGCCAGATTCGATTTACCTGGCGCGGGCCTCCCAGCCAGACGGACCGCGGTTCCAGCGCATTATTTTCGGAACGAGCACGCCCCTGTCCGCGCCGGCCGATCGTGCAGGGGCAGACTGGAAAGTGACCGGCAAGCCAGGTGTCATCCGAGTCAAGATATTGGTTGATGAAAACGACGTTCGCCGCTCTAGTAATTGGCGAGCGAAGATAAAGCAGCGAATTGAGGTGGCGAGCAAGGTCCTGGAGTATTACTGTCACACGCGACTGGAAGTTCAAAGCTACGATCGTTGGGTTATCGATGATGACGTGGCCGATTTTGAACAGGCGCTGACGCAGTTCGAAAAGACAGTACGCACGGATGACACGGATATTGCCCTGGGCTTTACGAGTCAGTTTGCCTTGGATCGTAAGATGTCGCATGCCGGAGGCATCCGCGGGCCACTGCGATCCCATATTCTGATCCGCGACCACGGGTTAAGGGTCAGCGACAAAGGGCGGCTAGAATTTCTGCTGCACGAATTGGGCCACTTTTTTGGGGCGGCACATAGCCCGAATGGCAATTCCCTGATGCGGCCCGTGCTGGGCGATGGGAAGGCCAATCGGCGCGATTTTCCCCTGGCTTACGACGCCTACAATGCGCTGGCGATGAATATCTTTGCCGAACAGTGGCGGCGCCGAGGGGTGCGAGGCATTGCCAGCCTCGAAGGCGAAGCGCGTCATCAATTGGCGGATATCTATAGCGCGATGTCGCGACTGTACACCAGCGACGACACGGCACTCACCCTGATTCTGCAGGTCGGCGGCTCCCCGGAATATGCTGCGCGGGCGCTGGGCGCTTCAATTGTGCGCGTCGCGCGCGAACGAACGGCGGGCAGCAACGGGCGGAAAACCGTTCGAGGACGACGATTTAATGGCAATCTACGTCCGCGCCGCCGCGGTGTTTGCCGGCAAATTGCCGAAACAATACGCCAGACAAACGTTTCTGCTGGGACTGGGGGTCAGCCTCGACCGGCAAAATGTCATCGGCCGCTTTTCACCGGTGGCTCGTCGAATTGAGTCGGCGGAGTCGGCTGGCGCTCGTCAGGAACGACTTCGCGTCCTGGGTCGTCCGACGGTGCGAGGCCGAGCGGATCTTACGCAGCACTTTCTGGCCAGCAGCGTGCTGACGATGACCGTCGGTACGCGTCAGGCTGAGATGGCGGGGCTGTTAAAGGAGCTAGCCGACTCACGCGGAGGCACTGGCTTTAGTAGCGCCGATGTGACCGCGAATCTTGCGGGCGTCGAATTTGCAAAGGCAGTGCTGAACAACGAACTGAGCCTGCAAGAGATTGCGCAACTTCCACCCGACTTTGTACGTGCCGACTGTCGTAGATCTGGAGGAAGGTCTTGCTTGGGAGGATCTGGTAAAACAATTTGGTCAGCCTGGCAGCGAAAAATTCCAGTCGCAGCTAGCGAGGCTGCGAAATCGCGTGCTGCAAACGACCGGATTCCGCCAGCTGGCGGATCGAAAGAAAGCGGGGCGAGCGCCGACCGGCGACACGAAGAACGTGTTCGGAATTTACGAAAATCGTCCAGAGCGATTGTACGAGGGGCCTCCGACGCCGTCGCGGAAGTCAGCTTCACGGCAATCGACGGCCTCGGAGGGCCATCGTACGAGTTTTCAAACACTTTCTAAGGCGTCTGCGGCGCGTCGCCAGGAAGTCCGTCGAAGGTGACACCGCGATAGTAGACGTCAACAATTCGGGTCGGCCAGATGGATTTCCAATTGTAATCGTACCGAGTGGTGAACATCGACGAGAAGATCGTGTTCTCGACGGACGGACGCTGCTTCGATCGTCCAGCGGCTTTCGTGGCCGCAATTCGCTCTTGGCGCTGTTTGGCACGGTATTCGGCCTTACGCCGAACGGCATCTTGTGGATTGTCATGCCGGCGACGTTCCTGAATGTAGAACCACATCTCCGGCGTTACCTTGACGTCCGCAAAGGATATTTCGTTCTCGACTTGAGCGGTTCGTGCCGTGCTTGAATCTTGGCGCTAGTTGAGGCCTGATAGGCCAGGCATGTCACAACAGCCATCGTGAAAACGGCATGATTCATCGTGATGGTTCTCCTCTTTTAGCCGACGGGGACGGACGAGCCTGCCCGCTGGGACGGACGAGCTGCCCTCCGGGGGGCGGACGAACGGGGTTGCCAAACCGACCGACAAAGACCCGCGCAAGACGGCCCCTGTAAGGCCGTTCGGCGTCCGGTGGGGTGGATGTTCAGAGAGTCCCAGAAAATCCTACTGCCGGCGGACATCCGTAGTCCGGTCAGGAAAACTAGGTAATTCAGGCGTTCGACCAAGGGGATTTGAGGAACAGCCGCAAAGGGTCCTCATTGCGGGCAGTTGGCTCAGCTACCAGAACGTAGAAGACGTCCTCTCCCGACTCCTGCCACGCGACGGACCAAAGGCCGCCCGTTTCCGGCAGTTGTCCGTCAAATGGCGATGTTGGCAGGGGCAGGTCCTGCATTCGATGCTGAACGACGTACAGCGTCGCACGGGCGCCCGTCAATGACGGTATATCGTAGGCTACCGCAGTGTGCCCCAGAAAATTATCCACGCGCCGGCACGTCGTGCGTTGTCCATGCACGACAAATCGGCTGATCGGATGCGTCTCTAAGCCTTGAGGTTTCGACAATGGATTCCCAGGTGCGCGAGCCTGATTCTGATAGAACAGCCGCGCGCGTCCGATCAATTCGTCAAGTGATGTCGGTGGTCGATCGCGACGCCACGGCAGGAAGATGACGGCCGCTATTACGGCCGCCGCCAGGGCCGCGATTGTCGTGCCAATCAGCCGCCGCCGCGAAGCCTGTCGACTTGCGGGAACGGCAGGGAACGAATCGAGCGACACACTCAGCTGGTGATGCGCCGCCCACTGGCGATGCGACGGCTACCCGATCATCCGGTATTTCTTCGTCATCGTTAACGTCGTCTGCTACTAATCGAGACAATATTCGCTGCTCCAGTCCCACTGGCGATTCGACATCGCGAAAAGCCGCGCCAATCCTGGCGTCGGCCGACTGGATACGCTCGTACAACTCAAATGCTTCTCCGTCCGAGGCCAGTCGCTCCTGAAGATCGGTGTTACCCAATTGCTCCAGATCGCTACGGTTCGGCCGCAGGGCATCCAATCGTTGTAAGAATTCTCGATCGTCCATAATAGCCAAACCTTTATTGATTCTCGGCGGTTCGAACGGGTTGTGCCTTTCTCTGTTCGCCGCCGCTCAACTTTTTCCGTAAGTAGGACTTCGCTCGAGACAATCGGCTCATGACCGTACCGGTGCAATTCCCAGCCTGGACGCGATGTCCCGGTACGAGCATTCCTCGTAGTAAAACATGACCAGTACGACTTTGAAGCGATCAGGAAGCTCGTCGAGTGCCGATTGCAATTCTTCGTGATCAATCCACTGATCGTCGAAATGTTCAGAATCCAACTGGGCGGCGGGCAAATCCACATCGGGCAAGACGTCGGGACGTCGGCGCCGACGATCCTTTAAATAACAATTGCGCAGCACCGTATAAAGCCAGCCGCGGGCAGCGGCATGATTGCGAATCTGATGACACTTCTGATGAGCGATCAGAAATGCCTGCTGGACCAGATCTTCGGCATCGAACGCCGATCCACACAGGCGATAGGCGTATCCGTACAGGTCGCCGTGATAGGTGGAAACCAGAGCGGAAATATCGACGGTCGAGCCTGGACCTGGATCGCCGGTGGGCTGGTCCTCAGGCATTATTTTTGTCCTCTACGATACGAGAGGCCTTGACCGTCGTAATTATTCCCGGGCGGCCATTAAGGTTCCACCAAAGACACGACCTTTTTGCGGCCTTCTTCCTCGATAATCAGCTTTCCTTCCCTGGCGAGCCAGCCAATCGCCTGCATCACGAGGTCACGGGGGGCGCCCGAGTCCTTGATCAGTTTGGTCATCGGCAGCGGCCCCGCTTCGTAAAGCAGATGCCAGATAGACCCTGCTTCTTCGCCGATCTGAACGATGATCTGATTCGCGATCTGATCCGCGATCTCATCCGCGATCTCATCCGCGATCTCATCCCTGGAAGCGGCGCTTGTAACCGTCGCCATGGTCTTGTCCTCCCTTGAATCCGGTTTCCGTGATCTGATCTGTTCCGGACGTGCACCGGCCAAAAAGCACCGCCAAAATTGCACACAGCCGAATCGTTCGCACCGGGACGCTATAGTCCCCCAGCGCGCGGGATTATACCCAACCAACCTATTATTTGATAGCGAAACTAGCGGCGCAAGAAAAAGGCCTAATCGGCTCTGCGGGGGCGAGCCGATCGGGCCTCCATCACTATGAAAAACTGGCGTTATCCCGTGGTGGGCGTGGCGGTTACTCGTCTAGTTCGAGTGGCCATCGGCCTTAGATTCACAGTGCACCACTCGTCGTTCGGTCGGCCCGGCGGCTTGCGGGGTAAACTCGCCGGACCACTTGGGTCGTGTGTGGTTAGTTAGAGCCTAATGCAGGTTACGTGCCGAAAATGAGGTCCCTTCGTACTGTCCCCGCAAATTCACGCGAATCACCGCAATAAATCACGCTAATACCCGAAATGTTCATTACACAACAAAAGATAGACATGTATCGCGCGCGTTTTTTTGTAATTTGTGCAAGATTCCAGCCGCCGGTTTTACAACGGGCGGGGTGCTGGCAGCTGCGGGATTTGCGACGAACCTCGCGGATCACAGCGGGCGATCGAGGGGGCGATCGAAAGGGGGGCGATCGAAAGGGGGGCGATCGAAAGGGGGGCGATCGAAAGGGGGGCGATCGAAAGGGGGCGATCGGAGTAGATGACGGTGGATTAAGCTTGCGAGCGTAGCAGGCTTACCGTCATCGCTCGAAATACGGCTTCCAACCGCTCGAAGTCGTCATCTTCCGCCTGGCAAAGGATCGTGTACGTGCCTTTGCTGGTACGCAACGATCGCACCTGGGCGGTGTTTGGCAGATCAAGGTAGAAGAAGCTCATATCAATGCCGATAAACTCAGCGTCCTCGACGACCTCTGTGACGGGCTCAGCCTCGAGGCCAACGTATTCTTCGCGCATCGCTGCCAGGGTATTTTCGGTCATCTGACCGGGATCGACCGCCGGCCGTTTGAAATGGACCGACCAAAAGGCACCGCTCGGGCTATAGACCGTGACTTCCAGCAGCTCTGGTGGCTGGACCTCCTCGTCCAGTTCCCAGTTCTCTGGGTATTCGAAGGAAAGATCAGCCTTCGTGTAGTGTGCGGTCACGGCCTTTCACCCATATCATCCGGTTTCGGATCGTGAACAGAGCAGTCGGGCGACGGGCGGGGGCGGGGGCGGGGGGGCGGACGTCGTCGGTCACTTCAAACCCGCATCCTAACAAGCAGCGACGCGAAGGCAAGTGTGCATGCATGTCTCGCAAAGTGGGCGCGATGTCGTCCGGCCGCCGGGCCAAGATACGCGCCATCCGTCGATTGTCAGGATCATTCCGGTGCGACGGTGACCAGCTCGTCGTTGACCGCTTCGATTTGCTCTGCCGAAATCGATGGGAGTTGCTCAGCAAATCCGACCAACAACGCGAGATCGCAAAGTCGATTTATCCGCCTGGGAATTCCGCCTGTGATGGAATACAAGAGATCCAACGCGGTATCGTCAAAGATCAGACGTGCGGCGCCGGCAACGTTTAGCCGGTAATTGACATAGCTGGCTGTCTCTTCCAGGTTCAGGGGACGTAACAGACATTTAATCCCCACTCTTTCTTCAAAGCCAGGAAAACGTTCGAACATGGGCAGCAGAACGGTCTGCCCCGACAGCAGCACGGTCATCAGCGGCTGGCCTTCCATTTGGAAGTTCAGTAAGAGTCGCAGGCATTCGAACCCGTCGGTTGAATCCAACAGGTGAGCTTCGTCGATCACCAGGACGACGTGGCCGCCCTGTTCGGCAACATCCCGAAGCCGAGCTTCGATCTGACGTAAATGGGTATCAAACGTGGCATCGGGATCGCCGCCAAGCTTCGCAGCGATATAAGCCAACAGTTCGTGCGTGGCCATTTTAGGATAAACGATGTGGATCATCGACACGATCGAAGATGGAAGGATATCCTTTAACGATTCGACCAGCAGCGTTTTGCCCAGGCCCGATCGGCCGACTAGCAAGCCGCCGCCCCTTCGATTCTCGATCGTATAGCGCAGCTTGAGCAAAGCGCCTTGATGCGTTTCACTGGGATAATAGAACGCAGGGTCAGTGCCCATCCCGAACGGTTGTTTGCTCAGCTGCCAGTATTTCGTGTACATCCGTCGTTGCTCCCGGCCTTGCGTTAGTCGTGTATCTCGGCGGCGCGGTGATGCGCACTACGGACGACACCAGCCGGCGTGACGCCCGCGGCTACCAGTTTTCGGACCGGACCGGCGATCTGGTGGTTGGCGTCCTCGCTTTCACCTTGCAGCACAATCGCCTGATCAATCATGTCACCGTGTAGCATCTCAATCGATTCGCCCGTTGTTGGCCAGTTCCACGGCGCGACGTCGACCAGAATCACGTCAAAGTGGCTGCGAACGGTCGCGACAAACTTTTGCCAAGCCGAGCGGTACTGTTCGGCGGTAAGTGGTTCGTCGCGTTCGGTCCAGGCGCAAGGACGACGCTATCATCGACCGACGTGATCAGTGCGTCGGCGATGTCGTCGGCATGGTCGAAATCGGAATTCCACCCAAACGAGTTGGCGATGTTTAGCGATAACGCCAGCGTTGGGTTGCTGAAGTTTGCGTCGGCAATCAGGACGCTGGCGTCCATCGCGGCCAACGTTCGGGCCAGGCAAAGGGTGACCGTCGAACTCCCACGCGTATTGTCCAGTCGCGTTACGCCGATGACGTTACATCCCGGCGTGGCAACCTTCAAAAGATGACGGGCCGCTCGTTCGAAATCGAATCGCTTAATGTCCAGTAGAGACGAACAGAAAGGCGACCACGCAAAGCGGTCCACTTCGAACGCCGGCTTGAATTCGTTGACTTGTTGAGTCGGCGCTGTTGGGATCGATGCGTCGTTGTCGGACTCCGAGTCCCCCGTGACATCCCTGTCGACATCCGTAGCGGAACCTAACGATTCACTCTGTGATTCGTGTTGAACGTCAACGGATACTACGCTTGGCCCCGTGTCCGGTTCGCCAATTACTTTGGATTCCGCGTTACGTGCCGACGCGGCGTGCCAGGCATGAGCGGTGTCGAATCGGATATTTACCGGGACGAAGACCGGTTCGGTGTCGGGCGCGGTGACCGGATCGCTTGCTGGCTCCTGCGGCCTCGCCGTCGGACGTCTTCGGGATCTTCGCTCCCCTTGGACATTGGGTCCGCCCGTTTCGACGTCATCGCCCTGCCCTGCTGCTTCGCGTGCCTCATCGGTCACGTCCGGCATGGAAGTATTCATGCTGGACGGAATTTTCACATGCATCGAACGGTCGCGATTATCATGTGCCGTGTGGGCTGAGCGGTGGCGAGAAGCATCACGATCTGTTAGGCCGTTTTGATTCTTCTCTGTCGGCGAGGGATTGCTCGCCGGACTGGAGGTCTCGCCAGTAGACGTGCCCTGAGCCTGTCGTTCGTTCTCGAGTAGACGAAGTAGTGCTCGGTCAACGACGCTCATCGCACACTCTCTGTTGGATTGTCACGCTCTTTCGTCCAGCGCAATTCACCGTCACTTGTTTCTTGATCCGGCGGATAGATAGCGGTGCCAATCGAGGGGTCGCTGGCCGGATTCGGCAAGAGTGGCGATGACTCCGGCGATGCGGACTCTTGAGGAGTTGAATTGCCTGTTAGTGCACCTGGGTAATACGAGTCATCGGTAGGAGGCAGTCGCCTCGGCTGGGCGCGATTCAAGCTGGGAACCGCCGGGTCGACGGGCTGCTCATTGGCAGTTCCCACAGGCTGGCCTTCGTCGGACGGAAACGAATCTTGAACGACTTCCCCGGCAGGGCCAGCGACTTCATCCGCGGCGGGTCCGTGGTGAAAAACCAAAGTCCCGATCAGGACGACAAATGCTAACACGATAATGGTGGCCAATAAGTGGGGCTTAAACTGAAGCAAGCGAGCAGTGATTCTTGCCAGACCGCTCGACCCGCTCGGGCCGGCTTCGCTGCGGCGGCGACGAGTTGAGCTTTTAGTTTTTTTTACTGGCTCGTTCGCCGGATCCTTTTGCTGAGGCGATACTTGTTGTTGAGGCGATACTTGCGATGCATCCCCAGCGTCGCCAACTCCAGCGTCGAGGTCAGGCAGCCTCGCCAGGACGGGCAAATGGATGGCGCAGCATCCTCCGAATGATCAGAAACCGGAGTGGTTCTCATGCTTCCGTTATCGGTACCGACTTTAGTCAACTTGAACCGCTCAACGGTATAGCAAGCACGGAGTTTACGATCGGTGTAAGTTTACGATCGGTGTAAACAGAGCCGACATCGGCGATGGCAAGCCGTTGCGTTGTCGGCGGCCATTGGCAAGATGGGCAAAAGCAGGCAGAATTGGTGGCACAGATACGATGGCATAGCAAGCAGTGGAAGTCGCTGTAGCTAGCGGTAACGATCGATGCGCGCTGGATTCGCGACTTGTTACGGCGGCTTGGAAATCGGCGGCCACGACGAACATCGAGATGTTGATCATTGAACGTTGATCATTGAACGTTGATCTTAAAACAGTGAATCCGACAAACCTATCTCTATGACTAATGCGATCGAACCAGCTACGCGATACGAGATCGAAAGAATCCTGACCGAGCGAATCCTGGTGCTCGATGGTGCCATGGGCACCATGGTGCAGTCCTTGAAGTTATCCGAAGCGGATGTTCGCGGTGACCGGTTTGTGGATCACCATAAGGACCTGGATAACTTCGTCGATATTCTCAATCTTACTCGGCCAAAAGATATCACCGACGTGCACCGGGCCTATCTGGCTGCGGGCGCGGACATCATTGAAACAAACACGTTCGGATCAAGCCGCGTTGGAATGATCGAATTCGAGCTTCCCGGCGAACTAGTCAGGGAACTGAATCTGGCCGGAGCCGCCTGCGCACGCGCCGCCGCGGACGAATTCACCAGGCGGACACCTCAGCAACCGCGGTTCGTCGCCGGTTCGATCGGACCGACCGGCCGCACGGCGTCGGTCAGCACCCACGTCGACGACGCCAGCGCGCGGGGTGTGACATTCGATGAGCTTGTTGACTCGTACTACGATCAGGTGGCGGCCTTGGTCGAGGGGGGGGTCGACCTGCTGTTACCCGAAACTGTGATCGACACGTTGAATCTCAAGGCTTGTCTGTTTGCCATCTCCAAATGCCGTGAGGAAACTGGCCGCGATGTGCCGGTGATGGTTTCGGCAACGGTTTTGGAAAACGGAGTGACCTTCGTATCCAGCCAATCGGTGGAGGCGATGTGGAATGCGATTTCGCATTTTCCCATGCTCAGCGTCGGCTTGAATTGCGCTCTGGGACCGGACAAGTTGCGACCTCATTTGGAGGAACTTGCGGCCATTAGCAGCACGTTCATTAGCTGTCACCCGAATGCAGGATTGCCCAACGAGATGGGGCATTATGACTTGGGACCGGAAGCGATGGCGGAGAAGATCGGCGAATTCGCGGAAAACGGCTGGGTCAATATCGTCGGCGGCTGCTGCGGGACATCACCGGCGCACATTGAGGCAATTGCGAATGTCGTTCGTGACAAGGCTCCGCACGTTCGCAGTCAGCCGGTACCCGCGACGCGGCTCAGTGGTACGCTGCCGCTAACTATCCGTCCGGAATCGAATTTCACCATGATCGGCGAACGAACGAACGTTACCGGTTCGCGGCGATTCGCTCGCTTGATTCGCGACGAACGATTTGAAGAAGCCGTCGACGTTGCTCGGAGCCAGGTTGTCGGTGGCGCCGTGATTATCGACATCAATATGGACGATGCCCTGCTGGATGGACCGGAGGCGATGACCAGGTTTCTGAACCTTATCTCCGGAGATCGTGACATTGACAAGGTTCCGATCATGATCGACAGTTCCCGCTGGTCTGTCATCGAAGCCGGCTTGAAGTGTGTGCAAGGCAAGGCGATCGTCAATTCGATCAGCCTCAAGGAAGGGGAAGAAGAATTCCTGCGACAGGCGCGACTGATCCGGCGTTACGGTGCCGCGGTAGTCG
Organism: uncultured Planctomycetales bacterium; assembly: GCA_963844115.1. Taxonomy (GTDB): domain Bacteria; phylum Planctomycetota; class Planctomycetia; order Pirellulales; family UBA7805; genus CS4-C045. The sequence continues at coordinate 22,830 of CAWJNN010000056.1, read as the reverse complement.
TCATGGCGTTCGACGAAGATGGTCAAGCAACGGAAATCGACGAAAAAGTTCGGATCAGCAAACGAGCTTTCAAGCTGCTGACGGAACAAGCGGGATTTCCAGCCGAGGATATTATCTTTGACCCCAATATTCTGACCGTTGCCACCGGCATCTCGGAACACAACCCGTACGCGATAAATTTCATCGAAGCGACGACTCGGATTAAACAGGAATGCCCAGGCGCGAAGGTGTCTGGCGGTGTCAGCAACATTTCGTTCTCGTTCCGCGGCAACGATGTGGTTCGCGAGGCGATGCACGCCGCGTTCTTGTACCATGCCATCCGCGCCGGCCTGGATATGGGCATCGTCAACGCCGGGCAGCTGGAGGTCTATGACGAAATTCGGCCCGAATTGCGCGAACTCGTTGAAGATGTGCTGCTCAATCGCCGTGAGGACGCCACGGACCGCTTGATTGAGTATGCAGAACGGGTCAAAGGCCAGGGAGGAAAAGCGAGGCAAACCGAAGACCTGACCTGGCGGGAGGGCGCCGTTTCAGAACGACTTCAGCATGCCCTGGTCAAGGGATTCGACAAGTTCATTATCGAAGACGTCGAAGAAGCTCGGCAGCAGTGCGAACGTTGCCTGGAAATTATCGAAGGGCCGTTGATGGCAGGTATGAACGTGGTCGGAGACCTGTTTGGCGCCGGCAAAATGTTTCTGCCCCAAGTCGTCAAATCGGCGCGCGTCATGAAAAAGGCCGTCGCGCATTCGAGCCCTTTATGGAAGAAGAACGGATTGCGGCCGGCGAGCAGGATCGACCCGCCCGCGGAAAAATCCTGATGGCGACCGTGCGCGGCGACGTTCACGATATCGGAAAAAACATCGTCGGGGTCGTGTTGGGATGCAATAGCTACGAGGTCATTGATCTTGGCGTGATGGTTCCGTGTGAAAAAATCCTGGAAACGGCGACGAGGGAAAAGGTTGATATTATTGGTCTCTCCGGCCTGATCACACCCAGTCTTGAAGAAATGGCGCATGTGGCGAAGGAAATGGAGCGGCAAAATTTCTCAGTTCCCCTGCTGATCGGGGGCGCGACGACCAGCGCCAAACACACCGCGGTCAAGATCGCGCCGCATTTCAGTCGTCCGACCGTCCATGTACTGGACGCGTCGCGGAGCGTCGGTGTGGTCGAGCGATTGACGAATCCGAAGTCGGTGGACCAGCTGGACCGAGAGAATCGCGAACTGCAGGAACAGCTGCGGGCATCCTTCGAGAAACGCCAGCAGGTCAAGCTCCTGGCCTATGTGGACGCCTGCAAGCAGCATTTTCCGACCGATTGGAGCGCGATTGCAATCGATAAGCCAGCATTCTTGGGAACACGCGTGCTGAGCGACGTCGCGCTCGAGAAACTGATACCGTACATCGACTGGTCGCCGTTTTTCATGACGTGGGAGCTAAAAGGCAAATACCCGGCCATTCTCGCGGACGAAAAACTGGGCGAGGCCGCGGGGAAATTGTTCGCGGACGCCCAAGAGATGCTGGCCGAAATTGCGCGGGATCAACGTTTGACGGCAAACGCCGTCTACGGCTTTTGGCCTGCCGCGGCCGAAGGTGACGACGTCATTGTCTACGAGGACGAGTCGCGTCACTCGGAACGTGCGCGCCTGCACACCTTGCGACAGCAATGGCATCGGGTGGGCCAAAAGGAATTCCGTGCGCTCTCCGATTACATCGCACCCGCCGACGGCGGACCGGAGGACTATGTAGGTGGATTCGCCGTTACGACGGGAATCGGCTGTGACGCCTTGTGTGCCCAATACGATGCGCAACACGACGATTACAATTCGATCCTCGCCAAGGCACTGGCCGATCGGCTGGCGGAAGCGTTTGCCGAATACCTTCATCAGCTCGTACGTCGAGAATGGGGGTATGGCGGCGACGAGAACCTGACCACGGACGAGTTGATTAACGAGCGGTATCGAGGGATTCGTCCGGCGCCCGGCTACCCCGCTCAACCTGACCACACCGAAAAGCCAACTCTGTTCAAATTACTGGATGCCGAACGGGCAACGGGGATCAAGTTGACGGAAACCTATGCCATGCATCCGGCGGCCAGCGTCTGTGGCCTTTATTTCGCACATCCCCAAGCCCGCTACTTCGCGATCAGCCACGTCGGTCGCGATCAAGTCGAGTCCTACGCGGCGCGCAAGGGCATGACGATCGAAGAAGTCGAGCGCTGGTTGGCGCCCTACCTCGCGTACAATTCGGCCCCTCAATCGTAGTTCCGCCGAAAGCGATCGCGCCCCCTATGTGTCGCATCCCGCATCGCGTATCCCGCATCTCGTATCCCGTATCTCGTATCTCGCATCCCGCATCTCGCATCTCGCATCTCGTATCCCGCATCCCGCATCTCGCATCCCGCATCCCGCATCCCGCAATCGCACCCTACGAACGGCAGACGCCACGGTTCCCCTTGGGCGGATCTTTGATGTGGATCAGCTTCTTGAACCAGTACGGCTCCGGCTGAGCGAACTCAGGGTCCATCTCGGCCTGTCGTAGATCGTATTGCTTCCCGGCTCGCTCGTAACGCAGATAAATGTCGGTGCGACCTTTGCTCTTTAGATGAAGGATTTTTCGTTTGAGCATGCTGAAGGGAATTCGGGAATTCCCTTTGACGTATTGGTTACGCCAGGCACCATCTTGTGGACTCGTGCCAAGGATCGTCACGATGTCGTCGGTGTACGGGAACACCGTTACGCGCACCTGCTGGAATGACCAGGTGATTGGAATGCCCGCCGGCAACATCGAGGTTGCTCCACATCGCCATCGTAGGGTGTCCGTTCAGGCCCAGATACGGCGAAGCGCCATTGAAAAAGAACAGCATTGGCAGCGCGTACAGCGGCCACCATCGCGTGAACAACCATTGCTTCTCAAAGTACCGCCAGCCTTTGTAGCGAAAGAAGATCATCAGTAGAACGATCGCCGTGGCAAGCATGACGACGAACCACACGCGTAACATCGTGTGATAGTCGTAAATGTAGTCACTCCAATCGCTACCCCGTCGCAAGAAATACCGCCGGTGAAAATTGATTTGAAAACACCAGAACGTCCAGAACAACGCCTGGGCCTGTAATACCCGAACCAGGCCAAAGGAATTGCGACTAAGTTTCCGGATGGACTGATCGATTGTCGTCAGGACCTGACGCGAGAAATCCTTTGGCACGAATAGAAAATAGATACACAACATGATCGTCGGAAAATGCCGCATGTAGAGGCCCGTCGTCAGGTGGAACACCGCGCCGAAAAAGATTCCCAGAAACCACGTTCGACGAATCGAAAGGAAGATGGCAGGGGCCCCTTCAAGCAGCAGCGTAGCGCCGATCAGAAAGTACCGTAAATGTTCACCTGGCCGATCGGGAAACGGCCAGAACGGCAGATTCGCTCTGGCACGATTGTAAAAATGAATCGCACAGGTCCGATTCGGATCGAAAAAATCGCTATTCAATTTGTGAAAGACGGCAAAGAAGTAAAGAAAAATGACGATCCAGCGAATCGCGGGAATGACCTGGTTCAGGGAGTCGTCTTCTAACGGAGCATTTCGGCATCGCCCACGAGCGGTCTGATAGAGCAAGCCGAATAGCAGCGCACAGCTGATGAACGACGACATCCACCAGTGATTGTCGGTTACCGGCATGGCATTCCATACCGCGGAAATGTGCAGCACAAGAATGGCCATCACGAGGTAGCGATTGCGAGCGAAGAACAGTCCTAGAAAGCAAAATGCGGTGGCCCACAAATTGATGTGCGCGTAGGTTTTGCTTTGGCTGTGATTGAAATGGAGATTGTCGTCAAAGTGCGCTAAGATCGCGATGCACCACAACAACACCAAGACCGATGACCAGCTAAGATCCGTGGCATAACGATTGGGAGTCGTTGTCGCACTGTCAGCAGTCGAGTTCTGGCTTGACACAGCAACCTGTTCCGTAAGGGAAACTGCCCCGGAGTAGTGTGATCCCTTGAAAATCGCCGATCGGCCCGTCATCCGCAAGGTGATGGCCTTCCAGGACTAAAAAGTGCTCTTAGCATAGTCTGATGTTCTCGATTGCTCTCGTCGCTGTTGCGCCGTGTTGACGCGTTTGATCAGGGGTAGCTTATTCCTGGGGCGTCACGCCGGCTTCCTCTTCCGCTATCTCGTCAATTCCGCTGATCTGTTGATGCCACCATATCGCCGCCTGTTGGGCGTTCCATTGGGTTGCGGCAGCACAAGCAGCCAATGCTCGTTCCAGCGCAATCACGTCAGGGAAGCGGTCGGAGGGATTCTTGGCCAGACAGCGTAGGACAATCTGTTCCAGGTCGTCCGGGATATCCGCCGCCCGTTCGGACGGTGGTACGACCTCTTGGCTGGCATGCGCCATCATCACGGCCATGGCCGTCCGGCCGTCAAACGGCGGCACGCCGGTCAGCATGTGATAGGCAATCGCTCCCAGTGCGTAGAGATCCGTTCTTCCATCGAGTCCGCGGTCTCCGATCGCTTGTTCTGGAGGCATGTAGTGGGGTGTACCGCTGACGACGTGGTCAGAGGTCAACTGAGCCTCGCTAGGGCTTTGAGTCAACAACACCAGGCCGAAGTCGAGCACTTTCACAAAGTCGCATTGGCCTCCGCGTTCGGAGACGTAGAGATTGCCCGGTTTCAGATCGCGGTGAATCACACCTTCCGAGTGCGCTTCCGCCAGCGCATTACAGGCCTGTCGAAGCAGGTAGATGACACGGCCGGCAGGAAGCGGGCCGTGGTGAGCGATCAGTTCGGCAAGGCTCAAACCCGGCAAAAGTTCCATGACGTAATAGAAGGTACCGTCATCGGTATGACCATAGTCGTAAATGTCGATCGTGTTCGGGTGGGTCAAGCTGGCGGTCGTTTGCACTTCACGCTCAAATCGCGCCAGTGCTGTTGGGTCACTCGTCGATTCCGCGCGAATCAACTTCATCGCACAAGGTCGCTTCATCAAGGCATGTTCGGCCAGGAATACGTCACCCATGCCGCCACCGCCGATTCGCTTGACCAATCGATACTGGCCAAATTTACGGGCCTCGTGGACGTCGGCGCGTAATGAATTGAGAACTCCCGATGCGTAGGTCGCGAGCATCGCCCCGACAACGACAATCAAGATTTCCGTGCTAACGTGGCGCCACGCCAACAGTTCGGAAAACGCTTCGGCCAATTCCGGATGGCGGGCTTGAAAGATGATAAGCGAAACCGCCGGTGCCAACGCCATCGTCAGTACGACTCGAGCCGTGCCCAGCCATCGATGGGGAATAAAGATCCCATGAACGATCATCAACATGAACAATCCCGTCATCGCCTCGCGACCACTCACCAATAACTCGGTGAGATCGCCTGACTGAGCATCGATAACGGCTGCGTTATACCGCGAGTAGATCCACATCAATGTCAGTACACCGAACAGGGTGTATTCGATAACACGCAGAAATGCTTGCGTGTAAGAGTGGCGCGCGTACAGAACACCGAGAATCACACCGAGGATGACCAGTCGCACTACGGAGATAGTGCGAAAGACGGCAATATCCAAACGATTCTGGTTGGCCAGTGCCCACAGCAGCACCAGGCCGTAAACCAGTAGCAGCAGGATCGTCACGGCGCGCAAACGGGCGTGCAGCAGCGATGTCGTCTCAGCGTTCAGGCTGGGACCGCTGCCGCTGACCAGCGCGACGTGGTGGCTTTCCAATTGGTCTTCCATTGCCGAATCCAAACTGGGCAGGAGTTCGACAACTTCCACGTCGGACGCGGCAGCCTCGAAGAGATCGGTGTTTTTTGGCTCAAATGAGTTCATGTGTTTATCGTCGAAGTGAACGAGGATCAGCAGGAACAGGTCATTGTCCAACCGCGCCATGCGCGTTTTTAGTATCAGCGGGTTGGCTGGCGGCTCTTTGGTCCGCGTCGGCGTCGGCTGGGGTCTCTTGTTGGGTCCCGGTCTTCGGAAGATCAACGGTTCCGGCCAGCCAGGGAACGTACTGGAACATCAGAACCACGGCCACGATCGAGAGAATCGGTCCGACCAGACGCAACGCTCCCTGCTTCATTTGTTTCCAGTTCTTGTACAAGAAATAAAACGTTAGCGGTGGAATCAAAAACAGGATTCCCTGCCGCGCACTCTCCTTGAAAGGCACGATCGCAAGGTAAGCCATGGTGGCCAGGATGCGTCCAATATTCAAAAGGACAACGGCGGTTGCTCCCAGCAGCACAAGGTTCCAGTTCTGGATGACAATGGCGACCAGAAAAAGGAGGATAAAAGGAATGGAGATCAGGTAAGCGAAGTCGTTGATCTTGCCGAACAGTCCCGCAAGATTCCGCATCTGTCTGCGGTAGATCTGTTGCGCGGGACTCTGTGGTTTGGATGCGGATAATCCGTGACCGACGGGCGTGTATTTTTTGCTCAGCGGTTTGAGCTTGTAACTGCGCGGATCTTCTTCCTCTACTTTTTTCTTACCTTTAGGCACCGGCTTTTGGAAATCCGCCGTGATCGGCGCCAGCTTAACGCTATCCGGCATGGAGAACGGCTTTTTTTTATCGTGCTCGCCTTGTGACGGAGGCGACGGCGAGGGGTACTTAGGCTTTGATGTGCCTTTAACAACGGCCTCCGCTCCTGCCAGTCGGAACATGCCAGACGCCGCCACCGACGCAGCGGGTGGCGGCTGAGATGGAATTGTCATCTGATGGCCGCATTTCTTACAGCGACCGCGCTTTCCTGCCACTTTCGGGCTCACTTTGAACTGCATCCCACATTTCGGGCAGGAGAATTCAAGAACCATGCCAATCGCTCCGCTGCCGCTTACGTGGTTACTCTCGCAACAACTGTGCAGGGACTAAGCTCAGAATAAGGCGAATCACAAGGCTAATTCCAAAGGAACAGCCTGGTGGCCGATGCCGGTAAAGAGGCTATGCTACGATGGGCAGTTAAGGGTTGCAACTCATCGAGCGCGAATCGAAATGTTTATCCAACAAATGCTAGGACGCGGTCAAGTGCTGCAAGGGTCCGGTCGAATCGCCGAAGGTTTCGGCCGAGATATCGAAGCGTTCCAGCATCGACAGGTACAAATTGCACAGCGGAGTTTGGTCGGGGAACGCGATATGACGCCCTGGAGTGATCGTTCCTTTCGCGCTGCCCGCCAGGAGGATCGGCAGGTTGTGGTGGTCATGCCGATTGCCGTCGCTGATTCCGCTGCCGTAAAGCACCATGCTGTTGTCAAGCAGATTGCTTTCCCCTTCCGTCACCGCCTTCAGTTTCGCCAGCAAGTACGCGAGTTGTTGGATGTGGAACCGATTAATCTTCGCAACCTTGTCGATCATGTCCGGATTATTTTTGTGGTGCGTCAGGCCGTGGTGGCCATCTGGAATGCCAATGTCGGGGTAGGCGCGATTCGACGCACCGTTGCCGTACATGAAAGAGACGATGCGGGTCGTATCTGTCGCGAGGGCCAGGACGGTAAGATCAAGCATTGTTTTGACTCGTTCGTCATAGACGTGGGACACGCCGGATGGCACATCGGTCTGTGGCGGTAACTTCTTTTTTCCGTTCCCTTCGGCGAACGCAATGCGTCGCTCGATTTCGCGTACCGATGCCAGATATTCGTCCAATTTCCGTCGGTCCGCACCGCCCAACCGTCGCTGGAGGGAGCGTGTCTCGTCCTGAGCCGCATCCAGGACGCTACGACGATAACGCGCTTGCCGGGCCGCATCTTGCTGGGACGTGACGTGCTTCATGTCGCCGAAGAGTCGTTCGAAAACGAATCGCGGATTGATTTCCTTGTTCATCGGCATGGCCGGCGTACGCCACGAAATATTGGAAGAATAGGCACAGCTGTATCCGGAATCGCACCCACCTGCCTGCTTGCCCCGTTCGCAGCCGAGTTCGAGCGACGGTAGCTCGGTATTTCGACCGACCTCGTCCGCAATGATTTGGTCTATCGACGTCGCGGCCCGAATGTCCCTGCCGGACGTCTTGTTTAATTGAACTCCCGTCAAGAATGTGCTGGTAGAACGAGCGTGATCGCCCGGCCCGTCGCCATTGGCGCGTGCCTTGTCGTGTGCCAGTCCGGTCAGAACCAGCAAATCCCCTTGGTGCGGCTGTAAGGGCTCCAGTGTTCGTGGCAAAACGAATTTGTCACCGGTTTTCGCCGGCGTCCAATCTTTCATCACGGCGCCGTTGGGCACAAACAAAAACACCGCGCAGGGGGGCCTCCGAATTTCCGCTGGCCGCCAAGGCGGTTAGCGGTGACATGGCATCTAGCAGCGGCAATGCTAAACTTGCACCCGCGCCGCGTAATAACGTTCTTCTGGAAATCTGCCAGCGTTTAGTCATCTTGCACCTCCTTGATGGAAGCAGTCCGGCGGTACTGGAACGCAGTGCTGCGGGCCGTGGCGGCGATCAGCGCTGAAAACCGATAGTTGTTTGTGGCGACGTTTTGCGAAAGGTCGCGAATTGCGCAATGATCGTAGTGCTCCAGCCCGCGCCCCAAGGCGTACGTCAGCATTTTCTCGCTCAAGCATCGCACAAAATCGTCTTTGTGGGAATTCAGGATGTCTTTCAGTCCGATCGGTCCGTCGAATCGGGTGCCATCCGGTAATTGGGCGGACGAATCGATTGGTTGATTGTCATCCCGGTCACGCCAGCGGCCAACGGCATCGTAGTTCTCCAGAGCAAAGCCCATGGGATCCAGTCGCCGATGGCACGTCGCACAGCGGGCGTCGGCTGTGTGTCGTTGCAGTTGCTCGCGCAAGCTCAGTCCCGCGGAAGCCACCGAATCTTCGTCCAAGGCCGGCACGTCGGGCAAGGGTGGCGGGGCCGGTGTACCCAAAAACTGTTCCAAAATCCATTTGCCTCTCTTCACGGGGCTGGTGCGTGCGGGGTCGGAGGTGACGGTTAGCACGGCTGCCGTCGTTAGGACTCCACCGCGCCGCCGATCCGACAATTGTACTCGCCGCATTTTCTCGCCCGTTACGCCCTCGATGCCGTAGTGCCGCGCCAACCGTTCGTTCAAAAACGTGTAGTCGGAATCGATTAACTCCAGCACGCTACGGTCCTCGCGCATGACCGCCGCGAAAATCGAACTGGCTTCCTTTCGGATGGCGCTGCGCAGTTGATCGTCAAACGGAAAACGTTCGACGTCCGGCTGAACCTCAGCCAGCGTGCGCAACTGCAGCCATTGGCCAGCGAAGTTGTCGACCAGCGCGCTGGATTTCGGGTCTTGCAACATGCGTGCGACTTGCTGGTCGAGCACTTGTGGTTTGTGCAAACGATTGTCCGATGCCAGCCGAGTCAATTCGTCGTCCGGCATTGTTGACCACAGGAAGTAAGACAGGCGACTCGCCAGTTCATAGTCGCTGATGCGATACGCCCCGAAGGGTCCGCTTGGTTCGCGGTCGATCTCGACGCGAAACAAGAAGTGCGGCGACACCAGCACGCCGGTCAGGGCGAGTTTGACGGACGCTTCGAACGGCTGGCCATCCTGGTCTGCCAGTTGGTACAGTTTCACCAGCCGCTGAAGCTCGTCCTCTTGTACCGGCCGGCGAAATGCTGCGCGGCAAATTGACGAATAATTGTTGCAGCAGCCTCCTGCTGGGTCGTGTTCTTATCCGGCTGAACAAAGAAGATTCGCCGATGTGTCGCCGGTAGCTCCGGCGCCTGCGTATCGTTGGGTCCGATGACTTCGATCGAATCCACGTACAAGTTGCGGTCGCGATGCTTCTCGGCCTTGGGATTCCAGTAGTCGTTCAGGAATTCCGCTGCGATTCGATGCGTTCCTTTTTCAATCGTGACGCTGACTTCATACTTTTCGGCGTTTTCCTTCCTGGCTGCGACGTCGAATTCTTGCAAACTGCGACCGTTCAGCTTGATCGCCATCCGCGCCGTGTCTGGACCGGCCTTCGTTTGCCAGGCCCAGACCCTGAGCAAGTACCGACCGTTGCGCGGGATGGTTGCCTGTTGAAACAACACTCCGTTATTAGTAAGCCAGCCCGGTTCCGACTTCATTTCCGGTGCGCGCTTTAACTGTTGAGGGTCGAAATACTGAGTTGCGGGTTCGACTGCCACCCGATCAACGATCGATCGATCCAAGACCCGTTCTGCCGACTTGAGGTATTTCTCCAGAGTCAACGGTGCGACCGACAGCACATCGCCGATATTGTCAAAACCGTAGCCGACATCGTCGGCGGGAAAATCATCGCTGTGGATAAAATCGACGCCCAAAAGATCACGGATCGTATTGCGGTATTCACGGTGGTTCAGGCGTCTGATGGTCACGCGACCGGGATCCTGCTCGCCATTGCAATCCTCTACAGCCAGTTGGTCTTCGATCGAGCGAACGGCCTGTTGTCGCTCGGCTTCGCTGAGCTGGACCGCATCACCGGGCGGCATCTGTCCGTTTTTTAGCGCCACAGCAATCTTTCGCCACGCGGCGCTTCGCAGAGATGCGATATTGCCGGTAACAATCGGATCCATATCGAAGTCACCTTCCGGGTCCGTTCCGCTGTGACAATCCAAGCAGTACTGCCGAAGCACATTCCGAGGAAATTCACCCAGATCGTTAACGATCGTCGCTTCGGTCTCTTCGCCACGGGCCGCGGGCCATGGCCAGCAGATCAGCAAGACGACCCCGGCAGCTAGTAGAGCCAAGTGTTTGCGCTGTTTGTATTCGGATCGAATCGACATTATGGTCGTCATTAATCGGGAAGCTTCGGCGTTGGAACCCGTGAAGTTCGTAGGCTGGCGCGGAACTATTTTTTGGTGGGAATCATTCTCATGCGATTCGCCAGCATGAGAGGCGTGATCTAACGTCGCCATCATAGTCGGAATCGACTGACCGGGCAATTACGAATTGCGATGCCGCGATTCATCGTACCAGGCTTTATCGTACTAAGATTCGTCGCACCAAACTTCATCCTACCAGATAGAAGTTGGTGACAAGCGTTCGGTGATCGGCGGGGCGTTCAGCCAGTATTAGCGAACGGTGAATTGACACGAATTAAGGATCGGGTAAAAATCGAGCCCTCAGTTGCAGGAACGATAAGTTCTATCGCCTATCCTGGAAACAAACATGAATTCTGGTCAAGTACCTGTCATCGACGTAAGCAACCTACCGGAGGACCGGCAGGTATTGGAGACGCTGGACGAAGCTTGCCGCCAGTGGGGTTTCTTTCAGATAACCGGGCACGGAATCCCCGCAGCGACGATTGAATCGCTGGCTCGTCAAATGCGCGCCTTCTTTGCACTTCCGGATGACGAGAAACGGACGATCTTGCGAACCGCCGAGAACGCTTGGGGCTTCTACGACAAGGAACTCACCAAGAACACGCAGGACTGGAAACAGATCTTTGATGTCGGGCCACCCGAACAGGATGGGCCACTGGCCGGCAGCGTCCCCCAATGGCCCGCCGCGCTGCCGGACTTCAAGCCGGCGATCGACGATTACTTTTCGGAATGCACAAAGGTCGCTCATCGGTTGGTCTCCGGCATCGGAGTCAATCTCGGCATGCCGGCCGAACACTTGCGTGAATCGTTTGGCGAGGACCACACAAGTTTTCTGCGATTGAACTACTATCCGGTCTGCGAGGACCCGGCAGAGGGCGATGCTTCCTTGTCGCCAGAGAAGGGACATTTGGGCATTAATCATCATACCGATGCCGGCGCCGTGACGGTGCTGTGGCAGGATGACCAACCCGGACTGCAGGTCTATCGCGACGGTCGCTGGTACACGATAAGCCCGCGGCGCAATGCGCTGGTCATCAATCTGGGCGACATCGTCCAGGTCTGGTCCAACGATCGCTACCAGGCCCCACTGCACCGCGTCTTAGCCAGCGCATCGAAAGCACGTTATAGCGCGCCGTTTTTCTTTAACCCGACCTACGCCGCCAACTACGCTCCCCTACCCTCGTTGGTCAGCGACGAGACTCCTGCCTGTTACAATCCAATCAACTGGGGGAAATTTCGAGCGGGTCGCGCGGCGGGCGACTACGCGGACTACGGCGAGGAGATTCAAATCTCCCATTTTCGCATCTGATCATTGGTTGCCGACGGTTGCCGACAATCCAACGGAACGAGGAAAATGATGAACAGGCTTGCGACAACGGCCATGCTACCTGCCGCGCTGGCAAGCGTGGTTCTGGTAGCTGGTTGCGGACGCAATAAGGAAGTCACGTTGGACGGCAGCCGCGACGTCGTCCTCAGCGTCACGCTGGACGTCGAAGGGTTAGCTGCGGAATTGGAAAGTCGTGTGCCCGACGACAAGAAGCAGGATCCGAAATACCAGCAACTCACCGGCCAGCTGACGAAGCTGGGAGTTCGTCGAGCGGAGTTCTATTTGCACCGCGACGGCTCTGGTGATTTGCAGCCGGTCATTTTCTTGTTGTTTCCACGAGCAAGATCAACAAGACCATCCCCATCGACATTGTTACGAAAACTGAAGGCTTCGACCGTCAGCGATTTGATTCCTACAATCAGCAAGTCGAACAGCAGAGGACGGTGTTCAAGGCCATGCAAGCGATCGGCGCCGGGGTCCGCAAGCAGCGACAAGGATACGGTGACGACGTGGCAGGTCTGTATTTCCTGCACGGCAAAGACGGAACGCCGTCCAAATCGATTTCAGAGGATATCGCGATCGCATGTCCGGAGGGTGCGGAACGATTTGGCTACGATTATCGGCCGTACCACGGTTACGCATTTTCTTTCCTGCAGCAGATGGTCTCCGGCGGCAAGCTAACGCCTTTGAACCGCCGCGATAAGGAGCGGGAGCTTGCCTGGGACGGAGGGACGATCAAGACCAGACTCGTCCATCCGATGCCCCCCGTGGTAGCGAAACCAGTCGATCCGACACTGCCAACGTTCTACTTGAATTGGGGCAGCATTTACGTAAAGCAGTTGAAGGAAGACGAAACGTTGGAAGCGGCGCCGGAGACGCCGTGGCAGGAGGGTTGGGCGGAAGCAACTTTTATCGATTAATTTGAGTGCGCTGAAAAACCGGGAGGGCGAGCCGCGTGTCGCAGACCCGGATTTTGATTCTGAAGCGACCGCTCGAAAGTCCGCTAGTTCCCGTTCTTCCGAAGTTCATGTGCCAGCCACTTCGCGGCATTGGAAACGATTTTCAACGGTTCCGCCTGGCGGAATACCGGGTACGTCTCGTGGCCGGGCCGGAAGTAAAAGACCTTTCCCGCGCCCAGGTCCCAAACGCTACCACTGCGAAACCATTCTCCCGTCGACCAACGCTCTTCCAGTACCACAACGTCCGGCTCCGGAATGTGAAACGGCTCGTCGTACATTTCCGTTTCCGGCAGTTCAAAACGAACGGGTAGGCCGGCGACGATTGGGTGTTGCGGCTTCATCACGTGAATCGAACTCGGTTTTCCGTCCGAGCGAAACGCCGGAAAACAGCAGTTCGGCAGATACAAATCGACGTTCACCCGGCCGTCAGGATATTTACGGCTGATCATTCGTGGCGTCAGCGGTTCGTCCCGTTTTGGCAAGTAGAAACGTTTCCGCAGCGGAATCTCGCTGATGATCAGATGATCTCCCTCCGCTTTCGGAAGTGCCCGCGCGTTCTGACGAGCACGCTCGTTCATCGCTTCGACAAAGGGCGTTGCCCAGTGTGACGAGTGCAAAGCGATCAGGGACAGGCGACCGTCCACGATACGTTCTACGATCTTCCGCCCGGTCGCTGGTTCGATCTTGGAATGCTTGACATGTCCCCACCAGATCAGCACTTCAGCAAAATCGAGCAGCTCCTCAGGCACTCCTTGTTCCGCGTCGTACAGACTGACGGGTCGCGCTTCGAATTCCGGTAACGAATTCAAATGGGCCGCGATCGCCTCGCCCAGAAAACCGTCATAGGCTTCCTTCTGCTCCGGCTGTTGCTCGTCCCATACTAATACCCGGACAGGCGGGTGGTCAGCGAAGGCCACCGAGATTGTTCCGATCACGATAAAAAGCACAATCGCCCTGGCGAATACGACTGGGGCAGGCGGACGTTTCAGTTTCAGACGCATGGATATCAAGACTGCAATACGGTTTAAACGAGTAGCGAATTGAACGTTCTTACGATAGATTGATCCGAGTTCGATCCGTGTTTCAACCGTGGCAATTCGTGTATTAGAACGAAGCCTAATCTTAACAGGCAGGTCTCATGTCCGACAGCATAAATGGTTCTCGTCGTGATTTTCTGAAAACGACGGCCATGGCCGCGACGGCCATGAGTCTCGGCGGGTCAGCCCGTGCCGCATCCACCAACGACAAACTTGCCCACGCCTGTATCGGCGTCGGGGGTATGGGGGGGCACGACCTAAGCCAGCTCTCCCCGCATCCAAAGATTGAAATCGTCGCCCTGTGTGATGTCGATCGCAATCAACTTGCCATGGCTGCAAAAAAACATCCCAACGCGACGAAATACACCGATTGGCGAGAACTTTTCGACAAAGAGATGGAAAAGATCGATTCCGTCAACGTGAGTACGCCTGATCATATGCACGCCGCGATTGCGTTGCCGGCGATCCGTGCTGGCAAACACGTCTATTGTCAGAAACCGATGTGCCATGATGTCGCTGAAGTGCGAGCGATGACCGCCGCGGCGAAACAAGCAGGTGTCGTAACACAGCTAGGAACCCAGGCCGCATCCAGTGTTGGGGACCGCAGGGCGGTCCAATGGTTGCGCGATGGCGTCATTGGCAAAGTGAAGCACATGTATCTATGTTCCAATCGGCCGGGGGCCATCGAAACGTATCGGCTAAAGGGGCCGCGACCGTCCGAACTGGACGAGGTGCCCGCTGCGCTCGATTGGGACCTATGGATCGGCACCGCCCCAGAACGACCTTTCGCACGTCGGATCTATCATCCCGCCCTCTGGCGTGCCTGGCAGGATTTCGGGACCGGGTGGTCGGGCGATATCGGCTGCCATATCTTTAGTGCGGTTTGGAAGGGGCTGAATCTGTCGGCACCGACGTCCGTTGTCGCTGAAGTTCAGGAGTCGTGGACGAACGACGCGGCTCGTCGAGCGGACACGTGGCCGCAATCCGATCACATCACATGGACGTTTCCAGGCAGTGATCAGACGGAGGGAGACCAGTTGATCGTCGAATGGCATGATGGAGAATTCTTTTCGCCGCCAGACATCCGTGCCTTGATTGAACGCGACGAATATCCGACCGAGTCATCTCTGGTTATCGGTACCGAGGGAGTCTTGTTGGCACAACACGGCTCCGAGCCGGAACTGTTCCCGGCGGAGAAGTTCAAGGACTTTCCTCGGCCCCCATTGCCAGCGCAGGACCACTATACCCAGTTTGTCGATTCGTGCCTCAATGGCGGCCCGACGGAAGCGAATTTCCAGGCGTCCGGACCCATGACGGAGGCGGTCTTGCTGGGCACCGTCGCGGTTCGTATTCCGGACACGAAACTGGAATGGGACGCCGACAAAATGAGTTTCCCGAATCACGCTGCTGCCAATGCATTGCTTCGACGTACGTATCGGGATGGGTGGGATGTCGAAGGCATCGTCTAGTCGCCTGTTGAGACGAAGATAGCTGGATTCGCATGAAATTCAGACTGCCCTATTCTGAACTCTTGCGAAACCAGCTACTAGAAGTCTTAGCGGTATCGCGTGCGGTATCTGGCGACGGATCCGTGGTCGAACGTCCTGTCGACTTGGTCTATAATAAAAGCCGTGGTGGCGTGACTGGATGTCGACGGTTGCTTTGCCATAGCCTTTGTTGCAGCCGTTGAAAACGCCTCCCCTGCCCTCCCCGCCGATCGTCGGATTCTGACCCCGCCTGAATGATGAAAGTTCCAGCTGTCGTATTGATCATCGTGGTGGCAGCCGTCGGTTTCTGCGCGGACTTCATCGCCGCAGAAACTGTCGCGCAGAAAGCCGCAGAAACTGTCGCGCAGAAAGAGGTGGACAAGCCGGTAAGTTACGGTCGCGATGTACGGCCGATCCTGTCAGATAAGTGTTACAAGTGTCACGGTCCTGACGAGCAAGCTCGCGAAGCTGATTTGCGATTGGATCGCGAAGAAGAGGCTGCTGACGTGTTATCACGTGAGAACCCGGCCGACAGCGAGTTGACTGCGCGAATTACCAGCGACGACCCTGACCAAAGAATGCCACCAGCCGGTTCAAAACTGGTGCTCAGCACAGGCGAAATAGACGTCCTGCGACGCTGGGTCCAACAGAAATCGCCGTATCAGCGCCATTGGTCGTTCGAGCCGATCCGCGCACCAGAGGTTCCGCGGATAGACGGTCAGGACTGGACGCGAAATGAGATCGACCAGTTCATTCTCGCTCGGCTAAACGTCGAGCGGCTCCAGCCGTCGGAGCCGGCCGGTAGAGAACGGCTGATCCGCCGATTAAGTTTTGACCTGATCGGCCTGCCGCCGACCATTGAAGAGATCGACGCCTTTTTGAGTGACACGTCGGACGACGCGTACGAAAGGCTGGTTGATCGACTGTTGGATCGAGAGGAATACGGCGAGCGGATGGCGGTCGACTGGTTGGATACCGCGCGCTATTCGGATACTTACGGATACCAGGTCGATCGAGATCGTTACGTGTGGCCATGGCGCGACTGGGTGATCCGCGCATTTAACCGAAACCTGCCGTATGATCAGTTCATCGTGTGGCAACTGGCGGGCGATCTGTTGCCCAACGCGACGGACGAACAGATTCTTGCGACGACGTTCAATCGGTTACATCCGCAAAAGGTCGAAGGCGGCAGCGTCCCGGAGGAATTTCGCGTCGAATACGTCGCGGACCGCAACCATACTGTCGCGACGGCCTTTCTCGGTCTGACCTTGGAATGCGCGCACTGTCACGATCACAAATACGATCCCATTAGCCAGAAAGAGTACTATCAACTGTTTGCGTTTTTCAACAACATCGACGAAGCGGGATTGTACTCGTATCACACCGATGCCATCCCCACCCCGACGCTGCAGCTTGCCGACGACGTGACGAAAGCCAGGCTGGACGATCTCGATCGTCGGGTGGCGGCTGCCGAGCAGGCAGTGCGTCGGACAGCGATCGAGCGGAAAGAGATTGCACACCGCTGGCTGGATGACCGCCCGTCGTTATCCGAAATCCCCGGACGGATTGTCCATTTGGGTTTCGAACATTCGGATCTTGGCGGAAACCGAAATGTACCCGGCCAGGTTGGCAAGGCGATCGAATTGACCGGTGACGACGGCTACGTCGTGAAGAAAGCCAGGTTCCACCGCTACCAGCCGTTCACGGTGGGGCTTTGGTTGAACACGCCGGACGTCAAGCAGCGGGCAGTCGTATTTCACCACACGGCCGGCTGGACCGACGCCGGCAGTCGTGGCTATCAGCTGCTGATTGAACAAGGAAAGCTCAGCTGGTCATTGATTCACTTCTGGCCCGGCAACGCGCTTCGGATCGTGACGGAGTCTGCGATTCCAACAGACCAGTGGCTGCACGTTACAGTTACCAGCGACGGTTCGAGTCGAGCGGACGGTTTGCAGATTTACGTGAATGGTCAGCCAGCGGCGTGTGACGTCGTGCGTGACAACCTGACGAAAACAATCTTCGAAGGCGGTGGCGACAGTCTCATTATTGGCGAACGGAACCGCGATCGCGGATTCACGAAAGGGAAGATCGACGAATTTCAAGTGTTTGATCGAACGCTGACGGCGGTGGAGATCATGCAGCTGCACGACGATCAGAGCCTGGCAAAGGCCCTCGCGACGCCCAAGCCAGAATTGACGCCGGCACAAACCGCTCGACTCGTTAATTATTACTTCGCCACGATCGACGTAGAATTCCGCCAGCGAATCAGCGAGTTACAAACGGCGCGGCAACAGAAAAGCGATGCGTTGGACGGCATTCAAGAGATCATGGTGATGCGCGAACTGCCCCGTGCTCGGCCGTCGTTCCTGTTGCAACGCGGAGCTTATGACGCACCGGCCGATCCCGTGAGACCCGATACTCCAGGCATTTTTCCTCCTCTGCCGGAGGATCGACCACGCGACCGCCTGGCGCTGGCGCGGTGGCTGGTCCGTCCGGATCATCCTCTGACCGCACGCGTTGCGGCCAACCGCGTGTGGCAGATGTGTTTTGGCAAAGGCCTGGTGCGCACGCCGGAGGATTTTGGTAGTCAAGGCAGTCCGCCAACACATCCCGAATTGCTGGATTGGCTGGCGGATGATTTTATGAATCATGGCTGGGACTTGAAGCGACTGATCAAGAAGGTGGTCACGTCGGCAGCCTATCGGCAACAGTCGCTCGCCTCTCCCGAACTCTTGCAGCGCGATCCCGAAAATGTGTTGCTGGCACGGGGCCCACGGTATCGCCTGTCGGCAGAGATGCTGCGGGATAACGCCCTGGCGGTTAGCGGCGGATTGGTTAATCAGGTGGGTGGATCGCCAACCAGACCGTATGAAGTCGCCGAATCGTTCAAGCCGGTCAAGGTGGACGAAGGAAACGGTCTCTATCGGCGAAGCCTCTATACGTTCTGGAAGCGGACCGCCCCGGCGCCGGTGATGATGGCGCTGGACGCCTCGAACCGTGACGTTTGTTCCGTTCGACGCGAGCAGACATCGTCTCCATTGCAAGCGTTCGTACTGTTAAACGATCCGCAGTTTGTCGAGGCCGCCAGATTGTTGGGGCAAAAGATGCTGCGAAAGCATGAGGACGACCAGGAAGCAATAATCGATGAAATATTTCGGCTGTTGACAAGTCGTCGGCCTGGCGAAAAGGAACAAACGATTCTGCGACGGCTGTATTCGGATCAGTTGCAATACTTTAACGCCAATCCGAACAAGGCGGAGGAGTATCTGAAGGTAGGTCGCGCGGGATGGGACGAAAAAATTGCCGCGGCCAGGCTTGCGGCGGTAGGTGTATTAGCGGCAGCACTAATGAATTATGATGAATGCGTAATGAAGCGGTAACGCCGCGGGATGTGACGAGCAAGATAGCCATGAATTCAGTCTGCACCGGAAACGAATCGTTGCTGGGAATGACCCGGCGAGAAGCCTTGGGCCGTTTCGGCATGGGGTTGGGGGGAATCGCGTTGGCCGATCTGCTGTCGGGCGAAAAGGCTCGCGCAGCCGGTGGTGTTCTCGATCGCACTCATTTCGCGCCCAAGGCCAAGCGTGTGATTTACTTGTTCCAGGCTGGCGCACCGTCGCAAATGGATTTGTTCGACTACAAGCCACTGCTAAACGAAAAGCACGGCACGGAATTACCGGAAGAAGTTAGGCGGGGACAGCGATTGACGATGATGACTGGCAGCCAATCCAGTCTGCCGCTGGTCGGTTCGCCCTTCAAATTCAAGCAGCACGGTAAAAGCGGCGCTTGGGTTAGCGACCTTTTGCCGCATACTGCCAGCATCGCCGATGATTTATGTTTCGTGAAGTCGCTGTTCACGGAAGCGATTAACCACGGACCGGGTGTGACCTTTCTGCAGACCGGTTCGCAGTTCGCGGGTCGCCCTAGCATCGGCGCCTGGCTGGACTACGGGCTGGGTAGCGCGAATCAGAATTTGCCGTCGTTCGTTGTATTGGTGACCAAAGGCAAAGGAGGGCAACCGCTGGTCTCGCGGCTTTGGGGCAACGGTTTCCTGACTTCGAAGCATCAAGGAGTCCAATTTCGCTCCGGAAAAGACCCGGTCTTGTACTTAAACAATCCGGCCGGGATCGATAGAGATCGCAGGCACCTGGTACTGGATCGTCTGAGGGAATTACACGAACTGCAGCTGCAGCGGACTTCCGATCCGGAACTGGAAACGCGAATTCAACAGTATGAATTGGCCTTTCGCATGCAGCAATCCATCCCCGAAGTGACGGATCTGGCCGACGAGCCAGACTACATTTTTCGGGAATATGGCGAGGATGCTCGGAATCCAGGGACGTACGCCGCGAATTGCCTGCTGGCGCACCGCCTGGCCGAACGCGGTGTCCGGTTCATCCAGCTGTACCACCAGGAATGGGATCACCATGGGAATCTTCCCAAAGATATTGCGCGGCAGTGCAAGGAAACTGATCGTGCATCGGCGGCGTTGGTCGGCGACCTGAAACGACGTGGTCTACTGGATGACACTCTTGTGGTCTGGGGTGGTGAATTTGGTCGCACGAACTACTGTCAGGGCAAGGTGACCGGGAATTCCTTTGGTCGGGATCACCATCCCCGCTGCTTCACAAAGTGGATGGCCGGTGGCGGGGTCCGCCCTGGCATGACGTACGGCAAGACCGATGAATATTCCTACAATGTAGTGGAAAACCCGGTTCACGTTCACGATTTTCATGCGACGCTGCTGCAACTGCTAGGGATCGATCACGAACGACTTACCTTCAAATACCAGGGTCGCCACTTCCGTCAAACGGAAGTGGCGACCCTGGTATCCGAAGGTAAGTCGTTCGTGATCGATCCCTAGCAGTTGCAGCAGCGTCGCATGAAAATCGTGAACGTGAACCGGGTTTTCCACTACATTGTAGGAATATTCATCGGTCTTGCCGTACGTCATGCCAGGGCGGACCCCGCCCCACCGGCCATCCACTTTGTGAAGCAGCGGGGATGGTGATCCCGACCAAAGGAATTCCCGGTCACCTTGCCGCAACAGTAGTTCGTGCGACCAAATTCACCACCCCTGACCCACAAGAGTGTCATCCAGTAGACCACGTCGTTTCAGGTCGCCGACCAACGCCGCCGATGCACGATCAGTTTCCTTGCACTGCCGCGCAATATCTTTGGGAAGATTCCCATGGTGATCCCATTCCTGGTGGTACAGCTGGATGAACCGGACACCGCGTTCGGCCAGGCGGTACGCCAGCAGGCAATTCGCGGCGTACGTCCCTGGATTCCGAGCATCCTCGCCATATTCCCGAAAAATGTAGTGTGGCTCGTCGGCCAGATCCGTCACTTCGGGGATGGATTGCTGCATGCGAAAGGCCAATTCATACTGTTGAATTCGCGTTTCCAGTTCCGGATCGGAAGTCCGCTGCAGCTGCAGTTCGTGTAATTCCCTCAGACGATCCAGTACCAGGCGCCTGCGATCTCTATCGATCCCGGCCGGATTGTTTAAGTACAAGACCGGGTCTTTTCCGGAGCGAAATTGGACTCCTTGATGCTTCGAAGTCAGGAAACCGTTGCCCGAAGCCGCGAGACCAGCGGTTGCCTCCCTTGCCTTTGGTCACCAATACGACGAACGACGGCAAATCTGATTCGCGCTACCCAGCCCGTAGTCCAGCCAAGTGCCATGCTAGGCGACCCGCGAACTGCGAACCGTCTGCAGAAAGGTCACACCCGGTCCGTGGTCTGATCGCTTCCGTGAACAGCGACTTCACGAAACATAAATCATCGGCGATGCTGGCAGTATGCCGCAAAAGGTCGCTAACCCAATCGCTCGCTTTTACCGTGCTGCTTGAATTTGAAGGGCGAACCGACCAGCGGCAGACTGGATTGGCTGCCAGTCATCATCGTCCATCGCTGTCCCCGCCTAACTTCTTCCGGTAATTCCGTGCCGTGGTGCTTGTCGTTTAGCAGTGGCTTGTAGTCGAACAAATCCATTTGCGACGCGCGCCAGCCTGGAACAGTAAATCACACGCTTGGCCTTGCGCGAAATCAGTGCGATCGAGAACACCACCGGCTGCGCCGAAGCCTTTTCGCCCGACAGCAGATCGGCCAACGCGATTCCCCCCAACCCCATGCCGAAACGGCCCAAGGTCTCGCCGGGTCATTCCCAGCAACGATTCCGTTTCCGGTGCAGACTGAATTCATGGCTATCTTGCTCCGTCACATCCCGCGGCGTTACCGCTTCATTACGCATTCATCATAATTCATTAGTGCTGCCGCTAATACACCTACCGCCGCAAGCCTGGCCGCGGCAAATTTGTCGCATCCCGCGCGACCTACCTTCAGATACTCCTCCGCCTTGTTCGGATTGGCGTTAAAGTATTGCAACTGATCCGAATACAGCCGTCGCAGAATCGTTTGTTCCTTTTCGCCAGGCCGACGATTTGTCAACAGCCGAAATATTTCATCGATTATTGCTTCCTGGTCGTCCTCATGCTTTCGCAGCATCTTTTGCCCCAACAATCTGGCGGCCTCGACAAACTGCGGATCGTTTAACAGTACGAAGCTCAATGGAGACAATGTGCTCCGCGTCGAACGGAACAAACGTCACGTTCGAGGCGTCCAGCGCCATGCCGTCACGGCGCCGGGGCGGTCCGCTTCCAGAACGTATAGAGGCTTCGCCGATAGAGACCGTTTCCTTCGTCCACCTTGACCGGCTTGAACGATTCGGCGACTCATACGGTCTGGTTGGCGATCCACCACCTGATTAACCAATCCGCCGCTAACCGCCAGGCGTATCCCGCAGCATCTCTGCCGACAGGCGATACCGTGAGCCGCACAGCAACACATTTTCGGGATCGCATGCAAGAGTTGCGGGAGAGGCGAGCGATTGTTCCGATAGGCTGCCGACGTGACCACCTTCTTGATCAGTCGCTTCAAGTCCCAGCCATGATTCATAAAATCATCCGCCAGCCAATCCAGCAATTCGTTTGCCTTGACTACCAAAATCCTCCCACGTGCGCACCAGGCCTTTGCCAAAACCCATCTGCCACACGCGGTTGGCCGCAACGCGTGCGGTCATCCGGACGGACCAGCCACCGCGCAGGCGCCAGGCGGTCGCGTGGTCGATCCTCCGGCAGAGGAGGAAAAATGCCTGGAGTTATCGGGTCTCAGATGGCCGGTGACCCATAAGCTCGCGTTGCAACAGGAACAACAGGGCCGAGCACTCACCATCACCATGATCTCTTGAATGCCGTCCAACGCATCGGCTCTG
>CAWJNN010000055.1:0-12025 GCA_963844115.1 uncultured Planctomycetales bacterium | reverse complement strand
CATCGGTGCCAGTTTTTCCTGACCGACGTAGTGGGCCAGGCCGCCGCCGTTCACGCCCACGCAACCGCAGAACATTAGCGCGTGAATGCCGGCGCGATACATCAAGTTGGCGTGGTACCAGTGATTGATGCCGGCACCAATCAGAATCGTGCACTTGCCTTGGTGTGCTCGGCCGTCGTGCCCCATTCGCGAGCGAACCGAATCAAAACGTCGCGGCCGATGCCGGTGTACTTTTCGCTCCAGGCGGGCGTGTAGGGTGCGTTCTCGTCGTCGTAGTCTGTCGGGATACTCGCCTGCCAGGCCTCGGTTCACGCCGTACTGAGCCATCAGCAGGTCGTAGACCGTGGTGACCTGTACTTTCTCGCCGTCGGCGGTGGTTATGCGTCTTGACGGGAACGCCGCGCGTGCATACGCTGCCGGCGCCGAAATCGTCCAGCTCGACTTGCACGACCGCGTCGCTGTCGTCGAGGAAGCTGAGCTGCGGGTGGATTTCGCTGCCGTCTTTACCGTCCTTCAGCAGCAGATTCCATTTGCCCTTTCTTTCCCCAGCGGAAGCCGCTGCTGCCCATCGGCATCTTGGGAGCTTTCGCTGTCTCGTCCCACATCAGGAACTTCCACTCGCCATTTTCCTCGTCCGTGTACGGCGTCAGCCGACCGGCGCGCAGCAGCTGTCCGGGACGAACCAGGCCGTCTTTCGCCTTTCTTGAGTTCCACGAGGTACGGAGCATCGGTGTACTTGCGTGGTGTAGTCCAGGAAGTACGTCGTCTTCTTTTGATGGTGGAATTCGGTCAGCAGCACGTGATTGACGGCCATCCACCAGGCACCGTCCTGACCGGTGTTCACCGCCACCCATTCGTCGGCGTACTTGGCGACCTGGCTGAAGTCGGGCGAAAAGACCCACAGCTTGGTGCCGTTGTGTCGGCCTTCGGCCAGGAAGTGACAGTCGGGTGTGCGCGTCATGCCGATGTTGGCACCCATCGACACCAGCATCTTGGCGTGATACCAGTCGGCACTTTCCTGCACGTCGGTCTGCTCGCCCCAGGTTTCCGGCGAAGCGGTCGGCAGGTCGCAGTACCAGTCGTAAAAGGAGAGCGAGATGCCGCCGATCAACTGCATCAGTCGCGCGCCCGAGGCATAGCTGATCATCGACATGGCGGGAATCGGCGAGAAACCGGCGATGCGATCGGGACCGTGCTTCTTGATCGTGTGCACCATCGAGGCGGCGATGATCTCCAGCACCGTGTCCCAGTCGGCTCGTCGCAGTCCGCCCTTGCCGCGCGCCTGTTGCCAGCGCTGCCGAGCTTCGGGGTTTTCCACCAGGCTCTTCCAGGCATCGACCGGATCCTCATGATCGGCCCGCGCTCTGCGCCACAGGTCGAGCAGCGCGCCGCGAATGTACGGATACTTGACCCGCAGCGGACTGTAGAGATACCAGCTGTACGAGATGCCGCGCTGGCAGCCGCGTGGTTCGTACGGCGGCAGGCCCGCTTCCAGCAGCGGGTAATCGAGCCCCTGCATCTCCCAGGTGACGATGCCGTCCTTGACGTGGATATTCCAAGTGCAGCCGCCCGTGCAATTCACGCCGTGCGTGCTGCGCACGACTTTGTCGTGCTGCCAGCGATTGCGATAGAACTCTTCCCACTGCCGACCTTGCGGATCGATTTCGTCACGAATCCAGCCAATGGCATCCAACGCACTCATGATTTACCTCGTGATTTGCAGCGCCTCGACCAGTGGCCGTCGCACCGCGTGAAATCGTCGCTTCCAGATGACGTCGAACAGAAAAACAAACAGGGTCGCGCCGGCCAGGCCCGTCAGCAGGAACGCCACGCGGCTGACCGAGGCATTGGCAGGCTGCTCGGCGGCGGTCGATTCAAAGTACGCCACCAGTGCGTGAATCTCGTCCGCCTGCAGCGCGTGATCCTTAAAGATGGGCTGCATCGTCTCGGTGCCGGGCGCGACAAGCCAAGCGCTCAACGCGACACGGTTTTCATATTTCTCGTAGATGTTTGTCAGGTCTGGACCGAGCCGTCCGCCACCGAGCGCGCTGATATCGTGCATGCTGTGGCAGGAAATACAGGCGGTGCCACCCATCGTCAGCGGTTGCAGTCCCAGAAAGATTTCGCGTCCGCGAACGCGATCCGCCTGGGTAAAAGGCTCGGTGGAAATTTGCAGCCCCTTGAACTGGGACTCCTCAAGCTTCGATTCCGCTTCGATCAGCTCCAGCAGTTTTTCCGCGCGCTCCCGCGTCATGCCCGGCAGCGTCGGCATGGGGACTCTGCGTGATTCTTCCAGAATTTTTTTGGCGTAGGGGTCGCTGCTGGCCAGAACGGGAGCGGGGTTCATCATGAACTTGATCAACCACTCGCGATCCGGCTGGCGCTGGGTGACATCCTTCAGATCCGGGCCGGTGAGACGCCCGCCGCCGACGGTATGGCAGCTGGCACAGTTCTGCCGGAAGTAATCGGGGGTATCTTGAGCGGACGCAGGCCTTGCAGCGGCGGTGCTGAACAGAAGTGCCAATAAGAGGACCAGCGGGCGTGCCGAGCCGCCACCGAGCGGTCCAAAAACGGGCGGTCTATGGGAAGTCCTCACCATGATTTCCTCGCTCAAATCAGTGCTCGCACGCAATCTATCAATTCTTTAATCGGATAACAAGACCAAAATATCCTGTTATTGTATAATCTTTTATGAGTAACGACTTACATCAAAGAAGATAAATACATCCTATTATCTGTATTTACGAAAAATCTAGAGTACGATATAAAGGACGTCAAGGTCCTGTTTCGGCCTTTTGACTAATCCCTTTGTGGGCAAAGGCATGATCTCCCAGACAGTTGAATACGCATTACGAGCCATCGTCACGTTGGCCCAAAACCAGGGGAAAGCGTGCACGTCGCAAAGAATTTCGGAACTGACGCAGGTCCCGGGACCCTATTTATCCAAACTGATGCAGGTGCTGGTTCGCGGAGGACTGGTGCAATCTCAGCGCGGCCTGCACGGCGGCTTTGTCCTGACCAAACAGCCGGACGCGCTGACGATTTGGGATGTCGTTGATGTGGTGGAACCCTTCCAACGGATACGCGAGTGTCCTTTGGGGCTCAGTACGCACGGAACGAATCTGTGTCCGCTTCACAGCCGGCTCGACAATGCCATGGAAAACGCCGAGCAGGCATTTCGGATAACGACGATTGCCGAACTGCTCAGTGAGAAGGGTTCCGTGACGCCGCTGTGCGAAACGCAGCCCGTCGTGCAGCTTTCCGTCACACCGCGTGCAAGAAAGACCTGAACTCGTAAATTCGTAATCGGAGGAAAGTCAGATGCAACCCACCGAGATTTTGATGCAGGAGCATCGCGTGATCGAACAGGTCTTGGCGTGCCTGGAGAAGATGGCCGATCAATGTGCCGAAGGGCAGGGGCAGGATCTCGATGTAAGATCGGCCGAGCAGGCACTCGACTTCTTCCGCAACTTTGCCGATCGCTGTCATCACGGCAAGGAGGAAGACCTCCTGTTCCCACTGATGGAGAGCAAAGGTTTCTCACGTGAACAGGGACCCACGGGCGTGATGCTTGACGAACACGAGCAAGGCCGGCGCTTCGTGCAATTGATGGCGGATGCGCTGAGCATATCAGCCGCAGACGCCGAAGCCGCGCGCAATGCTTTCATTGAACCTGCCCGAGGTTTTGTGGCTCTGTTGCGCGAGCACATCCACAAGGAAGATCATTGCCTGTTTCCCATGGCGAACCAAGCGCTCAGCGAGCCCGATCAGCAGCAGCTGGTCGAATCGTTCGAAAAAGTGGAACACGACGATCTCGGCCCGGAAACACACCAGCGCTACGTGAACCTGGCTAACGAGTTGGCAGAGCGATTCGGCGTACAACCCGTAGCCAGCGCCAGCCAGTGCGGCCACGGCTGCTCGCACGGCGACAGCAACTCGTAGGGCGTTTCAAAACCAACCCGAAGCGCAAGTTGTGAAGTTGCGGGTATGCAGTCCCGTAGGGACGAGGGCCAATAGCCTGGGGCGTAAGCCTTTGTTGTTTTACACAAGTCTTCGCCCCGAATGGACAGCCGCATACGCGTTTCGCATCAACGAAGAATTGGCGGACGCGAACTTTCTTAGCGTAAACACTTCGCAGCGTAGTCGTGTGGGTCTTGCTATTTTAGCAGCCGCTTGGCTGCCATCGCCGCCGTGGACGGAACGCGGACGTCCCAGACCAGACCGAGTTTTTCCATTAGCCTGATGAGCAGCCAACTGGGATCCAACTGCCACCAGGCCAACCCATGACGTGCGGAAGTCGGAAACGCGTGGTGGTTGTTGTGCCATCCCTCCCCCCAGGCCAGCACTCCCACAATCAGATTGTTGGTGGATCGGTCCGTGGTGCGAAATTCGCGGCGGCCAAACATGTGGCAGACCGAATTGACGCTCCAGGTGATGTGATGGCCAATGCAAATCCTCACCAGACCTCCCCATAACAACCCTAACAGCGCGCCGTACCAACTGAAGGTGCCCAGTCCGCCAATGGCCGTTGGAATGGCGAGACTGAGAATCACCCAAACGTAGTACACTCGATCGATACCCACGAGAAGTTTGTCTCGCAAAAGGTCTGGAACGTAGCGCTGTAAATTCGGGTAGGACCAATGTCCGGTCAGCAGCCAGCCGGCATGGGAGAACCAGAAGCCCTTCAGGCTGTTCCAGAGACCTTCGCCGTGCAGATGAGGCGAATGAGGATCGCCGCGGTGGTCCGATTTTTCGTGATGCTTGCGATGGACTGCGCACCAGACCAATGGCGACCCCTCGACGGATAACGCACCCAAGATCATCCACATGGCACGCAGAGGTCGGTAGGTTTCAAACGAGTAGTGAGTTAGCAGCCGATGGAAGCCGATCGTGACTCCCCGTCCGGTGAGCGTCCACCCGCCCAGAAACAAGCCGAGATAAAGCCACCCCATCCAGCCGTAGCGCCCTAGCAGGGCCATCGCCACGACAAGTCCGACGAAGGGCGCGATGATCGCTGTGAGCATGATGAATTTATCACTTAGCGTACCGGCTGGCGCGATAGGTTCGTCGTCCCCCCCAGAACCGTTCCCACCACCTTCGGTGATGGTCGGCGCCGCGGTGACGGTTTGGGGCACGATGTAATCAGTACACTCGACAATTGGCATCTTGCGAATCCTCATCGTAGGGCGGAGGGGCATGGAGCGGGCAGGCCAGGGGTCGTCGCATCGGGAGGCGATATATCTGGCTGTTTCACTCCTTCACTTTCACGCCTTCCATTTTTCCATCGCGCAGGAGCTCACCCCAACTGGGTCCGTCCGGAGATTCCATCTTCTCCACGTCGGTCAAGGCCTCCAAGAACTCTACGGTCACCTCCGCGTTCATTTTCTTGCGCGTCGGCACCCGCTTTCTTGGCGTCCTTGATGCGCTGTGATGCGTTCTTTTCAGCCAGCAACCCGTGAAGTGCCTCGCCGAACTCGTTGCGATGCTCCTTACTGAGGCTCTTGCCGTCCGCATCCTTGCCCTTCTGGTGGCAGGCATTGCACGACACGGACTTGAAACCGTACTTTTGCTGCAGTGCTTTCTTGAAAACAGTTTGACTTTGCGCCGGAAAATTACTGGTGGCTACAGTCAACAAGCAGCAAGCTACTGTCGTGACGAACCATTTCATTTTGTGATTCTCCTTGGTTACGTGCATGTGTCTTGAAACCGAATTTCATTTGGAATGATGGCAATTGAATTCCGAGCACGCGTGTCGACACGATGGAGGGGTGTGCCGAACGGGGGGTGGTTCTGGGCAATCGCGTGCTGATCATCGTCAGGGAAAAGCGTCTGGTCACCGGATCTTCGACCCGCCTTGATTGCTACAGGCTGAAAGCCGGCGCCACCCTTCCCATTGACAGGGGTATTTCCATTCCATACTATTATAGATGTCAAGGTCTAGATATCCATAATATGCTACGGGGGGGGGGGGGAATTAGCTACGGGCGAATTAGATGCGGGTCTGCAAATTAATTCCGCCGGACGTCTTTGCGAGTTCTCTGCCGCGACGTGCAGTACGAGCGTCCAAGATAGCTCTCCTGAATCAACGTAATCTGCGAATTTGTGTTCGCCCGAACGTCGGTCCAGTATTCGCGGTGAAATCATCATGTATACAAGCACCGCGCGGTGGACGCTTAATATGGTCGCCAAGAACAGGCTGGTCCTGGTCAACCCGGTCAATACCGTACGCTCGGGGTTTTCGGTCAATCAGAGTTCCCGTTTCCCGCCGCTGGGACTGGGCATTGTCGCCGGACTGACTCCGGAATCTTGGGATGTGGAATTGGTCGACGAGAACTCGGCACCGTTTGCCTATCGCGATGCGGACCTCGTGGGCATTACGGCGTTCACCTCCGCCGCCAACCGGGCCTACGAAATCGCTGACATTTGTCGATCCCGCGGTGTCCCGGTCGTGATGGGAGGAATCCATGCCTCGACGTGTACCGACGAGGCGTTACGGTTCGCTGATGCGGTCGTGATCGGCGAGGCGGAATCGGTATGGGAGCAGGTGCTTACCGACGCTGTCCAGAACCAACTCCGTCCTACATACCAAGGTGAATGGTTAGATCCATCACAACTACCTTCACCACGCCGCGATATCTATGACCGCGATTACATGTTCGCCTCGGTTCAAACGTCGCGCGGATGTCCCATGGACTGCGACTTTTGCTCCGTCACCGCCTACAACGGTCGCCGATACCGTCGTCGTCCGGCGGCTCAAGTGCTGGACGAGTTGGAGACAATCCCGGACGATCTGCTATTCTTCGTCGACGACAACATCATTGGATATGGTTCCGAATGCCGCGCAGGCCCTGGCGATTTTTCAGGGAATGGTCGAACGAGGCATTGAAAAGCGCTGGTTCTGTCAGGCTTCGGTCAATGTCGCCGACGATCCGGAGGTGCTTGACTGGGCCTCACGGGCAGGCTGCCGGATGATCTTTTTGGGAATCGAAGCCGAGGACGTCGATGCCCTGACCGAAGTCAACAAGCGGCTCAACTTGAAGCGCGGAGTGTCGTCGTACGCTCAGACATTCGACCGCATTCACCAGGCGGGCATTGCCGTCCTGGGCGCCTTCATTTTCGGTATGGACGGCGATACGCCGGCCAAACTGCGACGACGCACCGATTTCATGATCAACAGCAGCGTGGACGTCATGCAGACGACCATCATGACTCCGCTTCCAGGAACGCAGTTGTTTCGGCGTCTGGAGCAAGAGGGGCGTTTGCTGTTCACGGATTTCCCCCGAGACTGGTCTCGTTACGACCTGACAGACCTGGTTCATCAGCCCAAAGATTGCGAGCGGGACGAGTTGAGGAGTGTTATCCACGAGTGCGTCCAGCAAATCTATTCACTGCCTGTCCTGAAGGCCAAGGCGAAACGAACTCTGGACGTTACGGGCAGCTGGGCGGCCATGGAATTCGCCTACCAGGCCAATATGAATTATCACAACATCTGCCTGGACCACGGCACGATCGCCTGATTTGGCCAAGCCGATGTCGCAAGCGACACACCACATGACCGACGCGCCGCATCCCTTGCACAAACGCCACCCGCGGTCGTTTCGCAAAAACAAGTTCGTTTATCCCGTGCCTTCGGAGACTGCACTGATTACAGGCGCCTCCTCGGGAATCGGTCTCGAATTGGCCAAAGTGTTTGCCGAGGGAGGCTCGCACGTCGTGCTGGTGGCTCGCAGAAAGAGCACGCTTGAAAGACTGGCGACAGAATTGCGAGGTCAATTCCCAATTGACGTCCGCGTGATTGGTAAAGATCTTACCGAGCCGCACGCGCCGCAGAGCTTATTTGATCAATTGCAATCGGAAAAATGCACGGTGGACGTGTTGGTCAACAGCGCGGGCTTTGGCACGGTAGGGCCCCTGGCCGAATTGGATCTGGACCGCCAGCTCGACTGCGTCCAGGTAAACGTCACTGCGCTGACGCATCTGGTGCGACTCTTCTTGCCAGGCATGATCGAGCGCGCCGTGGCGGGCTTTTGAACGTGGCTTCGACCGCCGCATTTCAAGCCGGCCCCAACATGGCCGTCTATTTTGCGACCAAAGCCTACGTCCTTTCCTTGACCGAAGCGATCGCTGAAGAAACTCGCGGCACAGGCGTCCGCGTTTCCTGTTTGTGTCCGGGTCCCACCGCGACAGGCTTCGCTAAAAACGCACGCATGGCACACACACGACTCTTTCGCATGGGTACGATGGGCGCGACCAGCGTTGCACGGGCCGGCTATCGAGGATTTCGGCGAAACAAAACGATCGTGATTCCCGGTGTGTTCAACAAAATCCTCTCCCGATCTGCAAGCGTCGTTCCTCGGTCGTTGGCCCGCCAGATAGCCAAGCTGCTTACTTCATAACCGAGCCCGACTGAATGTAGTTTGACCGAATGCCCACAGCGAGTTAGCACCCGCAATTGCCGTTATGCTTGCCCGCGAAGTCTCAGGATTTCCCTGATGACGTCCCGACGGCTAACGACGCCGACCAGTTTGCTGTCCTTTACGATGGGCACTCTCTTGATGTCGTTGAGAAACAGGTGGGCACAAATATCGACGACACTCTTTGACTCATCGAAAGACTTGACGTCGCTTGTCATGTAATCCCGAACGAGCTTGTCGGGATCGACTTCGATCAACAGCTTCAGCACGTCCTTTTCCGTGATGATACCAACCAGGATCATGTCGTCGTCGACGACCGGCAAGCCACTGATCTTGCGCTCGACCAAAAGCAGGGCGGCGTCAATCGCGGGGTCATCCGCGTGGACCACTACCAGGTTTCGTGACATCACTTCGCCTACGGGACGAATTTCCGAAAAAACCGATTTAAGCAGTTCGTCGTAATCGACATTACTCATCAAAAGATCTCCGTCTGAACCCTGCGCCATCAGAGAGGATGGTCTACTGTGCGGAAGCTGTACCGTAAGGGGCCACGTGTCCCGGATCCCACTTGCCAAAGCAGTGCAATTCATTCTAAATCCTTCGGATCCAGAACCAAGTGGTATCCGTAGCGAAAGCGGACCCTCGCGCGGCCGGGTCACTACAGCAGCAGAGTGCCGGGAAATAGGATATTAGATTTCCTTCGTGCATCCATGGATGGTCCTTCGCGGGCGGAACGACGAGTACCGCACAGGCGCGCGCTTGACAACATTTTCGGCCGCATGTCCGACCTCGCTTGCCGTCGGATGCGATAATCGGCAAGGGCGACGACGGCTGCACCCATCCCGAATGCGGCTAGTCGCGTGTGTCAGCACGTACCCAAGCCGCGAGCGCCCGAGTGGCAGGGGGTCGAACTGCGAGGCACGAACGGTGAGCCCCCAGGTGCCGCGCAATTGCCGGCCGCCATTCACGCCTTCGCCGCGATTTTCTCAAATTCTTCGGCACCGAACACGCGCATCGTCCGCGTGCGGACGAAGCCGTTGTGAGTCAGATGCAACAGCAAACCAACAGCAGTCTCTTCGTCAGGCGCGTCAAAAATAATGGCGCCGTCTGCTTCTCCAATCGCCCAGTACACTTCTCGTACGGTTCCGCCGGCCGTTTCCACGGCTGAGCGGAATCCCGCGGCACGTTGTACTGAGTCCTTGACGTCGCGGAGTCCCTGGTCCGTGAAATTCACTAACGACAAATAGCTGGGCATGGTCAATCTCCTTTTTCAAATCGGTCCGAATGCAATGAATACTATTCAACATGTCGAGTAAGCCGGCTTCTCCGTTGGGATCGTGACAATCGCCTCCGCGGCCTGTTCGCCACTGTGGATGCAATGGGGGACTCCCACGCCGGAGTACGCATTGCCGGCCAACTTTAGCCCTGGGAATCGTTCGGCCTGGGCTTGCAGCTTGGCGACCAGCCGAACATGTCCCACGTGGTATTGCGGCATCGTGGACCGCCAGCGGCGAATGTCTTGAAATAGGACGTCGCCGGTAACCGACAGCAGCGAGGCAATCTCCTGCTTGGCGGTCTCAAGCAATCGATCGTCAGGCAAGTCCACCAGCTCCGGCTGACAAGCGCCGCCGATAAATACTCGCAACAGTTCACAGCCGTCCGGCGCACGCCCAGGGTACTTCACGCTGGAAAAACTGCCGGACAGAATCTGGCGTCGTTCGATCGAGGGCGTCACAAAACCAAAACCGTCCAGCGGATGGCCGATTTGTTCTCGACGGTAGCCCAGGGAGACGACCTGCGCACGATGCGTATTGAATTTGCCGCAAGTGACGCGCCAGGTCGCCGTCCAGCTCGGATAGCAGTCGTGCTGATGGGTGAGCCGGCGTTGCCACGATCACCGCGTCGACGGCCAGTCGCTCCAACGAATCGCCAGCCACGTGCAACGACCAGCCGCCAGCGGGTTCTTGTTTAATCGTGCTGACGGATGTGTTCAACAACAGGCTGTCACTGGGCAAGCGCGCCGCCAAAGCGTCGACCAGGCTCGACATGCCGCCGTGCAGCGCCATGAACATGCTGTAGCGGGCGCCGGCACCGTTTTGTGTCTTGTCGCGAGCCTTTGCTTGCCGCCAGGCAGCGCGTATCAGACTGCCGTGTGTGCGCTCCATTTCCACAAAGCGCGGCATCGTGGCTTCGACGCTTAGCTTTTCCGGGTCGGCGGTGTAGATACCGCCGACCAGTGGCTGCACCAGGCGCTGGTATGTTTCACGTCCCAGGCGTCGCGAAACAAATGAAGCGAGGCTTTCGTCGCCAACATTTTTTCTGGCGGGTACGAAGAGTTCGCCAAGCAATCGAAGTTTGCCCAGGGGGCTTAAGATAGGTGTCCTGAGCACCGGCCCGACGCGGCTGGGCGCCATGATCAGGAAGCCCTCCGGAATGGGCTCAAGCCGGCCGCGAAAAACGACAAATGCGCGGCGGTGTCGGTCGCTGGTTGGTTGGAGTTGATCAGTCAGGCCGAGACGTCGGCACAAGTCGATTGCCCAGGGAACATTGGTAATGAAGTTGTCCGCGCTTTGCTCGACCGTGAAACCGTCACGCTGTACGGTTTCCAGGACTCCTCCCAGGCGGCTGCTGGCTTCCAGCAGGGTGACCCGGATCGACGGGTCAAGCTCCAGCACACGGTGAGCGGCCGCTAGTCCGGTAATGCCGCCGCCAATCACGGCGACATGTCGGGAGTGATTGTTCAACCTTGTCACGGTCTCACTCGGATGCTGTTAGTCTTCTGCGCCGATATCGCGGCCGTATGCTTCCTGGAAAAGACGGTTTTCCGCATGTTCGTGGGCAAGGAACGCTATGGTGAACTCGCGGAAGCAGGAATCCAGTTGGCCCCACCAGGTTGATGAATCATCTCCCTGTTGGGCAACCCGGCACATGGCCTCCAGCAGTACACGGAATTGGTCATGCTGTGCGCGCAGCTCGTCGACCCACCCGTTGAGCCGCGGCGCAACCGTGACGACTTCATCGAAATAGCCATCCGACTCCTCGTGTTCAAAATGAGACAGGACGTGGCGACGAAAGTCGTCAAAGAACGCTGCCAAGATCGGCGGCCTCGTTTGGCGCTGGGCCAGCGCCGTCTCAATCACCTGTAGAATCTCGCGCAGGTGTTGGTGCTCATCCTGCATATCGTGCGAGTTGTCGTGCAGCTGGTTGTCGTGCATAACCGTTTCGTCCTTTTTTTGGTGTGGCCAGTGCGAGTGAACTGCCCTGTTGGGTGTCTCCTACACCCCCCGCGTGTGGTCCTTTTGGGCCGAGGAAGAGACGTTGGCCAATACCGGCTAAATCGCCGATATTCAAGATATCTGGACCTTGACATCCATAATATTTGCCCTATACTGACTTTGTCAATCTCAAGCATTCTGGTTCCGTCTGGACGGACAACATAAACCCCGTATTTAGCGGTATTTAACTCGTCATTGGCTGTGTCTGTTAAAGGCTTTGGCCGGGCGAGTTCGAAGAGCGCTCCCACCCACCGGGGGATAAGGATTGTTTCGCCAAGCGGACACACTCCCTACCAATGACTTGTTCGGGACGCAGCATGATAAGTCGGCCCATCG
>CAWJNN010000054.1:0-135172 GCA_963844115.1 uncultured Planctomycetales bacterium | reverse complement strand
GTTGTGGCGGCGCCTGGTTCCGTTGGTCTTGCTGGCGAGGTGCAAGACTTGCTGGCTCGGATGGCCTTCGGCGACAAGGCATTGAAGCTGATGCCCGGCGGCAGCATCAGCCCTTTTTGCGATCCGCTGATCGACACGTCCACGCCCCATTCGTCATGCCGGTAGTCGGCCGATGCCAGCCCGGAGATCGTGTCAACCAGCAGCAGTGCCGGGTGCTTGGCAGCGTCGATGGCGCGGCGCACGGCCGGGATGTCGCTCGTCACTCCGGTCGAAGTCTCGTTGTGCACCACACACACGGCCTTGATGGCGTGAGCGCCATCGGCCCTGAGGCGCTGCTCGATCAGGTCGGCCTGCACGCCATGGCGCCAGCTCAAGGGGATGCCGGCGTCGTCCAGTCCGGGCAGCGCGATCACCTCGGTCTTGAGCCCCAGTCGCGTGGCCAGCCTTTGCCACAGAAAGGCGAAGTGCCCGGTCCACATCAACACCGGGCGGGACTCATGTGTTGGCCAAGGCCGCTTCCCAGGCGCCGGTTCCCAAGGCGGGGTAGATCATGACCGGGTGCTGGGTACGGAACACGTGCTTGATGTCGGCCAGTACTGACTGCCTTCGTGATAAATCAGGCTAAGGCGGGCCAAATTCTGAAATCGCCAGGAAACGTGGCCGGGCCAGAAAACTGTCGCGGCCTACGTTGCCTCTCCGCCCCTGGATATACGCTAACAGCGGCAAACGTGGGAAGTTATAACCCGGCAAAAAGCCCTGACTGGCTAAGTAACGATAGGTAGAAAAATCCGAACTCATTTCGCTGTGGGCGTTGAGCAACAGATTGATTTGAGTTTTCGCTTCGCTGTAGCGGCGATCCGCCGCTTGTCTGTCCCGTTCGACCGCCGCTGGATTGGAGATGATTTGATGGGCCTTTTGTAGCTGCTCGTGAGTTGACCTATACAGATCGCGCCAGCGTCTGAGCGCTTTTTTCAAAGTTTCTAAAAGCGTCTTTGACTTTGCCCTCCAGCCAGTCCGTATAAGCCTGCTCTAGGCTCACATCCGACGGCAGCCAGACACCTTGTGCCGGCTTTAATTCGTCCTCTAACATTCTGAGTAAATTTAAACCACGCCGGGCGGTCCTGTGGCGCACCTCGTCCGAATCCATTGGTTGGGCAAACGCTTCCAGCAAAGGCATGGCGTCGGGCTGGTTCATATCCAGCATGTCGTTTACCGTTTTCGGTAAGGCTTTGCCGGTTTCGTTTAACCACACCGCCTGCAGATGACTGGCGACCAGGTCCTGATTCGCAAGATCCAGGGTCGGTGGACTCACGTGGCCATGAACCATACGCGCCGGATCGCTGAAAAAATATTGGTCGTGGGGACTCAGCGCCGCGCAATAGGTAAAGACCAAAGCGGGTTGCCCAGAACGTCCGGCCCGTCCCGAGCGCTGCGCATAGTTCGCGCGGCGTCGGCGGAACATTGCGCAGGTAAACGGTATTCAACGAGGCGATATCAACGCCCAATTCCATGGTGGGCGAACAGAACAGCGTTTTGAGCTCGGCGCTGCGGAATAATTTTTCCCGTTCTTCGCGGTCTTTTATCTCAACCTGGGCAGTATGCTCCCTGGCTTGGAGATCAAACAGCGCGCGTTCGCCTTGCCCGAGTAGTTCCCGCAATGGTGGTATATAGCGTGCGGAAGTATTCGTTGTCGGAATTGTAAGGATTGGTCGGATCCGGCTCAGGTTTTTCGTCGACAGCTTTCCACTGCAAGAACTCACCCAACAACTGGTAGCCTTTAACACCGCCGTCATCGTCTAGGGATTCTACCAATCCGTAGGCCTCCAATACCTGCATGAGGCTCAGAATTAAATCCGGGTAGCTTTTGTCGTTAATTTTGGGTAAGAGATGAAAATCATCGCGCCAGATCTCCTGGCGTTTGAGGGCGAGCCCCAGCGCTGAGCGGCTGGATGCGGTGACCAGACTAAAATCATTGTTCTGGCGCTTGGGTTTACTACCCAGCAGCAAAGTACAAGCCGATTGCAAATATTCGTCTTCAGTGAAAGCCCAGGGTTCTTTCAAATACTGATAGCTTTGACTCTTAAATCGCTCCTGTTGGATGGAATCGAGGTAGCGGCTTTTTATGCAAAGGCCGCGGCGCATGGTATCCAGCACCGCCTTGAGCGCCCGATGGGTGTAACCCGTCTCCCGCGCCAGATTAAGCCACCTGAAGGCATTCATAGGCATCATCATTTGCAGCATATCCTGAATAAAGACGCTCAGTTTCTCGTTTGATCCAGAAACGAGTGGCACGACTCCCAGGAACCACCAAGTAGATACAGCGAAGGCCCAGCATGGCATGTGCTCCATCGAGTATAAGAACGCATTCCGGAACGTTCCATACGATCTTTGACAACCTGTCGACGAGCCCCTTCTATAACGCCAGAGGCGATCGGATAACCCGCTTCCAAGTATTCGTCGTAAGCCATTCGATGACGGTTGTTCTCAAAGTAGCCACAGATCTTTTCCAGGTCTTCAAGACGTTTCTTGGATAACTTCTCATGGGTGCCTTTCCATCGTAGTCCTCGGATAACCCGATCCACCTCGCCTCGTAAAATGCGTAAAATGTTCTCCTTGGCGAAACGTGACGCGGCTTTGCTTTTCTTTTTGAAAAACAGATGTGCCGCCTTCCAGACGTAAATGCAAGCATGCAGCAGATCCAGAATTTCAATGATGGCGACATCCGGAAGAAACGTTTGAGCCGCATTCCAGAGCGATTCCTGACCGTCCATGATAAAAGCTACCGGCTTGCATCCATCGGGATTCAGTACCCACTTCCTGGGCTAGCTCTGCCCTTTACCCATAAAAACCACTGGACATAGCCACTTACGCCGCCTATCCTAGCGGCATGAAAACACAACACCTGATCAAACGAAAGCTGGCTCGACCCGATTCGCGACAATGGGCTTGGGATTGCCGAGGAAGATTTGGAACAACTATTTGAGCCGTTTTTTACCACCAAGGAGGTCGGTGAAGGTACTGGTCTGGGGCTCTCGATCGCCTACGGTATTGTCCAGGAACATGGTGGCTGGATCGACGTACAGAGCGAGATCGACAAGGGAAGCTGCTTCACGGTCTACTTACCGCTGGAGATTGATGCATGACCGCCCGCATCTTGATTGTTGACGACGAACAGAGCATGTGCGAACTGCTGGAAGCCGACTTGAACTCGCGCGAGTTCGAGACGACGTGGTTCACTGCTGCTGAAGACGCGTTCGCCGCGTTGAAGGACCAGCACTTCGACGTCGTCTTGACCGATCTAAAAATGCCTGACGTCGACGGAATCCAATTGTGTGAACGGATCGTGGCGAACCGGCCTGATATCCCTGTCGTCGTGATGACTGCTGTTGGCAGCCTGGAAACCGCGGTCCAGGCGATTCGAACTGGCGCGTACGACTTCATTACCAAGCCCGTCGAAATGGCCATGTTGGCCCTGACTTTACAGCGAGCAGCCAAGCATCGTGCGCTGCAGGAGAAGGTCAAAATTCTGAGCCAGGCGGTAGAGGAATCGAAACGCTTCGACAACATTCTTGGCGCCAGTGTTCCGATGCAAAACCAGTGTTCCGATGCAAAAACTGTACGATCAGTTATCGCGAATCGCGGACTCGGAAACATCCGTTTTGATCACGGGTGAAAGCGGAACGGGCAAGGAAATGGTGGCGCGTGCCGTCCACAATAAGAGCCGCCGGTCTGCTCAGCCCTTTGTCGCCGTCAACTGCGCTGCCCTTCCGGAGACTTTGATCGAAAGCGAGTTGTTCGGGCATGCCAAGGGAGCCTTTACCGACGCTCGATCCGAGCGGAAAGGACTCTTTCTCCAGGCCGAAGGTGGCACGCTGTTTCTGGATGAAATTGGCGATTTACCCGTGCCCATGCAGGCCAAACTGCTGCGGGCCCTGGAAGAACGTCAGCTGTGACCGGTCGGGGGAGATTCCGAGGTCCCCTTCGATCTGCGTCTAATTACCGCCACCAACCGGGACCTGGAAACCGCCGTGGAAGAACAACGATTTCGAGAGGACTTGTTCTTTCGTATCAACGTGATCCAAGTCGATTTGCCACCCTTACGAGCCCGCGGACAGATATTCTGCTGCTGGCACAGCATTTTGCCGAAGTGTTTGCTGCCCGGGCCGACAAACAGATTACCGGGATGTCCGACGCGGTCGCCGAAAAATTTTTGGCTTATTCCTGGCCCGGAAACATCCGCGAACTTCGAAACGCGATCGAACATGCAGTCGCACTGGCTCGGTATGACAAGCTGGCCATGGAAGACCTTCCGGAAAATGTCCGTCGCTGGATCCGTCCTAACGGAATCTCAAGCCGCGACTTCGCGATGGCGCATCGCGCCGCCAAGTCCGCGCGGCACTTCGCCCCAGCCTGGCCAAATGCCCCTCATCGCAAAGTCGCGAAAAAGTGGTTTATTCACGGGTTTTTCCCGTTTCTGGCGAGAAACTACGGTCGGGGACCAGCCGTCCCGCGCTTTGGCACGTTGGTTGCCTTTCCTCTCCATCGACTTCCTTCATCACGATCACCAAAGGCTGCTTCGATGAAAACGGCAAACGACAAGTCGCTGATAAGCGACGAACAACTCCTGTTGGATTATCGCGAGACGGGTAACCCGACAAGTTTTGAAACGCTGGTCCACCGCTACGAACGTGAGATGTACGGGTTCCTGCGGCGATTCCTGCATGATGCCGAATTGGCGGAAGATGCCTTCCAAGCGACCTTTCTGCAACTACATCTGAAATGCGAACAGTTTCAGGCCGATCGCAAACTGCGCCCGTGGCTGTATCGGATGGCGAAAAATCAGGCCATCGACCTGGTGCGGCGAAACCGTCGACATCAATTGACGTGTCTGGCGGACCGCGATTCCTGCGAAGACTACTTGCTGCCATCCGGCGTCTCCAGCACCGCCGATGACCCGTACAAACAATTGCACGAAATGGACGAGCGAGCCTGGTTGCACGACACGGCACGTCAACTGCCAAAGTCGTTGCGTCAGATCGTGACGCTGGTCTACTTCGAAGGCTTGAAGTATCGCGAAGCTGCTGAAGTGCTATCGATCCCCTTGGGCACCCTGAAAAGTCGAATGCACCGAGCCTTGGAGTTACTCAAGCAACAGTGTGCTACAGGTATCGGCGCGGCAGCCTAAGAAAACGTCAACAGAAACCATTTATTCCAACCCACGCAATTTCGAGGACCAGTACCGATGCTCTGGATTCACCCACAGAAACCCTGGCTTCGACTGCGACGGAAGGTCGTCGCCGTGATAGCCGTTATCGAAATGGGGATCCATGATCACGAACGAATCGCTTCGATTGTCGGCCTCAAACCCGACGAAGTGGCCCGCATCGACGAGGCCGAAGACAAGTCAATTCGTGAACTTAGCCTGGAGGGAATTCCTCACGGCGAGTTTTTCGTACTCGCCAGGGAAATACGCTGTCCGGAGTGCGGTGCAAGACTCACCCTGGCCCCCTGCGCCACCTGCCAGACCCGCCGGATCCCTCACCAATTCTCGGAAGCGGAACAAATTGCGATGCGCGACGAAGAGGAACAACCAGAAG
This sequence comes from uncultured Planctomycetales bacterium, assembly GCA_963844115.1. Lineage (GTDB taxonomy): Bacteria > Planctomycetota > Planctomycetia > Pirellulales > UBA7805 > CS4-C045. Next base: position 129,575 of record CAWJNN010000054.1, on the reverse strand, counting down.
ATCCAAAAGATATTGACTCGGCCGCTCGGCAAGATCAAAACGGTGACGCCGAGCATTTTGACCTGGTGATCTATGAAGCCCGGCTGCAGGACGAGCAGGCGATTGGCGCACTCCAGCGACTATGCCTGCAACGACAACCGCCCCTACTCCTCTTACGCCAAGCCAGCGATAAGGCCATCGCCGCGCTGGCCGCTCGACTGCGCACCATCGCGGTCTGTGCAAAGTTCGACATTAGCAGCCAGCTGGCGCTGGTTCGGCAGATTGCTCCCATCACGCGACCGAACGGGCGCCCCCGGCAAGCTCCATCCTGAACCTCAGTAACACGTTTTCGAGGGAACTTCCACTTCATTTCAATTCGCTGCGAAACTTATCGGCAGCGACACTCGCAGCGACGTGGCCGTCGTCAAGATCGACGGCACGAACCTCCCAATGTTGAACATGGGCAACTCCGACGAATTGGAAGTTGCGCAGTGGGTTCTGGCGGTTGGCAGCCCCTTCGGTCTGCCGGGTACCGTCACGTCCGGGATTGTCAGTGCCAAGGGCCGCAGCCGTGTCGGGATTGCCGATTACGAGAACTTCATCCAGACCGACGCCGCGATTAACCCTGGCAACTCTGGCGGACCACTACTGAACTTAAAAAAGGACACGCGTGGCGTATTGATTGGTGACGTTGTCCCCGAATCGTCGGCCGCCGTGGCTGGACTAAACAGCGGTGACGTCATCGTCCAAATCGACAGCCAGCCAGTGAAGCAGCTGGGCGCGTTCCGCAATCGGATCGCCAGTCTTTCGCCGAAAAGTGTGATCCAATTGGAAGTCCTGCGGGACGGCGATCGACACTCGATGAACGTCACGATTGGGATTCAAACAATATGTGTGGAGGTGACGAGCGATGCTTTTGAGCAAAATGATCACACCCGCGGCGATTGGACTGCATGCCGTAGCCGGTGTATACGCCGACGGACAAGGTAATAGTGATACAAACAGCAGGCGATGTGGGATAACCAACGCAGCATGAACGTCGCCCGCGATCTTGCGGCAATTCGCCATACCCACACCACCCTGAACGATATCAATCGCCAAGAGAACGTTGCGGCGGCACAAGATCAACAACAGTTGCAGGCGCAGCAGGGATTCTCGGAACGCATGTTCCGTCAACGACAAGCCGAACAGAGCGCCTACGAGCGAGATCTGTATGCGCACCGGCCGGTCTGTACGGCGGCCGGTGGTCGCCCAATTACCACTTTCACTTGTATCCTTAAGGCACGACGGAGCGGCACCTGCGGTTGCTGGAATTCGGCACGATATAGCCGTTTGCCAAGCGGATAGACAAACCGTTCGTCATCCGGCAAGATTGTCAGTCAGAAGCCTCTTTAAAAAGTCGCAAAAGAAGTCGTTATCGGCGACATCGAAGCATCATGCTGCTCGATCGTCCGACGCGGCGAACAGGCCGTAGGCAGGTTCAATTCGTGGGCAAGAAGACGTTGAAATCTAAAAGCGCGGCGAAACCGGCCAGCTTCGAGCAGGCATTGGTCGAGGTCGAAAAAATCGTCTTCGATCTGGAGGAGGGGAATATAGGCCTGGCGGACGCGCTGGAACGGTATGAACAGGGTGTGGAGTTGTTAAAGGACTGTTATCAACTTCTGGAGAAAGCAGAGAGCCGAATCCAACAGTTGAGCGGCGTCGATGCGGATGGAAATCCGATCACCCAAACGTTCGACGAACAGACCGAGGGTTCTCGCGGCGCCAAGTCATCCTCACCGTCAAAGGGGCGAACTAGCGGAAAATCGGGCCGACCGCCGCGTAACGACGTGGACGAGGGACAAGGTCTGTTTTAGAATGGGCCTGTTTCAAAAAGGGCCTTTTCTAGACGGGGCACTTTCTAGAATGAGGCGTATCCTGCCCTGATCCATCGTCCGGGCCAATCATGCGTTAAACGCAGCCGGGGACACGCCCCCGTAAATCTCCTTCCTATGCCGACGTCCCTCGTTTCATTCTCGAAGCACGCCGAACAGCTGCGGACGCTGATCGATGCCAGGCTGGAATCGTACACCGACTTTGGTCCGGATTGTCCCACGCGCCTGCAAGAGGCAATTCGCTACAGCCTCCTTTCCCCGGGGAAACGCCTCAGGCCACTTTTGGTGTTGTTTGCGGCGGAAGCTTGCGGTTGTAATACTACCCAAGCCATGCCTGCCGCTTGCGCGGTCGAGATGGTGCACGCTTATTCCCTGATCCATGACGACTTACCGGCGATGGACGACGACGATCTTCGCCGCAGTCGGCCGACTTGCCACAAACAGTTTGACGAGGCCACGGCGATCCTGGCCGGCGATGCCCTTTTGGCTCAGTCTTTCGAGATACTGGCTGGGCAGGTGCAACCACCGGATTTGGCCGCCCAATGCTGCAAAACGCTGGCAATGGCCGCTGGCCCTACTATGCTGGTAGGTGGTCAGGCGGACGATCTGGCCGGTAGCGAGCAGGCGGCGGCTGACCTGGATGCGGAACAACAATTAGAATTGCTAACTTCGATTCACCAGCGAAAAACAGGGGCGATGTTCCGGGCATCCGTGCGATTAGGGGGCCTGGTCGCGGGGGCAGATTCACGCCAACTGGAGGCGTTAGACGAATATAGCGACAAGCTGGGCCTGGCGTTTCAGATCGTTGACGACCTGTTGGACGTTTCCGGCCAGGAAAATGCGACCGGAAAACGTGTCGGCAAGGATAGAATGAAGGGGAAACTGACATACCCTGGTTTGCTAGGAGAGGTGGAGAGCGAACGTCGAGCGAAGGCGATGATTGATCGTGCTTGTGCGGCCGTATCTTCGCTCGGTGACCACTCTGCCAACTTGGAATCGCTTGCACGCTTCGTGGTGAAAAGAGATCGGTGATGACGGAATTACTCTCCAAGATTCAGTCGCCGCAGGACCTGCGGGACCTGTCCATCGACCAGCTTGGTCAGCTGGCCGATGAGATGCGGTATACACTCTGCAACCTGGTCAGTCAGCGTGCGGCCCACTTTGCGTCGAATCTCGGGGTCGTCGAACTTTGTCTTGCCCTCCATACGAGTTTCGATTTTCTGCACGATCGGCTGATTTGGGATACCGGCCATCAAATCTATCCACACAAAATGGTCACCGGACGATTTGACGAATTCAGTACGATTCGCACCCGCGGCGGATTGATGGGGTATCCCAATCCCAACGAAAGCGACTACGACCTGTTCATGACGGGACACGCAGGCTGCAGCGTTTCAACCATGCTTGGCCTGCAGACCGGCGATCAACAGGTACGGCCCGAAGAGGCCCGGCAAGCGGTCGCCGTCATCGGTGACGGTGCATTTCCGTCAGGAATCGTCTATGAGGCGATGAACAACGCTGGCGGATTGAAATCGAAACTGCTGGTTATCTTGAACGACAACCGCATGTCGATCTGCCCGCGTGTCGGCGGTCTCGCGGATATGCTGGATCGGATGCGCACAACCCAGTCGTACACGGGTCTCAAGGCCGGGGTCACGAATGTGTTAGACCATCTACCCGTCGTCGGACGGCCGCTGGAGAGCTTTCTGGGTAATTTCAAGGAAGCGATCAAAGCGGGCCTGCACGGCGGAATGCTGTTTGAGGAATTGGGATTCCGTTATGTCGGCCCGATTGACGGTCACAACATCCGACTTTTGAAAAAGTATCTGGCCAAGGTCAAAACGCTGGACGGTCCGGTGCTGTTGCACGTCGTTACCGAAAAGGGACACGGCTTCCGTCCAGCCGCTCTGGATCCCGTCTACTTCCACACCCCTGCCCCCTTCACGTGCGAAGATGACAACATCGTGCGGCTCGCAGACGGCGGAGGTCCGACCTATACCAGCATCGCCAGTGAGGCGGTCGAGAAGCACATTATTTCCAATTCGCTAGTGACAGTCATTACCGCCGCGATGTGCCAGGGTAACAAGCTGGAGGGAGTCCGCGAGCGACACGCTCGTCAGTTTTATGACGTCGGAATATGTGAGAGTCACGCGGTCGCGTTTGCGGCCGGTCAGGCCAAGGCCGGTTTGCGGCCCATCGTCGACATCTACAGCACGTTTCTACAGCGCAGTTATGACCAGATCTTCCAGGAAGTCGCTTTGCAGAATCTGCCCGTGACGTTCTTATTGGATCGAGCGGGTCTTACGGGACCGGATGGACCGACCCATCACGGTGTATTCGATTTTGGATACATGCGTGTCTTCCCCAACATGGCCGTCATGGCGCCAGGCGACGCGTATGATCTGCCGGCGATGATGGACTTTGCGATGTCCCACGATGGTCCCGTATCGATGCGGTATCCGAAGACCGCCGCCGAAGAAATCACGCGCGAGATGACCGGTCGCGCTCGAACTCCGGTCGAATTGGGCAGGGCTGAAGTATTGCGGTCCGGTGGTCGTGGCACCATTATCTGTTGCGGAACGCTGTTGCCCGAGGCGTTGCGAGCGGCCAAGTCTTTGGAATCCGAAGGGCTTCCTGTCGGCGTCATTAATGCTCGCTTTGTCAAACCGCTTGATACGAAAACGATCCTGGACGCCGTCAAGCAGTCCCAATTCGTTGTCACGCTGGAAGAGGCATCGTTGATGTGCGGGTTCGGTTCCGCCGTGCTGGAGGCGGCAAATATGGCCGGTATCCGGGACACGGTCATTCATTGTCTGGGGATTCCGGACGAGTTCATCGAGCATGGAGACCGCAAGGAGCTTTTGGCGGAGCTGGGTTTGCTGGCGGATGGAATCGCCGAAACCTGCCGAAACCTTGCAACACAGCTAGGCATCGAGGTAGTGCCGGTTCCTCGACAGGCCAGCTAGTACGCATTTCTTACGACGGATTTCTTACGACGGATTTCTTACCACGCATTTCTTACCACGCATTTCTTACCACGCATTTCTTACCACGCATTTCTTACCACGGTGGCACGTAGCGGGACGTAGCTGGATTCGCAAGAATTTAGACCGATCGTTTCGACGATTCTGAACTCTTGCCAGTCCAGTTACCTGTTTCGTTCTACGCACCAATTGCGCACCGATGCCAGATCGTCCGAAATTACTCCTGCTAGGCTACGATAGCCATCCCGACGTTAACCGCACGGCGGAACGTTTACGGCCCGCCTTGGAGAAACTAGCCGACGTGGTGTTGAGCGATTTCGAGCAGTGCGAAGATCTGTCGAAGGTCGATGCGGATCTTGCGATCGTACTGGGAGGCGACGGTTCGATTCTTCGAGCGGCTCGACAAATGGGCTACAACCAGATCGCAACCATCGGCGTTAATCTCGGCAAACTGGGTTTCCTGGCAGACCTGTCCCCCGACGATCTGCTAGCGGTACTACCGGATATCTGCGCTGGGAATTTCGAGACGGTCGAGCATTTAATGATGGAATGCCAACTGGTGCGTCAAGGAGAAGTAGTAAATCAGTGCTTGGGTCTGAACGAAGTCGCGCTGATGGCGGGCGGCCCATTCGCGATTCTGGACGTCGAGCTTTACGTTGACCAGGAATTGGCAACGACCTATAGTTGCGACGGCCTGATCATCAGCACACCGATCGGCTCGACTGCTCATAGCCTCTCTGCGGGCGGCCCGATCTTGCGCAAGGATGTTGACGCTTTTGTAATTACGCCCATTGCCGCACATACGTTAACCGTGCGTCCGATTGTCGATACGGCCAACCGCGTTTACGAAATGGTTGTCCAAGCACCCCATCCCGCGACCGCCATCGTTGTAGACGGCCAGATGGTGGCGACACTGGAACCAGACGATCGGGTGCGAGTGCAACGCGCGGAACCGAAGTTTCGAATGATTAGCGTGCCCGGCCGATCGTACTATCGAACGTTGCGAGAAAAACTAGGCTGGGGCGGCCGACTGCAGAGCAAAAAATAGAATGTAATCGGTGATCAGAAGCTGCGAACCGATGCGAAGGGCGTCCACCGCCCAATTTTTCCACGGAAGGAAACATTGCCATGTTATCGACACGGATGTCAGGTTGCCTGTTGGCGACCACGCTTTACGCTTTGTTCTCGGCTCCCACGTTTGCTGACGTTCCGTCGGGAACCAAGAAATACGACCTTCAATACAAATTCGCTCCCGGCGAAGTCGTACGCTGGGAGGTCGTCCACCAGGCGACCGTCAAGACCACAATCGACGGTACCAGCCAGACCGCGGAAACCGTTAGTGAGTCGGTCAAGAAGTGGCAAGTGAGTGAGGTCAGTGCGGACGAAATCTTCACGATCGTCCATTCGGTCGAGTACGTCCGCATGAAAAACGATATTCAGGGACGTCAGCCGATCGAATTCGACAGCCGAACCGGCGCGACGCCGCCCGCGGGTTACGAACTGGTAGCCAAGCGCGTCGGCCGTCCACTTACACGTTTCCGGATGGATGCCTCGGGTGAGATTCTGGATCGCAAAGAACTTGCGCCGGGACGAACCGCTTCGACACAAATGACCATGCCACTGCCGGAAGAATCAGTTGCAATCGGTGATGACTGGAACTTCCCCTACGAGCTGGATATTCCTTTGCGCAGCGGCCGGACGAAGAAAATCAAGATGCGACAGCGTTTTGAACTTGCCAGTGTCGTAGACGATATCGCCACGATCAAAGTTGCCACCCAGATCCTCACGCCCGTCAACGATCCGGAAATCGAAGCGCAATTAGTGCAACGGCGGACGGAAGGCGAGCTTCATTTCGATTTGAACAAAGGACGAGTCATTCGGCAGCAAATCGATCTCGATCGGCGCGTCACCGGGTTCCCCAACGAGTCCAGCACGATGCGATACCGTACTCGGTTTACGGAAAAGCTGCTGGACGAAGACCTGAAGGCAGCCGCGAAACCGGCGGCAGGAACGGCGCGTCAGTAGCCGCCGATCAATTGGACGGAATCTGGCCTTCGCGGGCGATTCGTCTGGCGAGGATCGCGATGATACGATCCTGGGGTTGAGCCAAGATCAACGTCGCATCACGGTCCCCTTTTGCCCCTTTCGTTTTTAAATTCCGTACCTGGTCGGCGAATTCATTGGGCACACCGCGTTTCTTGATAACGACCTGCCGCAGATCGCGCTCGTTGAACAGTCGTTTGATCTGCCTCAAATCACCGGGGACTACTTCGGTGACTTCGAAACAAGTCAACGGCTGATTCGTGAGGAATTGGTCGCCCGTCAAATACATTGCGTCCGTTCCCAGCGTCGAGAGCCCGCATTGAGCAGCCAGTACGCCGCACAGATCGGCCGCAAGCACTGCCGGATCGGGATCGTAAACGTAGCGCCCTACGGTGCTCGTCACGATGTGCTCGGTACTCGCCTCGCCGACAACGGACGTGTGGTGCTGTCCGTCGCTGCTCAAACAGGTGGCTCGACGACGGCCCGCGCCCTGCCCGTCGCTCGATTGGGCCAGGCGGCCGAACCAGGCGATCTGTTGCCGACATTCACGATTCCAGCTTATCCATTCCAATTGGGCCTCTCGCTGCCAGTGGTCCGGCACGGTGGTTGCCGGTGCAAGCTTGATCGCAGCGTTATTGTTCCTGTCGATTAGATCGTCCAGCACGGATAGCGACGGTTCCGAGTGCTCCAGGGAAGTTGTGCGACGGCCGTCCGGACGTCGGTCCGGGTCGATGTGCCAGGCATCGAATGCTGTCAGGTCAAACGCAGACACTTCCATCGTTTCGATCCGTGCGGCGCGTCCCACATTGTCACTGTTCGAGCGAGCGAACAGCGATGAAACGGGGTCGCGATCGACACCGACGACCAGGCGATGTCCAGCATCCGGCGCGGCGCGGCTGGCCAGTGACAACAGGTCACCCCCGATTCCACAACAGAGATCGACGATGCCGTCCGCGAAATCAAAGCGCGCCGCCTTGTACCTGGCGACCACTTCGCCCGTAGATTGTTCAAGACCATGTCGCGTAAAGAACATTCGATCGGCCATCGCAAACTTGCGTGTGGCACGGAGGCGCAATTCCATTTGCTCGCAGACCATTGCGGCGAGGGCCGGCGACAGTTCACGACGCAAGGATTCTACCGCTTTCAACGGATCGGTAGCCAGATGTTGGTATTCGCACAAAACAGCGGCGGCCTCGTCGCCGACCAGCCACCGATACTGCTCACCTGTTCCTTCCAAACCGAATACCTCACCGACGGGATAAAGTTCGCTCCTATTGTAGCGATTCTTTGGGGATTCATCGGGCAGGATCTCCGGCCAGTTTAGTCCTGTCGGTCATCAACATTGCACCGAATGCATGTCATGGTGAAGCTTCGTCAATGCCGGGTCCACCAGGCCAAGAACGCTTCGTCCGCGAGCCGATAAAGAAGTACGAGGAAATCTGTCGGTAGCGAGAGCCTGTCGAGAGTCTACCAACAAATGCAGACTGGTATGAAATGAGAATCATCACCTTACTACCTTTGTTGGGCGCGTGCTTTGTAGTTCCCTACTTTCTTCTGGAAAAGGGGGGCGTCGAGTCGATCGTGGATCGATGGTATGGCCGAGATCAGGCGAACCCGGTAACGGAGCCGTACGCGGCCGCGGGAACGTCGATAACCGCCAACAGTTCCGGCGTCGCGTTGACGGATACGACCGCACCGTTTCGGACCATATCGTCGTCATCCGGTCCCCAACTGCCCGTTGAACTCGCGCCGATCATGAGCCTGGAGGAAGTGTTCGATTTCAAGATCACGCCAAACTGGGTGCTGGGTCGTTGGCCGACGGTGACAACGGGTCTTCGAAGAAACGATCTTGTGGGATACCGCGTACCGCTGGTGACGGGAACCGACAAGAACGACGTCACCGGTTCACTTACGTACTATTTTGGGCAGACGCAACAGCTTCAGCAGATTCTGTTCGAGGGAGATACCGGTGATGGACGACGGCTCGTCGGCTGGGCAACGTCGCCAATGGGCATGCAACAATATGCCTCGACCGATCCAGGTGTCTACCTATACCGTCAGGTCGACAACGAAACCGCTGTCAGCGAGCTACAGCTACGGCCCAGCCGCATGATGCAGACCGGCGACGCGGCGCAACGATTCGGCGTCTCGATAAAGCTTACTCGACCCGTCCCCGCCAAGCCCAAGAAATCCTTCTTCTGGTCTAGTTGAGCCATCGACTCGTGGGATCTCGCTACGATCGTCGACGCCTGTGCGCCAGGCTTAGAACCGGTGCGTCCTACTGGCGGTCTGCCCGTTACTCGATAAACTGGCGCACATGTCCAGCGACGATGGAACACCGTATGTGATTCGCGTGGCGCCGGAGGGGACCGAGGCCGATGTGCGATCGTGGCTGTTAGGAACCGATGCAGATGGTGCGAAGCAAACAGGTCCCGATCGTTTGCTGGAAGCGTTGGAAGGCAACCGGCGAATCGGCGCCTTGTGGGTTATTATCTCGCCCGGCCGGATCGCGACCCTAATCGGTCCTCGTACGGACAATGCACCAGACGACATTGGAGCACGCTTGATTGACGAAGCCAACGGCTTTATCGATCGCCGTCAGGTCACGCTGGCACAAGTGCTGTTGGATCTGCACCAGGAGTCTCTCGCACAGCTCTTCCACGCGGCGGGCTACGAACACGTCGTCGAGCTGGACTATCTTGTTAGCACGTCACGACCTTCGGATCCGCACAAGCGGACACCAGAAGGGATCAGCTACGAACCTTATCAGGCAACCATGCAGGAACGCTTGCAGCACCTACTTGGCAGAACGTACGAAGCATCGCAGGACTGCCCTGCCCTAAATGGCGTGCGCAACTGGATGATGTGTTGGACGGTTATCGATATGCGGGAGCAGGCCGTGATCAGAACTGGTATCTGATTAAGTTCGACGGCGAAGACGTTGGATGTTTACTCTTGGCGGATCATCCGGCGGACGACCGATGGGAAATGATCTATTTGGGAGTCGTGCCAGAACGACGAGGCCAGGGAATCGCCATTGCAGCCACGTATTACGCTCAGCGACAAGCAAAGCGAGCAGGTCGTGCGCGCTTGACGCTGGCCGTTGACGCGACGAATCGCCCGGCGCAATTTCTTTACCACAAAGCCGGTTTTATTCAGTGGGACCGCAGACGAGTCCTGCTGCGTTTCTGTTGAATGGCCCGAGCGTCAAACCAGCCCCCAGCGGTACCGGCCGAATGGTTACGGCGCGAGGAAGTGACTGCGTAAGTACTGGGCCGTTGTGTCCCATTTTTCGGCAGCCAGTTCGAAATCAACTTCCATGGCGTGGAAATCGGATGGCCGGGTCAGGCGAGCGTCGAGGTCGGCGGCCTCGACATTCGGGTTGAGCGGAATCTGGGCGCTCGGTCCCGCAGCAAGTTGTTGCTCGACTTGTTCGCTCAACAAATAGTCAATCAATCGCCGAGCCTCCGCACGATGTCGGCAACCTTTAATCACCGCCAGTGTGTTAGGAATAACCAGCGTCCCCAGCTGGTCAGGTGCGGAATCCGGAAAGATGATTTCGATCGGCAACCCTTTTTCTTTTTCCATTATGGCATCATCCGTGTCTGTCAGCCCGATTGCCAGCTGCCCGGACGCCACGCGGAGTGCGACCTGCTTATTGCCCGACTCGATCGCTACTTCGTTCTTCCGCAAATCGTCAAAGAATTTTTTCGCCTTCGCGTCACCCCATTTGGCAAACAGGCAGGCCGCGTGCGTGGCGGTCGTCCCGGCGAGCGGCTTGCCGATGCCAACCTGCCCTTTCCATTTTGGATCCGTCAAATCCAGAATCGACGTAGGTCGCTGATCTTCCGGAACACGGGTTGTGTTGACGATCAGCACACGGGCCCGCGCGGCAAAGCCATGCCAGGTGTTGTCTGATCCGCGAAATCTTTCTGAATAAGGGGTATGGGACGGTGAAAGATAAACGTCGAGGAGCCCTCGCTGCTTGAGACGCAACGTGTTGAGGATTTCGTTGTTCCAGAACAGATCGCAACGCACGTTTCCGGCGCCCGCTTCACTGATGATCGCCTGCGTCAGCCCCACGGTCTTGTTCGATTCCGTATCGAACCTTGGTCGAACGGCCACACCTGTTTCCTTGGAAAACTGTTGCAGCAGGGGCTCGGAAAACTCGGAATCCAGCGCCGTATACACGATCAGCGCATTGTCGTTTGTACAGCCGATCAAGAACGCGACGATCAGCACGACCAACCAGCAACTCCAGCGACCAGCCCGGCTTGCGGAGGATAGATTTCGAAATTCGACGCGATCGGTACTCATCGGCGAAGCTTGACCCGTGTAGAAAGTGCGAATCGCGAGGCACGCTAGAATAATATCAGGGTCAGGGGCAACCAGCCAGCAGCGGAATTGGGCGATTGACAACATCAGAGTCAGACTAACAATGATCAGTTTAATCCTGGCCGACTACCCGGACCCTTCGTCGTAAGCCGATGCGTCCGACAATCGGGAAAATTGGATTAAGGATGGAGGTTGAAGGGTGGAGGACGAAGGGTGGAGGGTGGACCCTCCTTGGTCCGTATGCTTCGGCGAGTGGTGACACAATCTATGAGTGACGCAGCGAATCTTGATGACACAGCGACTCTTGGTGACAGGGCGACTCTTGGTGACAGGGCGACTCTTGGTGACAGAGCGGCTCTTGGTGACACAGCAACTCTTGGTAACACGATGAATTTTATTGAACAGCAGGACCCGGAAGTCTGGTCTTCCATCGCTGACGAATTGCAACGTCAGGAGGACGGGCTGGAGATGATTGCAAGTGAGAACTACACAAGTCCCGCCATCATGCAAGCGGTCGGTAGCGTATTGACCAACAAATACGCGGAAGGTTATCCCGGCCGGCGCTATTACGGTGGCTGCGAGTACGTTGACGTTGCCGAGAATCTCGCGCGCGACCGAGTCAAGCAGCTGTTTGGTGCCGAGCATGCGAATGTGCAACCGCATTCGGGCAGCCAGGCCAACATGGCGGTCTATCTGACAGCCATTAAGCCGGGCGACACCGTGTTGGGCCTGGACCTGGCGCACGGCGGTCACCTGACGCACGGCATGAGGCTCAATATTTCCGGCCAGCTGTATAACTTTGTCAGTTATGGAGTCGATCGCACGAACCACCGGTTAGATTTCGACCAGATCGCCAAACTCGCTCGTGAGCACAAACCTGTCTTAATTGTCGCGGGAGCCAGCGCGTATCCGCGCGAGATCCCTCATGGCCGGTTTGCCGAAATTGCGGAAGAGGTTGGGGCGAAACTATTCGTCGACATGGCACACTATGCCGGCCTGGTCGCCGCCGGACTGCACGACAACCCAGTGCCTGTTTCCGACTTTGTCACGTCAACGACACACAAAACGTTGCGAGGTCCACGGGGCGGTGTGATTTTGAGCCGATCAGAATATGCCAAGGACGTTGACCGCAGTGTATTCCCTGGCACGCAAGGCGGGCCGCTGATGCATGTCATCGCCGGCAAGGCAATCTGCTTTGCGGAAGCCCTCCGTCCCGAATTCAAACAATACGCTCAACAGGTCATCGACAATGCGTGCGCACTTGCCGAAACTCTTTTGAGTGGCGGATTACGACTGATTAGTGGCGGCACAGACAACCATCTGTTACTGGTGGACGTAACGCCACTGGGCTTGAGCGGCAAAGTGGCAGAAAAGGCGCTCGACCGATGTGCCATCACCGTGAACAAGAACATGATCCCGTACGACGAGCGGAAACCGTTGGATCCGTCCGGTATTCGTATCGGCACACCGGCTCTGACCACGCGTGGTATGGAGACTGAGCAGATGCAGATCATCGGCAGGTGGATGTTGCAAGCGCTCAAGGATCCCAGCGACGATGTCCTGGCACAAATCCGGCAGGGCGTGTCGGAACTCTGCACGGACTTTCCCGTCCCGGCTTCTGTATTTAGGAATCGAGATACGGGATACGGGATACGGGATGCGGGCTATGAAGTGTGAGGCAGGTAAGTCCGTCACGACCGACCGGCTGGGGAATCGTTCACGTATATCGCATCCCACAGCCCGCGCCTCGCGTCCCGCGCCTCGTATCAATCCGAATTGGCACCGCGTCATGTGATATAGGCGTAAAGCGGCTTCAAGAGTTTGACACTAAAGGGGAAAAGGGCCATGGCTGGCGTAAAGAACAAGATACTTATTGCCGACGACAATCAGCCGAATGTCGAACTGCTCGAAGCGTACCTGACGGACATCGATTGCGAAATCGATGTGGCCCACGACGGTGAAGAGACGATGGCCAAGGTGAAATCGTTTCGGCCGGATGTCATCCTGCTGGACATCATGATGCCCAAGCTGTCGGGCTTCGAAGTCTGCAAACAGCTGAAGGACAATTCCGAAACCAGTTCGATCATGATCTTGATGGTGACGGCACTCAACGAATTGGGTGATATCGAACGAGCGGTTGCTGCTGGTACAGATGATTTTCTGAGCAAGCCGGTGAATAAATATGCTCTCATTAAACGAGTCGAGGGCATGTTGAAACTGCTTCATGTGAAGGACGAGAACGAACGGCTGCGCAAGTACATCCAAGAAATGGATGATCAGGCCGGCCCCTAGTCTTCGGGAATGTTCCGGTCGATATCGTTTTCCCTTAGGTCCGTCGCGGGCGGCCAAGGAGAATGTAAGCCGGGCCAAGCATTGGCTGTGCATTTTGCCTGCACTCCGCTATGCTAGACCGTATCGTGGCCGTCACTCGTTCCGATCGGCACGGACCCTGGAGCTGACTATGAACCGGCAGTCGTTTCGTTGGCTTGGCGCTGTTACTAGCGTGAAATTTGTGATTCTGTGCACCGTCCTTGCTCTGGTGGTCGCTGGGCCGCCTGCGGCTCGTGCGGACGAAGGTGCGCGAGCGGACGAGTTGAATGCCAAGATCGAACGGCTCATCAAGCAGCTAGGCCACGACAACTACGTATTGCGAGAACGAGCGCAGACCGAACTCAAAGAGATTGGCCTGCCGGCAATCGACGCACTTGCCGAAGCGCAGAATAGTCGAGATATCGAAATCGAGATGCGGGCTCGGTATCTGATGTCCGCGATCGAGATTGAATGGACCTTGGCAAACGATCCGGCCCGTGTCCGCTCGATCATGAAGGGCTATGGAGACCTTACCCAGAACGTGCGTCTCGATCGAGTCAATCGGTTGAAGGAACAGGGTGGCAAAGCCGAGATCGATGCGCTCTGCCGTATCGTCCGCTTTGATGAATCGCCCGTCGTGTCCAAGTTCGCTGCCATCGCCATCATGGACATCTCGGTTGCCGACTACGACTGGCCTCGGCACGCCGAGGCCATTGAAGCGAATCTGGCGAATACGAAGGTACGTCCGGCGCAGTGGCTGCGTGTTTACGTAGACATTCGCAGAAACCCCGCTGAATCCGTTGAACAATGGAAATCCTTGACAAACGCTGAACACACCTTGTGGAATAATGCGACAGGCCAGACCAATTGGCAAATCGTCCAAGCATTGCTGCTGCGATTGGTGAACAACATGGAATCGGTTGGCCAAAAGGAAGAAACCGCGCCCTATATAAAGCAAATTGTCGAATTGCAGCCCCGAGATCCGGAGAGCATCGAGAAACTGGTCAAGTGGTTGATCGACAAAGACGCGGTCCACGTCGTCGTTGCCGTCAGCCAGAAATTCCCCGACATTTTTAAAGCAGACCCGAACCTTCTCTATTCGTTAGCTTTCTCGCAAAAGGCTTTAAACGACGACGAAGCAGCGCAAAAGTCCGTCGATCGAGCCCAGCAACTCAACCCCAGCCTTCCAGGGAATCATTTGGGGATAGGATACGAATTGCAGCGCCGCGGATGGTTTGAATGGGCCGAGCAGGAATACCGCATGGTCCTTCGTATTACCCGAATGCGGCAAGAAATAGCGCTGTATACGATCTCCAGCCTGTCGGAGATGTTGCACGATCAGCAAAAGGACGAGGCGGCCGGCAAAGTATTACAGGATCTGATAACTAGCAGCGAATCAGATCCCAAAGTTAAGGCGCTATTGGAAGAGTTTGAACGAAACTCGAACGGCATTCGCTCTCGTATGCACTTTTTCTTTGCAGAACACTATGCAGCGCAAGGTGATTCGCAAAAACAAAAAGACCGTCTCGAAAAGGCGATCGGTGAAGATCCGCGTGACGCGGACGCCTTGATCGGCTTGTACCGATTTCCTGACGCCACGGACAAGGAAAAACAGAAGACGAAACAATTAATCGCTGATGCCGTAGAGCACTTTCGTCGAGAGATCCCGAATGACCCCGAAGACCCCCGGGCGTACAACCAGTTCGCATGGCTGGTAGGGAACACGTTGGCCGAAGAGGATGACCAATTGGCGAAGGAAGCGATTAATTATTCGCAACGCTCCCTGGAACTTCGCCCCAACGCTGCCGGATACCTGGATACGCTGGCCAGGTGTCACTATGCGGCTGGCAACATCGAGAAGGCCGTCGAATTTCAAAAGCAAGCCGCGCGGCTTGAGCCGCATTCCGGGCAAATTCAACGCCAATTGGAATCGTTTGAAAAAGAGCTTGCCACAAAACCCGCCAACCCTAAGGCTAAGAACAGCGATTAGCCGTTTTGGCGCTAGCCACGGTTCGTTGGCAAAAACCGGGGCTAGCGCCCAAGCGGTTGAGCCAGGCCACCCCAAAATCAAGCCTTGAAGACGCACTTGGTATGGTCCGCTGCCCGTTGGGTGCCTTTGGTCGTTCCACGTCGTCGTCTGATGAACCGTTATGGCATCGGTCGCTCAATCGTTGTGTCGCTATTGGCTTTATCCTCGGCAGCATCATCCGGCAACGGTGGCTGGACGACGTAGGGACTCGTCCAGTGGTAAAGCAGCACCGTACGAGGTTTCGACGGAGGATTGCCGGGCGGACTAGTCGGTTCGACGTAGATCAGGATTTTAATATCCTTAACCATGCGCAACGGGTCGCCCTCGGAATGTTCCCGCTCCCAGCGCCAGATCAGCCAGTTTGCGAAGTGTGGAAGATGCCGTATATTCGCTGGTTCGCGGACAAGCACCAGGTACTTGCGCAGCGCTGCCCGCCTGACATGGCGCTGATGTTGGACGGTTTTGTAGTTGGCAGCGGCTGGCCGACGTGCCACAGATTGACCACCGATCCGTCTTCAAGTTCACCTCTGAATTCATACCAGCCATCCTCCGTCATCGGTCTTGGGGCGAACATCTGCCAATCCTGATCCAGACGCAGAATGTTGAGGATCGAGTCGCACTTTGGAAAAACAGCATTGCCGGCCCACGCCACGACCCGCCAGTCCCGCACGGGGGGCGGAACTGTTCTGGCAGAGTTCAGGCCGGCCAGCGTAATCAGCGCGAGCGCCAGAAAAGAACCTATCAACGCCGGAATACCACGCGGCAAGGCGACTCGACTTTCCGGCCAGGACGGCAAGGGCAGACGACGGGCCAGCCAATCCCAAAACCGGGTCGGCAGGAAAGGAATCCATGCCACGACCGAGATCAACGAGAACAAGCCAAGAGCCATGGTCAACGCCAGGCTCAAATGAAAACACCAAAACAGGGGCACCACCAGCAGCCGCAAGCGCGAAGTAAAGAAGGGGCAAAACGCGAGCAGCGGGCCAAAGAATTCAAGTTGCACGGTCAGCCACGTGAGCAGCCTCAAGAGATTCGGGAACTGCAGCAGCCAGACACCCAGAGGTTTGGAAAAATGTTCGGCGCTCAGAGCATAGTGAACCGCTGAATAGTCGCTGGTCCAGTAAACCGAATTCTTGTAACAGGCAGCAAAAAAATACATGAAGGCGACCTGCAGCAACAGCGCAATCGTCCCCCCCGATAACACTCTCACCGGCCGCCCGCGCCCTGACGCAACTCCCGCACTGTCGACACTGCACACGGCTCCTGTCGGCAAAAAGATCGACCACAGTACCAGCGAGCGCAACAACACATCTCCTCCCTGCAACAGCATCGGATTCCGATTCTGCAGTGATACCAGCAGAATCCAACTGAACAGGGACATGAGACGTGGGCGATAACCGATCAACAGGCCCAACGCACATGCGGCCGCAACGGCGAACAGCGCGAACTGGAATACCACTTCGCCGCTGGCCATGTGCAATGACCACCACAATCGCTGCGCGGCACCGTGGTCGTACAACTCCATCCTTGCCAGGCGCGGCAAGATGCCTGCATCCGAATAATGGGCGACCAGATCATAGGATCGATTCCACAGATCGATCAACAGAATGCCGGCGAGCCCGATACGGAATGCGGCCAGCGCGCGGACGTCGATACCGAAGATCGCCGACAACCAATGCACAACGGGTCGGCCTTCGCGGCGGCCGCCGTCCAGACTGCCGTCCAGACTGAACAGTGCCGTGACGCCGCGGGAACGCCAGGATGAGATCGAGGGAGATGACAGCATCGCTAGTAACTATCTTGGCAGCCATGGCAGAGCATGGCAAGTAACGGATGCGGGTAACGATCGCTCTTGCTGCAAGCTTCGCATTCGAAGATAGTTACCGCCGACCCCAACTATTACGTCGATTCGAACCCAATCGTCTTGAAGTCCCTCATGGAAGACGGGCAGCCCACCAATTCGTCCCGCGAAACAGTTCATTCGTCGTCCACACCGGCGCAACCTGTACCCCGTTGGCTGTGGATCGTCCTAGGTATCGTGCTGGTCGCGGCATTTCTGCGCTCGCAAAAAAGCGACGATGATGTCCGATTCTGGGCCTATGTTACCCAGTGTGCGCACGACGAAAATTGGGAAGGCATCTACGACAAGGAGTCGAACCCATTCGCGTTCGCACCGTACGCCAACCTGTCGATGACTGCCATTCTGTATCCCCTGGGGTATCTTCCCCGGCCCGCCATGCGACTGGTCATGGCGATTCTCATCATGGGAATGTGGTGGGTGATGTACCGCTTCATGACCGCAGGAATCGCGGATTCCAGGCTTGGGTTTCGCGGTTGGATTCCGCTCGCCGCCTGCGCACCGCTGCTGGGCATGATCCTGGCGGGCCGCTACCTGTTAAACGACCTTAATTGCAAACAACTCAACATCATCACCTTTGGTTCAGGCTGCGCGGGTCTGCTGCTGATGTTGCCCAGCGCTCGGCTGCGGAAACAGGCGCTGGGCGCCGTCCTTTTGGGCTTCTCGATCGGCCTGAAACTCACCACCGTCCCGCTGCTCGCCATGTTACTGATCAAACGGGCGTGGCGGAACGCAGCCCTCGTGGCAGCTTGTTCGTTTGGATTCCTCTGGCTCCTGCCACACTGGTTAATGGGCAGCAAGCAGCACCTGGCTCTCTCAAGGCGGATTGAAGGAAGCATGTTCAACATGTGGCTGCAGGTGAAGGACACCGAGCAGACATGGAGCTTTGCTAATTTCCTGCACTACCGCATCTATATCGATCCGCTTTGGCCGTCGTTATCAGAAACCCCACCGCACGTATATCAGCTACTATGCGTTGCCGTGACGCTGATTATCGGATTGCCAGCCTTACACGTCATGCTGCGTCGCAAATGGTCCAATATGGACGCGATGTCGTTGTGGGAAGAGGTCGCGATGATCGGCGTGGCGTGGGCATTGATCGACCCTGACGGCAGAACTCACCACTACGTCACGCTAGTTCCTGCCTTCTGTTACGTAATGTACCGGAGGTTGGAAGCGTGGCATCAGCGCGGTGAAGCTCCCAGGCGATGGCAGTGGTGCTGTTACCTGGCCGTCGGAGTTACCAATCTTTGGCTGCTGCGGTTCCCCGAACCCTACGCACATCACGTCTACATGCACTATGGGTTGTACTCAGGCGGCTTAATGCTTTTGTATGGCCTGACGTACGGCGAAATCCTCCTCGCAACGCAAAGTGTGCCAGTAACGATCGAAACCACCTCCCGTAAGCGAGTTTCTCCAACGATAAGGCCGGAACAAGTCCCGGTGCGCCGGGATTCCGGCTGCAATTCGCCAGCTGACGCCAACCCTGCCGGAACTGCGCTTCGCTTGTTCCGGCCTACAAGAACGCCACCCGTACATAAATGACCAGTTTTCTTGACATCCGTAATGCCTTCGGCGCCGCGACAGTTTATCGGCGATTTCAACACTTCGTCTCTGGAAATCACTACGCGAGGTTCGTTGACGATTACCTGCGGCCGGAAGCCGGGCAGCGAATCCTGGACATCGGCTGCGGGCCGGCCGCCATCCTGGAATACCTGCCGGATGTGGAATATGTCGGCGTCGACATCAGTCCCAAGTACATCGATTTCGCCCGACGTCGTTACGGAAATCGCGGTCAATTCCATTGCCGCCGAGTCTGCGAAACCTCGTTGAATGAATGGGGAACGTTCGATCTGGTGATTGCCCACGGCATCGTCCATCACTTGGACGACAACGAGGCGAGTCATCTGTTCCAGCTGGCAATTACGGCGCTGAATCATCCAGGGCGACTTGTAACGCTGGATGGCTGTTTCGTCGAGGGACAATCACGCGTTGCGCGGCAATTACTTGTGTGGGACCGTGGACAACACGTGGCAACGAACATTCCTACCGGCAACTTGCTCAAGCGTTCTTCCCTGACATCGCGGTCGATGTCCGAAGCGACCTTATTCGCTTGCCGTACACGCACATCATCATGCAGTGTTATGCGAGCAGCGCCATTGCCGAGTGCCGCCACGACGCGTGCGCACGCGGCTTGACGTTTCGACGACAAGGACTCCCGTCCATGACATCCGTTGCTATCCGCCGCCCCGAAACCCACGAGTCAACCAATACCGTCGGATTTCACCGGAATGCGAACGGCATCCTCGTCTCTCCAGGAACCGTACAGCATTGCAATGAGGAATACGACTCGGCCCATTTCGACATGCTTGTCGGAATGCAAAGGGATCATTTCTGGTATCGTGGCCGGCATCGATTCCTCTTGCACGCAGTTCGCCAATACTGCCAGCGACAGCCGCAAAACCACACTGGGATGTCGGCCATCGATATGGGAGGCGGATGCGGTGGGTGGCTTCGCTATCTGAGCAACCATCGACCGTCGCAGTTCGATGAACTAGCCCTGGGTGACTCGTCTTTACGAGCGTTAGAACTTGCCCGGCCGATCGTTGGAGGCGTTGTTGACCGCTACCAGATCGACCTGAAACAGCTTCCCTGGCAACGGCGCTGGGACACGGTCTTCTTGTTGGACGTGCTGGAACACCTACCTCACGACGGTCAGATCCTGCGCGAAATTTCCAAAACACTCCGACCAGGTGGACTGCTGTTCGTCACGACCCCCGCATTGGATTTCTTCTGGAGCTACAACGACGAACTGGTACATCACGTCCGTCGTTACACGAGACGCGACTATACGCAACTGGCGCATCAGGCAGGCTTGGAAGTATGTAGAACCCGCTATTTCATGACGTTGCTCAGCCCGTTGTTGTTGCTAAGCCGGCTCAAGCCCCCTGCGATTGCACAGATGTCGGCCGCAGAAATCGCCGAACACCAACGACGGACGCACCGCGTGCCGGCCTTTCCCGTCAATCAAGTCTTGAGCTTCATCTTTGGGATGGAAACGCCGCTAAGCCATTGGCTTCCGTTGCCTTGGGGAACCTCGGTATTAGCCGTCCTGCGAAAACCAGACTGACGTTGCCTCCGGCAAATTAAAGGATATCGAACCCGCCATGACAAACAGTTCAGCCCAACCGTTACGACTCGTTAAACCAGGCTCCAACGAGCAGCCTGGCTCCCAAAATCAAACGGTGCTGTCCGTCGTCATCCCGGTCTACCGAGCGGAACGCATCGTTGGCGAATTGGTTCACCGACTTACCGCCGCACTGCGCGATATTGACACCGACTACGAAGTCATTCTGGTCGATGATGGGAGTCCGGACGCTTCCTGGTCCGCGATCGAAGAACAGTGCGCTGCCGACGATCGACTGAAGGGAATCAAGTTGAGTCGCAACTTCGGCCAACACAGTGCCATCACGGCTGGACTGGCTGAAAGCCGAGGCGCGTGGGTCGTTGTCATGGATTGTGATCTACAAGACCAACCGGAAGAGCTCCCGCGGCTTTTCACCAAGCGCAGGGCGGCTACGACATCGTATTTGCTCGGCGTTCACAACGAACCGATGGCTGGCTGAAAAAAAAACTTTCACGCACGTTTTACACAGTGCTGGGCTACCTGACCGATA
This sequence comes from uncultured Planctomycetales bacterium, assembly GCA_963844115.1. Taxonomy (GTDB): domain Bacteria; phylum Planctomycetota; class Planctomycetia; order Pirellulales; family UBA7805; genus CS4-C045. Next base: position 108,486 of record CAWJNN010000054.1, on the reverse strand, counting down.
CGAAGCAGGATCCGGCCATCGGTAATTTCGGTATCTATCAGCGGAAAGTTATCGATGCCATCCTGGACATGGATGACTACGTCAAATACTTTCCGGCCATGGTCAAATGGGTTGGCTTCGACGCGACTGAAATCGACGTCCAACACGGTCATCGATTTGAAGGGAACTCGACCTATTCGTTAAAGGCGTTATGCGACCTGGCGATCAACATCATACTTTCGTTCTCGGATAAGCCTCTGCGGCTGACGGTACGATTTGGTCTGCTGATATCGTTGAGCGCATTCCTGTTCGCCATTCTCAATGTGTATCTCTATTTCGCAGGGAAAATCACGGTCATTGGTTTCACCACGCTGATCGTTTCTCTATGGCTGTTGTCGGGAATAGTCATTACGCTGATCGGAATGCTGGGGCTGTACGTCGGTCGAATTTTCGATCAGACGAAAAGCCGGCCCATCTACATCGTCAACAAAAAGCTCAACGAATCGTAATCCAACCGCTCGACTGGGACAGTCGATTCTTCGGTTTTGCGTCGTAACGCGAGACGCGACTTCGCAACAGCCCTATAGAAAGTAATCGTCCCGCTGCGATACGGCCACGAGTTCGTCCAGCTTTTCAGGATGCTCGATTAATTCCTGGATCCACCAATTGGTGTGGTTATACAGGCACGTCACGTTTTCGCATTCGTGTGCTGCATCAAATCGGAGGATCATGCTGCCAAGTTTTTTCCTGGTCTCTTCGATCGCCCCTTCGTCGCGGTAGGCCCGTCGATCCGAAATCATTGCCATGGCCGAACCGCGATAACCCGGGCAATTAAAAACGCCATGCGGCGTCAGCACTTGACGCATGGCCTGCATGTGGCAGTGTCGTGGCTGCCTGGTGTATTCCCGCCAGCTCTGCTGCTCCAGCAAACGTAAATTCGTGCTCTCGACAATGCGGAAGTTGTCGTCTTCCAGACGCTTGGCTTCGATCACCGCCTCCCGGATACGCTTTACGATACAAGCTTGATGTTCTTCGGCCTGTTGAGGGTTCATGATTTCGGCCCCATTGTCTTCTTGTCGCATAAGGAAGGGCTTGACCGAAAGGTAATCGAATCGATAGTGCTTCGCGCGCTGGGCAGCAACCACTAATTCGTGGATATTTTCGACGATTTTTGCATCGTCGCGGGTGGCGCCGTGCCACGTGATGATGAACGAAAATCCAACCTCGAATGAGGGGTTACAATCCTTGATCTTTGGAATCCACTGGCAAATTTCGTTCAGACTAATCGGCTGTCGCGGGCGATGCATCGCCTGAAAAGTTTCGTCGGTGCCGGAATCCAACGAAAGGCGGATCCAATCGCCGTCCGTCAAGAACTCGGCCGCCTCCAGCAAACGGTCGCCACGACTGCCGTTGGTTACGACCGCCACTTGTTGCTTGAGATCCTGTTTGAGAAATCGCACGATGTCTGCAAAGCGAGGATAGACCGTGGGTTCACCGCCACCAATCAGGATCACACTTCGCATTCCCCGTTCTGCCAGATTGTGCAACGAATCTCGCAACTCGTCTTCTTTGTGCTTGACTCCCGAATTGAGAATATCCCAGTCGATACAATGATCGCAGCGATAATTGCAGGCCGTGGTCAGGTCCAGGTTGATCGAGAGGGGTGCCGTAGCCGGAGGCAACGGCGGTTCGTTCCCCTCGGCGGATGCCTGTTGAGCCGCCACTTGCCATTCCACATAGTCGATCACGCGGGGTAACACGGACGGCTGTAACAGCTTGCTACGGAAGTCGTGAAAATCGTGGGCACCATCCATGGCGTCAATTATTGGTTATTGGTGAATGGTTTGTAGCTGGATTTGCAAGAATTCAGAATCGCTACGAAACCCTGAAGCATTGCGAGTGCTGGACGGCCTCGTAGACTTGCTGGACAAGGCGGACGTTTTGCAAAAGGCACTCGTCGTCGTGGGGGGAAATCTGCGGGCGCTGGATGCGTCTTATAAAGTCGGCCGCCAATAATCGCAATGGGTCTTCCAGCGGCACGTAGCTTGTTGCGACAGCCGTAATTTGCGCATCTTGGCTGGTTAACCTGACCGGCGGATGATCCGTCGGCTCAAAGTACATTTGATAAGAATCCGATTGGATTCGACGGCACACCGTGCAGCCATTGATAGCATATGCAGCCGGACGCGGTTGAGCCGCGACCTGGGCGAGGCAAATGTCTACGTCCACGCAGCCGTCCGTATGGCGATACTGAAACGCAATTCGGAGATCCCCGGTCCCTGCGCTCGAACAACGAAACTGCTCAGCTCGGCCGTCTACCGGTGCGACCGCCAGTAGCATACTGGCAACGTGCGGTATGGAATCGGGAATCATCACGATTCCATCCCGCGCCGGTGCCAGCATCATTTCCAGCCGGTGAACCGCGTCCGTCCGCTTTTGCTGCGGATAACAGCGTTGGAATGCGTCCAAAGTGTAAGGCCATTGCTGATTGGCCATCAGGACAAGGTCGGCGGCCGCGAAACCGTCGATCAAACGCCCCGCATCGGAGACATTGTCTCGATCGAAGTCGAATACCAGTGGCTTTTCGCAAAGCACGTGCTGACGTGCCCTCAATGCGGCGTCCAGATGATCGCGATGGAATTGCTGGGGGCTGCAGATAACCACCGCGTCTAACGACTCGTCTTCGATCATCTTTGCAGCATCGACGTAGCCTCGCACTTCCAAGGCGTATTCCGATTCGAGCGTCCGGCGCGCTTCGTCGACCGTGCCGTGCGTCGTTCCCACAACGGCGCAAACGTCCCCACCCGTGGCCGACAGATCACGCGCCAAATACTGCCCAATCCCTTGTGCGCGCCGGCGCGCCGATGATCCCGATCCGAGGCGGATCCATTTTCTGGTTGGCATCAATGGTCATCGTTGGCGTGTGCTGGTTGCTTAGCTTGCCTTTGGTACCACTTTTGCTCGAACAATCAAACTGCAGGTAACATCCAGGCGGGGCGTCAGGTGGGCCATCGTGCTAGCATAACAAACTGTTAAATCGCGGATACGCCTACACATGGGCTGCGATGTGCCTACACATGGGCTGCGATGTGCCTACACATGGGCTGCGATGTGCCTACACATGGGCTGCGATGTGCCTACACATGGGCTGCGATGTGCCTACACATGGGCTGCGATGTGCACGAGCGACAGGATTTCAATTTCCAGGCCTCTATGTTGTGCGTTGAGTGTTTTCCGTAAAGTGTCTTCCGCAAAGTGGCGCGACAAGGAGACCGTTCTTTGAACAAACTCACCGTCATCATCGCCGTCAAGAATCACGAAACTCTGATTCGGGAATGTGTCGAATCGTGTCGAGCGATTGCCGACGAAATTCTAATCGCTGATTCGGGTGCCACCGATACTACGGTCGAGATCGCCAGGCGACTAAGTGACGGCTGGTGCGAGTTTACGGTCCACGCCCGCGACTATGTGACTGCTTGCGATTTCAAAAACTGGGCTATTTCAAAGGCTCAGCATCCATGGGTCCTGATCGTGGACGTAGACGAGCGACTGACGGAACGACTGGCCACGGAAATCCGCGAACAGCTGGCCCGTGACGCTGGCTACGATGGCTATCGCGTTCTGCGTCACAACTACTTCTTGGGACACCGTGTCCGTTTTTCAGGATGGGGAGGTGATCGCGTAATTCGATTGTTCCGGCGTGATGACTTTCGTTATCCGAACAACGGTGCCGATCATGGCGAATTCGAGACCAACGAGCGCAGAATCGGACGCTTACGGTACCCGATGAAACACTACGCTCGTCGTTCCTACAACGAACAACTGGAAAAGTGGAATCGCTATTCGGCCCTGCAGGCTGAGCAGTGGTACCAGGAAGGAAGGCGGCCCAGCTATTTACAGTTACTGTTCCGTCCACCGCTGCGTTTCGTGCGGGCCTTTTTCATCTATGGTGGGTTCCTGGACGGCAAGGTGGGCGTTCAGCTCGCCTATCTGGCTGCCTACTATGCCTTCATGAAACAGGCACGGCTATGGGAACGCTGGCATGGCACGGATCACGAGGTAGACGGTGAATCCCGATCGCCTCGCAAAGCCGCTTAGTGCAACATGTCAATCGAACTTGTCAGTAGTCCAGGCGCGCCGGGAAACCTACAAAATCGAATGACGTCCGGTACTACCGCCACCTTCGCCTCACGCTGCAACACGGAATCCGACGTCGCTCACGCTGCCTGTTTGATATAGCCTAACCGCTGCAACGTGGGGCGGATGACGGCCTCGACATCCGAAACCTCACGTATGTTCTCGCGGCGAAACTGAGCCACTTTTTCTGGCCGCACCTGCGACTGCAAAAACGAACGGCACTCATCGGTGAATTCACGTTCGAGAAACTGGCTGACGGACCGCATCGTCTCCAGCGGGTCGTGACAAAGAGATTCAAAAGTAATGGTCAGCACTCGCGGTTGGTTTGCTTGAACGAATTGCTCGTAGCGCTCCACTTGGAACTGCCACGACATGGCGGCTTGCACGTGATGCGGCATATCCATCGCCCCAATACACCGCAACAGGCGGCGGCCTAGTCGTCGATGCGGATCATCAGTCAAATGGTTCTTGAAGGCGAGATCACGGCCGTCTCGTATCATGTGTACGTAGTGCGCTTGCGGAAACGTCGCGGCAACGTAATTCGGAATCAGGTAGGTCTCAGGGAACTTCCATCCCCAGCCGTTCGAATGATCGCCCAACCAGTCCAAATACCGCACCAGCGACCGATGAAATGCTCGTAGCAGCCGCGGATTCGGTTCCGCCGTGGAAGGCTCGCTCAGGCTGGCTCGACAAATACGCTTGATCGTGCGCGTGAAACGGCGATCCTGCACATCGCCCGTCGGCACACCGTCGTTAGCCCCCATGCGAATACCGAGCTGTTCGATCGCCAACGCCAACAGCCGCGTGCCCGAATGTCCACGGGCCATCACCACGACGGGACACTCGTGCTGCAGCTGAACCGGGTTTTGGCGAAGCCATTCGAACATGTGATAGCAGTGCTCCCAGTGGACGTTCATGAACTGATCGCCGGGTGACGAGCCGGGCGAACTTATCAGCACGTGCGCGGGCCGGCAATATCAACGATTCTCGACGCGTAAGGCCCGACGACGGCCAAGGACGATCTGCCATTCCAGGATGACTGAAAAACGGATAAAACGCGTTCAAAATCGACAGCGATCGCATCACTGCGGATCGATTCTTTTAGGCAAGGAATGACTGATGGCGACCGCTACGTCACGCGCACGGCCCCCGCGCGCGCATCGGAGAAAGAACCCGATCAGGTCGCACCGCCCCAAATCCGCGCGATCACAATGCCGGGAGTACACGAAGCGGTTCACAGGGCCATGTCGTCGCTGCCTCGCGGTTCGCTGCTCGATGTGGGTGCCGGCCAGGGTGCATTCTCGCTTTGGGCTATGCAGCAGGGATTCGACGTGACCGCCGTCGACGGCGACGCCAATAACTTCCGCGTATCGGGCATCAACTGCGTGGAGGCGAATCTCAACCAACCATGGCCGTTTGAAGACGACCAGTTCGATACGGTCGTATCGATCGAAGTTCTTGAGCACGTCGAAAACCATTACGCATTTCTGCGAGAATGCTGTCGAGTCTGCAAGCCGGAAGGCCGGATCGTATTCAGCACGCCGAACTGTCACTCGATCGAATCGCGGCTCAATTACCTGTTGACTGGCTACGACGACTGTGCACCCCGCCCCATCGACCATCAAAATCCCAAACATGGCAGCATCTACATGGAGCACATTCACCCGGCGCCCATCTCGACGATTGAACTGGGGCTGCGCATGAACGGTTTCGAAATCGAACGCATGAATTTCAGCCGGCGTCGCAAGGCCTCCACCCTCCTGTTGCCGCTCGTCTATCCCTTCATGTGGTGGCGAACGTATCGGCAAATGATTCTTTCCGAACGCAATCCGGATCTGCGGCAGCGCAATCGGGGAATTATGAAGGTCTTGCTAAACCCAAGCCTTTTGACCGGACGAGTCGCCGTTTACACATGCCGCAAGCTAAAAATCGGAGAAGATTAAACGCAGGGAACGCTGAGAAACGCAGAGCGAGATTTATCGCCCTCGAAGCAACGTTCCAAAACACTCCGCGCACCTTGGCGTGGATCTCAATTCTATCTTTTCTACAGAGCCCCTCCCGACCCCCTTGCGTATTCCCCTCGCGCAAATTTGACGTCGACCGTGCCGATCACGCCGCACGTGCGTCTGACTTTGCAAGCCACTCACGATAGACGGCAAGCGTACCCTCGACCATGCAGTCGTCGGTGAAGTGGGCATGAGCACGCTTGAACGCCGCCTCCACATGCTTTTCCGTTTCCCCGCGATTGGTGAGTGCGCGGAGAATCGCCACCGCGATTGCGACGTTGTCACGGGGAGCGGCCAGGTGAGCGATCGGTGGTTGATCGCCGGTGACATGAACGACGTCGGCAATTCCTCCGGCACCGGTCGTGACGATCGGTACGCGGGCGAACATCGCATCCAACAGCGATGTACAAAGCCCTTCCATGTGCGATGGCATAACGAACAAGTCGGCGGCCTTGATCAAATCGGGAATGTCATCGCGATAGCCCAGGAACATCACGCGGTCGGCGATACCCAATTCGCGCGCCTCATTCGCGAGGCGATCGGCAAGTTCTCCTTCGCCGGCCAGCGCCAGGCGAACCGATGCGTCTCGGCCCATGACTTCGGGCATCGCCCGCAACAGGTGAATATGGCCTTTGTGATCCGTCAACTTGGCGACGACCAACAGCAGTTTTACATCGTCGGTCACGGCAAGGGAATTTCGCCCCCGTGCTCGACATCCCCCCTGCATTCTCGCCGGATCAACTCCGCTATTGACGATACGGAGCATCGAGCGAGGTAGGCCGCTCGCCGCGCTGACTTCGGCCACCGCGGTGGAAATGGCAATGACAACATCGGCCAACCACGTGTACTTGGCAGCGGAACGAATGGTGAAGTCGACGCGCCGCGAGGCCACACGCAGGGGAACGCCAAGGCCTAACGAAGCAACCCCGCCGCACGTGATCGCGTGACCGTCGTGCGAATGGATAACGTCCGGCGAAATGGCTTGCAGGCAATTACGAACGCTCCACAGGGCATTTGGTCCCCGGCCACGACGACGAAACGTGTGGGTCTCAAAATCATCCGCGCTCGCCCTTTTGGCGAACTCGCCCCCTTCCCGCGCCAGCAATACGACACGATGGCCCCGTCGCCGAAGCCCCTGCATCAGCAGCCAGGCCTGACCTTCGCCGCCATGCCAGGTACGTTGCGTCGAAACATGGACGGTTGTGAGGGATTCAGAAGCCGACTTCATCTCATCACTGATCGAGGTGGATGGAACTTGTAGAACGGAACTTGTTCCGTTGACCTTTGCCCACATCGACGCGAAAACGGACCAAGGTCCCTTCTACGAACTAGATCCCATCACTTTATCCGCCGTATCGGCAACGCCAAAGGCGGATTGTGCTAGCAGGATTGAACTTGTTGGGCCTGCGTCCATGCCTCTACATTGCCTAGTATGAAGATCGCCGTGTTTCTGCCGAATTGGGTCGGTGACGCCGTCATGGCAACACCTACCCTCCGGGCACTTCGCAATCACTACTCGTCCGCCAAACTGACCGGCGTCATGCGACCAGCAATCGCCGAGACCCTGGCTGGTCTTCCCTGGCTGGACGAAGTCGTTTTGTTCGATCCTCGTGCTACCGATCACAGTATCCGCAGTCTCCCGCTATTGCGACGATTGCGAGCGGATCGGCCGGACATGGCCGTGCTGTTACCGAACTCGCTACGGGCAGGCATCCTGGGTTGGTTGAGCGGTGCGTCGCGCCGCGTTGGATACGCGCAATACGGCCGCGGGCCGTTGTTGACCGTTCAATCGAAGTTAAAAAAGGTGGGACGGCGCTTCGCCCCGACCCCCACCATGGATTGTTACCTGAAACTTGCCTATCTGCTGGGATGTCCCGCCGAGCCACCCCGAACGGAATTGCGCACTCTTTCCGAAGACGAAGCGGCTGCGGACCGCGTCTGGCAACAGCTGGAATTACCGCCAGGCAACGAAGTGGTGGTCGTCAACACGGGGGCCGCCTACGGTGCCGCCAAGAACTGGCCAGTCGACCACATTGTCGAACTCTCACTTCAGCTTGTCCGGCAAAGGAACATGGCGATCCTCATCATCTGTGGGCCACAGGAACGACAAACCGCCCTGGAAATCACCTCACGAACCAACCACCCACGGATCAAGAGCCTGGCCGATCAGACCGTCAGTATCGGATTGTCCAAGGCATGCATTAGACGCAGCCGCTTGCTGATCAGCACCGATAGTGGCCCACGACATTTTGCGGCGGCGTTCGATGTCCCGGTGGTAACGCTGTACGGTCCCACGGATATCGCCTGGGGAGATACCAGGTATCGTCACGCGGTACACCTTCAGCACGACGTGCCCTGCGGTCCGTGTATGAAGCGCATCTGCCCCCTGCAGCATCACCGCTGTATGCAGGATCTCTCCGTCCAGCGCGTCTTCCACGCCGTGGAGGAACTGCTCGCCAAGACAGATGCAGAGCGAGCCGTCGCTTGAAAGCACACGATTGGCTCAAGTGAAACGAGCCATCAAGAAAAGTTGTTCTTTGCGGCGGCAGTTTCTACAGCACTTCGATCTGATTATCCACTGGCAAATCTTCGGCCAAACGCATCGCCGCGTGTTGCGCCAGCTGATAGCAATGAAATGTTGAACAAAAGCCATCAAGCACCACGTGCGTGCCCGTTACCTTGACAGCCAGGTTGTGAATACGAGCACCCGTCGCTCGACTAATCGCCAACCGAATACGACTGGCCGTCTGATCGGCACCCGCGGCTACCGAAGCAGCTATCGTTCTTGGCTGCGAAACCGTTACCTCCGTCGTTAATCCATCTTTCATAATCGACTTCCGTGGCCAATTTTCTCGTTTCCAATTCCCCCAAGCCCGTGATCAGTACGCAAAAATGCGCCCAAGGCGTTCGACATCACAAAAACCGAAACGCTGGCCTGCCGATATCAACGGCCTGAAACTAGCAGACATTGCTTCCGCAAGCTCTGCGCCGGTTCGCTAAATCAAAGAACCGTGGGCAAACCGAACCGGCTCGCGATGGGTCGGTCGGCGCCGTCTATCGCAACTAATCCGTTCAGTTCGGAAAGAATCCTAAGCGCCTCAGCAGAGGTAACGGCACAGCGGGCCAATCAGAGGTGCTGCGGCACATCATGCGCATCCTGACCATCCGTGAACGATGATCCAACTAGTCTAGCGCGTCGCTTCACGTCTGGTCAATACCGACAGATCAAAGAAAGTCGACAACCATCGCCAGCAGGCAGAGATTTGTTCAAGCGATGCCTGGGGTTACGATTTTCACTGATAGCGAATCGTCCTTTTGTTTCGCCGCTAACCCATACACCTCAGTGAATCCTTTGGGTAGTCCGTAAGTATTCGACCAATTCATTGGCCAATTCTTCAGGACGCTTGCTACGACCATCCAGGACCAGCTCGGGGTTTTCCGGCGCTTGATACGGGTCGTCGATTCCAGTGAAGCCCTTGATCTCACCGGCACGAGCCTTCTTATACAACCCCTTGGGGTCACGTGCTTCGCATACCTCAAGCGGCGTGTCTACAAAGACCTCGATATAGTCACCCTCACTTAGCTGTCTTCGCACGGAATCCCGATCGCTGCGATAGGGACTGACGAACGCCGTCAACACGATGACACCCGCCGACGCAAACAGTTCGGCGACGGCACCAACCCGTCGGATATTTTCCGCTCGGTCCTCCGCCGAAAAGCCCAGCCCGAACCGACTGGCATGGGAATCGCCATAAGTCGCTGCCAACAGCGACGGGGTAGCATTCAGACCGTGCCGCACGTTATCGCCGTCCAAGACGTACGAATGGACCCCCATTTTGTGCAGACCATGGTCCACCAGATTGGCGATCGTGCTCTTTCCGGAACCCGACAGGCCGGTGAACCAGACGACACAACCACGATGGCCGTTCAACGCCTCGCGCTGCTCACGGCTCACGCTATGCTCGTGCCAATGTACGCCACCACTTTCATTCTTCATGAGGAATATCCGTCAATCCGTTACTGCCATCGTACCATTACGCTACCATTCCCTGCCTCCCACCTCTCTCATGTCCGATCGTTGGCGAGCGAACTAATCTGGACTATCGTCGGCGACGGCGCGGACTTCTGAGGACACGCGTCACCGCAGCCGCATGAGCCACCTCCACGGCGGCTCACCATCAGCCAGCAGCGTTGGCCAAGATATCCCACCGCCGCGATAACGATGACGACGACTACGACGTCCTGCCAGCTAATACTCATCGCATGAAGATCCCCATTAAGATCCCACCAACTACGATCCCACCAACTACGATCCCACCAACTACGATCCCGCCAACTACGATCCCGCCAACTACGATCCCACCAACTACGATCCCACCAACTACGATCCCGCCAACCATGTGCCCACCTGGTACGTCACCAGGGCTCCGATATACGCCAGTCCTGTCATATAAACAAAAGTAAACACGGGCCAACGCCAACTGGCGGTTTCACGTTTGATCACGACCAGCGTCGCCGCGCACTGCGCGCACAGCGCAAAGAACACCATGATCGACAACGCCACCGGCAGCGTGAAGACGGGACGGCCGCTGTCTGGCCACGTGGCCGCTTGCAGTTGATCCTTTAACGCTGGCGACTCTTCGTCCGTGTCGGAGCCGAGGTTGTAAATCACCCCCAACGTACTGACCACCACTTCACGGGCGGGAAACGATGCAATCGCAGCGCAACCGATCCGCCAGTCCCAACCCATCGGCCGGACGACAGGTTCGATCGCCCGACCTGCCATCCCTAAGAAGCTGTGCTGCAGGAACTCTCCGGCCACCTTATTTTCCAATTGCGCTCGCTCCTGCTCCCATTGCGCGACCTCGGCGCCTTGCGAATCGGTCGCCGAGGTAAGATTCGCAGTCAGCTGATCGAGCCGAGCGGTCATGGCCGGATCGATGCGTGAGCGGTCATGGGGGTAGTAAGCCGAGGCCCACACGACAATGGCGACGGCAAATATCAACGTGCCCGCTCGGCGCACAAACGCCCAACCACGCTCGAACATCCGATGCAACACCACTTGCAGCGAAGGCCATTTGTAGCTGGGCAGTTCCATGACGAAGGGGGGTGTCTCGCCTTTTAACAATGTCCGTTTCAGCAGCAGCGCCATGATAACGGCAACGACAATTCCCAGCGCGTACATGGACAGCAGCGTCAGCCCTTGCAAGGTGACGATCCCGCCGAGATAGGAAATCGGCGGCACGAAAGCGGCAATCAACAACGTATAAACCGGCAGCCTGGCGCTGCAACTCATCAGCGGTGCCACCAGGATGGTCGTTAATCGATCACGGCGGTTCTCGATCACACGCGTCGCCATGATGCCCGGAATAGCGCAAGCAAACGACGAGAGCAGCGGGATAAAACTCTTGCCGCTCAACCCCACGCGCACCATCAGCTTGTCCATCATGTAAGCGGCCCTCGCCATGTAGCCGCAATCTTCCAGCAGGGCGATAAACAGAAAGAGGATGAAGATCTGCGGCAAGAAAACCAAGACGCTTCCCACGCCGGCGATTATGCCGTCCACGACCAACGACTTGAGCGCACCTTCCGCCAGGGCAGACCCAGCCAAATTCCCCACCAGACCAACGGCGGCTTCCGTCCCACCCATCAGCGGCTCGGCCCAGCGAAAAACGGACTGAAACACCACGGACATCAACAGCACGAAGACCACCGTGCCCCAAAGCCTGTGCGTCAGAACGGAATCGATGCGGTCCGACCACGTACGTGGCCACTGGGCCGGTCGCGTCACGACGCCTTGCAGAACACGGTCGACCCATGCGTAGCGGGCCATCGCCTCGACACCGGGGACAGCATGGCCTGCTTCTTCCAGCCGTCGGCGAGCCGCGGCTAATTCCGCGTGAATTTCCTGAGGGCGATCGGCGAGCAATTCGTGTTCCAGGTAGCCTCCGCAATCCAACAACAACCTCTCGGCCAGATAGAGCGGCACCGGGCGGTCTGCCAACAGTTGCTCTAAACGCTGGACCTCTTCCTGAAACACCACGGGAAACACCGATTCCTGTTTGGCCATGGCGGCTGATTCGACCGTCGCCGCTTCGTTTTCGCAAAGCGCTTCGATCCGCGACTTCAAGCGGTCCAATCCGACGCGACGGTTGGCTTGCAGGGAGACCACCGGGATACCCAATCGCTGTTCCAGTCGTTCGACGTCCAACTCAATTCCGCGCGACTTGGCGATGTCCGTCATGTTCAACGCCAGAAGGGTCGGGCGCCGCAGTTCCAGTACTTGAGAAAACAGATACAGATTGCGCTCGAGATTACTGGCGTCGACAATCACGATCACGATGTCAGGTGGGTCGCAGCCGCGACGACCCAGCAGCAGATCGATCGCCACCATCTCGTCGGGACTTTGCGGAGCGAGGCTGTACGTGCCGGGTAGGTCGACCAGTTCGATCGAGCGACCGTTCAGCGCGAGGGTACCGGTCTTTGTTTCGACCGTCACACCCGGATAGTTGCCGACGCGCTGCCGCATTCCAGACAGCGCATTAAAAAGGGTCGACTTCCCGGTATTGGGATTGCCGACCATGGCGATGCGGAAGGTGGTTTTCTCAATCGAAATGGACATTGCTCAGGCCGGTTCGACCTCGACACGTGCCGCTTCGCTGCGACGGACGCTCAACCGATACCCGCGGACTTCTAGCTCCAACGGATCACCGAGCGGCGCAGTCCCGACCAGTGTAACAGCGCACCCTTTGGTTAATCCCATTTCCAACAACCGCCGACCGACCTGGTCATTACCTTCGACCGACACAACGCGAACGTTTTCGCCGACTTCGAGCTCGGAAAGCCGGCCCATGGCTAGGTTCCCAGTTGGACCAGCACGCCCAACATCTCGGCGGCTCGAAAGCACATGCGCTTGGACCCCAGCTGAACGATACAGGGACTCCCCGCCTGAATGATCTCGACCGGCTCCCCATCGCGAAACCCTAACTCACGTAGCCGCCGCACCTGTTCCGGCTGGCCGACGATCTGCCCGACGCGAGCCGGCTGACCGGCGCTCAATCGATCCAACGGCAAAAGGTCAGCCAATGGAGTAACCATATCCGTGCAAGGCGCTTTCTGAATTGCTGTAGCTACTCGTTCGCGGCCAGCAACCCTGAGACTTCAGTTCAGCAGTTATTGAGACACGATCTCACTAAGGCCATTCTGCTAACAATTCGGGGCTATGTCAAGCCCCAGTCGCCATTGGCCGATTATTTGGATCGTGCGCGGAGGCTTTTATAAGACGACGGTTGCCCCGTCGTCAGACCAATAGCTGTTGCCTTGCTCTAGCTATTCATACTCGTGAAACGGCACACCAAGCACGTAGCGCGTGCCGGCCACTATCCGGTCGACGCCGTGTTTCACTGGCTGCAATCCGTAAACTCCGGCGATGGGGACCAATCGGGCGCGGGTGCAAAACAACACGGCGTCTCCCAGTCCCGCGGCGACTGCCCGCCGACCTTTGCCCTTTCTGGGTGGGTCGTCGCTAAACAGGAATTCGCCACCGTGGAAACCGTCGCCAACGGCGTGTGACTCGTCGATCTTGCGGCTGAGCACGATTGCCAACTGAATGGGGAAAAATACCTCACCCCGGATATCGCGGTGCAGGTCGTTGAAGCCTCCGGCCTCGTACCGGAGCAACAGTGGCGTCGGCGTATTTCGGCAAGTTGCGCGTAGGCATCCGCAAAGCTCGGCGCAAGGGTGATCGCCGCCTGGAAGAACTCTGCCGCACTCGACTCGTCACCGGAGAGTCGCAGCAGCAGACCATGGTCATGCCACAGAGCTGGGTTGCCCGGATCAAGGTCCACGGCGCGACGGATGATTTTCATCGCCAGATCAGAATTACCGTCGTCGGCAGCCTTCCATGCCTGGTCTGCCAATTTTCGTGCTCGTCGTCGGTTCTTGGTTCGGTTTTTCTTTGCGTTCATCGTCATACTCTTGAAATTGCGCACCGCGAGCGCCGAGCGTGCGAGCGCTAAGGGCTCACGGTGCCTTATGAATATTGGTATTTGCAGACGATCTCCGTAGGCCGCGTTAGAGCGCGGCTAAGATCACTGCCCGAGTACACAGCCGACCTTAGACCATCATTGGCAAAAATCTGGCGATTTTACGTACGTCGCCGATTCTGGTACCGCCATGTACGCGTCAGATGCTGAAACCTATTCCTTTATCACGCGCTTCATACAACGCCCGAAAAAGACCTGCGATCGCCGTGGCGCCTTTGTGTGTCGGTTCGATCTGCAGGCAAAGATACTCGGCTTCGTTGCCCCGAAATACGTCGTAGATCGTCGCGAGTTTGGCCCCGACCTTGGCGCAGTTGGAGTGAATCAGGCGATTCGCGACCGAAAACGCTTCGTGTTCTTGCTCAGTCAATTGCCCGTCCGGGTGGTAAATGTCGCCAACGATCAACAGAGATACCGGATTGGTGGCTCGTATTTTCTGTAGGAGCCGTAAATGCTCGTTGGCATAGCCAGACAAACCCTGCTGCAAGTACTTTTCTTTATTCCCCAGTAGATCGTTGCCGCCGATCGTCAGGGTAATCACGTCACCGCTGACATCGATCGGTACATGCTCCATTCGACCTCCGTCGCAGGTACGGTCATCCAGCTCCCAGCCGTCGCCCAGCCAACGGTGGAATTGGTTGACAGCACCACCGCTCTCGACGCCCGTGTCGTCGTCGATGCTCATGCTGTCGCCCAAGGCTAAATACCTTGGCATTCTGAATTTCCTTTAGATCCTGGCAATTGTGCATTATCTATGACGAAAAACAAATTTCGGCGCGTGTGCGAGCTAAAGACACCACTCCGCGACCTTCGGTTCAGGCCGCCATCGGTTCAAACTGGTCCGAGACACCTCCGATCCGAGACACTACGATTACGCGTCTCGTTATCTGCAGCCCGGCAGCAGGTGCCAGTTGCGCCGCCATGACATACCCGAGCTAGCAACTATTTGGCGCATTTTTCGCAGGTGAAATGTAATCACATTCGCCAAGATCGCGTCCGGGGGTGAACAATCTCATGCTGACGACATTGCAAGCGATTATGGCTCACTTGATTAAATGTTGAAGTGTTTGAGCGTGGCGTGAATATTCTTCGCATAACAAGCCGCTTGCAGTTGCCTGCCGGATGAGGATTTCTTAGAATTCGAATTATGGTCAAGTTCGAGGTGGAAAAACTTTGTCGCTGGCTGATTGTTGTCTGCTTTAGTGCGGTCACGGCGTTCGGGCAGGCACTGCATCGGTACGACCATCTCCACATCGGAGAAACGTGCCTGCATTTCGCCGAAGAAGGCTGCAACCAACATGACGATCACGCGCATCCCACCGTTGGTCACGGGCACGGATGCCATCATCGCGATAATGACCATCTTGCCCACCAGTCAGATCGTGATTCCGGGCACAATGCACCGACCGAAGATGCCGTTCGTTTCGAATTCGATGGTGTCGAATTTCTCGATCATCATGACTGCTTGATTTGCAATCTGCTCGCTCAAGCCAGGCAAACCACGACCTCATTGGGTGCCAGTTGCCAATCTCAACCGACTCTTTTTCGGTCAGCATGGCAGCCTACTTCCTCGATTTCTTTCGGCTACAGCCTTTTCGCTCCACGCGCCCCTCCGGTGGGCGCGTTGGTCTAAGTCCTGTACTTTTCCCCGCCGCCGTCAATTCGTTAGCAGGATGCTGCGCGAACCGAGAAGGCTTTCCCGAACGTCACGCGTGGAAACGCATTCGTCACGTGAAGTATCGCAATGGCGCGATTGCCGGCCTAAAGAATATTTTTCGCAGGAGCGAGTGATGATTTTTCGTCTCGAAACCACTTCTTGTCATGAACGGAGGCGAGCGGCGTTTACGTTGGTCGAACTTCTGGTCGTGATTGCGATCATTGGATTATTGGTGGCCTTACTGCTGCCAGCGCTAAATGCCGTTCGCGAAGCGGCGCAATCTACCAACTGCAAGAGCAACTTGCGTCAGGTAGCCCTCGCACTTTTGTCCCATCAAGATGCCCACAAGAAACTTCCGGCGGGCTGGGAGAACGACGATGACAATGATCCCGAAGCCGATCCCGGCTGGGGTTGGGCAGCCCGCATCCTGCCGTACATGGAGCAAGGCCACATCGCTGATGAGATCGATTTTGACCTGCCGATTACGAACGCGGCGAACCAGACGGCGCGAGAACGGATTATCGCTGCTTACCTCTGCCCTTCCGACTTGGCCGTGCATACAGTGACGCTGACCAGCGAATCGAGTCCCGGTACGCCGCTGTTCGACGTGGGGCGAGCTAACTATATCGGCGTATTCGGTTCGGCAGAGATCGAAGATGTACCGTCGGACGGTGACGGAGTGTTTTACCACAACAGCTTCACGCGTCCACGCGATATGATAGACGGCACCAGCAATACGATGATCATCGGTGAACGTTCGTCGGGTAACCTCGAAAGCATCTGGGCTGGCTTCGTTTTGGACGCCGAAGAGGCCATGGCCCGCATCGTAGGCTCAACCGACCACACTCCAAACCATGTCGAACCGGATGGTTCAGTTCATCCGGACGACTTTAGCAGCAAGCATCCGAGGGGAGTGCACTTCGTCTTTGGCGACTTGTCAACACGGTTCGTGCCCAATGAGATTGACCCGGACGTCTACAAAGCGATGGCGACCCGTGCTGGCCGAGAAGCTTCGACCGGAGCGTTTTTAGCAGATTAACAATACGCCGGCGATGATGTCGCTCTAATGACCGTGATCGTGATGCTCGTGATTGTGACGCTCGTGATGCTCGCCGGGCGCGGACGAATGCGAATGCACATGTTCGGGCTCAAGATAGCCAATCCCGTACGCAAGCGACACGCCCAACAGCAGTGCAGCGGTCAGCTTTAACCTGTCGTGAGAATGGAACTGCAATTCCGGCAACAGATCGCTGAGCGAAAGACAGATAAAGATTCCCGCGGAAAAGGCGAGCGCGCAGCCGACTAACGCCGCCTGGTTGGGCGACGCAGCCACGCCCATCAGAAAAATTGTGGCTCCAATCGGGCACATCATCGCGTAACCCAAGTTCACAATCTGCTGCGTGCGGCGAGGCCAGCCGCTCGCTGACATAAGTGAAGTGATGGACAATGAATCGAGCGGCTTGTGCAGGAGTACGCCTAAGAAGACGGCAAATCCCCAGAGTATCGCGGTGGGCATATGAGTCTGGTCGTGCAAAACGCTGGCCGCCAGCGCCACGCCGTCCAATGCAGTGTGCAAAGACAGTCCCAAAGCGATCCCAATCCAGCCAAACCGCGAGCTGCCCATCCCGTGGTCATCGTGATGGTGTCCGTGATCGTGTCCATGATGATGTGCATGGTCGTCCGCCTGCGGGGATTCGAAAGGGTTGTCGGCAGAATCTGCCTCATGGGAATGGTCCGCATGCGCCTCCGACGGCTCCTCGACGGCGTGACTGTGACCATGAAAGACGCGAATCAGGAAGAACGTGCCCAATAACCCCATCATCAGCCACCAGATCGCGCGGTCCAAGCTGACCGCTTCGCCCACGGCGTGAGGCAATAAATGAAACAGTCCAATCCCCAACATCAGTCCGCCAACGCCGCTCATCAGGATCTGTAAACGCGTGTGTGTTAGACGGATTAAAGATGGCAGCCAACCTCCCAGCAAAGAGGCCATCACGATAAAGACGCAGTAGATCCCAATCAACAACGGAGGAGACATAAATCCCTAACAGTGATTCCACTCGGCGCACGACGCCAAATTATGACTACGGCTAAAACAAATTGCCAACGATTCAGACTTCGCTTAGGATGGCACAAGCGAATGGTGGCGCAAAGGGCCAGCCGTTCGATTCACACACTTGAACAACTGTTTGAATATGTCTGACGACGAATCTTCCGCACTTGGCCTGGAAGCGACCTGCGAGTCGCACGAGCATTCCGGTGCGCCCGTCGAGCCTGCGGACGCGGCGACCTGTCAGCAGGCAGCCGATATCTTCAGCGCGCTGGGCGACCCCAATCGATTCCGCCTGCTGACGCTCTTGATCCACGGTGAGAAGTGTGTCACCGAAATAGCCGAGCAACTGGGCGACAACCTGTCGGCGGTCTCCCATCGGCTCAGGCTCCTGCGCACACAGCGTATCGTCAGCTTTCGCCGCGAGGGGAAACACGTCGTCTACTTTTTGGACGACGATCACATCGTTTCATTGGTCTCCAATGCCCTGGCACATGCGGGGGAGGGAAGATTGGAATGACGGAATGCTGGATAACTGGAAAATTGGCATTGAAACCACGTTTCTCCAACCATCATTCCACTAATCCAACATTCCAATCCTCGTCGCCGTCGATCCCCGCCAGCTCGCACAGGTTCGCGGCCATGACCGGTTGCGGACAGCTCCACACCAGAAAGAACAATGCCTCGCGGCACCAGCGGCCCGCCGGATGTCCTTGCACGAATCCGGTTCCTTTCGCCGCCGAAAGGGCCGCTTGCGCGGTGCGCAGGGCCAGGCTGTTGGAAGCGGCCCGCAATTGTTCGCTGCTGCAAACCTCATCTCCCGCAGCCAGGCTCAAGAGTTCGTGTTCACGCCGAGTGTGTTCGTCGCGCAAGCCTTCGGCAGCGGCAACAAGAACCGTGCGTTGACTGGCCTCCTCTTCAATAAACGCAATCGCCCGGTTGGCCAATCCGATCGCCAAAGCCGACGTTTGCAGTCCGCCTGTTCTGGCACCGGTCGCACCCTGTAGCACGGATTCCTTTGGCCCGGCGAGAACCCATTTGTGGTCCAACATCACGTCCTTTAGTCGAACCGCGCCGGTGTGGCTTGCCGACAGCGCTACCAGCTTCTGCGGTTCGTCGCAGGATACACCGGGTAGATCGCCGGGTACGACGGCCAACAACTGCCGTCCGTCATCCATCTGCGCGCCGGTCACAATCCAGTCAGCGTGCATACCGCCGGTAACCCACGGGCTGTAGCCGTCCAGGCGAAACCCACCTGTCGTTGCTTCGGCTCGTAAAGCTGGCTGGCCCAAGTGCCGACGACTGGTCGTTAGATGAGAGATTCCCAGCGTTGTGAACTTCTGTCCGTCAACCAAGGGTGGCAACAATGTCGATCGTACATCTTCGCTGGCCGCGGCCGCGATCCGTCGGATCGCTCCGGTGGCCTGCGTGATAATGAAGCTTGTCGTGAGGCACGACGCACTTAGCCGCAGGTAGCCGCGGATCAGGTCGGCTTCATCCCAGCCCAAGCCACCATATTCCGGTTCGAGAAACCAGCGGTAGACGCCGTAGTCGGCACAGCTGGCTAATTGGTCTTCCGGCCAGGCATTGTTCTGATCCACTGCGTCCGCTTGCCCGGCCAGAATGTCGCACAATTCATCCAAGCCGTGGTCATCTGGTCCTGTGATCGGGAGCGCGTCTGTCATCGTGTCAACTTACCTAGCCTCGATCGGCAAGGCAACCAAGCCGGAGCAGAGGAGCAGAGCAGAAAAACAGAGCAGAGGAATGGAATAGTGGAATATTGGAATGCTGGGAGAAGCGAATGCTGAAAAAGCGGAATGCTGGAAACGGAAAGCGCCGCTCGCCAGTGAACTACCAGGCCCCACCATTCCCATCGGCCCGCCTCCGAACTCCGCCTATAACGTTGGCAGCGAAAATCGTATAATGGCGGGCCGTAGGCCACGGGCGACGACTCTCGCAATGGAATCCATGTAGTATGAGCCAGCTTGATACCAGCCCCCCCAGGACCAATCCATCACCATCGGTGCCCCTTTTACCGGCCGAAGCACTGTACGAAAAGTGCACCGAGGTGGCTCGTAATCTATGGTGGTCGTGGCACCCCGAGGTAATCACCCTGTTTCGTGACCTGGATCCCATCCGCTGGCGACAGCTCGACCATAATCCGATTGCATTGTTGAAGGAGTTCACTCCGGAACGGCTGGAGGCCCGTGCCAGTGAACTGGTGATGTACAGCCGGATCAACTATGCCTATCGACGGCTCAAGGAATACCTCGTCAGCAATCAAACGTGGGGCACGACCCACGCTGGCGTGCTGGGCGTCCGGCCGGTCGCGTATTTTTCGGCTGAATTTGGAATTCATGAATCGGTGCCGATCTACTCCGGTGGTCTGGGTGTGTTGTCGGGCGACCACATCAAGAGTGCCAGTGGCCTGGGCATCCCTCTGGTGGCCGTCGGTCTGTTCTACGATCAAGGCTACTTTCGTCAGCGGCTCGACGGCGAGGCTTACCAGGTAGAAGAATACCAAGACACGCGCGTTGAGGATCTTCCGATGGAATCGGCGCTCGATCCCGACGGTCGCCCGATTATGGTCGAAATCGAAACGCGCAGTGGGACTTTATTGGCGAGGGTCTGGTTGATGCGGGTGGGACGCGTCAATCTCTACTTGTTGGATTGCGATGTCGAAGGAAATCAACCAGAAGACCGCGAGCTGACGAGCCGCCTTTACGGAGGCGACCATCGCACTCGCATCCGCCAGGAGCTGGTGCTAGGTGTCGGCGGAGTTCGCGCATTGCGAGCACTTGGGATCCAACCCGGTGCGCTTCATCTGAACGAAGGCCACAGTGCATTCGCCGGGCTGGAAATGATCCGGGAGGCGATGGATTCGCTGGAATTGGAATTCGACGAGTCGTTGCGCGAGGTGGCACAACAGACGGTCTTCACAACGCACACGCCGGTGCCCGCCGGGCACGATCGTTTTGATACCGAACTGGTGGAAGAACATCTCGGTCCGTTGCGCGATCAATTAAAGCTTTCGCAACAGGACTTCATGGGACTCGGTCGCGTGGAACCACACAATGACAACGAGCAGTTCTGCATGACGGTGCTGGCGCTGAAGTTGTCGCGACGAGCGAACGCGGTCAGTTCATTACACGGCCACATCAGTCGACGCATGTGGGCTTCCCTGTATCCCTGGCGAGTCGAGGACGAGGTTCCGATCGGCCACATTACCAATGGTGTGCACATCCCCAGCTGGCTAGCCCACCAGATGCGTCAGCTGTACGACCGCCATTTCCCGGCCCATTGGATAACCCGAATGGGCGAGCCGGAGGTTTGGCAGAGCATTTACGACGTCGATCCCGGCGAACTTTGGGAAACCCATCATGCCTTGAAGAGCTTGTTAGTGGACTTTGTTCGTCGCCGAGTGAGCCGCCAGTGCCGCCGCCGCGGTGAGCGCGAAGAGGTTATCGAAGCGGCCCGCAATGTTCTGGACCCGAATGTTCTGACGATCGGGTTCGCTCGGCGCTTCGCTACTTACAAGCGGGCGAATCTGATCATGTCCGATCGCGATCGCATTTACAGCATGCTGCAGGATGAGAAGCGCCCGATCCAATTGATTTTCGCCGGCAAGGCTCATCCGGCAGACGAGCCCGGCAAAGAGCTGATACGAAATATCGCGAATATGCGACACGATGAACGGGCGTCGAACCGGATCATTTTTGTTGAAGACTACGACATTAATGTCGCTCGTCACCTTGTTCAAGGCGTTGACGTCTGGCTAAACAATCCGCGGCGCCCTTTGGAAGCCTCCGGAACCAGTGGACAGAAAGTCGTCCTAAACGGCGGACTGAATCTCTCGGTGCTGGACGGCTGGTGGGCAGAAGCGTACGACGGCAAAAACGGTTTTTCCATCGGCGAAGGCCGCTGTCACGCCTCCGTAGACGTGACGGACCAGCGTGATGCGCTGGCTCTGTTCCAAGTACTGGAAAACGAAATTATTCCGACGTATTACGCTCGTGACATCGACGGACTTCCAGCGAAGTGGATCCAGATGATGATGAACTCCATCGGATCGCTCGCGTGGCGATTTAGCGCTCACCGCATGGTCATGGATTACTGCCGGACCGGTTACGTTCCGGCCGCCGGCGGTCTGAGCTGTGACATGCGAATGACGTAAAAGCGGACAATGGACGATAGACAATGGACGATGGTACAAACCGCGCGTGGTCCAGATCCGACAGTCCATCGTCCACAGTCCCACGGTCCCCTCCTACAACAACGGACTTAGTAATTTTGCCGAGTCGTCCAGGATCCTCCGCAAGCGGCTTCGCTGGTTCCACTTTTCCAGTGTGAGCTGCACGGCATCGTTCATGTAGTTGCGCTGCAGAAACCGCAATCCGGCCGTCACCTCCGCCCCGTAAGCCAGCAAATTCAGCTCGAAATTCAGATAAAACGAGCGGATATCGAAGTTCCCGGATCCGACCAGGGCCATCGAATCGTCAATCGTCATCGTCTTGCTGTGCAACAAACCGTTGGTGTGCAGATAGATATCGACGCCGCATTCCAGCAACTCGCCGTAATACGCGCGCGCGGCGGCCCCCGCTAGAATCTGGTCCGATCGCTGCGGCACAATCAATTCCACTTTGACGCCACGTTGCACGGCGACTTCCAGGGCCTGCAGCAGTGCTTCATCGGGCACGAAATAGGGTGACGTAATGATGATGTTACGCTGGGCGACATAAATGGCGGTAACGACCAGGCGGTGATAGCTTTCAATCGGATAGGTAGGACCACTAGGCAGCGGTTGGACCATGATCCTTCCGTTGGATTCGGGCGTGGGAAACAGTCCCGGATCCTCCAGCGTTTCTCCGGTTTCGAAAAACCAATCCTCGGTAAAGATCCCCTGCAGCTGCAGCACCGTCGGCCCGCGCAGCCGTGCCGTGACGTCGTGCCAAACCAGGTTCTTGTGTCCGTAGTCTGCATTGACGATATTCTGCGATCCGGAATAAGCGATGCGGCCATCGATAACGGCCAGTTTACGATGGTTGCGCAGATCCATGCGCGCAACCCGCGGCGAAAGATATTGACCGGTAACATCGGATGCAGGTGAATCCCCTGCCGCTTCATTTGCGCCGAGCCCACGAAACATCCGCCACGATCCGACATCATCGGCGAGCACTCGGCACGTAACGCCTCGCTGCACGGCGCGAGCCAGCGCGCCCGCGATCCGATGGCCGGTCTGGTCGTCCGCGAACATGTAGTACAGCAAGTGTACGTGATGCGTGGCGGCGTCGATGTCCGTGATCAACCGCTGTATCACCTCGTCGGTGTCGCTCAGTAATTCACCCTTGTTGCCGCCCAGAATGGCCTTATCCCCCAGACGCTCGGCCAATTGAACCAGGGCTTGCTGCTGCGGTTCCAACGGCGGTTTCACGATGAGCGGCTTTTCCACGGCCAGCGCGACCAGCTTTCTCATCCGCTCGGAAACACGTTCGTGACGCTTGATACGCCGCAGCGGCAGTCGTTGCTTACCCAACAACAGGTACAGCGCCAAGCCGATCCAGGGCTGAAAGAAGATGACTAACAGCCATGCTGTCGCCGCCGACGGTCGGCGCCGGTGCATGACGGTAGGGATCATTACGATACGAATCAGCCATTCGCTGATTAGATACAGGAGTGACCACGAGAAAACCATCCCTAAGCATCGCCGAACGCGCGCAACAAATTCTTCCGAACCGCCTTTTCGGCTTTGTCCTTGAACATCATTGCGGCAAACGGCAGATCGATGTCGAGCAAAACTTCGTCCTCGCCGATGGCGACTTTGCCTTTGATCGTAAACGCCATGCTCTTAAAACTGAATGTACCGCTATTCTCCTGCCAGTCGACTTCCAGATCGCGGCCTTGAAAATCGCTGACGGTCTTTTCGAGTGCGGGCTGGACGATTTGCAGGGCTTCGTCCGGCTTCTTGTTATGGGGTACTTTCACGCTGACTTTGGGCATAAATCTTTTCCTTGCTTATCAGGTTACGTTGCTAGATCAATTTATCGTTACGGGAGTTTCCGAACAATATCCACTACTTGCTTTCAAACTTGTCAGGTCTTGCTTCGTAAATGACCGTCGCCGGCTCCCTGTCAAGGCAGGCGGTCTGGGTGAACAACTCGCAACGGTCCACGACATGCTTCGCCGTCGGATTGGCATAAATCAATACCAGATGACGAGGCGCGGCCTTATACGACGCCATGATGTTTTCCAAAACGTGTTCCAACACGGACGCCTTGAACGGATTGAAAAAGTACAAAACGCATGGCCCCGCGGGCAACTTGAATTGTGTGGCGTCCGCATGCGTCGCGGACATCTGGGCAACGACGTTTCTGGACTCCTGCCACACCGACAGGTTTTGGCGGGCCACCTGGTGAAGTTGACCAGAGAGTTCCACTCCAATGATCCGGGCAAACGGATATTCCGACGCTAACAGCAATGTACGGCCTTTTCCCGAACCGAAGTCAATAAAGTTGTAGTTCTGGAAATCGATTTTCTGCTGCGATAGCGTCAAGTGGAACCATTCCGGCTGGGTTGCCATGTATCCCCAGCCGCGCTGCTGATCATCGGAATTGAGGTCCAATGCTTCGATCGGGATCAATCCGCCCGTGTCCAGACCGTGGCGACGATCGAAGTGGTGCTCTTTGTATTTCCAATACCAATCGCGGTCCGTGAACGAAAAGACATTCGCCAGGCAGGAGAGCAGTGTCATACCGAGGCCGCGATAGTGAAACGACCACCAAAGCCGTTGCCCGTGGCTCGCGAGGGATGATAGGTTCATCGACGGTTCTCCACAGTCAAACGTGGCCAGGTTCGGCGGATTTGTCGTGGACGCGAGGCGAGGGGCTGCGTTGGTACTGGTGCGCCCAGCTTGCCAGTCGAACAAGCTGCGAGCGCGCCGCAAACCTGGGATAGTGCGCGTAGGCGAATACGGGAACGACCCGCGTCAGCCATGGTATCTTGACCTCCAGTGAATCGGGGCCGATGTCGTAGACACGATCGCCCCGTCGGAAGCTGTCTTCAAAAGTCCTGGCCCACAACACCTTGCCGGCACCATCTTTGGAATATCTCGGATCGTATCCAATCCGCAGGCCATAGACGGCGCCATCCAGGACGTAGTTGTAGGCAAAAGCGATTGGCTGACCGTCCAATCGCAGGATGTTCATGTCCGCCATTCCACTGCAAATCGCGACCCGATGGGTGTCACGGAGGTACTCGGCAACCGTGTCATGCGACAGCGTGGTGCCGTCCGTCGACGCTCCTTGCCAGCTACGATGGGAGAGCTCGACGCAGGTTTCAAAGTCATCCCAATGCGGATCGTCGTCGCCTGCCCGTGTACCGGTCGGCCGGTATCGCTGTAATTCGACGTTTCCCAGGCGAGCGAGTCGACGTTCGTAGCGACGAATGCTGCTGCGTAACTTTGAACTGCGTGATTGAAGGTATTCGTCCCAAGAGCCTGTCGTATCGATAATCGCCACCTGTTTCCAAAGTCGCCGGCGGGCCGGAAAACCAGTACGCTCCAGTATCTCACCGGTCGCGGGGGTCGCTTCCTCGTTTTGATATCCGCCAAGCCAACGCAAATCGATCATGTCCCAATCGCGGGGTGTTGCCCGCAAGTGACGCAATGCGACCTGCAGCAAGTGCTGGGGATCGCGGCCGATCGGGCCGTAGAAACTTCCCCAATCGTGCAGGGGAAAGGTCAGGATCTGAAGTTGTGCAATACGTTTGTCTTCAAGGCGAATGACAAACGGCACAAATCCGATCGGACGGTTCTCTTCCAGAACAACCAGCAAACGCAGTTGCTGTTCCCGTCCGAAATGCCGCCAGTAGACTTCCAGCCAATCCAGCGTATGAAAAAACGTAGCGCCTGGCGTGCAGCGCAACAGCCGCGACCAATCGGCCGCGTATGGACGAGCTTGCTCGATCCGGCGGATTTCGACGACCTGTTGCATGTCCAACCTCTTAGAGAGTTTAGCTTGGCCACACGTGCTCGCAGGTCTTCGGCCGGACATTCCGAGGTCGCCGCGCTGCGGCTAGCGCAACAGACTGGGGATCTGTTATTTTCAGCATGACGACCGAGCGGAATCGCTCCAGATTCAGCCGGATGTTGCGAAAAGACAACGTGCCGGGATACGGGGTGCGGGGTGCGGGGTGCGGGGTGCGGGGTGCGGGATACGGGATACGGGATACGGGATGCGGGGTGCGGGGTGCGGGGTGCGGGGTGCGGGATGCGGGATACGGGATACGGGATACGGGATACGGGATACGGGATACGGGATGCGGGGTGCGGGGTGCGGGGTGCGGGATACTCAGTAATTAGCACTCGCCACGCTACAATCATTCGCGCCCGATGGCGTAGAGCGCCTCGAAGGTGCGCAGGTAGATGCGGCCGTCGGCGACGGCTGGCGATGAAGTGATGTGTTCCCCAATTTCGTTCCTGGAAAGCACTTCAAATCCGTGCCCGGCCTTAACGACCGTCACCGTGCCATTGCGTGCCGTCAAATAGATGTTCCCGCCCGCGTACAGGGGCGAAGCCCGATGCCGGTCGCGCGTGGTGCGCTCTTCATAAACCAGTTCGCCGGTCTGAGCATCCAACACCATCAGGTTCCCGTTCTCGCGACAAAGGTAAACCAGGCCATCGTGAATCAGGGGTGACGGTACATCGGGCGTATTTCTTGGATAGGTCCAGAGGTTGTAGGTTTCTGAGTTGGTGATATCGCCCGCGCCATCGGGACGGAGACCGACAACTTTTCCGTTCTTGGCCGTTGGCACCACAATCAAACCGGGCGCATAGCTGGGTGATGCCACGAATCGGAGCGTGCTGTTATAGTCTCCCTTCGGATTGAGGTTTCCACATCGCCAGATCTCGCTGCCGTCTTTAAGTCGATGTGCGATCACGTAATCGGCGCCGTGCGTGAGCAGAAACTTGTGCTCGCCGTCGCGATAGATGACAGGGGAACTATAGGAATGCTTGCATTCGTCGATCGCGTCGGTGATTCGCGCGTGCTTCCAGACCTCATCACCTGTCTTCTTGTCCAAAGCAATTACCAGACCAGTGTGCTGATCGTGGTTCCACGGACCGTGGATTAGCTGCACATAGAGGCGATCCCCCTCCAGGATTGGCGTACTGGATAGTCCGAATTGGATATCGAACGCGCCATATTCTTCCTGCATATCCTTTTTCCAGATCTCTTTACCGTCCCGGTCGTAACAGGCCAGCAATCCGTTGGCCATGAACGTCCAAACGTGCTCGCCGTCGGTCGACGGCGAGGGGGAGGCGAAGTTACCCTCATCACCTCGAACTGCCTCGTTTCCGCCACCAACCTTTCGCGTCCACAAGCGTTTGCCGGACGTGTTGGCGCAGATCAAAAGCAGATCCTTCCCGTTTTCGCCGACGGAAGTACAGAAGATACGATCGTCCCAAACAACCGGCGTCGCACCCGACGGTCCCGGCAGCGGCAGGCGCCACAGGACGTTTTCGGTACGGCTCCAGGAAACGGGCAGCTTTTCCTGATCGCTGACTCCGTTTTGAGAGGGCCCGCGCAGGATGGCCATTGCTCTGCCGAGACGGTCAGCGCGACAGCGAACACGTTGATCAACGTTAGCGCGGCTAGCCATCGTCCTTTGCGGGCAACAGTTTTGCGGGCAACAGTTTTGCGGGCAACATTGCGGAGTCGATTCATCGCGTATTCTCCAGATTGATCGCAATAATACGAAGCGGGTAACAAGTAGCGATTTGAGTTTGGCGGGGCGTCGTGGGTGTCTCGAATGCTTCGACACCATCGGCGAGGTTAAAACTAGTGTCCGGGATCGGCGCGAAACGGTCAAGCAAGCGTCGAAGAGGAGGGAGGAAACCGTCAAAGACGCGGCAGGAACCGTTCATCAGTCGTTGTTGGCGTGGTCGCCGCTGACTACAATCGCGCTTAGGTGTTCATTATCGTGCAGCGGCCCTGGGGCGGTCGCCGTGCGACGTTATTCCGTCCGGCGACCACCATTCGATGAAAATCACAGCGATCCCGCAAGTCTACCGCAACGTCAATCGCTGGCGGGAAATCCTCTCGGTGCTCAGCAAGTACGGCTTGGCCGATTGGCTAAGTCGATTCGACCTCGAATTTCCTAAAGGTTGGCTGAAAGATCGCGACGGCGAAGCACTCGCCCGCCAGACGCGTGAAAACAGAATTCGATTGGCCCTCACAGAACTCGGACCAACCTTTATCAAACTTGGACAGATTCTCAGCACGCGACCCGATGTCGTCGGCGTCAGCCTGGCCGCCGAACTGGAAAAACTCCAATCCGACGTGGTCGCCGATCGTCCGGAGGTCGTCCGCCAGGTCGTCGAACAAGAATTGGGGCAGCCGGTCGAAGACATCTTCGCCGACTTCGACGACGAATCCCTGGCGTCGGCCTCCATCGGACAGGTCCATCGTGCGCGACTGGCCAGTGGCGAAGAGGTCGTCATCAAAGTCCAGCATTCTAACATCGAAGAGAAAGTTCGCGTCGACTTGGATATTCTTTCCGGGCTGGCGCAGTTGGCCGAGAAGATGCCTGAGTTTGTGAACTACCGTCCTCGGGCGACGGTCGCCGAATTTCAACGGGTCCTGCGTCGCGAGCTCGATTTCGGACGCGAAGAACGCAACATGCAACAGTTCTACCGCGAATTCGCCGACAACCCGTCGGTAAAAATTCCCCACGTATATGTCGATTTATCGACGTCGCGCGTATTGACGATGGAGTACATAAAAGGCATCAAGCTGTCCCAATGCCATCAGGTCGCGGCGGCCGGTTTCGAACTCGATCAAGTCGCACGTCGCGGAGCCGAGCTCTATCTGGAGATGATCTTTACGCACGGTTTCTACCACGCAGATCCCCACGCGGGGAACATTCTGTTGTTGGATGGCAATGTGATTGGTCTGCTGGACTACGGCATGGTCGGCCGTATCGACGAAGCGCTACGCGAAGAAATGGAAGATCTGTTGATGTCGATTATTCGACAGGACGATGTCAGCCTGACCGCGGTGATCATGCGCGTTGGAGAAGTTCCCTTGGACCTGGATGAAAATGCGCTGCGCGGCGAATTGGCGGATTTCGTTTCGCATTATGGCAATCAGCCCATGGCCACCTTCCGCCTGGCCAGCGCGCTGAACGAAATGATGGAAATCATCCGCAGGTTTCAAATCATGTTACCTGCTCAGATCGCGCTTTTGCTAAAAACGCTGGTCATGCTGGAGGGCACAGCCCGGACGCTAAACCCGGAATTCAGCCTGATCGAAGTGATGGCGCCGTTTCAGCGGAAGCTGTTGCGGCGGCGCCTTTCACCCGCTCGACGCCTAAAAAAAATCCGCAGGACCATGTTTGATCTGGAGCAATTAATCAGCGTGATGCCGCGGCGGGTCAGCGAGATACTGAACCAGGTGAAAAGTGGCAAGTTTGATGTCCACCTTGATCACCGAGGACTCGAACCGTCCGTCAATCGATTGGTCTTGGGAATGCTGGCCAGCGCGCTGTTCCTGGGGTCGTCGATGATGCTGACCTTCAAGGTCTGGCCGGTGGCCTTCGAGAAGATTTCTGTGCCGGGCGCGCTAGGCTGCTTCGTGAGCCTGATGGTCGGCCTGCGACTGCTGCGCGCCATCAACAAATCCGGGCATCTGGATCGACGCGATTGATGGCTGGTCGGCCGGGTTCGCGTTAGCGTACGGTAGGCCCATCGCCGCCGACTGCTCGCGCAAGACCGCCTCGATCCGCCCGTTCAGATCGTCAAGCTCACGCAGGAGATCGTCCTGCCGCAATTCGATCTCGTCCAAAAATGTATTGTGGTCAGGAATTTCCGACATGCGGCCCGCTGGGATCGAAGGAAGAAAACCTTTACGGTCCTTCGATCGGCCACCTGATCCACGGTGGATAAGCCGACTTGCTGGCATTGCCGGTATCCGACGTCCGGCATGCCGAGTATGGCGTTTCTCCCAGTCTTGAGGAATCGATTTTTCGCCGAGCGAAAACCTGAGGGGCGGCAACACTCCCCCGATTCGTGCCGAATATACGCTTAAGAGTGGTCGTGCGTTGGCCCATCGCCGTCCCATCGCCGTCCCATCGCCCGGGAGAAACGGGCGCCCCGCCTTGGTACGGCTAGACATCTCGCATGTTCCTGCGTTAATATTTCGGGTTTGGGTGAACTTTACCAGTAGCAAAGGAGGAAACGTGGTTAAGCTGACGGTACGGGACAAAGAATCCATTCAGGAGGCGGTTCGACGCTTTCGCAAACTTGTCGAGCGAAGTGGCATCAAGAAAGAGATTCGTAGGCGCGAATATTACGAAAAGCCCAGCGAAACGAAGCGTCGTGCAAAGTTGCGTGCCGAGCGCCGCAATCGTCGAAATCGCATCACGACGCCAGGTCGTGCACCGAGTAATTAAGGGAGTTGCAAGCGCGTAGAGTCGCTCGATAGCAGCAAGACTAATCTACCGGAAACGCTCCGCCTTCTAATCGCTCTGGTAGTTGCTCAATGAACCTCTTGATCTCATCTCTGACACGCCGGTAGTGAACCAGCCCCTCCTCCGGGCTGCCCGCAGCGGCCGCCAGTTTGGGCGGATCGTCGAACGGGACGTGCCACACAGGAGTCTTTCCGGGAAACGTCGGACAGTGTTGATCCGCATGGCCACAAACCGTGACGACGTAGTCGAACGCCACGTCCTGCAGATCGTCCAGTGTTTTTGACTGCTGCCCGGTGATATCGACCCCTTCTTCCTGCATGACCGCCACGGCGTGCGGGTTCAAACCGTGCTTTTCAATTCCCGCGGAATAGGCTTCCAACCTGTCCTTCAGCAGGGCCCGCGCCCAGCCTTCGGCCATCTGACTGCGGCAGGAATTACCGGTGCAAAGAAATAGCACCTTTGGCCTCGAAAGCGAGTCTGGCATACCTGCAACCTGATCCTTAACGATGCCGAACCGCTCGGACTAGTTGCGACGACGCTCGACTTTGATACCCAACAACCCCAAGTCAAAGCCCGTTGCCAGGCAATGGCCACAATTAAGGGACTTAAATCCTTGTTTGAGAACTTTGGTGCCACCACACGCGGTACAGCTGGGATCTTGGATTGCTAACACGTCTTCATCCAAGTTGACCTGACCGCCCCTCGATCCACTTTTACCGCCGGCGTTCTTCTCTGCCAAAATCAGCACCGTCGACGCACCGACTTTTTCACTGACATCCGGCCAGTCGATGTTGGTCGACGAGCTTGCACTTGGCGGCAAACCAGGAATATGCTGGCTCAAAAAGGCGCGGACTGAGGGTATCGGGATGCCTGCCCCATATTTTCCTTCCGTCCCACCAGCAGCGTTGTAGACCGCCGTGGCAATCGCAATCACGTGACCGTGTTGGTCGACAATTGGGCCACCGCTGTTGCCGGAGTTGATTTTGGCATCAACCAACATCATACCGTCGGTGGCGTTCGACGGCTTGGACGTCACGGTACCGCGCGTTGTCTTCAACGTCGCACCCAATTGGAAAAAATGAGGATAACCCAAAACCATCAAGTCGGTACCAGGCCGCGCCACGCTACCCGTCAAACCGACCGAGGGTAGTTTCATTCCGTCGCACTTGATGACCGCCACGTCGTGCGTGTTCGAGATGGCGACAACCTTCGCCTCCATCAAACCCTCTCGTCCCGGCAGCATGACCTTCAGGCCATCCGCCTCATCAATCACGTGCTTGTTCGTCACGATATAGTCACCTTTGACGACAAAACCCGTTCCGCCACCGGCAATATTCTTCGGTACCGAAGAACTGTCGGGCGACGCTTCGCTCGTATCTCGTTCCGAGATCACCAACATCACATAGCCGACCTTGGGGTTGTGAAGCAGCGATGTATCGTCCGCCGACACCTCGGCGAATAGTTCAGCGAGCGCGTCTCGCTGAGCGCTTGGAATCTTTACCTTGCCGTCCTTTTCCGCTTCCAGGAGTCGTCCAATGTTATGCGCGACGTAGGGTATTTCCGGTGCGACTTTCACCAAACGCTTCCACGTCGTGATGGCCGACTTGAAATCCTGCGCCTTGGCGTAGACGAGAGCCAGGTTATTCAGCGATGACGGGTGATCGGGGATCCGTTTCAGGCACGCTTCAAAATTCTTTTCGGCAACTTTGAAATTCGTTGCCACCATGGTATTCATGATGCCACGTACGAAGTCCGCCTGGATACTGCCTGGGTCCAGCTTGGCCGCCTGCTCGAGCTTCTTCTTGACCAGCTTGGCGTTCTTGCGTGGATCCTGCTTAAATAGAACGAACGCTTGCTCAATCAGCTCACCCGCTTCTTCGCGCTTCTCCTGCCGGATTCTGTTCTTTTCTTCCTCTTTGGGATCTGGTTGCTTTTTCAAATCCTCCAGAAAATCGCGATCCGCTTTGGAAAGTTTGTCGACGGGAACCGTTAAATGTTTACCGTCAGGCTTCCGTAACTTGACCGCCTTGACAACGACCTCTTCGTCGTCGACGGTTGTCTTGATCGTCGTCAACTCGACGAATTCAGCGTCGATGCTGAATTTGCCGGATTGGGATTTCCATTCACGAGCAGCTGCCCAGCTACCCCAGCCGATTAAAATGGTGAGGACCAGAAGTAGAGTACTTCGTCTCATCAGAAACGCCCCTTCTTTACGCGATTAAGAAGTCGGATTTCACCAGATTTCACGAACCGATTATATACGAGCACCACACCGCGCCGCAAACAGCGCACCGTCGCTTTCTCACGGCAGATTACACAAGATATCGCAATTATTCCGGCCGTCCGCGTACCCAGTCCGCGTACCCAGTCCGCGTACCCAGTGCGGGGACACAGTGCGGGGACACAGTGCGGGGACACAGTGCGGGGACACAGTGCGGGGACGTCGTCGCCAGCCGCAACCAACGACCAAATAACCGTCCGAACCGTTTCACACACTCTTGGGGTAGCCGCCAGGATTGGCTTCGTGCCAGTTCCATGCCATCTGAATGATTTCGCGCAGCGTCGGGTGTTGCGGTTTCCACCCCAGCTCTCGCATGATTTTCGCGCTGCTGGCGACCAATTCGGGCGGATCACCCGGCCGCCGTGGACCAACTTCAAACGGAATCTCACGTCCCGTCACGTCGACCGCCGCCTGAATAACTTGTTGGACGCTGAAACCCTGACCGTTGCCCAGATTGTAGGTACGGCTGCCCTGCTCCAGCGCCTCCAAGGCAAGGATATGAGCGTCGGCCAGATCGGCCACGTGAATGTAGTCGCGTACGCACGTTCCGTCTGGCGTTGGATAGTCATTGCCAAAGATTGTGACTTTCTCGCGCTTCCCTTGAGCGACCTCCAGCACGATCGGGATCAGATGCGTTTCTGGATCGTGATCTTCGCCGCGCTCCGCCGTGGCCCCCGCCGCATTGAAATACCGCAGGGCCGCGTAGCGCAACCCGCGCGTGCGATCCAGCCAGTACAACATCCGCTCCAACATATACTTCGATTCACCGTAAGGACTGCCCGGTACGATCGACTCGTCTTCATCGATGGGTATCCGGGACGGCTGATCAAACAGATTGGCCGTTGAAGAAAGAATAAAACGCGTTACACCGTGATCAACCGCCGCGCACAGCAGGTTCGCACCATTTCGCACATTGTCATCGAGGTACAGAAATGGCTTATCCATCGACTCGCCCACCAGAGTGTTGGACGCGAAATGCATGACCGCGTGAAAATCGTGTGCGTCGAAAACCGCCGCTAACGCTCGACGATCTCCCAAGTCGCCCTGAACAAAGTCTGCCTCCGCGCGGACGGCGGCGCGGTGGCCCATCGACAGATTGTCGAAGACGACAACGTCGTAGCCAGACAATATCAAACGCTCGACCGCTACACTGCCGATATAACCGGCGCCACCTGTAACAAGAATCGTCTTGGACATCGAGACTTTCGCTGTTGGAGAAGAGGCAAGCACTTGGTTCGACTTGCTCAGATTCTCGTGAAATCTGACAAACCAACAATCTACTATCTAGCCCGTTCTGACTCCACTCATCGCTGGTAGAGGGCGGCTAAGAACATCAACGCGGGCCGCTCGCGAAAAGCGGATCGAGGCTGGATTCTGGGAGTCGTCGTCATCCTCGTGCCGCATCCACGATTCGGCCTCCTGATCAAATGGCCGGGCAAGACGAGCATCATCCAGGCTCAATTAACATGTCGTAAGGAACCTTGTGCCGCAGATGATCCCTCAAGGCCGCCACCGTGCGATCCTTGTCGTCGGGATGCAGCAAACTCAGGAATGCCTGATGAGAGGGCTGGAATTCGTGGTCGTCGTATCCCAACAGCTGGTAAAAACGGGAAGACCACCACTCAGTGTCCCGATTGATATCGCGAACCCAGAGCCCATCGTTGGTCCCGCGAGCCGCGAGATCGAAACGTTCTTCACTCCGACACACATCCTCTTGGGCGGGTGTCGATTCCGCAAAGTCAACCACATCGCTACTCAAACCGATTACCGCCACAAACGTCCGTCGGGTGTTCTACCACGTCGACTACAGCGCCCAAGTCGCTACGGTGTTTTCCTCATGTTTTCCTCAGGCGTATTCTAACAACGAACTGCGCCGATTGCGACATTTTGGTTGACGGATTCCGTCGTCGTGACACACGGAGGAAAGAGAGGAAAGAACAGCATGTGCGTGTCGGTCAAGCGTCGCTCTGGCCGTGAGCGATTACGCATAGGGAAATCCCCGATGTGCTGTCCGCAAAAATCTTATTGCGACCGAGAGCAAGTTTGTCAGCCCCGAGCCAAGTTTGTCAGCCCCGGCGCAATTTCTTACGATTCGTCACCATTCGCTGATTTGTACGAACAGTTGGCGAAGCTTTTCACCCCTTGCAGGGTTGATCATCTCGACAAAGGAAATCCGCCCACTAAGATGGGCCCGGAAATCATGGTGTTCGGCGCGATTTTGGCTCTGCGGACCATGCCGGATGCTGTTAACCAGCGTCGCCTTTAATCGCTCGTAGTCGACCCTCGAAACGTTCGTGCGAGCGTTCACCACAATGCCGGCAAGTTGTTGTCGCACTCCCTGCCTCATGATTCGCGTCTTCCGATGATGCACGACGAAACCTTCCTCCATGACGGTTGCGGACACGTGAATGAGGAATCGCTTGACGACACGTTCAAAGTCCCGGTCACCCGAAAACGCGAGATCGTCGGCGTAACGTGTGTAGCTGCGCCGGCCCAGCGCACAGGCCTAGTAGACGGCAGTCGAGCCGATAGGCGGATAGATTGGCGAGTGCGGGCGACGTCGGCGCACCTTGCGGCAAATGAGCCCGTGAATATCGCCGCCTTGCCTGGTGGATCTGCCCTGCCATGCTGGAAAATGTATCGCATTGCCAAATATCGGATGGCGTAGAATTGGCACAAAGAGCCGCCAACCGATCAGAAACGGATTCCGGATAACCCACCGTGCGGAACAAGGCCTGGACGCGCGCAATCGAGATGGAAGGGAAGAAATCTTCCAGGTCCATTCGCAACAGGACGCGTTTCCCAATGTGCTTGGATGCGAACGTCTTGATCGATCGACCGCGGCAGAAGCCGTGCGCAGCATCGTGTGCGGGGATCTGGTCGAGAATACCCACGAGTAGGCGACGCTGGATCTCCTTGAGGCGTGTCTTGGGCGCTTCGATGAGGCGAATTCGACCGAAACGCTTCGCCAACGGGCGATAGTTGTAATGCCTTAGTCCGCCTTGATTTCGCTTGTACTCGAGCGACCGCAAGTCCGCGAACCACTCCAATTCGCCGATCGTGATGCCCAGCCAGTCGGCCAGTTCACCGACAGTACAAATATCGGGTACAGCCCATGATTCCGTACCCGCCGCGGGCAGCATCCTCGGCGGCGCAGATCGATTTTGGATCTTCAGCTCGTGTTTCCGGTAGGCCTGCGCGAAGCCCCGGTCACCAAGAATGAACTTCGTTACCGTGATTCGCCGGGGGCGCGGTCCATCCCCGAACGACTCAACGATACGGCTGGCCAGCGGTCGTAACCATCGCCATCGTTTACCGAAAAGGCGGCCGCTACGATCGACAACACCCTCCAAGGTGAGCGGGCCGGCCACAATTGCCGTGGCGAGAGCTCGTGCTATAGCGGCCTTGGAATGCATGAGAAAATGGCGGCAGAATACCCCAACGAGTCTGGTCCAGCGTGAGTAATTATGCGCACAGCGCATTCAGACTCACGCGACGAAATCCGATTCCTTCACGATCCCCTGGGGTAACCCCAGAGAGGCTTCGACGAACACGACGCTCGTCATAGGCCAGCTTGGAGTACTCTGCCGCCGGAAACTGCAATAACACTTGGCCGTCGTCACTTGGCGATTGTCACTTGGCGATTGTCACTTGGCGATTGTCATTTGGCCACCTTCGACAACTTCGCATTTTCCACTGACGTGCATGAGACGTCAACGTGCAAAGAAGATCGCAACGAACGCCAAGACGTTTGCGACAAACACAGAGAACGACTCGCGAGCGTGATAATAGCGTCCTAAATGCTGCGCACATCGCCGGGCGATCCGAACAGACGCGGATAACGCTATTCGATCGGCGGTAGAGGCCTGACCGGCGGCAGCTGGTCGTATGGATTCGTTGGCGGTGGAGGCGGTCGGATCGGCTGGGAATTCCATGACGAACCTTCCCCATGGATCGACGAGGGAGAGATCGTTGGCGGTTCGCCACCCCCTACGATTTCCTGATCATCTTCGTTCGTCGACGATCTCGAATAGGGCGCCCCGCCGCCGAAGAAGCCGATGGCGATCCCGTAATACATAAAATCGGAATCGCGCCCCTCGGTGTTAATGTAATAGCTCGCACTGCCCGTCAGGCGGACGCGATGATTCAGCCAATAATGAACTCCAACTTCAGGATCTCAGCGCACAGCGCCTATTCTTGTGGGTCTTGGCGACGAGGGATCGATGTCGAAATCGAAGACCTGGATGCGATGATCGCTGGCGGTTGTACCGTGCAGTCGATATTCAATCGGGCGGACACGGGGACCGTGAATACAGTGATCAATGGCGTAAATCGGACACGGTACCGGCCATGTATAGGACCAGCCGCTGCCAACCGAATGGTACGCGTGGTGGTAGCCTTGGGGCAGCGCGGATAACGCTATGGATCGACGAGGTGAATTGAAATCGCCCATGACCAGATCGGGGGTGTCTTGAGCAATAAACGAACAAAGGCCTACGAGCAGCGGATGGCGAAAGACGAGGGGGTTCGAATCGATGTCACCGACAAACAATTCCAGTGGGCCAGAGGACGAATTCCAGCGAACCGAGTACAACTTCAACGTTCCGGCTCGTTGCAACCGTTTCGGCGTGCCGAGCGTCCCCCTGGCGACGACCGCCATGGTGCCGAAGCGTACGACCGAGTAGCCGCCGAAATCGTCCGCCGAGAATTCGACGGGAACCTCCGACAACACGTAGACATCAGCAGAGAGATCCTTCAAGCGGTCGCGAGCCCGCGACCAGCCAAGTTTACCCCAGACAACATTCCAATGGACGGCGCGAACGCGGCCGTCCCCGGTCGTCGGCCGATCGCGTGGGGAAAATGAATTTTCAACGAACAAGACAGCGAACGTGGGCAATGCGGCAAGCGAACCGTACAACAGGGCCGTTCGCAAATTTCGACGCGATAGTGCCAGCAAACAGCCACCAAGAAAACCTGTCGCAAGGACAGCGGCGGGGATGTAAAACAGCAATGCCAGTAGCCAATACGAGTCCCGGATGAGTTGCCCTAGACACCAAAGTGCTAACAAAGCAACGGCACACCAATTAATCAGCCGGGAGCTGGGCATGAACCGAACCGGGAATTGCATCAGGACGATCGAGCCTTCTTATATTGTGATATCGGGCGCAATTTTTTCATGTTGTAGCCTGTCGTCGTGTTCCGGAATGGCGGTCGGCGGGCCAGGGCGTCACGATGTTGCGATTACGACCCGGTCGCCGGTTCCAACATCCAGATCGAACCGCCGTTGCCGAAGTTAGGCCGGTGCCAGACTCCGAAGTCGGCAACGTAGATCCGCCCCGAGCGGTGATCGACCGCGACGTCGATCGGCGCGATGAAACGGTAAGGTGCGCCGTCGGCGTTCGTTAGCGGGTGTTCGTGCCGCACTCTGCCCGTCGCGTCGACGGTCAGCGCTTGAATACACTTTGTTTCTGAGAAATACGCGATCAGCAGCTTTCCGAAGAGCGGCCCGGTCGCGCAATATTCCACCATGCCGTTGGCGCTGTTTCCGCCGCCTGGCCGAAGGTCGTAGATCAATTCTGGTTCAAAGTTTTCGTCGGGGCGGGTCCCGACCGGGTACTGCGGAATCTCGAAGAGGTCCACGGCCGCTGTCGGGTTACCGCCATTGAGAACGAACTGGCCACGGCTGGGATTCGGATGTCCATAGTGCTTTCCCCGGACAATACGGCAGAACATCTCCCGCGGCAGGGCGTGGATCGCAGGCACCGGATGATGCGATGGAGTCAGTGCGCCCGGGTCAGGCTGTTTTGATTGGTCGCCGCGAACAAGTGGCCGCCGGAATGCCAACACAGGTCGTAGGCGTTGCGGGACTCCGTGGCATACACCTGCACGGGCGCATCGGGGCGAAGTGGATCGTAGCCCACTGGGGGCGCGGTCTGGACGTTGCAGGGCAGTTTTCCACCGGCGAAGCCCTCGCGGTTGACGTCCGCTACAACGATGGCCGCCGAAAGAGGCGTTTCGCGCAGGCCCCAGTTGGGCGTGCCTCTCAGCGTCGTCACGCCGCCGACACTCTGATAGAGTCGACCGTCGGGGCCAAACTCGATGCCGTTCGGCTGGTGGTGAAGGTCAACGTCGTGCGGTAGCCCCGTGATGTAGTCCTGCCTGACCGCCTTACGTTCGGACCCGAACGGCGGTAACGTGAGCTTTGAGATGGTACCGGTAAAGTTCGACTTGTAACGCGCGTGGCTAATCCAAAGGACGAGCCGCTGGGCATCCGCGGTTGGGTCAAAACAGAGGCCGACGATCTGGTCGCCCCGACTTTGATACGCGACCTCCGCGCCCGTGGCCAGTCCCGTGTCCCGATCGAGACGGTACCGCATGATCTCCTCAAGTGTATCTGCCACGTACAGACATCCGTCCTGGCCGACAACCATCGCCGAGTTGTGATCGTGGTCGGCCAGCTTTTGGCGCTTGCAGACAAATCGTGGATCGGGCTGCGGTCGGCGATTCGTCGTCGTAAACG
The DNA here is from genome assembly GCA_963844115.1 of uncultured Planctomycetales bacterium. Classification (GTDB taxonomy): domain Bacteria; phylum Planctomycetota; class Planctomycetia; order Pirellulales; family UBA7805; genus CS4-C045. The sequence goes on along the minus strand of CAWJNN010000054.1, from coordinate 69,352 downwards.
ACAGTCGAAACGGTTCCAGCGGCCGGTCGTCCGTGGACCGGATCGATGACGCGCATTGCAGCTGGTAGAGCTCGCCGGTTTCCAGTGGCATTGTGGGTGTCACCGTCACAACACCTCCGGTGCCGTCTGACTGGACGAAAACCGGCACGGCGCCATCGGGACCGATCAGGCGAACGCCCGGATCGACAAGCGTCTCCGGATCAACTTGCGCCGAAAAGTGCAGCCGCAAGGTCGCCAGGGTGGTTACGTTTTTTGCCCCGTCACGTGGCGTGGGCGGCGACTGGTCGACCAGCACACGGAAGCTATCGCTTCCGTCGGCAACGATATAGCTCAGGATGATGAAGAGCAGCGTGGTCAAGTCTGATCCGGACGTGAGTAAATTACTTTGGCAGAAAGCGGGACCGCCCTCGCATTCCGATGACGGGAACGACGACCAGCCATCGAGCGCTCATTCTACGCCGTCGAGTGATGATCGAAAAACAACAAATAGAAGGACAGGCCCAGCAGAATGTTGAAGCAGCGTTCTAAAAGGGGCAACTGTGTCGACCGAGCTAGTACAACCAGAAACCCCAATTGAAGAGGTAGCTGAGAAGATTGACCACCCCCAAAACGACGATCATACCGACAAACCCCATCGCACCACGGCCACCACCTCCGGCCATATCACCCCCCCCAGTGCTGCGCCGCCCGGCTCCGCTGTGCAGTTTAGCTGTGCCGTTTGGCTTCGGATTCTAATCCGTCGTTGAATTGATCTCGAAGTTGCCTTCGCGTGAAGCGTTTGTTTTAACCTTTCGGCGGCGTGTTCAAAAGCCAGTCGCAGAAGCACGTGGGGCTGCGCCCCAGCCCACTGAGTGCGATCGTCGCGGGACCAGTGAGAAAGAAATGGGCGACACTGGATTCGAACCAGTGACCTCTGCGGTGTGAGCACAGCGCTCTAACCAACTGAGCTAGCCGCCCGTGTTCGGTAATCGGTGTTCGATTGTCAGTGGACAGTGTAAACGCAAGGGCGAGATCCGAAAATCCCCATAGACCATTTTTGGGGTGCCATACAGCGACGGGAACAGGCTAGGCCAGCAACCAGCGAATACCGATGACTGATTACTGATCTCTTTCCGCCTGCGGCGGTTCGCTGGGCGGCTCGAACTTCGGTGCAGTCGGCTCCTGATAGTCGTCTTCGACCTCGTCGTAACCCGAATAGGTCGGAGTACTGACCGAATTGACGGCAGAATTGATTTCGGACTCGACACCATGAATCCCACGCTTGAACTCGGTCAGTCCTTTGCCCAACTGCCGCCCCACTTCGGGCAAGCGCTTGCCGAATAACAAGACTCCGATCGCGCCGAGGATCAACATCTCCAGCGGGCCGACGCCCATAATTGCCAGCAGAGAAAATTCGATAGCAAACATCACAGATTCCGAAACGATTGGTTCCACCACCTTCGATGACAATCAGCGCCGCAGCCTAGTCGACCTTGTCCTTCTTCTCCAAAGATGCGTTCTCGACGTCATCTTCGATGCCCTGCACTCCCTTTTTGAATTCAACGATGCCGCGACCCATCGATCGCATGACGCTGGGAAGACGGTTGCCAAACAGCAACAAGAAAATTCCCGCGATGATCATCAATTCCATCGGGCCTGGCGAAAACCACCCAAACAATAGCGACATGACTTTAGGTTCCTTGCAAGAATCAGTGGCACCGATCGCGCGACACGATATCTATGAACTATGTCGTTGTACGATATCTATCTCGTTGCACGATATCTATGTCGTTGCCGACTGAGGAACTAATGAGGGCAGGAATTGCGGATGCCTTGCTGGTCAATTCGACCGCGTGTCATCCGCAGCGCCACAAGAGCCTACAAACCCCTCTGCTGCATGAGGCTTTTCGGGCGCACCGTAACCAAGCTATTCCATTCTATCGGCCCGTCATAGCAGGGTCAAACCAAGAGGAGGGATTAGAGCGGAGAGGTTAGAGCAGCGGAGAGGTTAGAGGTTAGGGCGGACATGCGACCCTAGGAATGCGCCGCCGGATCAGGTATCCGCGCCCAAACACATTTTCCCAACCTCTAACCTCTAACCTCTAACCTCTAACCTCTAACCTTTCCTAACCTCTAACCTCTAACCTCTAACCTCTAACCTCTAACCTCTATTCTCTACCCTCTTCATGCAAGGGCAGATATCGGTAATAGACCTCGAGGCACAGTGTCGCCATGGACGTGGTGTACACCCTGCCGCCATAGCCGCCCCAGGTGGTGTTCGGCGCCCAGCTGCCGGCAAGCTGCCCACTCCGCTGTTGCGTCTCAATCAGAGCACTTTGCATTGCGGCGTTCCAACGTCTCCAGTGTTCGTCCTGTCGCTGGTACAGCGCCAGGGATGCGTAGTACCAGTAATAGAAATTCATGCGACGACCGCTTTGAACATCACTCGCGGGCAGGTCTTCGATGATGTACTGGACTGCTTCGTTCGCCGTAGCGTCGTTTGCCGAAGTACCCATCAGCTGCCGGCATACCAAAGCCTCGGCCGTCATCGCTCGACTCGGTTGCTGGCCGGGTCGATAAGCGGCCAGGCCACCCGACCGACCCGACGAAACTTGATGTAGATATCGGATTGCACCGACAGGGGATCGCCGGGGAACTGAAATTCCTCCCAATTCGGCGCTCTTCAAGGCCATGACCTGCCAACCCAGCTGGCTGGTGTCTCCCAGATCTCCCACGCGGTATCGCCAGCCGCCGGTCGTCGGGTGCTGGGCGTTCAAGGTGAACTGCACGGCGCGCCGTACGTACGGCTCCAGTCGATCATCGCCGGTAATTGCATACGCTTCGCTGATGGCGAACGTCGCCATCCCGTGACAATACATCGCAGCGAACAGTTTGGCGCCACCCGCAAGACTTCCATCATTCGCCTGTTGGCCTATTAAGTACTCCAGGCCCAGCTGCACGGTTTCCCGATACGGACCATCGTGGATGTGAGTATGTCCGCCGCCCAGAAAGGCTAACACAGCCAACCCCGTTACGCCCGTATCGGCTTGCGCACCGGCATCGTGTCGATTGTGATCCGACGAATCGGCTCGCACACCCGCTCCCCAGGCATCGGCATCCCAGTGACCGTTGTGGCTCTGAGCCGAGGCGAGCCACTTCAAACCAGCGCGAACCGCTTCCTCGGATTTCCGTGATCCGCCCCGCCGTTTGGCCGTCTCCGCCAGATTTCCATCGAACCTGGATCGATAAACCTCCGGAATTTTGACCGCGGGTGGTTTTGCGGGTGAGGATGAGTCACGAGCGCCGGTCGGCTTGGAATTCGACGTGGACGGCTTCGTGACGTCGACCAGCTTCGGTTGATCTCGCGCGTCGTTCGTGTCAATACTCGTAGAAACGTCCGGCGCTCCGCGGCTGGCTTGCTGGACGCCGGAACTCCCGTCGCGATTTCTGGAACAATCTCATTCACCGCAGGAATATCTATCCGTGCCAGTTCGGGACTCGCATCTTGTCGATCGTCAGCGGGTTCAGAATTTGATGGTGGCGTCGCCCGTTGCGGAGCGACCTCGTCAGCCATGACGGGAGTAATGTCCTGTTGGTTGGTGGCGGTAGCCGATTGCATGATTTCCGTGGCCTCGGCGACAATGCCGGGCAGTTCGGAATCGACTCTTTCTGATCCCAAATCCTCGAACGCTTCGCTCAAGGTCGACACACGATCCGCAACCAGCGGCGCGTCGCCGGGAACGGTCATCCGCGCAACCTCGGCCTGCTCGGGTGGCGTCAACGGTTGTCGTGGCATCCGTTCCCACGGTTCGACCTGTTTCGTGGCGGCCGCCGTTCGCTGTTGGGCCGGCGCATCGTCGAACGTTAATTCGATATCCGCTTGCGGCGGTCCCGCCGACGCGGCCGCGATGTGGATCGTCGCGGCGTAACCTGCCAACAATACATGGGCTAGCAGCGAAAGGACGACACAGATCCGCACCGGTTGCGATCTTCCCCAGCGGGAGATGGTCAGCGCCAACACGCTGATACACAACACGCTGACCACCACCAACCACAGAACAACCCAGAAGATGTGAATGCTCTCGGGAACGGCGGGCCAAAGTGTATCCAGTACGTTTCTCAAGAGACTACGATCCATCAGAAAAATAATGACCAATGACCAAATCCCAATGTCCAATGTCTAAGATCCCGACGTGTCGGGGACCAATGAAGAGGGAGCAAACCAAAAAGCGCGCTACACTCCCCGTTCTGAACATTGGACATTGGTGCTTGGTCATTGGTCATTTTCTTGTAATTGGACATTGGGATTTGGTCATTGGTCATTGCCTTCTTGCCGTATGATCCAGTTTTACGGATACCGCCATCTTGGAGATGCCTGCCTGGCGGCAAGCGTTCAGCACGCTGGCAACGTTCTGGTACTTGCTTTCGGCATCGCCGCGAACCAGCACCCCCAGCTTGGGATACTCCTGTCGAGCGGCTGCGAGCTGCTGAGTCAGCTGCTGCAGCGTAACCGGCGTACGGTCCAGTTCGATACGACCGTCCCGATAAACGTTCACCATCTTCTTCTCTGGCGCGGACGAAAGGGTACCCGGATCGCTGACCGACGGAATTTCCAGGCCAATCTTCCGTTCTAACTCAGAGAACTTTGTGCCAACCATGAAAAAGATGATCAACAAAAAGACGATGTCGATCATCGGCGTCAAGTTCAGCGACGGCTGTTCGTCAATATGAGTCTTGATAGGCATTTCGGATTGGGGATTGCGGATTGCGGATTGAAGAGAAAGTTTGCGAATGTATTCAATCCGCAATCCGAAATCCGAAATCCGCAATTCTCCTAGGCTGCTTTCGTTTTCTTGGCGCGGGCTTCCCGTGATTCGGCGGACACTTCGGAAACGACTTTTTGGGATAGCGCGTCGATATCCATCACCAGGCGGTCGACGCGGCTGAGGAAAAACATGTAGACGATCAGGGCCGGGATGGCGACGGTCAGTCCGCTAGCGGTTGTGATCAGCGCCTGGCCGATGCCGGCCGCCAACAATTCCGGTTTGCCCATCGCATCCGCGGTCGCGATATCATTAAAGGCCTGGATCATTCCCAGGACGGTACCTAACAGGCCAAGCAAGGGCGAAACCGTCGCCACGCCATTCAACAATCGCAGGTAGCGGCGCAGGCCGTTCGAAACGCGCTCGCCCGCATCAATAATTCCCTGTTCCACTTCCACGGCAGGACGACCCCACTTCTGTACCGCTCCGGCAAAGACCTGGGCGACCGGGCTGCCATTGTCCTGGCAAAGGGTCAGAGCTTCCTCACGATCAATGCTTCGCTCCTGCAACTGATGCAAAAAACGACGAACGAATGGCCGTGGGATCACGCGACCGCGGCGCAGGCTCAGCAGTCGTTCGAAGGTGAAGAGCACCAGAATGAATGAACATATCAGGATCGGCACCATCAGCGGACCGCCCTGACGGACAATATGAATTAGATTACGCTCGGCGATCGCCGCGGCGTTACTGCCGGCCTCGGCTGCGGCCGACGTCGCCTTTCCGACAGGCGAGGCGTCGCCCGCTGGTTCGGTTTCATTGGCGGCATGCAGTTTCGATACAGATATCGATAGCATGACGACGCCGAGGCACATGCCACCGAAAACGCACCATCGAGAAATACGCCTGGATTTCATGATTTGATACTCACTTTCACGGCAAGCAATTTACGGGCTTGCCGCCCCGGCCTTGCCCAAGCGACTCGCGGCCTGCTGGGACACCTGGGATTCCGGATACTTGTCCAAGATCTGTTGATACAACTGAGCAGCCTGTTGAGGCTGATTAAGCTTTTCACTGCACTTGGCGGCTTGCAGCAAAGCAACCGCCTGCCATTGAGGATAAGCGTACAAGGCCTCGACCCGCAGATACTCCCGCATCGCGGACTCAAAGTCTTCCTGGTGCATGTAGGTTTCACCAATCATCCATTGAGCCATTGCCGCGGTTTCGGTCTTGTTGCTGCCGTCCCGTGGTGCGGCTCGCGAAAACGCTGTGCGGGCTTCGGTGAATTTGGCTTGCGAAACCATCGCCTGACCAACAACGTAGTCGAGTTCCGCGCGCTGCGGAAAATCGCCGAAATCCGAATCCAGGCGACTCGCAATTTGCAGGCTTTCTTCCCAACGCTGTTGTTGCGCAAGGAGTTGAGCTTGACGCAATAGCGTCACGGGTCGCAAACCTGCACTGAGCGTTTCCATCTGGGCGGCCAGCGCCTTGAATCGTGTGCCCGCCGCGTCAAAGTTGTCTTGCTGGTAGGCGGCCTCGGCCAACCAGAATTCAGCCGTCGGTCTCAGCGGATTATTCGGCGCCTGTTCAATCAGGCGATGAAAGACCGCTTCGACGGTTTTCCAATCGTTCGCGGACCTGGCGATGCGGGCCTGCAGGTAGACGGTATGGGCATAGATGTCGGGCGGCGGTTCGGCTGCCACCAGCGCGTCGATCAGCTGCTGTGCCGTCGCCGTATCACCTTGTTCCAAGGCGGCGCTCGCCAGGCGATAGGTCGCGTCCGGCCAAAACTGGCTGTCGCGATGATTCTTGTTCAGCACCGTAAATGGCTCAACAGCTAGCTCCCCCTGCCCCGCATCACGCAACAACCACGCGTATCGATACAGGGCGACATCGATTTGGGACCAGTCCGCGCCATGTTCGCTGATCAGTCGACGATACAATTCGATCGCCTCGGCCTGCTGTTGATTTTCTTCCAGCAGCATCGCCGTACGGTAGAGCGCGTCGGGCCGGCGTGGATGTTCGGCGTATTTTTCCAACAAGGATGTGTAAGCCGTGATGGCCTGATCGGGTTGCTGTAGTTTCTCAAACAGCACCGCCTCCATGTAGACGGCTTCTTGCGCCAAGTTATTGGTCGGGTATTCGCGAACCAATTGTCGAAATGCTGCCAACGCCTCCTGGTACTTTTCACTGCGGTACCTCGCCCAGGCCACTCCAGAAAGCCCCTGCGCGCGACGGTCCGTCTGCTTGGACTCCGTCAGTTGCCCGAAGAGTTGTTCTGCCCATTCCCATTGCTCGTGCTGCAACGCCGCTTCGGCCAGATGAAAGATCAGCGCATCGCTGGTCGCCGTCGATTCCGTGGTGTCTTGCCACTTTTGGAACGCCTGTCGCGCCTGCTCGTGTTGACCGGCACGAGCGTAGCAGACTGCCAAGGGGCCTTGGCACGCTGTGGCCCAACGCGTCTCCGGGCCGCGAACAATGACGTTTTGGAAAAGGCGAGCGGCCTGTTCGAGCTCGTTCGCTTTGAACTGAATCGTTGCCAGGTAATAGGTCGACTGAATCGCAATTGATTCATCGGTGGCATCGATCAGTGCCTGGTAGCCAACCGCGGCCTCATCCAGCTTGCCTTGTCGATGCTGAGCCCGCACCAGGCCGAACCGGGACGTCAGGCCCAGGGGACCTTGAGGAAATTCATCCATCGACCGGCGATAGAGCAGCTCGGCTTCGACAGCCAGCTGCTTGGACTGTAGATCGTCGCCCTCGGACATGGCAAGCATGGTCCCTGCCAGGTAAGGAAGTGCGTAGGCAACCAGGGCGTCCTTCGGGTGTTGCTTGATGAACCCGTCCAGCGTCTCGCGGGCAACGGAGGTCTGACCGCCGAAATAAGCGGTCTCCCCCAACCGAAACAACGCTTGCCGGCCGAGCCGATGGTTCTTATGCGTGGCGTAGAACTGAGCGAAGTGCTGCTGCGCATCGGCGTATCGACCTTGCTGAACCAGCGACTCGCCAAGAAAAAACGAGGCCTCACCTGCTCGCGGGTGATCCGGATATTGCCGTGCAAACCCAGCGAATTCCTGTTCAGCCAGCTGCCAACGCTTCGCGCTGTAATGGCTGGCTGCCAGTGAGAACTGGTCATCGCCACCGGCGGCATCTGCCGCTTGCGTCCCGATGGCGAATAGCAGTGATATCAGAATCAACCTGGCGGTACGCATCATCCTTGATTTCCGCTAGCGATCGGGCTCGTGTCTGCCGGCGCCAACACCACCATCAGGCAGGATGCTGGCAACGTCGCCCTTACGACCGCCGCCAGAATACACCATCGACGACGATCGACTGGCCGCTGGCACCGTGGCGACGCCAGCATTTCAACCATCCGATGGTGGTAATTACGTAACCAGCCCGTTAGAAGTTCGCGCCTTTGCCAGTATCGACGTTGCCGACCATGTGCAGGTGGTTTTTATCAATGTAGATCACTTCGGCGGAGTCTTGATCCGTGATCGTGTGTGGCACCGGCCAGCCCACGCGTGTCTTACGACTGTAATAGAGTGTGCACTTCCAATGCACATGATGCAGCTGAGCGGGACCAACCAGGGGATAGTGTCGAGGTGGATCAATGTAGTCCGCGCATTTTTCCTTGAAGATTCGCACGTCGTTCAATTGAACCTCGTGCAACATGGGCCAGTTGCCTTCGACCCGTTTGATCTCCACCAGCTTGCGAAACACCTGATCGTCACTCGGTTCATCCATGCCGAAATCAGGACCATCCGCGGTCAACGGACCCAGAATGGGAGATCGACCGTATCGTTCCTTTTCCCAGGCCACGTCTTCGTAATGGTCTTGCAACCAAGGCGATATCGGAATCGGAATCGCAGCGAAGCCTAGAAAGGCGTTTTTCCCGAGAAAGCAACCGGAGCTAGTCGATAGCACCAGGCCAGCGAGGATGCACAGCACAAACGAGCGAGAACTAAAGGACATTACGGCCCCCTCGGATCAAAGACCCGAACTTGATGATGCACGTAGTGCGACCACCTAAGTCGCTACGCCTAGTTATCGTGTTAATCTGGGAGAGACTTGCGGGTTTTTCCGATAATCCGGGTTTCGGGGTGCGGGGTTCGCGATGCGGGGTGCGGGATACGGGATTCGGGTTGCGGGATTTGGGGTGCGGGATACGGGATTCGGGGTTCGCGATACGGGATTCGGGTTGCGAGATCGACAGCACGGATCGGTCAGATCTGTCGTGTAAACGGGTTCGACCGCATCCAATTTCCAATCCCCAATCCCCAATCCCCAATCCGCAATCCGCAATCCGCAATCCGCAATCAAAAAACCCCCCAAACGGCTCATCACCGTCAGGGGGGTTGATAGCTGGTCGTACGGTTCGTGTGCGACTAATGGTCTTGGAAGTCCAGGAACCACCAGCCGTCATCCCATTCCAGCGAGACCTTACGCCAGCCCAAAGGTACCTGAGGATACGGATAGAACGGGCCGATGTACGGCCAGGCCGTGGGCGAATACTGCTTTGGATAAGTCAGCGCCGAGTAGTTTGGATAGGCCGCGTAACTAGGCCATGCGTAACCGGGTAACGACGGCTGGTCATAGGCTGCCGGCGCAACACCACCGCCCGTACCAGGAACAAACGCCGGCTGCGGTCCGCCAGGTGCGCCAGCATAGCCGGCAACCGGACGAATCATCTGCTGAGGACTTCCCGGCAACGTACTGCCACTGAACGGAATGGGTGACGCGCGTTGTGTCTGCATAGGTGTAGCAGCTGCCGTCAACGCAACTTGATTTCCGCTCGACGAGCCACCCGAAGGATTCGAGACGGCCAGCTGATTGACAACGTTCTGCACGTGCGGTGACGCCCTGGCGATCTGGACCGCCGTGTCGGCCTGTCTTTGGTCCGCCACACGACCTCGTAGCCAGGCCGTACCGTTCGAGTACTTGATCCCAACGTCATACTTCTTCATGGCACCGGAAACCCGCATGACTTCCGCGATCTGAGAAGCAATCTTGCGATCGTCAGCCGATGTCGGCGAGGCGACCGCGGTGCAGACAATAGCCGATAACAACAGGCTAGCAATGCTTGGTCGCATCATGTCCCTCCTTCGTTGATTCAGATTCCAAGCGGCGACTGCGGTTACCGTAACTGGAAAAAACCGCGTGCCGTTCTATTGCGATGCAGTCTTCACGTCGCCACAGTGAGTAGCAGGGAGGGAATTCGAGAAACGTAGCGCGACAGTTCTCGTTTACCGCCGTTTTCGAGTCCCCCCCGGGCGCTCTTCAATTCTGGCGATTCGTGCGTCTGACTATAGACTTCGGTTGCCACCTTGGGTGGACTGGGAACCTTTTTTCAATTTTGACGATATTCCTATCGGCTTATGCAGTGCTATCGGGGCCAACGAGTGCTGCCTTGTCGAACGGAACTTGTTCCGTTTACGTTCGACCAGGTAGAGGGAAACGGAACAAGTTCCGTTCTACATACCAGCGTGATGAGACGAGCCAGCGGCGGACGGCCCGAAGTCGCAGGTCGTGGCCAACAACATCAGGCCGATCGTAAACCCTGACATCGTTCCCATTCCGCAGGGAAGCCACAAGCAGATCATGGCAGTTGCACTCACGCCAAACAGAGAACTCAGAAATAGAACGAAACAGACAGCGTGCCGCGATGAGTTTTCACCGGCTCTCGCTATCACGGCCCCCGCGAGCCCCAGAACTTGCACTGCTGCCAGCAAACAACAACCTGTATCCATCGCTTTCCTTATCCTTGGGTTGCGAATTCATTCCAACGGAGGAGGGGTGAATGCGAGTCGCGTGCCAAAAGTTCGGTTCGCCGGACAGGCCTGGCGATTAATTTGCGTTGATGCGTTATTCAGCGTCTTTTTGGGATCGATTTTTGTGGTGCGCCAGCAACGACACCACAGGCCGCAAAGTTTTCCTAACTACACTCCCTTGAAGTTACTACAAACGCTCCGCGCACAAGTACCGCCAATCGCGGGGAAGGAGATGCGCGGTGCGAGTTACAGGAAGCGCGGTACGAGATGAGTGATGCCAGAAGATGAGAGCCGGGATATCGAGGCGCTCGTTCTAATCCCGAAACGCGCATCCCGCATCCCGCATCCCGCATCCGCATCCCGCATCCCGCATCCCGCATCCCGTATCCCGCATCCCGTACCCGCATCCCGCATCCCGTATCCCGCATCCCGCATCCCGCATCCCGCATCCCGCATCCCGTATCCCGCATCCCGTACCCCGCATCCCGCATCCCGCATCCTTGACAAGCAGATCGTCATCGCGGCGGTGCTCCCACACGCCTCGCAGGATTGCGCACCGTCTTGATATGCCCTTTCAGTTCGTCTTCCAACTCCGTGATATGGATGTTGCGGTCAACGACTTTACCGCTGGTATCCAACAGGATCATGGTGGGCAGGGTCAACACGCCCAGTTCGATTGCTGGCCGGCTATCCAGGCCGCCCGCTTCGTGGATGTTCGGCCATGCCATTCGGTATTGGCCGGCGAAGGCGATCGCCGCGCTGCGATCCTGATCAACGTTAACGCCGACGACCGTGAAGCCGCTTCGTCCGTACTTCGCGATGAGATCGCTCAGTTCTTCCATATCCCGTTTGCAAGGTTCACACCATGTTGCCCAGAACTGAATCAAGACGACACTGCCCTTCAAGCTACCGACGTCGATCGTTTCACCCTTCAGGCTCGTGCCCTTCAAGGAAAGTACCTGGCCGACGGAATCGAGACGCCGTTTAGCGCCCACCGCCTTTTTCGCCTGGGAGGTACCGGGAAAATCGGCAACGATCTTGGCGTACCAGGTCTTGGCTTCGTCCTCTTCGCCGGCGAATTCTTGCGCCATTGCCAGCTGCATCAGCGATTCCGGCGCATCTTCCGCCTTCGGGTACTGTTCGACGAAGGTCTCCAGTTCACCGAGCCACCGCTTTTGAATTTTAGGAAAGTCGGCCTTCTTGCCCTGCATGTCACGGCTATAGGCTGCCAACAAGCGTCGATAGGCGACATAGGAGATTACCGTCTCGGCCGCTTTGGCTTGAATCAGCTTTTTTTCCAACCCTTCAAGTCGTTCGACACCTTGGGGAAAGTCGCCTGTCTGGACAGCGGCCCCAACGTTGTCCGCCAGCTGCTTCAGCCACGACGTCTGCTGTTGTCGGTCGGGCGCGATCACGACCAATCGTTCCAGCAGATTCGCCATTTTTTCGTAATAGGCGGCGCGCACTTCCGGTTCGCTGGGCGGCGGCGTACGCTGGAATGTTTCCAACTCGCTCAACAGATTCTGCATTTCATCGCTCACCACATCCGACTGCTCGGCAGCCGCAGAATTGTCGGCAACTTGTTGGTTTTGAAAGAAGAAATTGCCGACGGTGGAGGTACCACCCGGCGAGGGGATGGAGGGGGCATCGATCACTCGCCACACGTCACCAACGCGCACCAGCGTGCCAATTTGGACGACGTCCGCCTTGCCCGCGGTTTCCACCATGGCGACGACATTTTCGTACACCGTCAGATCACGTTGCATTCCCTCGGTTCCCGCCGGGACAAGGCCTGGCTGGGAAGCCGAAAAGTGAACCCACTTGGTCTCGTCGCTGATCGTTGATTTACTGGTAACGAGGCTGTGGAAGGCTCCCTTGGCATTGCTCAATTTCGTCTGCAAGGCCTTTGCTTTCTCGTCGCCCAGACCTAGTTGCTCTAGTTCCCTGGAGTTCAACAGCAGACGCTCAAAACGATCGGCATCGCGGGTCACTATTGCGTTGACGATTTCGTAACTGACTTCCTGAGCGGAAATTGATTTCCAGTGGTCGATGCTGCCGTCCTCGTCGGTATCCATGCCCCAGCGACTGCCGCCGGTATTCAGCCAACGATACTGGTCAGCCTTACGATCGAAGTCCGAATCGATGTCGCGATAGGTTTCAACACCGTCCTGAAAGTAACACCATTGATCGACGATGTTGTCCTTGTTGCTGTCGACGAATCGTCTCAGCACTTTGCCATTTGGATCCTGAACAATCCAGCCCGCCGAGGAGGATGCCTGGATAGTCTCCACACGGCATCGATTCGCGTCGTCTGCCGTCGGTCGATCGTAGGGTACCCCACGCTGGGTGGGCACCAGCTGAAGCGCTGATTGTGCCGTTGGCGGTGCCGCGTTGGTCAAGGAGCCGGCGAACAGGCTCAACAACGATCCGATAATGAACGTTCGCAAAGACGGGCAGGCAGTAGAAGTATTACGACAAGCAGAAACGGACACCCATGTCATGGTTCAACTCACTTCCTTGAGAGTATTGATGACAGACGCTGGCACTAAATTGCCGAGAAATTGCAAGGCGCAAGCATACGGGCGGATAGTGGCCCGATAAGCGGAGCGAAATGCGGTGAGGTTGTACCGTTTTGCCGACCTGGGGCATAGATCGGTTTGACACCTCAGAGGGGCTTTCTAAAATAGGCGATCTACTGCAACCTGCGAATGGGCAACAGGATAGCGAACCAGAACAGGCCAAGGAGTCTCGGGCGTATAGCTCAGTTGGTTAGAGCGCATCGCTGATAACGATGAGGTCCCAAGTTCGAATCTTGGTACGCCCATTTTGATTGCGGATTTCGGATTGCGGATTGCGGATTGCGGATTCAGTCCCAATCCGCAATCCGAAATCGGGGTACCTGCGACAGCGGGTCATCAGCAATGGTTTCGGGGACGTAGCTCAATTGGGAGAGCACCGCGTTTGCAACGCGGGGGTTGGCGGTTCGAGCCCGCTCGTCTCCACTAGTCCCTGCTGCTGCAGGGCTTTACTGCTGCACAAAATACGTGGAATACCCGCAATGGCAGCCATTGGACAGCCTTTTTTGGCTCGACAAACGGTCCGTGGACGATGTGTCGCCGCATCGGCCGGACACCAGGATCGCCTCGTCGAATCCGCAAGCGGAATTCCCGCGATCCGTCTTGAGATAGCGGTTTGACAGTTTTTTGAGACATCGCTATATTGCGAGATTGCTCTGACCGCTGACAGCAGCGTGATGCCGCGAAAAAGGTGGCCAGAGAGCGCCATCGTCGGAAGAAAAGGCCGCAAGAATCGGGCCGAAGACAAGCGTTTAGAAACGCTTGGTTTTTTTGACGGTTGCTCTCTCTGCCCAACGGGCGGATCCCTGACGAGAATTTCGTTGGCGATTGTTCTTTGACAATTTGGTTTTGCAAAAGTGGCATCTTTTGGCGCTTTAGTTTTTAAAGCTGAAATGAAGAGCTGACCATAGATCTGCGAGGCAAGAAAAATCTGAGTGAGGCAATTGGTCTCGACTCTGGACTCTCGACCCTCAACTCTTTTCGAAGAGCGTTGGATTTATGTGGTCAAGCTACTAAGGGCGCATGGGGGATGTCTTGGTATCAGGAGGCGATGAAGGGCGTGGAAGTCTGCGAAAAGCCCGGGGGAGCTGACAAACGAGCGTTGATCCTGGGATTCCTGAACTGGCACGTGCCGAATACATAAGTACGTGTCGCCAACCTGGTGAACTGAAACATCTAAGTAACCAGAGGAAAAGAAAGAAAAATCGATTCCGTCAGTAGCGGCGAGCGAAAGCGGAACAGCCCAAACCGCGGGGGTTTTCCTCTGCGGGGTTGTAGGGCCCTTCACATGGGAGTTACAAAGCGAATCGCTAGCAGAATGGTCTGGAAAGGTCAACCACAGAGGGTGACAGTCCCGTAAGCGACAGTGGTAGCGTCTCTCGAAGGGTACCTGAGTAGGTCCGGGCACGTGAAACCCGGACTGAATCTACGGGGACCATCCCGTAAGGCTAAATACTCCCTGATGACCGATAGTGAACTCAGTAGGGCGACTGAAAGATGGGAAGAACCCCTGTTAGGGGAGGAAACTGAACCTGAAACCATGTGCCTACAAGCGGTCGGAGCACTATGCCCTTCGGGGAATGGGTGACGGCGTGCCTTTTGCATAATGATCCGGCGAGTTACCGTCTGCGGCTTGGTTAAGGCCTTCCGGGCCGAAGCCGAAGGGAAACCGAGTCTGAATAGGGCGATTTTGGTCGTAGGTGGTAGACGCGAAACCGGGTGATCTACCCATGGGCAGGTTGAAGCGCGGGTTATACTGCGTGGAGGACCGAACCCACTTAGGTTGAAAACTGAGGGGATGACCTGTGGGGAGGAGTGAAAGTCTAATCAAACCTGGAGATAGCTCGTTCTCTCCGAAATAGCTTTAGGGCTAGCCTTGAGCCACTACGCGCCGGGGGTAGAGATACTGAATTGGTTTGGGGCCCTTCCCGGGGTACCCTGCTGAACCAAACTCCGAATACCGGTGCGACTATCTCGGGAGTCAGTCCGCGAGGGATAAGCTTCGCGGTCGAGAGGGAAACAACCCAGACTCGTCGGCTAAGGTCCCGAAGTCATGCTCAGTCACTAAGGAAGTTGAATTGCTGTGACAGCCAGGATGTTGGCTTAGAAGCAGCCATCATTTAAAAAGTGCGTAACAGCTTACTGGTCGAGCAATTCTGCGCCGATAATGAACGGGAGTAAGCATGACACCGAAGCAGTGGAGTGCAGTGATTCTTCGGATGAACTGCGTGGTAGGAGAGCGCTGTAGGTCAGATACAAGCCGTACCGTAAGGAGCGGTGTCGGGGCCGTACAGGTGATTATGCCGGAATGAGTAACGATAAAGCAGGTGAGAATCCTGCTCGCCGAAAGCCTAAGGTTTCCTGGGGAAGGTAAATCCGCCCAGGGTTAGCCGGTCCCTAAGTCGAGGCCGAAAGGCGTAGACGATGGACAGCAGGTCAACATTCCTGCGCCAGCTATGTGGACCGATGGAGGGACGGCGTCCGAAAGGTGAGCGGTACGACTAGAAATGTCCGTGGACTCCTTGCAAGGTGGCGGATAGGAAAATCCGCCCGCGTAATCCAAGCGAGGGGACCGACGTGCGTTTATGTTCGCGAAGTCATCTGGAAGGACGTCCAAGAAAAGCTTCTAAGGGTTGAAGCATAGTGACCGTACTAAAACTGACACAGGTAGGCGAGACGAGTAGTCTAAGGCGCTCGGGAGAACGCTGGTTAAGGAACTCTGCAAAATGACCCCGTAAGTTCGCGATAAGGGGTGCCCTCTGGCGGTTCACGCTGCTGGGGGCCACAGAAAATCGGCTTCTGCGACTGTTTATCAAAAACACAGGTCTCTGCTAACTCGCAAGAGGATGTATAGAGACTGACGCCTGCCCGGTGCCGGTAGGTTAAGGAAGAGGGTTAGCCCTTCGGAGTGAAGCTCGCGACCGAAGCCCCGGTAAACGGCGGCCGTAACTATGACGGTCCTAAGGTAGCGAAGTTCCTTGTCGGGTAAGTTCCGACCTGCATGAAAGGCGTAACGACTGGAGCACTGTCTCAACCAGCGACCCGGTGAAATTGTAGTCGTGGTGAAGATGCCACGTACCCGCGGTTAGACGGAAAGACCCCGTGAACCTTTACTGTAGGCTGATATTGGGCTGAGGTATGTCTTGTGTAGGATAGGTGGGAGGCTTTGAACCCGGTACGCCAGTGTCGGGGGAGCCATCGGTGAAATACCACCCTGGGTATGCTTTAGTTCTAACGCTGATTCCCGTGAATCCGGGCAGCGGACAGTGTCAGTTGGGCAGTTTGACTGGGGCGGTCTCCTCCCAAAGAGTAACGGAGGAGTGCAAAGGTACCCTCAGCCTGGTTGGCAATCAGGCGTCGAGCGTAAAGGTAGAAGGGTGCTTAACTGCGAGACTTATCAGTCGAGCAGGTACGAAAGTAGGTCTTAGTGATCCGGTGGTTCCGTATGGAAGGGCCATCGCTCATCAGATAAAAGGTACTCCGGGGATAACAGGCTTATCGCTCCCGAGCGTCCATAGCGGCGAAGCGGTTTGGCACCTCGATGTCGGCTCATCACATCCTGGGGGTGAAGAAGCTCCCAAGGGTTTGGCTGTTCGCCAATGAAAGTGGTACGTGAGCTGGGTTCAGACCGTCGTGAGACAGGTCGGTCCCTATCTGCCGTGGGCGTACGAAACTTGAGGAGGTTCTTCTTTAGTACGAGAGGATTTGGAAGGACGAACCTCTGGTGTTCCAGTTGTCGCGCTAGCGGCACGGCTGGGTAGCTAAGTACGGAAAGGATAAACGCTGAAAGCATCTAAGCGTGAAGCCCGCTCCAAGATTAGGTTTCGTATGCGCTAATAGCGCGAGAGTCCCCTGGAAGACGACCAGGTTGATAGGCCGGATGTGTAAGCGCAGTAATGTGTTCAGCTAACCGGTACTAACGGACGAATGCTTGACCACATATATTCAACGCTCTTCGAAGCGGTCAGCCGTCATTGATCAATTGCTGTTGGCAATAGTAGTTATTGGCAACAAAGAGCAAAGGACCAATGACAAAGGACGAATGCCAAACCGTCACTTTTGCAAAAACCCCCAAGCGCCGTCGGGCCTACCGGCCCGCGGCACTTCTTCCGGTGACCATATCTGAAAGGTCACACCCGTTCCCATTCCGAACACGGTAGTTAAGCTTTCAGAGCCGATGATAGTACCGCAAGTGCGAAAGTAGGTATCGCCGGATTTTGTTCTCATTCAGCCCTCGTGCGGCAACTCCGCACGAGGGCTTTTTTGAATGAAGCCATAACCTCCTATCTCAAAAAGACTTATTGGCGATCCCCGCCATCGGAAGCCTCGGCCAGGTAAGGTTCTCTTGGCACCGGTCAGTTTCTTATCTTGTCCATAAGTTGGCCAAAGCGACACATCCTTGCGAAAATATGGGGATTCTGAATCATTTTTCTTGGGGTGGACGGGTAAAGTACTAGCTGGGTCCGATCGGTCAGGGGAGATCGGACCTAAATGCCTTTCCAGACGATCGCTTGTGGGTGACAAAGTTGGCCAAGATTTCGACCGTTTCGTCAAGTTTTTGGCTCGTCATCAGCGACGCCTCTACCAACACATTGTCGCTCTGCTTCCCAACGCAACCGATGCCGATGACGTCCTGCAGGAAACGCTGCTCGTCCTATGGAAGAAATTCGATCAATTCGAGGAAGGCACCAATTTTCCCGCGTGGGCAGGCAAGGTGGCCTACTACGAGGTACTGAAGTACCGACAGCGTAAGTCCCGCGAAGCAACCATTTTGGACGACGACGTTCTGGAACATCTGGCAGGCGAAGCCATGGCTAAACACTCCGTCTTGGACTCCCGTCATGATGCGTTACGGCAATGTCTGGAAAGACTGAGCGCAACGGATCGCGGCTTGATCAAGAGCCGGTATCAGTTGGGGATGCGATCCAAGGATTTGGCTGCTCAGCTAGGACGAACGCCCAATTCGTTGGCTCAGTCCTTCGCTCGAATTCGCCGCTGGTTGCTGGATTGTATAAACCGCACTTCTGCATCCACGCAGGAGGGATGAGTTCGATGACGGAATCTAAAACCTGGTCCGAAGAACTCGATGGCCTGCTGGAACATCTTTGCGACGAACAGCTGTCGGAAGACCAGCGCGTGCGGCTCAATTCGATCCTGCGATTACAACCCGATGCGCGCTGGCGATACCTGACTTATCTCGACCTGCACTCGGCGCTCAGCTGGGAAGGCATCGGCAGCTCGACCTCGACAGCGGCCGCGATTACCTCAAGCGAATCGGCAATGGCCGAAGGTCCGATTTTCCAAGGTTCGATCGAGCCTCGCCTTGGAGCGACCTGCTATTCTGACGGTCCGCACTTCTGTTGCTCCGTCCAAGAAGATGTCCCGGGCGGCTCGCACGAATGCAGGCCGCAAGGCGCCAGCCGCTACCCGTATTGCCCTTACTATCGCGGTCGTTGTGACGGTGTTACTTCTGGCCGTCCTCGCCCTTCGGTCGAAAACACATCCAAACCTTGTTACGCCAAAAACCTCCAACCTCGCGCCCATGATTGTGGCCCGTCTTACGGACAGCATCGAAGCCAAATGGGAAACTAATTCTCAACGATCCGTCGGAGCCGAAATCGGTGTCGACGAGCGACTACGATTGGCCACCGGACAGGCAGAAGTCACGTTCGACAGTGGCGCACGTCTGCGGCTGATCGCACCAGTCCATTTCGACGTACAGTCGGAATCGAACGGCTTTCTGCATTTCGGTACGTTGACCGCGGACGTGCCGGTACGAGCCCGCGGCTTTACGATCAATACCAAAGACACCCAAGTCGTAGACCTGGGAACACGGTTTGCCATGCTCGCGGCACGAAACCGGGACACCGAGGTGCACGTTTTTCAAGGACGAGTCGATGTAGCCGTGCTGCAGTCCGATGGCGGAATACGAGAAACCATCGAACTCTCGTCCAATCAGGCGGTGCGGATCCGAATCGCGCAGCAGCGATCCGAACGACTGGCGGCGCGTCCGGAACTTTTCGGCCTGAATAACGATGCGGTCGGTGCACGACCGCGCGACCTGCTGGTCGAAGATTTCAACTACCCGATCGGATCACTGGTCGGAAACGATCAAGGTACGGGCTGGAGCGGACCCTGGAGAAACGTGTATGGCGGCGATGAGAATCGAGTGGCCCAAGCCGACCTCAGGCACGCTTCGGTTTCCCACGTCGGAAATCGCGCGGTAATTCCGGGCGCTACCACCGCACACAAAGAACGTTGGACACACGGGCTGGTGGTATTTTTGACCAGGCTGGCTGTGTCGAAACGCGTGATGGAATCCAGCTGATCGGTCGCAGCGGCTCAACAATCGAATTCAGATTCTTGCAGCGCGTCAGCGACCTGGACGGCGGTTTTTACGGCGTCGAACTGCATCGAGGCGGCGATGATGATCGAACTCGCGTGCTATCGATTGGCCGCGGGGCTGTTGACCCTGGCTATGGAGTGGTGTCTGATTTGAACGGGGGCGCGGGGAAAACGTATCAGTCTCTGGGGATCGAAAACACGGATGTCAACCTTGTTGTCCTACGAATTCGGTTTGGGGCTTCCAATCATGATGTCCTCGAAGTCTTCCGCAATCCGACCGCTGGCGAACAAACGCCGGACGCAAAACTGACCGGCGACTTTGCATTTGACCGGATAAGTTTGGGTGGCTTTGACGGAAGCCATCTTCACGAAGTGGATCAGCTTCGTATCACACATCTCAAACAACGGTCGGCCGCAGAATCAGGGGCGAAATCGAAGATTGACCAAGAGTAACAATGCTAAGAACAGATATGATTCGACGAGTCCTTAGAAATATGCGTTCCGCCACGACCAGCTTCACGCAGCGTCGCGGAAGGGGCATTGCATCGCGCAACTTCGAACGCGCCGACCCCAGTTGGAACGGCTTGAACCACGGCAGCTGTTAGCGGTCGACATCTCCCCTGCCCCGTTCGTGCAGTGGTTCGAAGCGTCCTACGATACAATCATCGATCGCGCACCCGACCTCTTCGAGGCCGGCTACGGCGCCGTGTGGACTCCGCCGCCTACGCGGGGTGACACCGGCGACCTTACGGTTGGATACGACGTTTACGATCGCTTCGATTTGGGACAGTGGGACAAACCAACACTCTACGGTACCGAGGAGGGTCTCAAAACGCTGGCGGACGTGCTGGGCGAGGCCGGCGTGAGCCTGCACGTCGATTTCATCATGAACCACAACGGCTTCTCGACCCTGTCGACGCCAGGATTTGTCGAAGCCGGCGGCTATCCGGGATTGAGCATCACCGAGCCATTCGACATCGACGGAGATTTTCATGGTGCTTTCTATGGCGGTCCGGAATACGAACGGCTGGCCGGGCTGATCGACATCGCTCAGGAAAAGAACTATCAGTTCATTCGGACTCCAGTGGACCCGAATAACCCATTGAATATTAGAGCAGGCACGCAAGACGCGTTCGGCCGTATCGCGAATGTACCCGATCCAAACAACGCCCGCTTCTATCCCGACATCGGATACAACACCATCTTTGTCTTCGATCCAGCGACCGGCGAGCAAAATATACCCGTTCATTCGTTCAATCCGGATAATCCCCTCGCAGGCGATGCCACGCCGGAAAACGCGCTGGGTTTTCTGATGCGAAACGCCCAGTGGCTGGTCCAGACGATTGGTGTTGACGGCTTGCGGATTGACGCCGGCAAGCACATGCAGGGGTTCGTGTTCGATTTCCTTGATCGCGCCGTTTTTCGGGCGAACCCTAGACCCCTCCTGGATGGTAGCCCTCAACACGTCTTCAGTTACACCGAAGTATTCGACGCCAACCCTGATATTCTGTTGCCGCACGTCAAAAAGACCATCGATCCTAATGACCCGGGTCGCATCGGCGGCAACCGGGATACGGTAGACTTCAAGTGGTATTTCGCCGTCAAGGACAACCTTGAACAATACGGGCAAGGTGGGGCCTGGTTCAACGTCAAGGACGCGGGACTCGATGTCGCCCACAACGGATTTCACGACGGCTCGGCAGGCGTCAAGTTCGTGCAGAATCACGACGTCTTCAAGCCGTTCAAGCTGCACAATGTCGCAACCGCTCTCCAGTTGATGTTGCCGGGCAACGCGGTCGTCTACTTCAACGGCAAAGAGTTTGGCGACAATCGCGACTTTCCCAAAGACGGACGTGGCGATTCGCTCAGCCTCGATAGCGTTACCAGCAAACTCGTCGAGATCCGCGAATCGCACGGCAAGGGAAATTACGCCGAACGTTGGGTCGATAACGAAGGAATCTACATCTTCGAGCGTGTCAGCAACGCGGTTGTCGCTCTATCCAATCGCGGTGACGGAGGGTTTGACGAGCGGACGGTTCAAGTCGGCTTCGCGCCCGGCACGCACCTGGTTGAACTGACGGGCAACGCTTCCGATCCGAACGTCGATCCGTTCGACGACATCCCGGAAGTTGTGACCGTCTTTCAGGGCGGTGATGGCAATAGCTATGCCACGATCCGCGTGCCTCGCAATCTGAGCGCTACCGGCTTTGAACATCAGAAGGGATTCGTGATCTACGGACTCGGCACGCCGCAACCTGAAAACGGCAGCCTGGAGTTGATCGGCGTCGATTCGGTGCTGGCGGGCGACACAAACATCAACAATAACTTCGAAAATGGTACCAAGCGCCAGAGCGATATCCACGTTGTGACGGCCGATTCGCTTCAAGTGCGGCTGCAGACGAACGAAGTACGGCACTTGGGACTTGATTCACTGCGCGATATTTTCGCCGATGGCGACAACGCCTTCCTGAAACTGGACGGCGGTGAGGACATCAACGGGAATGGGTTCGTCGACTTCGTGACGCCCGGTAGCGATGTCTACGGCTTCGAGGGCTTTGGCGATAAATCAAGCCCATTGATTGGTCCGGGAGGCATTGGCGGCCCGCGTGGCGATGGAGAATTTCTCCAGACGATTGATACGACGCAGTTGGAAGAAGGCATTCACTTCCTGGAAGCGCGGGCGTTCCGTCATCGTACGGACGGTGGACCCGCCACTTATGGCATCTTCAAAGAAACCATCTACGTCGATCGCCTCGCACCCGACACCGGTGTGTTCGAAATCCGTTCCGTCAATTCATTGAATTCTGGTGACCATGACGTCGTCTTCGAATCGCTCGACTCGACCGCCGACAGCGTTCATGCATTTGCCAATCTGCCCGCATCGGTCACCGATGCCGAGATCATCGCGATGGCCACTTCGGGCCAGGGAGCGGCCAGCAAGGTGGACGTCGACCACTACAAGACGTTCTTCGGTGGCCTGGGAGAAGGCAACAACGTTTGGACCGTCGTCACTTTCGAATCGACAGGCACCACGAACGTGCAACGGATTACGGGCCAGTCGATTGGTGACCATGGTCAAGGTGGTGGCCTGGGGGACTTGGATCGAAACTTTTTGATCAACGTGACAGACATCGATTGGTTTGCGGGGCTGTTGAGCAGCGGCGACACGTTGTTTAACCCTTCGGCTGACTTCAACGGAGACGGTTTGATTACCGAAGTTGATACTCAGCTGTTGGGCGATCGCTTGATCGAGGTCGGCGCGGATCAGGCGACGATGGACGCATATCAAGCGTTGATTAATGGCGGAGCGTCTGCTGGCGACGACGCATATGGCACAAATGAAGATGGCCCGTTGTCTGTGAATGCCGCCAACGGCGTGCTACAAAATGACGGTGGATTGATGAATGCGACGGTGCAGAGCGGACCGTTCAACGCGCAAAGTTTCCAGTTGTTCACCGATGGTTCGTTTAACTACACGCCAAATTCGAACTACAACGGCCCCGATAGCTTCATCTACCAGGTTGACGATGGCGACGGAAACTTCGACACGGCAAGCGTCAGCCTGACGATTTCACCATTGAACGACACCCCCGACGCAACAGGAACATCGACATCGACCGATCAGAACGTCGACTTGGACGTCGACCTTCGCGCACTGGTCGACGACGTAGAAACGGCGGACGATCAATTGCTGTTCAGCGTCGGTGGCGCTTCCAATGGCTCGGTCCAACTCTTGGGCGACGGTTACACGGCTAGATTTACACCTGCAACCGACTTTGCCGGACCCGCCAGCTTTACCTACGACGTCACCGACGGCGGCGACAACGGCGACCCCGCGATCACAGTTGGTCCGATCGCCATTTCCATAAGTGTCAATTCGTTAATCCCTCCCGCGGCCGACTTATTCGATCCCGCCAACGGTGCTTCGGTGCTGGCATCGGTCTTTGACACCAAGCCGTATATTGAGGTCACATTCTCGGATAATGACGACGGCCTAAACCTCACCTGGATTAACGGTGACGAATTGTTGCTGAGTGGAAGTGGTCTGGGTAGTGTGACCCTGGACGGTACGCCAGCGGCCCAAGGAAACGGGAAGTACCGGTATCCGATTAGCGGCGAGTTTGTCCCCGGGGACGTCGACGTGACCTTCGTGGCCGGGACGTTTGCCGACGTGACCGGCAACACCAACGTCGAAGAGACCGAATCGTTTACCGTTGCCGTGCCGCATTCGGCACAGTTCCTGGACAACGGTGACGCTGGCTTCAGCACTTCTGGCACTTGGACGCACAAGCCGTCGCCAGGGATTCCCGGCTACCAGACGGACATCCACTACGCTGCCTCAGGCGGCGGGAGCAGCTCGACGTGGACCGTCAACGGTCTTGTTGCTGGCGATTATCGAGTCTCAACGACCTGGACCGCCTATAGGAATCGTGCGACCGACGCGCCCTACACGATTTTCGACGATGGCACCCCTGTCGGCTCGCCGACTCTGATCAACCAACGGGTCGCCCCAGTGGCTGACGCGAGCGACGGCGGGGTCAACTTCCAACATCTGGGCGTATTCACCATCAACAGCGACACCCTGAGCGTTCAGTTGACCAATGCCGCCGACGGACTGGTAATCGCCGATGCGGTCAGAATCGAACTCGTCGCAACGGCGGCAGACGTGTTGACGGTCTCAATTGTCGACGCAGAGATCTCAGAGAACGGAGGCAGCACGACAGGCACCGTGACCCGCGGTGGGTCGAACAGCGGAGACCTGTTGGTGAATCTGACCAGTGACGACACAACCGAAGCAACCGTGCCGGCCGCCGTCATGATCCTGGATGGCCAGGCTTCGGCCAACTTCAACATCAACGCAGAAGATGACGCGATTGTGGATGGCACACAGATCGTCACCATTACCGCCGCCGCCAGCGGCTTCGCTGACGACAGCGACGCGCTGGATGTAACCGACGACGAGCTGACGGTAGCACAGTTCCTGGACAACGGTGACGCCGGCTTCAGCACTTCTGGCACTTGGACGCACAAGCCGTCGCCAGGGATTCCCGGCTACCAGACGGACATCCACTACGCTGTCTCAGGCGGCGGGAGCAGCTCGACGTGGACCGTCAACGATCTTGTTGCTGGCGATTATCGAGTCTCAACGACCTGGACGGCCTATAGGAATCGTGCGACCGACGCGCCCTACACGATTTTCGACGATGGCACCCCTGTCGGCTCGCCGACTCTGATCAACCAACGGGTCGCCCCAGTGGCTGACGCGAGCGACGGCGGGGTCAACTTCCAACATCTGGGCGTATTCACCATCAACAGCGACACCCTGAGCGTTCAGTTGACCAATGCCGCCGACGGACTGGTAATCGCCGATGCGGTCAGAATCGAACTCGTCGCAACGGCAGGCTCCGACACCACGCCACCGACGGCCGACCTCTTCGATCCGGCTACAGGTGCTGTCGTGACCTCTTCCACGATCAACGGGAACGGATACGTCGAAGTGGAATATGCGGATGTCGGTAACGGCATTAACGCCACTTGGATTAATGGCGACGAACTTTCCCTCGACGGAAGCGGCCTGGGCACGGCGACGCTGGACGGCTCGGTCAGCGACCAGGACAACGGCGTTTTCCGTTACGGGGTGGCGGGCGAATTCACGGTGGGCACCGTGGATGTCACCTTCGTCGCTGGCACGCTTGCAGATCTGGCCGGCAATACCAACGTCGCCGAAACCGAGTCGTTCACCGTGATCGCGGACCCACCGGGTGCGCTGTTCGCCAACGTTTCGGCGCCGCCCATTCTGCAGTGGTTCGAAACGTCCTGGGAGACGATGATCGAACGTTCGGCCGACTTGTTCACGGCTGGCTATGGAGGCGTTTGGACGCCGCCACCGGCGCGTGGTATTTACACGGCCGAAGGTGGAGGCATCGGGTACGACCCTTACGACCGTTTCGATTTAGGCCGGCCGGGTGATCCCACGCTGTACGGAACCGAAACTGGGTACAAGACGGCTGTTGACTTGTTGCAGCAGACGGGCGCGCTCGTTTACGCCGACTTTGTGATCAATCACGCCAGCTCGTTTGATCCCACCGACGTGGACGCCAACGGCGTGGTATTCTCATTCGATCCGAACGTCCCAAGTGCTCCACACGGAGGTGGCAATCCCGGTTTTGTGTTGAGTTTACCGAATGATCTTGACGGTGATTTTCATCCCAATCCGACCACCGAATTCCAACAGGGTGATCCGGAGTGGGAGTACCAATTCCAGCTCGCTCAACTCTACGATATCGATCACCGCAAGTTCAATGGCTACCAATTCATCAGGCAACCCGTCACATCGGGAGATCCGAATAACATCCCCAGCGCCGGCACCGCGGTATTTCTACTGCCGGAATTCGATCACGAGACATTCACGTTCGACGCTAATCCGACACCGCAGATCGCCAACCTTCCTGATGCATACAATCTGCGGTTTTATCCCGATCAGACAGACTTCATTGTCGTCAACGACCACGTACCTGGTGACCCGAACACGCCCGAAAACGGAGTGGTGCTCTACAACTTCACGGGCGACGAAGCCACCAACGGCGTTCCTGTGCTTGAGAATGCCAACGCCTTATTAATGCGTCACGCCCGCTGGATGGTACAGGAAATCGGCATCGATGGCTTTCGAGTCGATGCGGCCCGTCATGTCTATCCGTTTGTCCATGATTTCTACGATCGCGCCGTTTTCCGAGCGGACCAGCGCCCCTTGCTGGACGGTTCCCAACGTTACGTCTTTTCGTTCCTCGAGTCCTTTACGGGCGACAAGGACTTCCTACAAACGTTTGTCAGCAAGGACATCAATCCCAGTGAACCCGACACGGTCGGCGGCAACCGCGACGTCCTTGATATGCCGTTGTTTTTCGGCTTGAAAGATAATCTGACCGACAACGGGTTCAACAACAACTGGCACAACATCGTTAACGCCAGCCAGGACGTACGGGATGATGGATTTGCGAACAACGGTAGCCAGGCGGTGGCGTTCGTTAGCAGTCACGATGAAGATGGCGCATTTTTAAGCAATGTCGCTCACGCCTATATCCTCACGCGACCTGGCAACGCGGTTGTTTACCACAACGCTCGCGAGTTCAATGCGGACCCCACGGTCGACGAGCGGCCGTTTCCTCATGATGGCCGGGGCGACGCGTTGGGTGGCGTGTACGGCGACGCGATCACGACGTTGATCGATATTCGAAATACCCACGGCCAGGGTAACTACCTCGAGCGCTGGATCGATCCAAGCTTTTCGAACTACTACGCCTTCGAGCGTGAAGGGTCGATCGTTGTTGGCCTGAATAGTCGCAATGGCGGGTTTGGGAATTGGGACGAGCGGACCATCCAAACCAGCTTTGCTGAAGGCACGTTGCTGCTGGATTTGACCGGCAACGCCTCAAACCCCACGGTCGACGTATCACAGGGCGGATCCAACGATATTCCTGAAGTCATCACCGTAGGGCCGGGTGGCCAAATCACGCTGCGTGTACCGCAAAACACCAACGAATTCGGCGAGTACCACGGGTTGGGCTACGTCATCTACGGACTGGCCGGCCCTGAAGGGACCCTATCCATTTCGAGCGTCGACTCCGTGCTCAGCGGGGAAACACCGACGGAACAAAACAACCCGACCAATCGGCTGACGGATATCCACGTCATTTCCGCCGACGAATTTGAAGTGCAACTCGATACCGTCGCAGTGAATCTACTGGATAACCCTGGGTTGCGCGATCACGACGCCGACGGCGACTTTGCGGTGATCAAGATCGATGTGGGAATCGATGTAAACGGCGTCACGGGGCCGCAAGGCAATCCGATCAACGGCGTCGACTACGTGACGCCCGGATCGATTCTCTACGGCTTCGAAGACTTCGTGACGGCTAACGATCCTGGCTACTTTGCCAATGGTGGAGCGGGTGGCCCGGGCAACTACACGCAGGTGATCGACGCCGCGAGCCTCGCCGAAGGTCAGCATTTCATCACCGTGCGTGCATTCCGTCATGGCGGATCCGACGCGCCACCGATCTTTACCGATTTTAAGCAGGTAATCTACGTCGATCGCCTTGCGCCCGAATCCGGGATTGCCGAATTACGGCCGGTCGGAGCACCCGGTTCTGGTGATCACGAGGTCTTGGTCAGGTCATTAGACAAGACCGCCGATAACGCTCATGTCTTTTTAAATCTGCCGTCGTCGACCACGGACCAGCAGATCATGGACATGGTCAACGGAGGCCAGGGTAGTACGTCCAGAATCGATGTGGATCTGTTCACCGCCGACTTTAATGGTATGGGGACCGGTAATCAGGTTTTCACCGTTGTCAGTTTCGAGACGACTGGCAACTCGAACATTCAGCGAATCACCGGGCAGTTTACCGACGGACAAGGTGATGGAGTGGGTGACGTCAACTTTGACAATACCTACTCACCGGCCGACATCACCGAATTCGAAACGTTGCTGAACGGCAACAACACGCAATTCAATCCCGCTGCCGATCTGGACGGGGACGGACGGATTGACAACATCGACCTGACGTTGCTGGGGGATCGCCTGATTGCCGTCGGCGCCGATCAGGCAACGTTGGACGCCTACCAGGCGCTGCTGAACGGCGGCAGTTCGTCCCTCGTCATCGCGAATAATACCGCACCGACGGACGGACCACAGATCCTGCAAAGTTCTACGCTGCCAAATAACAGCCTCTCGGCAAGCGTCGACTCGGCCGTGGCCGACTCTGTCTTCAGTGACATGGGTGCGGACGATGCACCTATTAACGCGACGGAGACAACGCGTCCTGAAATGGTCTACTGGATGCTCAACTCCTTGAACGACGACGATTCCGACGAGGCCGATTCGCTTTCGCTCGGCAGTTAACCGGCTGTTGAAAGGTCTGGGTTTGCGAAGTCCGGGTGGATGCGGTTGTCATCGAGCGTAATTTTTCCTTAACGGTCCGGTCTTCAGGTGCCGCTTTCAAGATGCCCGGCATCGTTTTACGCGAATAGCCGTGCCTTCCAACACGGGGTCGGGAGTCTTTTTCCCGGTCGGCAGTTATACGTTCTCGCCAAGGACACCAATCCTTGCCGACCGGGAAAAAGACTCCCGACCCCCTTCGCGATTGTCATGGGTGTGACAAAGCGCTAGTCTCCATTTTCGGCGGCCAGCTTTTGGTGGTAGTAGCGGAATTGGTGGTAGGAGAGACCCAGGCGCCGAGCGGCTTCGGCCTGGTTTCCGTTTGCTTGCTTGAGCGCATCAGTGATCAGGTGGCGACGGTACGCGTCGATTCGCTGGTGAAACGTGCCCTCTCGCATATCAAAATGCTCGTCTGAAAGTATACCGATGTCTTCTGGCGTAATCTCATTTGTGGTGTCGCGATAGGCTGCGCGTTCGATGATGTTTTTCAGCTCGCGAACATTTCCGGGGAACGGAAATCGACGTAGCATGCGCAATGTGGCCTTTGACAAACGTTTGCCACTGAAATCGGGTATCTCCAGGGCGAATTGATCCAGAAAGTGTTGAGCGAGTACGTCGATATCGCCTTCGCGATCGCGCAGCGGAGCAACCTGAATCACGTCAAACGCCAATCGATCGTAGAGGTCGTTGAGAAACTCGCCGCCACGGATTTTTTCCTTAAGATTGACATTGGTGGCCGCAATGACACGCGCTGTCGATTTCAACTCGCTTTGCCCACCGACTCGACTATACGTTCCGTATTCGACGACGCGAAGAATCTTCCGCTGGAACGGAAGAGACATATGGCCGATTTCATCCAGAAAGAGCGTGCCGCCGTCCGCCTGCGCGAACTTGCCGTCACGCACCGAATCCGCACCCGTAAAGGCCCCTTTCTCGTGGCCGAACAGTTCGTTTTCCAGCAGCGCATCGCTAAACGCCGCACAGTTCACACAAACGATGGGCTGTTCCGCCTTGCCCGCCGCGAAATGGATTGCGCGGCCCACCAGTTCCTTTCCTGTTCCCCTTTCGCCAACAATTAACACGGGCCGAGGCACTCGCGCAACCGCGTTGATGTCACTAATCAGTTGTCGAATCTGTGGTGATTCGCCGACGATGCGAAATTGGGCTTGAATCGCCTCCTGCAGTTCGGCGTTGTGAGCGTCCAGCGACCGAGCGCGACCTAGTGCATCGACCAATTGTCGAAGCTTGCCCAACAGAGTTGCCACGCGTGCTGATAGCTTGGGGCCGCGCACCAGGAAATCGTTGGCGCCAGCCTCAATCGCCGCGGCCGCTGATTCCACATCGCCGTGATCGGCCACGACAACGATCGGCGCCTCTGGACTGATCTGCTGAATCCGGGGGATTAAATCCAACCCGCGAACGTGGCCGTCTCCGCGTTCGCCGTGGATGATCGCGACGAGGGGGCCTTTTGATTCGCTGAGCGCATCGAACAGGTCGTCCGCACGCGTGAACAGACAGACTTCACAACCAGGCGAAACCTGTTGCTGGAAGACCGAACGCAAGTCTTCGACGCAGTGGTCGGGGGGATCCAGGATCAGAACAGATTGCAGCACATATACGCCCTCATATGCGAATATGAGAAATATTAGCACATGTAGTGAAAAGTCTCATGCAGGCCGTATGGTCCGTATGACGTAACCATTTACTGATAAACAACTTGTACGAACACTCGCGATTGGCACGCGCACTGCTTTTATGGCTTACTGATGCCCTGACAGGGTGGCCATCGCAGAGTGACGACGGTCGCCCGCACGGGCGCGGCCAAGGAGTTAGATGTCATGAATACGAACGAAAACGCACGGCTTGGAGGTACCCGGCAATTCCACCTGTGGGTTTGGCGCCTGTTGCTGCTTGTTCTGTACGCCGGCGCGGTATTGATCGTCGAACAGTGTGCTGAGATGTGGCTATTGCCATCGATCACAGCCGAGCAAGCGTTGCGACAGATGCAGCCTGATGACGCGGCAGCGGAAGCTTTACGGTTTTCCGAGTGGGCGCGCGGGCTGATTCCCGTGGTCAGTGTCGCCTCGGTACTGATCGCCGGCTTGGTGCTCTTCGTACCCAGCGTGGCAGGGCGACTACGGAGGCTCGTGGATACTCACGTCTAAATGTGTCTCTGAACGCATTCAGCGCGCAGTGATAAAGAATTCGAAAGGAGAACAATGATGAAACGGTTTATGTTTTTGTTTGCTGTTGGTTTATTGGTGACGGCGGGCTGTCGGCCCTATGACACGCCGGCGTTTATTGAAATCGACACATCGGAAACTGGCTTTCTCATTCCGTTGGAAGGCGAGACCGATAAACAGATGACATTCGAGTCCGAGCGCTATTTGGACCAGCGCAAGGTGGCGACGAAGCGCGTGCAGATACTGCATCGCTGGGTCAAAACGGGCCGCCTGTACTGGAGCGGCGAATGGATGGATACGGTTCGCCTGGTGAAGGTGGACCGGTCGCCAGTAACTCGTGAGTGGACGGCGGACACCGACAGCGGTACGTCGGATCGTAATCAGGCGATTTGGATCGAGAGCAAGGATTCGGTTGGTTTTTCAGTCGGGTTTAACTGCACGGCGTACATTCAGGAAGAAGACACCGCACGCTTCTTGTACATGTACCGCAGCAAGTCGCTGGCGGACATGATGGATACCGAGGTGCGCGCACGCATTCAGTCCGTGGCCGCGGAAGTAGCCGCTCGCTATGACCTGGATGCTCTGCGGTCTCGCAAGCAGGAGATTATCGACGAGGTGCGTGTCGACGTGATTGGGTTCTTTAAGGAACGAGGCATTAGCATCACAACGGTGGGCATGTTCGGCGGGTTTACTTATCAAAATCCGATAATCCAGAACGCAATCGACAATACGTTTGTGGCACAACAGCTGAAAGTCGTCAACGAAGCGAAATTCGACGCGCAGAGCAAGGACAACGAGCGGATCGAATTGGAAGCTCAGGCCCATGCGACCCGTGCCCGCACAATCGCCGAGGGTGAAGCGGACGCCATCAGCAAGGTTGCTGAGGCGACGAGTCGGGCTCAGGATGATCCGCTGTTTTTGCAATTGAAGATGCTGGAGGTGGAACTGGGCCGGATCGAGAAATGGGACGGTCGTTATCCGAACTACTTAATGCAGATGGGACCGTCTGGCGAAGGCACGAACGTCCTGCTGCAGCTACCACCCGTGGCGGCGAAGTGACGGATTCTTCGGGAAACCCGGTCTCACGATGAGACCGGGTTTCTTTTTTCCGGTTGGGGCCCGACCGACGCGTTCGACGCTTCAACGAAACACGCATGAGGAAAACCGATGAGCGGCATCCCTCCGAGTCCGTATCGCGGAGCTCCGATTGGCGACGGCCCCTTCTGGATCATCATCCTTTTTACCGCCGCCGCAGTCGGCGCGTACCTGGCATTCGGCAATTATGTGCTGGACCAGGTGCCGTAATGCGAAACTTCATCTTTAGGCAAAGATCATTTACGAACCTCATCTAGCGAGAGCCTGACATGTATTTCTGTGGACTACCTGGCGGTTCAAACGGTGGCCGACCGATTGGAAGCGTCGCGTTTTGGATCGGGATCGTGTTTACCGCGATTGCGGTCACGGCGTTCACGGCTTTTCTTTTGTACGCGGCAAATGAAATGCAGATTGGCGAGTCGATGAATGGTTATTTAGGGGAAACAACGTAGTTCACCGAGATCAAACAACTCAAGAACTCTTGCGACGCGAGAAGTTCTTAAGCCGCCACTGCTCTACAAACGCCAGGAACTGACGTGCGGGCGGTGTCGGAATGCGGTTCGGGTCGCTGATCACGTAGAGCTGGCGACGAGGGCGGAAGCCGCGGACTTTGACGGGTGCGACGCCGGCCTCTTGGCGATGGGCCCGCTGGGAAAGGAAAGCTACTCCCACTCCCCGCTTGACGGCGGCACGAATAGCATCATTGCTGTTGACCTCCATGGCGATCGTCAACTCGGCAGGCGAGAGACCGTGCGCGTCCAGCGCCCGCTCGACACAGCGGCGGCTGCCCGAGCCTGGCTCGCGAACGATTAGCGCTTCGAGGCAGAGCTGTTTGAGTGTGGTAGTGCCTTTGCCCGCCAGCGGGTGGTCGGCCGCAACGATCAGCACCAGCTCGTCCTCGGCAACCGCCGTTGCCACCAGCGCCGACGAACGCGGCAGCTCCCCGACGAACCCCACGTCCGCCTCGCCGGCCTCCACGGCCGCGGTGGCCGCACTGCTGTCAGAAACGGCTAACGATTCACGGACGTGCGGCCAGCGCATTCGGAACTGTACCAACAGCTCCGGCAGCAGCCACTCGGACGGTACCGTACTGGTCGCAATCCGCAGGATTCCAGACAAACGCTGTTCGGTCTCGCCAACTTCAAGCGACGCCTCGTCGACCAAATCGAGGATCTGGCGCGCATAACCGTACAACCGGCGCCCCGGCTCGGTTAGCCGCACACCCCTGCCCTGCCGCTCGAACAGGTTCGTCCCCAACTCCTTCTCCAGCGCCGCAATCTGCTGGCTGACGGCGGCCTGAGTCAGCTCAAGCGACTCGGCAGCGCGCGTAAAGCTCACCCGATCAGCGGCTGCGGCGAACGTCTGTAGGTGGCGTATTTCCATAAGGCAAACTTATACAATGCAACCTTGCTCATGGTCGTCGCGCACCGGCGCAGGTCTTGCTGCGAGACAAAACGGATGGTAATGTATCTCATTAAATAACATAAGCATTCATTATAGCTGCATCGTTAATCAGTCGGAACGAAGGACCTCCCGTCGTTCCCCGATTGGCGCCCCTCCGTGCTGGCCGATAAGAACGCGCGGACGTAGTCGATCCGGTTGCCGGCTATTCCATCACCTGACTTGGCCCCAATCGTTCTTCCGCACCATCGAAAGGAACTGCCGTGAAGCGCATCGCTGTTACAGGATTGGTGGTCGCCTTGGGACTCTTTCTGTTCACTGCCCCAGCTGCTGTCGGCGCGGAAACGGCGAATAGGGAAAAGGAAGGGCAAGTCGACGCGCCCAAGTCGCGGGCATTCCGGCTCGACTACGGCGCCACGTTGGACGGGCTACCCGAGGGCGCGGACGTCCGTGTCTGGTTGCCGGTACCGCAAGGGAATGAACACCAGGAAATACAGTTGCTCGAGTCGGCCTTGCCCGCGGATGCCGCGACCGCCACCGACCCGACCTACGGCAACAAGATCCTTTACTTTGAGACGAAAGGCCCTTCCTCCGGCAATCTGGTCTTCTCGACCTCCTACCTGGTCCGCCGCCGCGAGGTCCGTGGTCTGCTAGGTGAAGGCGGAATAATCGAACTCACTGACGAACGGCGCAAAGTCTTTCTCGCGGCCAACAAGAAGGTCCCACTGCGGGGCAAACACCTCGACTTGCTCAATGGCATCCAGTTTTCCAGCGACCCACTGGCTATCGCCCGCGCGCTTTATGACCGTGTGGACGACCACGTTCGATACGATAAGTCCAAACCGGGGTACGGCAACGGCGACGCCCTGTGGGTCTGCGACAGCCGCTTCGGAAATTGCACCGATTTCCACAGTCTGTTCATCTCGTTGGCCCGTGTGAAAGGAATGCCGGCTCGCTTCGAGATCGGCTTCCCGC
This sequence comes from uncultured Planctomycetales bacterium, assembly GCA_963844115.1. Lineage (GTDB taxonomy): Bacteria > Planctomycetota > Planctomycetia > Pirellulales > UBA7805 > CS4-C045. The sequence goes on along the minus strand of CAWJNN010000054.1, from coordinate 35,329 downwards.
TGCCACCCGAACGCGGCGAAGGAGACATCGGCGGCTATCACTGTTGGGCTCTATTTCATGCCGACGGGAAGGGCTGGGTGCCGGTCGACATCTCCGAGGCGGACAAGCACCCGGAAATGAAAGAATACTATTTCGGCAATCTCACGGAGAATCGAGTTACGTTCACGACGGGCCGGGACATCAACCTGGTTCCCCGCCAGGAGTGTGAACCGCTCAACTATTTCGTGTATCCCCACGTCGAAGTGGACGGCAAGGTGTGGCCTAAGGAAAAGCTACAGAAGCGGTTGAAGTTCGCGGACGACGCCGTGATCGACGTACAGATCTGCCGCGATAGATTCGTAAAGGTCATCATCGGTTCCACGTGTCCAATAGCCCGCCGTACCCATGCGATTTTTCCCGATAGGTAAAATCCGCATCGTTCGATCGCTTCGAAGCCGTTATTTCAAATAGGCCTGCGTTTCTTGGACGCTTATCGGACCGCCGTGCGTCGGCATTTTTTTCTATTGAACGCTCTTCGCGTGACGCCGCACTCGTACCATTCGTTTAGCGTCGCCGAGCACGCTCGGATCCTTATCTCAACTTGTGCGGTGGCGAGGAACAGAGCGCGATCAATGGCCTATCGGCAATCGTTGGTTCGACGAATGCTGGGTTTCAGTCTTCGACATTGAAGCACCAGCTGCCTAATCGCAGGGAGACGAGGCATGCTCGAGACGTTCGATCTCGTGCTAATGGTCAACCACGCCTGCAACTTGCGCTGCGCCTATTGCTATACGGGCGCGAAGTTCTGGCGATCGCTGAACCAGGGCTACGCGTTGCGAGCCGTGAACCGTGCGCTCCGATCGATAGCGCCCGGCGGCACACTGGAATTAGGCCGCTTCCACGGTTCGATTTCAGAAGCGGAGATCGTCGGTCGCGCTTGGCTGATCCTGGCCCCCGGCGATCGGCGCGGATTCGTGAATCCCTAGGAGTTGTTCGTTCTCACGAAGCAAATTTCTTGCCGTGGAAATCGTCGGCATCGGGGCGATCGTAGACGAGGAGGTACATCATGGCTGGACGGAAATCGAATTTCACGATTCGTCAACTTGCCATGTCGGTTGGTTATTTCGCCCTGGCCTTCTCCTTAGCTCGACTTGTCGGGCTCCGGGTCGACCAGTTCCATGAATTATTGATGCTAGGCGGCTATTGTGCCGCATTGGGCGCCGCCGTCGGCGTGCTGCAGAATCGGGCGATCCGAGGATCGGCACTAGGCTTTGCCAGCTTCCTTGCGGCATGCGTCCTGATGGCGTTGCTTGGTTTCTAGATAGCGTTCGCAAATCACGTCGCGAAGTGCGGAAAATCTTACCTGACTCGCACGATCATTACAGGTTCACGCGAAGTGGAAGTAATCTAGTCCTTAACCGACGCTAAGCTAATTGCAGTGTTTAGATCGATCGAACTATAATTCCGTATAGCCGATGGATGTGTCGGATCGCCGAGGTTTGCACGGTAGCGCGTCAATTGGAAATCGGGAGAGCGATGTGAGCGAATATCGCTCTCACGCAAGGTGAATAAATGATGATACGGCGATTGATTCTAGCATTCGTAATCTTTACAGCTCAAGCGACGCTGTCGTGCGAACCTGTCGCGGCCCAGGACTGGGCCAGCAAAATGTTCGACAAGCTTGAGCACGACTTTGGCGACGTCGCGAAGGATGCGGCCACCGAATATCGCTTCCAGATCACCAACCGCTACCTGGAAGACATGAACATTAGCTCGGTGCACGCGAGTTGCGGCTGCACCACACCTACCATTACCAAAAACTTGCTCAAGTCCGGCGAAGTCGCCGAACTGATCGCCCAATTCAACACGGACCGTTTTGAGGGCCAGCACGGTGCAACCTTGACCGTCCGCTTTGCCCCCCCCTACGCTGCCGAGGTCCGCGTCCAGGTGAAAGGCTACGTGCGGCGGGATGTTGTGATTGTTCCTGGCAGGATCGAATTCGGATCGGTCGACGCAGAACAGGGCGTGGAAAAGAAGGCGAAAATCTACTACGCAGGCCGCGACGCATGGCAGCTGGTCGATGTACGCAGTAATAATAAGGATTTCAAAGTTGAATTCGCTCGAGACCCAACGAGGAAATGGTAACGTTGTCTACGAGCTGCTATTTCGGCTAAAGAAGGGCGCGCCGCCGGGCTACATCAACGACCGTTTGACCCTGGTGACAAACGACCTCCGCCGGACATTCGTTCCGTTGGCCGTCGAGGGCCATGTAATCGCCTCGCTGTCGGTCAGCCCGCAGTCGCTGCAAATGGGCGCCATACGACCCGGTGAATCCGTGACCAGGCAGATCGTGGTGCGCGGCAAGGATCCGTTTACGATTACCAATATCACCAGCGCTAGCGGCAATACGGCCTTCAGCTTCGCGACCAGTGACGAGCCACGCAAGCTGCACATGATTCCGATCACCTACACGGCCACAGATGCTACGGGTAAGGTTGTCGACCGCATTCAAATCACGATCGATGACGGCAGTCGTTCAATTCCCGACGTTGTTGCGCACGTCGAAGTCGCTGACCAGCCGTAAACTGCGCTGCGGCGTTCGGTAAACTGCGATGTGGCTGGATTCGCAATCCCGGCCCTTATTTCTTTCTTTTGCAGCTGCTTGCCCCACACCGGTCTATCTGGGGATCTGTTTCTTGCCACATGCTTGAAACCCAGATGCTTGAAACAAAAACCAAGTGCGCAGCGTGCCGACCGTTCCCAGACCGAACGGAATGTTTACTTCTTCGTTACGTCCGGAACTCTGCCGGCGGAAAAGCTTACCAAATTTTCAAACCGTCGTTCGAAACCGTTGACACGCTTGTCGCCGACGTGCTATCTGTACATGCAACAGTCGTCGCGACGACTGGCTAGTTTTCGAAACGACGCACGTTTTACTAGGACTCATCAGACAACAGGAGGGCATCGAACGATGAACGATCCGCCTGGCAACGACGAGGAGGGGCAGCCGTGGACTTGCCTCTCCGCACTACCACGTTAAACGGAGTCCACTGAATTCAATACGATGAAAGCCCGCCTGGTCGCCACCGCGACCGAGGCGGGTTTTTTACTTGGCCAGCGCCGGCGCGAGTTGCCGAACGTATGTGCGCCGCTTGAGTTGCGAAACCGCCGCGAGGCGAGACAGCAGATTCCCAACAGGGCCACGACCCCTATCGCGGGACCCAGCAATGAATTGAGAGCCTGGTAAGGGCTCGCCGCCGGCCCTGCTGCACCAACCGCAATTCAGCGACGTTGTCGTTGCAGCGTCGTTGCAGCGAATGTCCCATGACGGCCTGGGCACCCGCCGTCGCACGCTGTGCCAACGACGCCACAACGACGGGCTTGCCTCGCGCTGGCTTGGTGCCTCGCGATTCTACAGTTAGACTGCCGAATCGGTAGAATGATGGATTGACGTGATATCCGACACGACGAGGAGCAACGAATGAGCGACATGGCTCTAAGTGATGCACAAATTCTCGCATTCCGTGAAGATGGGTTTGTCCAGGTACCGGCGATGTTCGATGCCGAGGAGATGCGACTGTTGCGCGAAGCGGCCACTGCGGATCAGAGTCTGCGCGAGCAGGCGCTGGACCGCAAAGATGGTGAAGGCGGGATCAGCAAGCTGGCCGTCTGGAACCATCCGGGGGACGACCTGTACGGAATGTTCGCTCGCTGCGACCGGGTCGTAACCTCGATGGAGCGACTGCTGGAAGGGGAAGTCTACCACTACCATTCGAAAATGATGCTCAAGGAACCAAAGATCGGCGGCGCGTGGGCCTGGCACCAGGATTACGGCTATTGGTATCACAATGGTTGCCTGCGTCCTCTGATGGCCAGCTGCATGATCGCGGTAAACGACGCGACCCGCCAGAATGGTTGCCTGCAGGTGCTAAAGCAATCGCACCAAATAGAGCGGGTTGAGCATGTGAATGTGGGCACGCAAGTGGGCGCGGATCCCGAGCGGGTGGAGGCGGCGCTCAACGTCTTCGAATTGGTGCATTGCGAGATGACAGCGGGCGATGCGCTTTTCTTTCACTGCAATCTCCTGCATCGGTCCGACGCCAACCGTTCGGACGAGCCGCGTTGGACACTGATCTGCTGCTACAATGCCGCCCGTAACAATCCGTACAAGGAGTCGCGGCACCCACTCTATACGCCTCTGCAAAAAGTTCCGGACTCGGCCATCAAGGATGTCGGCCCGCGAGTCGATGCCGAGCGGCACGAATTTATGAGCCTCAAACCAATGGAAGTCCAGCGCCCGACATGAACGACCATCGGGCTCGGACACACTCGTTTAACGCCCAGCCGCAGGCGCCGGCACGTACTCGCTGGCCCAGCCGGCGCCTGCGGCTGGGCGTTAAACTACGTTCTTGATGCGCGAGGTAAACGATGATTCACGGTTATCATGTTGTCCTACCAGTCTATGGCTTCTGGCTACCAAACGATCCGCGCGGATCATGGTCCGAAATGGTGCGGAAGTGGGAGATCGTGAGGTTCGGCAAGACGACCAAGTCGGTGGACCGACGATCGCTCGATCAACTTTCTACTGTGGAATTAGAACGACGAGACGCAGCGCGAGCGGCGCTAAAATATCCATCGGTTTCATTGACCGGAGTGCAAGCCGCGTCGATCGCGCGGTTTTGCGCTGCAGGCCCAAAAAAGCAACTATACAATCTGGGCTTGCTCAATACTTCCAGAACACACGCATATGGTGATTGCCCGTCACACATACAAAGTCGAACAGGTGGTCAATCTGCTGAAAGGCGCTGCAACACGACAACTGATGCAGGACAATCATCATCCGCTGGAAAAACACGCCGAGCCAGGTAGACGCCCGCCTCGCATGTGGGCGGAACACGAATGGAGAGTCTACTTGGACTCGGAAGAAGCCATCGAAAACGCGATCGCGTATGTCCAAGACAATCCCGTGAAGGAAGATAAGCCCCAGCAAACCTGGTCATTTGTGACGCCGTTCGCCGGAATTACAAAAGGCGGCTGGAAGATGTATCACTAGTTTGTTATTCCTCGTTTAGCGCCCAGCCGCAGGCGCCGGCACGTACTCGCTGACATGCCGGCGCCTGCGGCTGGGCGTTAAACGAGTAGAGCCACTGGCGTACGATGCGGCGCTACAAACTCTCCAGCATCGCCTTAAGGCGCTCCAGCGGCAGGCCCACGACATTCGATGCACTGCCCTCGACAATGTGTACCCAGTCGAGACCATCCTGGTAGCCGAACGCACCGGCCTTCCCTTCCCATTGGCCACTTTCGATAAACGTATCCAACTGCGCCTCCGTCAACGAATCCATTACCAGCCTTGTGATCTCGACCACGACGGTTGGCTCGTTGACTGTTATCGGCCACAGGCAGGTCCCCGTATAGACACGGTGATCGCAGCCGGACAAGAGCGACAGCATCTGTCGAGCATGTTCCTCGTCGCGCGGCTTGCCGAGAATATGACCTTTGACTTCGGCAACGGTGTCGCAGGCCAACACGATGTGGTCATGATATCGCGCTTCGCCACGCACTCGCGCGACAACGTCGGTGGCTTTGGTTTGTGCCAGTTCGGCTACTAATTCGGCAGGACCGCAGTTGCTGCATAAACCCATGTTCTCGCTGACTTCAGGCTCGATGACTGTAAACTCGTAGCCTGCTTCCTCCAATAATTGTCGGCGGCGTGGTGACGAGCTGGCGAGAATCAGCGGTGAAATTCCCAAGGATCAAATCCTGCGGTAATCAATCTCCAACGAAATAGGACCAAGCGCCAGCAAATAATAATCAATGACCAGGCACCCATGTCCTATGAACGAGCTTGCCTCGACACCCGCTACGAAGATCGCGGGATTGCAATACATTACACTAACGTTCGGATATCATGAACTGCACGTGACGGCGGCCACATTGGTCCCCGACGAATCGGGATCTGCGACATTGGGATTTGGTACTTGGACATTCTCGTTTACTGGGACCTGGTCATTTGAATCTTGACGTTCTTTACGAGGACAACCATTTATTGATTGTCAACAAACCGGCCGGCCTGGCTACGATGGGAGTTCCGGACGACGTTCCTAGCGCTCTGCAGGTCGCTCGGCAATATATAAAAGATAAGTATGATAAGCCCGGCAATGTCTATCTGGGCATTGTCAGTCGACTCGATGCCCCTGTATCCGGTCTGCTGGTCCTGGCTCGCACCTCCAAAGCGGCCGCTCGTCTCACAGAACAATACCGAACGGGCGGGGTTGAAAAATACTATTGGGCGCTGCTCGATCGTCCGATCGAGCCTGCCGCAGGCGAGCTGACGAATTGGGTCCGTAAAGATGAACGGCATCGCCGCATGCACATTGCCAGCGCTCAGACGCCTGGCGCGAAAGAGGCGAGATTGTCGTATCGATACCTGGAATCGACCGGACGCACAACGTTAGTAGAAATTCAGTTACATACCGGGCGCAAACACCAGATTCGACTCCAACTTTCGCATCACGGATACCCCGTATTGGGTGACCGCAAATACGCATCCCGCGAGTCCTTCCCGGAGGGCATCGGCCTGCACGGTCGACGTGTTTTGCTGGATCATCCGATCACAAAGGACCGCCTGGAATTCGTCGCTCCCTTGCCCGTGTGCTGGCATCGATTCGGCCTGGTGTCGGAACAAAATGGGTGATTTTCGTCTGATATAATCGATCATTTTGGCGAGCAGAGGCTTGGCGCTAGGCAGCAGCCTGATAGGCTGAACCAAGACACTTCCATTGATCACCAATGAACGCAAGCTCCTCCAAATTCCTTACGGCAGTCCAAGCTAGTTGTCTGTTAACGGACGAACAGGTCAAACAAGCGCTGGCAGCCCTGTCGGCAGAATCGATTGCCATCGGCGCTCAGCTTACGCACGTCACGGACGTGCAGCTGGCAAACAAGATGGTCGAGCTGGGAATGCTGAACCGCTGGCAGGCTCAGCAGCTTCGCGCCGGGCGTTCGAAGTTTAACCTGAACGATTACCAAATTGTGGATTCGTTAGGTCAGGGCGGCATGGGGCAGGTGTTCAAGGCGGAACACTCGTTGATGGGCCGCGTCGTCGCCATCAAGGTTTTGCCGAAAAGCAAATCGACACCGTCAGCGATTAAGAGCTTCCATCACGAGATCCGTACGCTCGCCAGGTTAGATGACCCGAATCTGGTACGGGCCTACGATGCGGGCCACGACGGCAACGTCTATTACCTGGTGACGGAGTTTGTACCTGGAGCCGATTTGCGGCGACTGGTTCGCGAGCGCGGCCCGCTGACTCAACGCGACGCCGCCACGATCATCTCGCAAGCCGCGTCGGGACTGCAACACGCGCATGAACAGGGAATGATCCACCGCGATGTAAAGCCCGGCAACTTGATGGTGACCCCCGACGGGAAGACGAAGGTGCTGGATGTCGGGTTGGCAGGATTTCTGCACGAAGATCCTGGGAACGAAGATCCTCGCAAGGGTCGAATTGTCGGTACGGCTGACTACCTGGCGCCGGAACAGATTCTTTCACCCAGCAAGGTAACCGCCGCCAGCGATATCTATTCCCTGGGATGCACGTTGTATTTCGCGGTAACCGGAGAAGTACCGTTTCCGGGCGGAACCATGCAAGAGAAATGCTACCGTCATTTAAACGAGGCGCCCCTGCATCCCAGGCGGCACAATCAGGACCTGTCGGACAGTTTCCTGGATGTATTGGCCGACATGATGGAGAAAGATCCCAACCAGCGTATCGGAACTGCCGCGGAGGTCGGTCAGCGGCTGGCGGCATGGACCGACGACGCCGTGCAGACACCCTTGCCGGAAGATTCCTCGGGTTTTGCGCGGCTCGATGCTTCGGGAACCACGGGCCGTGCTCCGATCGATGATACGCGAGATTTCCCGGAACTAAGCCCGGACGATTTGGAAAGCCCCAGCCAGTTATCGCAAGGGACCGAAGCGGTGAACCAGGCAAGCCAGGAAACAACGCCCGGCATTGCACGACCGGCTCCCAGAGCCAAACCGCCTCGAATCCCTAAACAAGAAATCTCGCGACCGGTCGGTCTGATGGGCGAGCGGATACCGACTTGGATCTACGTTTCCGCAACGGTCGTCGGATTGATCGTCGTCATTCTGGTCCTTCTGATCACGGTAATGTTGCTTAGGTGATGTTACTTAGTTGACAGCCATCGACGGTTCCGCGTACATTCATCGCCGAGTGCCACAAGTTTGCGCGCGGACGGGTAGCTCAGTTGGTAGAGCACTGGACTGAAAATCCAGGTGTCGCCGGTTCGATCCCGGCCCCGTCCACTCTTCTTCTTTATCTCTTCGCGCCGTCCGTCTTCGCGCCGTCCGTCTTCGCGCCGTCCGTCTTCGCGCCGTCCGTCTCGCGCCGTCCGTCTTCGCGCCGTCCGTCTTCGCGCCGTCCGTCTTCGCTCTGTCCGTCTTCGCTCTGTCCGTCTTCCCCAAGTCATTTCCGTGCGTCTTCGCATTCTGATCCCGTATCGAAAACGATGCAACGTCCGTTCCGGGGAAACGCCGCCACCGTGATCATGACCGTGATCATGACCGTGATCATGACCGTGATCATGGCGGTTCTTTCAGAGAACCCTTTCGAACCGCTGCCAATTCGACCCAGGAACAATACGATCACCCGACCAGCGCACAAAAAACCGCACGATTCGTTTCCGAACCGTGCGGTTTAATAACTACCTGGTGCAACGCCGGGACGTTAGACCATATCTTTCAGGTTCTTTAGCGCTCGGACCTTGATCTTCGTCGACGCCGGCTTCGCGGGACGGGTCTGAACTTCGCCGGTAAACGGATTTTTCCAATTCGGCTCAGCCGGCCGCGCCGGTACTTTCTTCTTCTCGACCTTGACGAGCCCCGGAATTGTAAACATGCCCGGTCCACGGCTGCTAAGCGCCTTTCGAATCTGATCCGTAAGGGCATCCATGACGGAGGCAACGTCTTTCTTCGAGAGTTCGGTCGCCTCGGCGATCGAATTGAGGATCTCAGTCTTCGTAGGGGGTTTCTTTTCGGTGGTTTTTGCCATTGCGAGTCACTCCTCCATGCAATGTTCGGTGAAATGGGTAATGTCCGTCCGCTGGCGGCCACGTAAAAACTGCCAGACGGGATGATTGAAAAGCAAGCGAGGGAAAAAAACAAGCCGTAAAACCGAATAAACCGGGGAAAAGAGGGGCCCCGCCGTTTCGATCGCACACCGAAACGCTCAAAACCAATCGATGGCCGCCTATCGGATTGAACGTGAAGCGGTCCCCAAACGGCCAACCGTCAGCCACCTTTTGCGTGGCGTCGCGGAGATCCAGCTTTCCTTGTCATTTGCCTATACGTCTTGTAAAATATTGGAACATAGAAGGTTATGTCTTGCGAGCATCCCGCCGATGAGCAGTCGAACCACTGGCGAACCCAGGTGGATGGGGCGTTCGCCCTGACGGATCGGGATGAACGTAGTTGATCTGCCAGGGAACCGCCTACCCGTTCCTACCGTCTAATCTCTGATCGCTTCGGAACGATAAATCATGCCTGTTCGACCACGGAGGATACGACTGCTGGCCATGCTTGGGGTGGTTTTCGTGACCACGTTGCTTGAGCGACCTGCTTCCGTCTTCGGCCAGAATCAGAAGGAAACGAAGGAAACGCTGAGGCTGACCGACCCGGTATTCCTGCCGCCGGATCGCAGCCTGGTTCGTATGCTGCACACGGCCGCCGAGTTGATGGATCAAGGTCGTTATAGTGAAGCCACGCGCGCACTGGCGGCGATCTTAAACGCGGAAGAAGACTACTTCGTGCCATCCGCCCAGGACAACGAAGCGGACAGGGACGGCGGCGGGCAAACTTATGTGAGCTTGAAGAACCAGGCGCGTCGGATTGTTGGACAGTTTCCGTCAGAGGCCCGCAAATCGTACGAGCTGCAGTTCGGTGGGACCGCCGAGACGTTATTGAATCGCGCCATCAAAGAGGCTGACATCGAATCGGTAGCGGACGTTACCCGGCGATTTGCCCATACCGCGGCCAGTTACCGGGCGATGCTGTTGCTGGGGCAATTCCACCTGGACCAGGGGCGCCCACTTGGTGCGGCACTTTGCTTCCAGTACGTCCACGACAGCCACGTCGCTCGACAATTTGAACCCGAGTTATCCCTTTTGCTTTCGTCGTGCTGGCTACGCGCCGACGAAGTGGAAAACGCCAGGAAGGTTGTGAGCGGGCTGAAGCAGAAGTCGAAAACGGATTGGATCGAGATCGGCGGCCAGCGGGTTCCGTTCTACGGCGACGAAAAACAAGCGTTGAATTGGCTCTCACGCGTGATGGGCCGCGCGTGTCGGCCTGGTGCGCCGCGATTCCGACTGGATCATGTTTCGTGGCAATGCCTCGCGGACTGCTCAGAGTGACGGGGGAGTTCCCCTGCTAGTGCGTCCCCGCTGGGTCCAACGTATCGCTCGGGACAACGAAACCGAAAGTGTTTTGGAAACGGCCCGCCGCGACCATTCGGACCAACTGATTGCCGCGCTGCCTGCCTTCCAGCCGCTGGCACTGGACAACATGGTACTGATGCGGGTCCCCGGTCGCCTGGCAGCCATTGACTTTCGGACCGGCAAATTGATCTGGCAAGTCGAAACAGCGACGGCACGACGCACCGAAACCAGCGATCCGCAGGAGGCGGAAGACAGATCGAATGCGCTCCTGAAACAGAGGGTCTGGAACGACCGGACCTATTCTTCGATATCCAGCGACGGGCACCGCGTCTACGTGTTGGAGGAATTTCATCGCGAGGACGACGGAACGCTATCCAGCTTTTTCGACCCGAACACGGGCCGACGCCACGTCTATAGCGGCAAGTCGTACAACGTTCTGGCGGCCTACGACGTGAAAGAGAGTCAGGGGAAACGACTCTGGTCGTCCGGAGGGCCCAATGAAGGGGACGCCCGATTTTCCAGCGCGTTCTTTCTCGGCGCGCCGTTGGCCATGCAAGGTCGTCTGTACAACCTTGTCGAAATGGAAGGCGAAGTCCGTCTGGTTGTGTTAGAAGCCTCCAGCGGTAAGCTCCTTTGGTCCCAGCAACTGGCCAGCGTGCCCCAGACGCCCCAGACAATCAATCAGCGCCAGATGAGCGGCATTAGTCCGTCGTTCGCCGAAGGCGTGTTGATTTGTCCCACCGGTGTGGGCGCGATTGTCGGCGTCGACGTGACGGCCCGCAGCTTGCTATGGGGCTACGAGTACCCAATACCCGAAGACCCTCAGCAACGGGGCCACGGGTGGCCACAATCCGTCGCGCTGGCGGTGAATCCCGGCCAGACATGGGCGGACAGCTGCGCGGTAATCTCAGGCGGCCGTCTGGTGATTACTCCTGCGGAATCGAAGTTCATGCACTGCCTGTCCTTGAAGGATGGCCGCGTTCAATGGCGAATCGATCGCGACGATCTGCTTTACCTGGGCTGCCTTCACAACAACACGGCGGTGCTGGTGGGAAAAGACCGTTTGACAGGCATCGACCTGGCGACCGGCAAAGTTGCGAAAGGCTGGCCGATGGATCTGCCGGAAAAATGTACTCCCAGTGGGCGAGGATACTACCACGACGGAAATTACTATCTACCGCTCAATCACGCCGGCATCGGCCAGATCGCCCAGATTCGAATCGACGCGCCGTCCATCTTGCAGCGCTTAACCAGCCGCGACGGAACCATCCCAGGAAACCTTATCAGTTACGGCGACGACATCATTTCGCAGAATGTCGATCGCCTGCAGGTTTATTATCAGATCGAACCATTGCGAGAGAAAGTCCAGCATGCGCGCGTCGAGGATCCGCAGGACATCTGGGCGACGCTCCGAGAGGGCGAGATTCAGGTCAGTGCAGGAAACTCGTTGGCAGCGGTCAAAAGTTTTCGCGAGGCGTATCGTCGCGCTTCACGGATGACCGTGACGGCCGCCCCAGCGTCCGTCGTCTTTGCGCATCAGTTGGAAGCACAAAACTTGTTGCTCACCAGCCTCCTTGAAAATCTCCGTAACGACTTCGAGGCACATCGAGTTACTATCGATGAGATTGCAGCCCTGGTTGCCTCGTCCAAGGACGAAATTAATTTTCTGCGCGTATTGGCCGTTGGCCAGGAGCAGATCGGCGAGCATCTTCAAGCCGCGAATTCGTATCTGAAGCTTGTTGACGCAACCCAGGTCACCAACCCGATGGTCTCGGATGAACGCTACCATTCGGTGCGACTGGACCGTTGGGTTCGCGCAAGGACCGAACGCGTCGCTGCGCGGCTCGCCGATAATGGTCAGAACGATTTTGTTAAATTGCTGGAACAACGACGTGATGCGGTACTCGCTGACGGATCGATCGATTCGCTGAAGAACTATCTTCGCTTTTTTCGCGCCTTACCGGTCGCCGACCCGGTGAAGCAGCGGCTGCTCACCAAGCTACGCAATGCGGACGACGAACTCGAATTCGCGATGATCTTGCAGGAACTGTCGCGATCGAACGATGTCGCGGTGCGTCGTGACGCGATAGCACAACTCGCCCGAGTCTACGGCCGAAAGGGCCTGCTGCGCGAAGCGGCCCATTACTACGAGCGACTGCGGACCGAATTTGCTGAGGAAGTTTGCCTTGGTGAAAAGACGGGACAGCAGCTCTACGACGACCTGCCCGAGGACAGCCGTATTCGCAGCGTCTTAACGGAACAGTGGCCTCTGACCGAAGTTCAGGTCGGTTCTAGTGATAGCCGCCAAACACAAATTGTCCCCTCGTCGCCCTCCCAACCGATCTACGTCCTTGGTGAGCATCACCGGATGCATGATCCCGTCGATGTCACCGTCGAGCAATTCAATCGGCTCACTGCCAGGGACGGCAATGGGCTGGTCAAGTGGTCGGTTACGCTTCAACGGAATAATACGCGCAATATTCACTGGACCCGTAACAGGCAATGGAGCTGTCTTCGTAGCGATGGCCCGCTGATGATCGCCGTCGTAGGCAATCAGGTTCTGGCCGTGGATACGCTGCGGCCCGACGACGGCAGCAGCGGAACCCGCAAAATTCTGTGGCGAAATGAATCGACCCAAGAACCGACCAATCCGACGTACCGTGGTCGCAATTCGCGTAAGGAGGGCGGAATGCCTCCCTGGCAAGACAGCGCCGCCACCAGCCTCGCTCATCCCACGAAGACGGCCCGCCTGGGACCGATTACGGCCGGCGGTGTTACCTTCATTCGCAACGGAGATCTGCTATCTGTCGACGCTTACACGGGCGACGTCATGTGGCGCCATCGTGGGGTGAACAACAAGTCGATGCTATTCGGCGACGAACAATATGTTGTCGTCGCACCCGAAGAATCCAACGAGGCAACCATCTTTTCCACGATGGATGGCGCACGACTGCAAGACGTTGATCTGCCCGATCAGAATTCACGATGGACCTACATTGGCCGTAAAGTCTTGACCTGGACTAAATCAGCGAAATCAAACGGCGTCAACGAATTGGCTCTGTACGATCCGTTGGAGGAAAAAAACGATTGGGTCTTTTCCATCAAGAAAGACACGATGGGCCGCCTGATCGGGATGGAGCAGTTAGCCCTTCTGCAGCGCGATGGGCACTTCTTCCTCTTGGACCTGGTAACGGGCGAAGCGGTCGTCGATCGCATGCTGGAGCCGGAACCGCAGCTGAAGGGCATCTATCTGATGCGATCCAGTGACCACCTCATGCTGATTACCAACAGCGGCGCAACAACGCAGGACAACAAATACCGTTACGGACCGTGGCCGCCGCCGAATGGTTCTACCAACGACTTCATTTCGGGGCGGGTCTATTCGCTCGATATCGAAACGGGCGAACCGTTGTGGTCGTTGCCGGCCGAGATTGATCGCCAAGGCTTTGTGACCAACCAGCCGGTCGAATCGCCGGTAATCGTGTTTGCCCGCGTCCTACGCGAAAAGAACTCCAGCCAGACAAAGATGACGATGACCTTTCTCGATAAACGGACGGGACGCCTGCTGATTCCTCCGAAGGATTTGCCTCGCAATCATCACAACTATTACGAGGTGGTCTGTTATCCGACACGCAACGCGATTGCGATTTATCTACAGGATCCCAAGAACAGTTTCGAATTGACGTTTACAGACCAGCCCATTCCACCGGGTCCACCACTTCGGGTCGCCAGACCAGATTCCAAATCCGGCTTGACGCTGGGCAAATGGTTAAAAGCGCTCAACAAGGGCGTTAAGCAAAAGAAGGATGACGACGACCTGTTCGATGAAGAAGCAATCGACCTCTTCGAAGATGACGAATGAATCCCGGAACGTTGAAGATGCCCTCCCTATCTAGAAAAATACTCGCCCTGCTGATCCTCCCGCTGTGGATCAGCCTGGTGCAACCGGCGACTGCTGCTGACGAAGGCAACATCGATGCCGTCATCGGACGGGCGCTCGGCTGGACCGCTCGACAACAGTCACGCGTCGGCCACTGGTCGGCGAATGAAGGTCGCTACCCGACGGCAATGACGGCCATGGCGGGCATTGCGCTGTTGTGCGAAGGATCTACCACGACACAGGGCCCCTATTCCAAGAACATCCGCCGTGCCGTCGACTATCTGGTAAGCCGCAGCAATCCCAATGGGTTGATTGGCGACGCTCGCCGAGACGACCGGTACACCTACGGTCACGGGTTCTCGATGCTGTTCCTTTCCCAAGTGCTGGGCGAAGAAGAGGACGAGGGGCGGCGCGAGCAGCTGATTGACGTTCTCACTCGCGCCGTGGTGTTCACCGGGCGCGCTCAAACAGGCGCTGGAGGTTGGGGCTATTTGAGGCGCTAAGGATGGCGGCGGATTTGATGAAGGATCGACCACCGTGACGCAAGTCCAAGGATTGCGGGGCTGTCGCAATGCCGGTATCGAAGTGCCCAAGGAAATCATCGATAAGGCGGTCAAATATATTCACACCTGTACATCCAAAGATGGAGGCGTGCAGTACAGCTCCAAAGGGGGTGGCGGTCGGCCTGCGATCACCGCCGCGGCGGTGGCCTGCCTGTTCAACGCCGGCGAGTATGATGGGAAATATGTGCCGCAGCTCCTGAAGTATTGCAAAAAGAATTTTGACGACATCGGCAATCAGAGTTTCGGCCACTGGCATTATGCGCACTATTACTATTCGCAGGTGATGTATCGAGAGGGTGGCAAAAACTGGGAATCCTATCGCGACAAGATCAGTCAGAAGTTGTTGCGCGAGGCGACCAATGACGGAAAGGGTTACTCCTACTGGACGCAGGGATATATCGGTCCGATCTATACCACCGCCATCAACTTGACGATTCTGCAACTGGACAACGGGAGCCTACCGATTTATCAGCGGTAAGTAACGAGGTGAGGGACCGTCGAAGAAGGATTTGTCAAAAGCCAAGAATCCAAGGCCAACAATGGCTGAAGACGCTCGGTATTCTGCTACCAGCGCGCTGGCTTCTTTATCCATCCCTCTTTTTATTCGAGCATTCTAATCCGAGGTAATTTGACGTATGAGTTCCGTATCTGATCAAGATGCTGTCCGGAAACTGGGCACAGCACGGGAAAGAATACTGGACCAGCTGGGCCAGGTGATTGTGGGCCAGCACGAGGTCATCGAAGAAATTTTGATCTCGATGTTCAGCCGTGGCCACTGCCTGTTGGAAGGTGTTCCCGGCCTGGCGAAGACGTTGATGATCAGCACGCTGGCCCGCGCGCTGGACCTGTCCTTTACCCGCATCCAGTTTACGCCCGACCTGATGCCCGCCGACATCACCGGCACCGACATTATTGAAGAGAACAAATCGACCGGATCGCGCGAATTTCGCTTCCTGGAAGGCCCGGTCTTCAACAATGTAATCCTGGCGGATGAAATCAATCGCACGCCGCCGAAAACGCAAGCCGCCTTGCTGGAAGCGATGCAGGAGCGCCAGGTTACGATCGGTCGCGTCCGGCACCCGCTGGCCGAACCCTTCTTCGTTCTGGCGACGCAGAATCCGATTGAGCAGGAAGGAACCTATCCGCTGCCGGAGGCGCAGCAGGACCGATTCATGTTCAAGGTCTTCGTCAAGTATCCCAACTTTGAAGAAGAATTTGAAATCGCCCGGCGCACCACCACCGTGGTTACCGACCATATCAGCCGGTGCTCTCCGGCGAGGAAATAACACAGCTGCAGAAACTCGTGCGCGAGGTACCGGTTAGCGACCATGTCGTTCGCTATACGCTCTCCTTGATCCGCCAGACGCGCGTCGGACACGCGGGCGTGCCCGATTTTATCGCCGATCAGATCAACTGGGGTGCCGGACCGCGTGCGGTGCAGTTCCTGATTCTAGGTGGTAAGGCGCGCGCACTGTTGCACGGTCGTACCCATGTCTCGACGGATGATATTCAGGCCCTGGCCAAGCCCGTCTTGCGGCATCGGCTGGTCGTGAATTTTGCGGCTGAAAGCGAAGGCGTGACACCCGATGACGTCATTCAAAGACTGCTTGACGAAACACCAACTGCGGAAGACGAGCTGACAAGCAATGCGCGATTCCAAGAAATTTTTTCATCCTGAAGCGATCAAGCGCATCGCACGGCTGGAATTACGTGCACGCCATATCGTCGAAGGCTTTCTATCCGGTAGCCACCGTAGTCCCTACTTCGGTCAATCGGTCGAATTCCGGCAACACCGCCAGTACGTGCCGGGGGACGACCTGCGGCATGTCGATTGGAAGGTCTGGGCCAAGCAGGACCGATACTACATCAAGCAGTTCGAAGAAGATACGAACATGCGCTGTACGTTGCTGGTCGATATCTCCGGCAGCATGCAGTACGGCACCGGTGCCTTCAATAAGTATGAATACGGCTGCACGATTGCGGCCAGCCTCGCCTACCTGATGTTGCGTCAGCAAGACGCCGTCGGCTGCATTTCGTTCGATGATCGTATTCGGATGAAAGTACCTTCGCTGACCAGGCGAACCCACCTGGCATCCATCGTCGAAGCACTGGCGGCGGACGAGCCAAACGACAAGACGGATCTCTACAGCATCCTGCGACAAGTCGCAGAACAATTGCCGCGGCGTGGCATGATGATCCTTATTTCGGACCTGCTGGCAGATCAAACGGGATTGATCAAAGGCCTGAAACTTTTACGCCGGCGCGGACACGACGTGATGGTATTTCACGTCATGGACGATGACGAACTGAATTTCCCGTTCAGCGGACCCACTCGTTTCGAAGGCTTGGAAGACTCGGATTTTTTGAACTGCAACCCGCGGGCCTTAAGGGCCGGCTATATGGAAGCGTTGGAACAGTTCCTGGATGACGTTCGCCGCAACTGCGCTCGCAATACCTGTGACTATGATTTGATCGCCACCAGCCAACCGCTCGATGCCGCCCTGGCGACCTACCTGAGCAACCGACTGGGGATGCACCATAAGAATTAATGTCCTTCACCTATTCATCCCTGTTCTTTACCTGGCTGCTGCCGCTGATGGCGCTTCCAGTCTTGATCCACCTGATCAATCTGTTGCGGCGCCGGCGCATCCCGTGGGCCGCGATGGCGTTCTTGCAGGAGAGCCGGAAAAAGAACCAGAATTGGATTCGCCTCAAGCAACTATTGTTACTGCTGGCACGCATGGCGGCGGTGGCGTTGGTCGTCTTCATGATGGCCGGTCCGTTGCTGAAGGATCAATGGAGCCGTCTCTTCGGGGACGGAACTACCCATCATCTGATCCTGCTGGACGACAGCGGATCAATGGCTGACCGCTGGTCCGATACCAGCGCGTTTGATCGGGGGCGCGATGTTGTGCGCAACCTCGTAGCGTGCGCCGAACGACAACCCTCGAAACAGTTCGTGACGTTGTTGCGCTTTTCGCAGGCGGCAGCGGGACAAGCTCCGGAAATATCTCGAACGCAAGTTACCGCCGAATACAATGTCGAATTCGAAAGCTACCAAAGCAAACTTAGTCCATCGCAACTCGCCGTCGGTCCCTTGGAAGCGCTCGCCGTCGCCGAAAAATTGCTCAGCAGCGACGAGCACGAAAACGCTATTGTCTACGTCGTCTCTGATCTGCGTTCGCCCCAGTGGCAGGACGCCATGGCCCTGAAAGACCAGATTCAGCGCCTCACCGAAAAGGACGCCCAGCTTCAACTCGTCCACTGCGTCGACACGGCACGTCCTAATCTCGCCATTACCGACCTGGTTGCGATGCCCGGACAACAGGCGACCGATGTCCTGATCCGCATGGAGGTGGAAGTCACAAATTTCGGAACGCAAATCGCTAATCAAGTACCTGTTCAATTACAAAAACGTATCTACGCCGATGGCGACGATGAGATCGGCACGACGACGACGCTTGGTGCCGTCAAGATTGACCGAATTCAACCCGCCAAGTCGGTACGGCGAAGCTTCGATATTACGTTTGATCGAGCCGGCTTCCAGGAAGTGACGGCGCGGATTCCTAGCGACCCGATTGCCGCGGATAATCAGCGATTTGCCGTGGTCGAGATCCTGCAGGATGTACCCGTACTGATCATTGACGGCAGCGGGCCGGATGACCCAATCTTTCTTAAGACCGCGCTCGCTCCGTCGGGCCGAATTCGGACGGGGCTCAAACCACGAATCGAATCCCCCGCAGTCTTGCGCGATCAATCGCTGGACGAATATCACGCAGTTTTCGTCGTCAACCTGGCCCATTTTGACCCGGTCGAGATCGAGGCGCTCGAGAATTATGTCCGCAACGGAGGAGGCGTGGCTTTCTTCACGGGTGACGCAACGCAGAGCGACATGGTCAACAAGCAACTTTATCGTGAAGGGGAAGGACTCTTTCCGGTCGCGCTCGCCACCCCCTCCACCTTGCTGGTCGACCGGTTGGAAACCGCTCCCGATGTAACTGTCGATCACGAGCACCCGATTTTTCGGCGGATCTTCGGCGACAAGGTCAACACCTGGCAACAGAACATCCTGGTCGAAAGGTATTTCGCGTTGGCCAGGAACAACGAATTGAACGACAACCCGAATGTCACCGTCATCGCTCAACTTCGTAACGGAGCGCCCCTCATCGTCGAGAAGAAATTCGGCAAAGGGCGCGTCCTGGCCGTCCTCATGACGTCATCACCGCTGTGGCACAACTGGGGCCTGGCCAATCCGACGTTTCCGATCGCGATGTTGGAGACGCAAGTCTACCTGGGCGCAAACCAATTGGCCGACGTCGCGCGCCAGGTTGGCCAGCGTCTCACGATTCCGATGGCGAAATCCGACTACCTGCCTGACGTGACGTTGACGGTCCCGGGAGCCATCAAACCGTATACGCTAAACAGCCAGGCAAAGCCGTCCGCCGACTCGTCGGACCTGGAACTGACGGTTGACGATACGCAGTACAGTGGAGTCTACCAGGCAACCCTTCGGCGGATTGATGGTGAAACCGAAGCGCACCGCTTCGCCTATAACGTGCCGAGTATCGAAAGCGACCTCCGCACGATGTTCCAGCCTCAGTTGACGTCGCTGCTGGGCGACGTTCCGTTCGAGTATCACGATGCCACGGAATTACTCGCGCCGGCACAAGAGCAGGCGGGCTTCGCCCTGGCCGAGCAGTGGTGGTTTTTCATTGTGCTGATCGGTTTGTTGGTCGTTGAACAGCTACTGGCATACTCGGCGACGTATCATCCACCGTTAACGGGGGGTACGCGCCGATGACAGGACTGTTCTCTCTTTTGGCCGATAGCAGTCAGCGCGTCCAGTTCGAATGGGGACGAGATCTTTCGTCACCAGTGGATTGGCTGTTGCCACTGGGTGTCTTCTTGTTGCTGGCCTGGTTTGTCGTAGGATCCTACTTGCTGGACTGCGTCGAATTGGGCCGCCGTGTTGCCATTTTGTTGATCGGTTTGCGCCTTGTGGCGCTGATCGGCATCCTGTTGGTTTATTTGCAACCGCAGTGGCGAGCACAGCGCGACATCGTCAGCAATTCTCGCGTGCTGATGTTGGTGGATACCAGCCAAAGCATGGGGCGCCAGGATGTACCCTATTCCGATCCTGCAGCCGCCACTGGGAAAATCAGACGCATCGATCGCGTCGTCCGCGAATTGGAGAGCGGCACGTTACTGGATCAAATTCGGCAGGTTCACGACGTCGTGATCTACCGATTCGATCAAGAAGACAAACCGACGCCCGTCGCTACACTCGCTCGATTCCCGACAGCGGCTGAGGCGGCACTGGCCGCGCCAACTCCTGCGCAGAATCGCGAGGTTTTGGAAGCAAGCCGCAGCAACCTGATGATCGCCGGTGGAGGTTTCGTCGTCGCAGTGGTCTTGCTGGCATGGTATTTGATACGTCCCGCCACGGGTGGGGCGACGGGGCCGGGACCGCTGGTGGCCGCAGGCCTCGTCTTCGCCTTGGTCATCGGGATGACCGTCTGGGTCTTCGTCACGGCTCCCGGTCTGACCGCGCGGGAACTGCTAGGCCTCGATGCCAGCGTCGCGGAGGTGGATCAAACTGGCGATGAGGAAACAAACGAAGTTGTTGACTGGCAAGCGAAGCTGGTGGCGCAAGGTGCGAGCACCAAAATCGGTCAGGCGGTCTTTCAACTGGTCATGGACGAGCGCTCGACTCCGGTTTCCGCTATTGTTGTTTTCAGTGACGGCCAACGGACCGCCGGAGTGCAGCTGGAGGAAGCAGCGAAGCTGGCGGCCGAAGAGGAGATTCCGATCTACACGGTTGGTTTGGGATCGTTAGAACAACCCGAATTTGTCCGCATCTCGGACTTCGCCGCGCCTTCGCACGTCCACAGCAACGATCCTTTTGAAATAACCGCCTATCTTCAATCCCAAGGACTAGCGGGTCGAGGAGCGGTGGTGAGCCTTCGGCAGATTACTGACACCGAATCGTCCCAGCAAGACGCGGAAGACACGGGTTTGGTCTATCAGGCCGAAACGACACTCGGCGCCGATAGCGAGGATGTCGTTCCGGTCCTATTCGATATCGAGGGTTTTGAAACCGCTGGGCGTTATGCCTTCGAAATGGAAGTTCGTGTGAAAGGTGCCCGCAAGCCTGCCCACAAGCTTGAGAGTGAAGCGGTTCGCCGCTTTTACATCGATGTGCTCGATCGCCGCACGAAAGTCCTTCTGGTTGCCGGTGGACCTACGCGCGAGTACCGGTTCCTGCGCAGCCTCTTGCGGCGCGATAGCAACATTGACCTGTTCGTTTATTTGCAGAGCATGAAACGGGAGAAGGTTGATGACCCAGCGTATGTCACCGGTTTTCCGATCGATGCCGACGAACTGGCCGAGTACGACGCGATCGTTGCGCTCGATCCGGACTGGCTGGCGATCGGATCCGCGGCGGCGGCGAGGATCGAACAATGGGTCAGCGAATACGCCGGCGGACTGATCGTTGTACCGGGGAATGTGAACGCCGGCAGCGTCATACGAGCATGGATTTACGATCCTGAATTCCAACCGTTGCTCAATCTTTACCCTGTCGAATTCATCGACCGCTTTGCGCAAACGGGGAGCGACACGTCTGGATCGGCAGCAGCCTGGCCGTTGGAGTTTACCCGAGCCGGCGCGGATGCGGAATTCCTTCAATTGGATGACAACCCTGCGGAAAGCCAACGCGCCTGGTCGGCGTTTCCTGGCATCTACGGCGGGTTTCCTGTGAAGGCGGCCAAGTATGGTGCCACGGTCTATGCGCGTTTTGGCGATTCGATGGCAGAACCATCCGGGTACAATCCGCTCTATTTCGTCGGCCAGTTCTATGGCAGGGGCCGCGTCTTTTACGTGGCGAGCGGCGAGATGTGGCGCCTGCGGCAATCGAACGAAGCCTATTTTGAACAGTTCTATACCCGTGTAATTCGTCACGTTGCCATGGGTCGCATTTATCAAGGCTCGCCACGCGGCGATACGCTCTTGCTGGAGAAAGAACACTACAACGTTGGCGACACCGTCCCGGTAACGGCGCTGCTGAAAAACGCGGCGCGCGAACCGTTGGATGTCCCCGACGTCACCCTGTTTGTGTTCGACCCCAATGGCAAGAGCCTGCCCTTGAAGCTGGTGCGCGATACGGACCGTCCCGGACGCTATCGTGGCGAGTTTGTTGTTCGCGAAGCGCAAGACTATCGACTCGATCTGGTGTTGCCGGAAAGTGACGAGCAGACCATCTCGAAAGTCATCAAGGTGACGACGTCCGATCGCGAGAACGCGCATCCCCAACAAAACGATGTCGCATTGAAAGAAATCGCCAAGATGACCGGCGGGCGCTATTTCGCTTCGATCGACGCGGCGGTCGGACAGTCCGACGATTCACCACTCGCACCTGGCCTGGAGGAACAGACCCGCGTGACGCCCGTCGCCGGAAACATCGACCCGGTCTGGAAGGCGGGATGGTCGAAGTGGATGATGTTCGCCATTTGCGGTGTGCTTTGCATCGAATGGCTGTTGCGCAGGCTGCTGAAACTAGCCTAAACAGACAGATACCTAGCGAAGTGAACGAAATGGCGACCGCGATTCCAACGCAAACAGAATCTAACGATATCACGTCGCGGCTGGCCAGGCTGCGTCGTTTGATCCGAGTCTATGTCGCCCTGCACGGCCTCGCCAGCTGCGTCATCGGTCTCGCGATCGGCTTCTGGTTAACGCTGGCGATCGATTGGATCTTCGAACCGTCTGTGCCTGTCCGTGCCGTGATTCTGGCCGTCGTGTGTCTCGGCTTGCTGTATATCGTTTTGGAACGGATTCTTCGCAGGCTGATGGTTCCGCTGACCGACCGCAACATGGCAATGCTCTTGGAACGGCGATACCGGCAGCTGGGGGAACGGCTGTTGACGGTTGTTGAGCTGGAACCGCGCAAGGCGAAGTTGGGCGGGTATGATCCGACGATGTTGCAGCAGACCCGTGACGAAACGCTGGAACTGCTGCAAGACGCCGAAGTTTCTCCGGTCATGAACTACCGGCCGTTGCTGCGGTCGGCGATCGGCGCGGTTCTTCTGATCGGCTCGATCATCGGACTGTCCGTATGGGACACGGCCACTGCCCAAACGTGGTTCAATCGCGACGTCTTGCTGGGTGATGCACGATGGCCGCGAGCGACGCGAATTCTTGTGGAGGGTTTTGAAGACCAGCGCACGGTCAAGGTTGCTCGTGGCAGTGCGCGTAACGATCAGGGCCAAAGCGGACACGGCCATGGTCCTACCGGATGCTTTACAAATTCGTTACGAAACGGCCGAGGGCAGCACGGGCAAACCCAATATGACGATGCTGAAACGAGCCGTTCCGGGACGAGATGATTTCCAGGATTTTGAGTACGAATTCAAGAATATCCAGTCGAATATTGAATTCGATGTGGTCGCGATTCACGGAGGTATCTTCGGCAAGAACGATCGCGTTCGTGATCTCTTGATTCGCACCGTCGACAGTCCGGATCTGATCGAAGTCGCCTTGCAGTGCAAGTTTCCGAAATACCTTGACCGACCGGACGAGAAGTTTCAGGTTGGTCTGGTCAAGCCGCTTCCGGAGGGCACGGACGTTACGATGATTGGCACGGTCAACAAGGACTTGATCAAAGCCGAATACCAGATTTTGAGTGGCGATCCGGACGCCGTTTTCGAAGGGATCGATATCGACGCGAACAACCTGCGCATCGTGCGCCTGCCGCTAGGTCCGCTACGTGCTGACACGCGCGTCGATATACGATTGCTGGACCACGACCACGTCACGAATCATCAACCCATTCGCACATCCGTCCGAATCGTCGCGGATGAACCACCGCAGGTAGACGTGAATCTGGTGGGGATTGGTAAAGCGATCACGCCAATGGCCTTTCTGCCAGTGCAAGGAACGATCCGCGACGACCACGACGTGACAGCGACATGGTTTGAATACCAGGTGAATTCGGGCGAGAAAGGTCGCCGGCGATTTGAACTCGATATAAACGCGATAAACGGCAAGGGGGGGCATGCGTTTGAAACGCAATTCGAAGTGGAGGACGTCGTCGTCCAACCGGGCCAGGTTCTAACGTTTTGGGTCAAGGCAGCGGACAACTTCGGTTTGGCGGACAAGCCCCAAATTAGCACCAGCCAGCGCTACTCGCTGCAGGTGGTTACCGAAGGCCAGTTGCGGGGCATTCTGGAAACGCGGGAACGTATCCTGCGTCGACGGTTTGAAAGCATTATCGAAGAACTCGGACGCACCCAGGACTCGCTGACGCGGCTTGTCAGGTCTGCTTCCAGCGCCGATGACGACGAGCCAGAAGAGGCACCCGCGCTGGACAGCTCGTCGTCGCGACGTATTCTGCGCGTTGAACAGGCGCTGCAGGCCAGCGACCGAATGCGGAATGAAACGAGTGAGATTGCAACGGAAATCGGCCGCATCTTGCTTGAACTGGAAAACAATAATGTGTCGTTCCTTGACGAATTGCGTAGACGACTGGGGGACGGCATTGCCAGCCCGCTGGTGAACATCGCCGACGAGCAATTTCCGTTATTGGACGATCGTCTGACGCAACTGCGCCGCGTATTGGAGAAGGAAGATGATCGCCAGGCCGCCGGTCTCGCCGCGCGGCGGCAAATCGATCTGATGCTGCTTCAAATGAATGAAGTTCTCAAGAATATGCTGGAGCTGCAGAAGTTCAACGAATTGTTGGCGGACTTGCGCAAGATTATTGACTCGCAAAAGCAGGTTTCGATCGTGACCGAAGAACAACGAGAACTTCTTAAGAAAAGGCTGAAAGACGAGTTAAAGAAAGGGCTGCTCGATTGACGCAAGTAGCTGCTATAATTGCGTAGAAAGCGGGAAGGAGGCGTTGATGCCTGCGATGTACCTTGGCCGACCGTTCTGTGTCCTATTTGCCGTGCTGCTGGCCACCGCTGCGCTACGAGCGGAGGATGCTGCGCTACGAGCGGACGATAAGGCCGCGAGCGTTCCGGCGGAAGACACCGATCGTTTGGCGGTCGAGCAAAGCAAGGTGGCGGACAGCTATGCCCGCTTCAAAAAGAACCTTACCGATCTGGCGGCGTTAATCAAAGAAACCGATCCCGCCCGCTCAGCAACGCTCGAAAAGGCGGTTCAGGAAATGAATCGCGCGGGGACCGGCGAGACGCTGGAACAGCTGGTCGAATTGCTCGGCAGCGAGTCCCTACTACTGCGTGACGTCGACGACGCCCTGCGTCAACAGGAGTCGGTCGAAACGCAATTGATGGCGCTGTTGAAACTGCTGTTAACGGAGAACCGAGCCAAGAAGACCGAAAATGAGCGGACTCGTATTCGCAAATATATCAAGGTCCTGAAACGCTACCGGAACATCCAGAGCGGACTCGAAGGCCAATCACGACGAAGCGACGAACCCCAGGATCTTGCTCCGCGACAAGGTAGTCTTGCCAAGAAGACTCAGGGAATCGCCGACGACATCAAGGATCGCGAGGAAACGACAGACAAACCCGCTGACTCCGAGGAGGGTGACGAATCGGTACCCGGAGACAAGGAACCGGGCGACAAGGAACCGGGCGACAAGGAACCGGGCGACAAGGAACCAGACGCGAAGGAAGAAGAAAAGAAGGAGTCCGATAATCCAGCCGACAAGCCCACCGATAACGGCAACTCGGAGGGAGAGGGACAAGGTCAAGGACAGGGACAAGGTCAAGGACAGGGACAAGGTCAAGGACAGGGACAAGGTCAAGGTCAGGGACAAGGTCAAGGACAGGGACAAGGTCAAGGACAGGGACAAGGTCAAGGACAGGGACAAGGTCAAGGACAGGGACAAGGTCAAGGACAGGGTCAAGGTCAGGGACAAGGTCAGGGACAGGGTCAGGGTCAGCCGCAAAGTCAACAGCCGCCGAAGTCATTTCCCGGTCGCAAGAGCGTGGAAGAAGCCGCCGAGAACATGCGCGAGGCGGAGCAGCTGCTTGAGGATGCCAATCGCGATGGCGCCGTCAAAGAACAGGAAGCGGCTCTAGCGAATTTGGATCATGCGATTGCCGAGCTAGAAGAGATCCTGCGTCAACTGCGCGAGGAAGAAATCGAACGACACCTGGCGGATCTTGAACGCCGTGTCCGCAAGATGCTGAAGATGCAAACCGAAGTGCACGACGCCACGGTCGCGATGGATAAAAAACCGGTCGATCAGCGAGATCGATCAGACCAGATCGAGGCAAGTCGCCTCGCCGGCAAGGAAGCAAAGATCATCGTCGATGTCGATATGGCGATGGCGGTTTTGCGGGCCGATGGTTCCACCGTCGCCATGCCCGAGGCCTTTTCGCAACTCCGCGAAGACATGGAAATGGTAATGGTCCGCCTCGATACCGGCAAAACAGGCGAAGAAACTCAAGGCGTCGAGCGAGATATTATCGAAGCGCTGCAGGAGATCATCGCTGCCCTGGAAAAAGCACAGCAAGACCAGAAGAAGAGTCAAGCGGCCCCGCCGGGAACGCCAGGCGAGCCGCAGGATCCCCCGTTGGTCGACGAGCTAGCCGAGCTAAAAATGATTCGATCATTACAGATGCGCGTCAATCGACGTACGTCGCTATACGAAAAGATGATTCGCTCGCAAGAATTATCGTCGGAAGAGGTGTTTCCGAAACTGCGGCAGCTCGCTGAGCGACAAGATCGCATCGAAGGTATTGCACGCGATATCGTGCTAGGAAGAAACAAGTGAAGAGGGAAGCGCCATGTCTTTAACAACTCGCTCAACGATTGTCCTCACCCTTGCCCTGCTGGGTCTCGCGCCGCTGGTCTACGCTGATAAAATGGCGGCGATCGACACGGACGATCTGACGGCGGAGGCCAGCTGGCAGATCCTGACACCTGCCGAAATACAGCAACAGCTGGTCGCGTGGCTGGTCGAACGGGAAACCGCCGCGGAAACGCGCGAACTGGCAAACGAACTTTGGGGAACGAGCGAAACGGACGATCGACTTGATGTTGCTCAGCGTGTCGCCGCCACCATCGCGCTGGTCGAGCCTCGTGCCCTGCCCCTGATCGCGGCGTCCCAGCATGGCGCGACGCCAATTGTAGCGGCCGACGCCCAGTGGCTGGATGACGAATCACTGCCGCCGTTGATCAAAAACAATCTTCGCCTGCTACTAGGGCGAAGTCTTGCACAGGGCATGTACTTTGACGAGGCGCTTCAGCAGCTGGAGGGGCTCACCATCAACGATGTCTTCGATCGCCCTACCCTGCTGTTCTTCCAGGGTGTCGCTCACCATCGTCTTATTCACAAGAATCGAGGCCTCGAGGCGCTGGATCGTCTTCTGGAAAACAAGAACGACATCCCGCGCCGCTACTCCGTGCTTGCTCAACTCATGCGATCCGACCTGGCTCAAATCAAAGACGGATCGCTGGACGACATCTCGCGCCGCATGAACGACATCCGCCGCCGATTGGAGTTGGGTCGAGCGAACAAGCGGGTAACCGACGTCGAAAGGGAAGTCATCGAGATGCTGGACAAGCTGATCAAAGATGAGGAGGATAAGCAGGCCCAAGCGCAGAGTAGCGGCTCGGGAGGAGGGCAATCGGCAAGACCCATGCCGGACAGCCGGCCGGTCGAGCAAAAAGGGCCGGGAAAGGTCACCAAACGCGAGATCGGCCGTTCCGCCGGTTGGGGCGAACTCCCGCCCAGACAGCGCGAGCAAGCGATGCAGGAAATCGGACGTGATTATCCGGCCCATTACCGCGAAGTGATTGAAGAATACTTCCGCGAAATCGCCAAACTCAAACGGTAACCCCCAACGGTCCAACCGCGTCGATGCCCGCCTTTCTCTATTCGTTGCTCCTCACCACGTTCTCCCTTGCCGTACCCGTCGAAGTCCAGAATCTCGACGGCAGCACGGTTCAGGGACAGCTGAATGGACTTTCGCAGCAATCCGTCCTGCTTGAAACAAAGGATGGCCCCTCCGAGGTAGCGCTCGTCGCCACACAGCGAATCACATTTCAAAACAAACCTAGCGAATTGGAAGGCCGTGTGTGGTTGGAACTGGTCGACGGATCGGAATTGGTGGCGTCTCGTTTCGAGGTAACGGGAAATCAGGCGATGATCCATCTGACGGACGGCAACCGACTGCAGCTCGATGCCCGCCAACTCCGCGCGGCTCGGTTTAAAACCCAGAATCAGGAACAGCGTCGCCAGTGGCAAGCCATCCTGCATGGGAAGGCCAAGAGTGATCTGATGGTCATTCGCAAAGAAGCGCGAATCGATTATCTCGAAGGCGTACTGGGGGACGTGAATTCGGAAACAATCAAGTTCCAGTTGGACGATGAAACAATTCCCGTCCGGCTCGCCAAGGTCGAAGGTATTGTCTACCTGGCCGCTCGTGCAAACGGTTTTCCTCCCGCGATACTGCACGTCTCCGACATCTACGGTTCGCAACTAGAGGTCCGTGAATGGAATCCGACGGAAAACGACATCGAGCTAAAACTGGCCTCGGGCATTCGCCTCCGCCGAACGGTCAAAGAACTACGTCACATCGATTTTTCAACGGCAAAGATTGTTTTCCTCGGCGACGTGGAACCCGCCCGCGTTGACTGGCGACCGTTTCTACCGGTGACCTCGATGATGGCCGCCCTGCGTGAATTCTACGGACCCCGGCGTAACCGCGCGATGGGCAGCGGTCTGCTGGAGGGCGACGATGGCAAACTGCGGCTGTGGGTGCACCGTGATGGCAGGGCTTCAACCGTCTCGTACGACAAGGGGCTTTCGCTGCACAGCCGTACCAGCGTTACCTATCAGTTGCCCGAGGACGTGAAAGTTTTTCGTGCGCTTGCCGGTATCGATGCGAGAGTTCGCGATCACGGCCACGTCAGGCTCGTGATCACGGGCGATGGCCGTGAGCTATTCGCGGAAGAGATCGCCGGCAGTAGCCCGCCACAAGATATCGCCTTGGACATCCGTGGCATCTCGGTATTGGAGATCCTTGTCGACTATGGTGAAAACCAGGATATTGGCGATCACTTAAACCTTTGCAATGCCCGATTGGTGAAATGAACGTATCGACTATCTACAGATGCGACCGAACAGTCTTGCTTGTCAGGACGACGTTCGCGATGACTTGCTTTGCGTTAACCTTCGTGGCAATGGCCGTCGTTCTGGCTGACGAACCTACGACCGGCAGTGACGCGGTAGATCCAGAGGTCCTCCGCGCGGAGGCCGAACGAATCGCGGTTGTTGAGAAAGCGGCCGCGGCCACGCTGGCGGTGTTTGGCCAGGGCGGTTCCGGAGGAGGATCGGGCGTCGTGATCTCACCCGATGGCTATGCACTTTCCAACTTCCACGTCACCCAGCCATCGGGCAACGCGATGCAATGCGGCATGGCGGATGGCAAGATGTATGACGCCGTGATCGTCGGCATCGATCCCACAGGCGATGTGGCCTTGATCAAGCTTTTCGGCCGCGATGACTTTCCGACCGCACCGCTGGGCGATAGCGACAAGATCCGTGCTGGCGACTGGGCGTTCGTCGCGGGCAATCCATTCCTATTGGCGACCGATCTGAAACCGACCATCAGCTACGGCGTCATTTCCGGAGTCCATCGCTACCAGTATCCGGCCGGGACACTGCTGGAGTACGCGGATTGCCTTCAGACCGACGCCGCGATCAATCCCGGCAACTCCGGTGGTCCACTGTTCAATGCGCAAGGTGAACTGATTGGAATCAATGGCCGAGGATCATTTGAAAAACGGGGACGTGTCAATGTAGGAGTCGGTTACGCTATCTCGATCAATCAGATCAAGAACTTCCTGGGATATCTGCACAGCGGCCGCATCGTCGACCATGCCACGCTGGGTGCCGTCGTCGCGTCCGACGAAGATGGGCGGCCGGTCGTGATGGAGATTTTGGGAAATTCGGACGCTTACCGCCGCGGCCTCCGGCTTGATGACGAAATCGTCAAGTTTGCCGGTCGGCCCGTTCGATCGACGAACGATTTGAAGAACGTTGTTTCCATCTTTCCGAAGGGCTGGCGCGTGCCTTTGACATATCGTCGCAGCGGAGAAAGCTTCGAGATCCTGGTACGGCTTCAAGGGGTTCATCGCACCGGTGAACTGGCGGAACGTATGGAGGGAAAACCGAAACAGCCACCTCAGCCGGAAGGCGAAGACAAAGATAAAGAGCCGAAACTTCCGCAACTTCCGAAACTGAAACTGCCCACGAAACGGCCGATGCCCGCCATCGTGAAGAAACATTTCCAGAAGCGCACCGGATACGCCAATTACTATTACAACGAGTTGCACCAAAAACGAATCTGGCAGGCGTTCCAGGAAAATGGAGATTTTTCCACTCTTCCTCCTCAGTGGACAATTTCAGGAAACGTCACCACCCATGCCGGTGGCGGCAACTACATCGTGAAGATTTCGCCGACAAAGGGCGAAGCGGAATTGCCCGACTTCCGCGCGCAGGCGCTGTTCAATGACGATTTGGCAGATGCCTTGGATCCGCCAGGTAGCGGCGGCTTGCTGATTGCTTTCCATCTCTGGCAGCATTTCCTTCAGCACGGCATCGAGGAGTTTGGTGAGATTTACTACGTGGGAACGGCACCCCTATTCGGTCGCGATGGTCTCGTCGACGTCCTCTTCGGTACCCATGCGGGGGTCACAGTGCGTTTCATGTTCGACCCCGAATCAGGGCAGATGGTCGGATTGGAAGCATTACCAGGAGACGATGTTGATCCCTGCGAATTTTATTTCAGCGATTTTCGCGAGCTGGAGGGAAGCTGGAGGCCGCGAACGCTGACCGTTCGACATGGCGATCGAGAGTTCGGTCGATTTGACTTGGAAAGCTGGGCTTTCAAGGACGCTGTTGAAAAAGATGCCGTTGAATCAGACACAGTTGAATAAGACACAGTTGAATAAGACACAGTTGAATAAGACACAGTTGAATAAGACACAGTTGAATAGCAGAGTTGAATTAGACAGAGTTGAATTAGACAGAGTTGAATTAGACAGAGTTGAATCAGATGATACAGCAACCACGCATTTACGCTGGACGTAGGTCGAGCACGCTTGCTCGACAAAAGACGGCCAGGAGTGGCCATCCTACGAATTCGCGCAATGTTAGGACACGATCCACGATCACAACGCTCGTCAGCGTGATCGTCATGCTTGCCGCGGTCGGCTTCGCGGATGCCAACTCGCCAAACGTCGCCGCGATCAATCGCGTGCTGCCCAAAGTCGTGAAAATCTATGGCGCCGGCGGGCTGCGCGGCCTGGAGGCCTATCAGACGGGGCTCTTGATCTCGCCAGAGGGACATGTGCTTACCGTCTGGAGCTATGTGCTGGATACGGAATTCCCGATCGTCATCCTGGATGACGGCCGCCGTTTTGAATCCACGTTGGTTGGCGCGGATCCGCACTTGGAAATCGCGATTCTGAAAGTTGAATCCGAAGAAAAGCTTCCGTCCTTCGATCTCAGCAAAATCGCGATTGGTCAAGCAGGGCAGCGAATCTTCGCGTTCAGTAACCTGTTTGGCGTGGCGACGGGGGATGAGCCGGTAAGTGTCCAACGTGGCGTCGTGGCGGCGGTGACGGAATTGTCCGCGCGAAGGGGCGTCTTTAAGACACCCTATTCGGGTCCGGTTTACGTCACCGATGCCCTGACGAACAATCCCGGAGCGGCCGGCAGCGCGCTGACCAGTTTGCGGGGCGAATTGCTAGGCCTGGTGGGAAAGGATTTGCGAAACGCCGAAGACAATACATGGCTGAATTACTCGTTGCCGATCGCTCAATTACAGCAGGCCATCGACGACATTAAGGCCGGCAAGACCCGACCTCGACACGATCCGCTGGCGCTGCTGCCGCGAAAGCCGATCGACCTGGCGGCGCTGGGCATCGTGCTGGTACCAGACGTCGTCGACAACACACCCCCATTCATCGACGCCGTTCGGTCCGGCTCACCGGCGGAAACGGCCGGTCTGCGCGGCGACGATTTGATCCTGTTTGTGAACAATATCTTGATTCAGTCCTTGGACCAACTCGATTTCGAATGTCGGCGTATTGACGGAAAAGACGCGCTACAAATTACCGTTCGCCGCGACGATCAGTTAAAGGTGATCCAACTGAACAGACAGGCGCGACGGAGAGCAATCCATGACACGACTCATACCTTTCGGATTGCTGTTTGCGATCCTCGCGCTGCCAAACCAGGGTTCCTTTGGCGGGGCGGATCTAGCGCAGCTGGAAGAAGCGGCAATGCAGTCCGCCGTTGCGCGAGTCGCTCCCGCTGTGGTGAGGATTCGAACGGTCGGTGGAGTGGCGAACGTCGGTCGGGTCTCGATTGGCGAAGGCCCCTGCAGCGGGCTGATCGTCTCGCCAGACGGTTATCTCGTTTCCAGCAGCTTTAATTTCGTGCGGCAACCGTCAACGATCCTGGTCGACCTGCCGAATGGGAAAAGCCGCCCTGCGAAACTGGTTGCCCGCGACCACAGCCGATCGCTAGTGCTGTTAAAAATCGAACTAAAGGACGATGACCCGCCGTTGTCGACGGCGCAGCCGGCCCCGGACGACATGGTGATGCCGGGCGCATGGGCGATTGCGGTCGGACGTACCTTTAGCGCCGACCAATCCAATGTTTCCGTTGGCATTGTCAGCGCGGTCAATCGAATTTGGGGCAAGGCCGTCCAGACGGACGCCAAGATCTCGCCCAGTAACTACGGCGGGCCACTGGTGGATATTCGCGGACAGGTGCTGGGCGTGCTGGTACCGCTTTCCCCCCAATCGAATCAGAAATTTGCCGGAGTGGAATGGTACGACTCCGGAATCGGCTTTGGCGTTCCGCTGACTCACATCAATAAGATGCTTCCGGAACTCAAGAAGGGTAAGGACCTCTATCCCGGAATGCTGGGGGTCAATATCAAGGGTCACGATCAGTTTGGCGTAGTCCCCGTGCTTGCCAACGTTCGCCCTGGCGGTCCCGCGCGCGAAGCGGGCCTGCAGACGGGCGACAAGATCGTCGAAATGAATGGCAAGCCAATCTCCAATCGTGCGCAGCTAATGCACCAACTGGGCCCCTTATATGCTGGGGAAACGGTCCATCTGGTCGTTGAGCGGAAGGACGAACGGCTGGAGTTTGATGTCCCGTTGGTCGACAAGCTGCCGCCTTACGCCCACCCTTTTTTGGGAATTCTCCCTCGCCGCGCCAGTGAAAACGGCCAGGGAGTCGTTGTTCGCTATGTGTTTCCCGATAGCGCCGCCGCGGCGGCCGATCTGCAGCCTGGCGATCGGATCGTAAAACTCGCCGGCAAAACCATCCGGCGCCGCAACGATCTTTATGACGCCCTGGTTTCCGCCATGCCCGGAGAAGAGGTCGGAATCGAATGGAAGCGAGGCGACGAAGCACTCAACCGCCAGGTGACGCTCGGTGATCTGCCTACCGACGTACCCGAAAAGCTTCCTCCTGCTCATGAAATAGACAAAGACGACTCGCTTACGGTCGAAGACGTCGGTATCGTCGAAATCAAGCTGCCGGAATTCAAGAATGAATGCGTGGCCTACATTCCGAAGAACTACAATTCAGCGATACCTCACGGTGTCCTGGTATGGCTGCACCAACCCGGTCGGTTCAATCAGAAGCAGCTGTTAGAACGCTGGAAGGATCATTGTGACGCGAACGACCTGATACTTCTTGCACCACGAGCGCACGATTCCCAGCGCTGGCATCCCGATGAAGCCGAATTCGTAAACCGAGCGCTGGCCGAGTTGTCGGAAAAGTACGAGGTCGATGCGGCGCGCACGGTCGTCCATGGCTGGGAAGCAGGTGGCGTCATGGCCTTCTACGTATTCGCGGCCGACAAGACGCAAATCCACGCCCTAGCGCCTGTTGACGCGGCCATGCCAGCCCAGCTCGACGTACCACCCTTACAGCCCGCCGCACGTGCAGCTGTCTACTGGGTCTATGGCGCGCAACACGATGCCGCGCAGCGAATTAAGATCCAACGGAAAGAATTCGCAAAACTTCATTACCCGGTCACCACGCGCGAATTGGACGGGACAGGGCGATACCTGGACGATGACGAAGTTTCGGAATTGGTCCGCTGGATTGACAGCTTGGATCGAATCTAATCTATGCCTCGCACGCTGCTCGGCATCTTGGCTATCCTGATCTTGGCCATCGGTATTCCCTGTTACATCTGGTATCCGGCCAGCGGAACCACCCAAGCGTGGATCGCTTCGGCAATACGCATCGGAGCGACGTTATGTGCCGTCTGGCTCGCACAGCCACAACTCAAACAGATGTCACCGACGGTTTGGATCGGGATCGTAGTCGTCGTCATTGTGATCGCGCGGTTTCCCAAAGTGGCCATTTTTCTGATCGCCGCTCTGATCGTACTCGCGATCCTCCGGCCGCGCGGCCGCCGTACGAACAAGCCAGTCTCGGATGCCCGTTGAGCGCGGGCGCTGCTTAACCGGGTGGGCGATAGGGATTCGAAGGGTCGCTCGCGGCCCTTCCGAGTGAGTTGGCTTCATCCTGCCTGGTCATCATGTCTTGGGTGGGTGGCGTTTTGCGAAACCGCTGCATGATCTTCTTCACGAGCAGCGGGAATAGCCCCAAAATGACAAAGGCGATAATCAGAGGAAGTGTGATGACGCCCCCCGCACCTTTCTCGGCCAAGGTGGTAAGATCCGGGAACGTCGATCCAGCAAAAACGAACGCAATGGTTCCGGGCAGCATGCCCAGTTGGCTCACCCACCAATAGGTTGGCACGCGAACAGGCGTCAGCCCCATCACAACGTTGATCACAAAGAAGGGGACGGCGGGAATAAGCCGCAGTGTAAACAGGTAAAAGGCCCCTTCCCGTTCCAAGGCCCGGTTGAAGGATTCCAGCCGATCACCGAACTTGTTTTGGATGGCGTCGCGAAACAGGTAACGGCTTAACAAGAAAGCGATCGTAGCGCCCGACGTCGAGGCAAAGCTGACCAGAATCACACCTCGCAGCAAGCCAAAATACCAACCGTAAACCAGCGTCAATGCGGCCGCTCCGGGCAAAGACAATCCGGTCACCGTGACGTAGACGAGATACGCTATTGCGTAAACCAGTATCGGATGATCCTTCTGAAACTGGCGTAAACCTTTCTCCTGTTGAGCAAGGTTCTCCAACGATAGACTGTCGCCCAAGAAATAGAATCCAGCCGCAATGGCGGCCGCAACGATACCCAGCACGACCAGCTTGATCCACACACGACTCGGTCGCGGCGCAGTGCTTTCCAGTTCTTCATTCATTCGAAGCCCGCACCAGTCAAACGGCTTGTTCGCGATAGGTTCCGTATCGCATTATGCGTTATAGCGACCCTACCGGGTTTCTTCCGTTGGTTATCGTACCGACGACAGGTTGACGAAAGCGCATAAAAAAAGCCGGATCGTGATCCGGCCAAAA
>CAWJNN010000053.1:0-6116 GCA_963844115.1 uncultured Planctomycetales bacterium | reverse complement strand
GGATCGTCAGCAGACTCGAGAACGCGTAGCCGGCCTGTTCGAATGCCTGGCGCCCACCTTCCATGCGATCGATGATGGCATAGACCGCTCGGACCTTTAAACCGAACTCCTCCGCTCGCTGGATCGCCAACAACGACGAGCCGCCGGTGGTGACGACGTCTTCAACGATGACCACTTCATCGCCGGGCCGAACAGGACCTTCGATATATTTTTGCAGCCCGTGTTGCTTGGCTTCCTTGCGAACCATAAATCCTCGCAGCGCGAGATTGCGAGTACCGGCCAGGGCAACAACTGCTCCGGTGATTGGGTCCGCCCCGATCGACATCCCGCCAACGGCGTCCGGTAACTGGTCGGCCAGCTGTTCCAAAAATCCGGCGGCTACTAATGCCACGCCCTGCACGTCCAATGTTATCTGCTTACCGTCCAGGTAATAACTCGCCTTTTTCCCCGACACCAGCGTAAACTCGCCAAACTTCAGCAGCTTTTCCCGGACCAGCTCAATCAATGCCTTGCGATCGTACATTTAGGGGACTCAAAGTTAAGGTAGCAGGATAAGGTCGCCGCTAGTATCCGGCCGCTCACGTTTTCGGTCAAGTTTGTTGTTGTGTATTGTGATAATTCAGCATTGTGAATTCGGAACACTCACCGTCTCTGATAACTTGCCATAGACGAGCGTCTACGTCGTGGGCTCGTTACTCTTGCGACTTTTCCTGCGCCTCGGCTTCGCGCAGGGCGGCCTGAAGCTGTTCGAGTTGACGTTGGATTTCTTCCAGACGCCGTTTCAATTCCGCATTGCTTTCAGCATCTTGAACTGCGGGAGGTCGAGGTTCGGGAGGGACCGTGGCTTCCGTTGGACGTGCATTCTGTCCGCGAGTGGGCGGAGCCTCGGCGCCAGGTGGCAATACTTCGCCTGCGGCCGGCGCTTCGTTTTCGGGTACAAAAACTTCCGGTACGTTGACGCCGGGAATTTCCGCGTGGGGAATATCGACGGCGACATCCGGTTCGGGCACACCGGGAGGGGCACCGCCGGCGGCGCCTCCCAGCATTCCTTCGACAAACGGCCGAACCAGTTCCGGCAAGTTCCCCAACTGATCGGGCGAGACATCCCAGGTCTGATCGCCACGCCGCACACTTATTTTCATCGGCCGATTGCCGTCCCGTTCCACGGAGACCTGAAGATCGGCTGGCCAGGGTCGTGCTATCGGCCCCGCTTCGATCACCAGCCCCGGGTGGGCAAACCGTAGGTGCAGGCGGCGACGCGGCAGAGGCGCGTTGACGTTCGGTTCGAGCCGGTCCACCCATTCGCGCAAGGCGCGCCGGTCTTCGCCAGGGACCAGAACCGTTTCAGGTTCCGTTGCGGGACGAACCTCAGGGGTAACCTGCAATTGGATGCGTTCTCCGCCACGCAACAACTCCACCGTTATTGCGTTCGAACCCGCCTGTTCAACAGATCGCAACAAGTCTGGCACGTTTCCTAAATTCTGATTGTCGGCGGTCAGTAGCACGTCGTGCTGAAGAATACCAGCGTTGGCCGCCGGACCACCTGCAGCAACGCTGGACACTAACAGTCCCTGGCCTGCCGGTAACTTCAACTGCGTACGCATTGCTTCACCGGCCGAATAACAGACAACCCCAATCCACACCGGCCGTGACTGCACTTCGGGCGCAGGTTGTGGGATATCCTCGGCCCGCGCCGGCAGGTTCACGCTGAATATGGCGGTTACCATTACGATTAACGTACTACATAGGATTCTCATCGCTTCCTCCTATCCTGGTTGGTTGTCCAATCCGTTGACATAAAACTATCGTCGTCTGAAAAAAACGTATCGCGTGGATTGCGTCCTATTGATATTCAACATCGCCAACAAACTGCACGTCGAATTCTTCGACCGGCACGGTCACTCGACGACCGTCCGGCAATCCGCGGGTCACTTCCGTGCGACGAACTTCGACTCGATGACCCAACTGTTCCAGTAGCTTGCGTATATGAGGTGGTAAAGCAGACGTCTTGACGTGGGACCACACGTCTTCGTCAGTTTGACCCTCCCGGACCGACAAAAACAGGTTGTCGTCGTCGACCGAAACGGATCGCTCGACGTCGTTCGGCGGAACCTCCTGACCCACAACCGCTGGAATTGATCCGCGGGTTGCCGAGCGCGCTATTGGTTCGCTGTTCAATTGATCCACCGGACTGGCGATCATGGCACCTGCGCCTGACGGCGATTTTCCGGGCCGCAGTAGGAGGCCCAAAGACAAAGCCACCAGAAAACTAGCCGCCGTGGCCAGGATCACAACCGCGCGACGCGACCAAAAGGAAGGTCGCGGAGTCACCGCGGCGCGCTGAACGCTGCTCCCCTGAATACTGTTCTCTTTGATACTGACGCCTTCCGGCTGGTCGATCATTGCGCCCAACTCCAGTCGCAACGTCTGGGCTTCGACAAATGCCAGCGCCAACTGTCGCCAGCCGTCTGGAGTATAGTCCAACGCCGACTAGCAGTTGCTTGCGCTGTTCTTCTTCCATTTCGCCGTCCACCAGCAGGTCCATCGCCATGCGGTCGGCTGCCAGTTGATCTTCCGAACCGTCGTTCTGTTCGTAGTAATTTTTATCGTGTTCGACCATTCTATTTACACTCAATCACTTCCATGGCCGCCAGATGTTGGCGTAACCGTAACCGTGCTCGATGCAGCCTGGCCTCGATGGCACTGACGCTAATCCCCAACAAATCAGCCAGCTGTTTGTAACTATAGCCCTCGGTGTATTTCAGCATGAGAATTTCAGCATCCTTCGGGATCATCGACGACATCGCTCGACGTATCAGTCCTCGTCGTTCTTCCGACAACAGCCAGCGCAGTGGGTCGGACCCCGATCGCTGATCGCGGCTGGTATCGATTCGTGCGGCATATCGATTGACAAGTTTTCGCCGACGGCCCATTTTGCGGCGATACTGTAACGATTGCGTGACAGCGATCCGATAAAGCCAGCCGGCCACCTTGTTAGGATCGGACAACGGCGCCTGCTGGCGAATCGCGGCCAGCACGACCTCTTGCATGACGTCATCCACGGCCTGTCGTTCGCCAACCCGCGCAAGGACAACGCTGCGCAGCAGTCGATCATGAGCAGCCAATTCGGTCTGCCAATCAATCGACGCGGCTGGTTTCTCCGTCGACGAAGCCCTGGTTTGCGTCATGTCTATGTGGATAGTTGCCGTGCGAACCGGCGTCTTGCGTCGAAAACCGAGGGCCGGCCCGTCCCCTGCCATGGTAGCGGTCACCCGACCGGCTGGCCAACCTGCTAGCAGTCCGTAAATCGATTGATTCACGGCAATTGTGACCCTCCAGCCTCTCGAAATACGCCCTTCGGTTGAGGCCTATTGTGGACCGGCGTCGTTGCGACTGCGTGTGCGCTCCATTAACAACTGGTGTGTCCCGACCGCCGTCGAGTCGAGGGGATCATCACCCTTGGGCTGACGCTGGATGTACGTGCCGTCCGGCTGCATATCCCAGGCCTGTCGTTGGTCGGCCAGCATGATTTGCAGCACTTCCCAACAACGCTCACGAAACCCCCGATCCTCAATCGGCGCCACGGCCTCCACGCGGTGTTCCAGGTTGCGGACCATCCAGTCGGCCGATCCGATATAGAATTTTCCATCCACCGGATCCTCGGCGCTGTCGCGGAAATAAAAGATCCGCGAATGCTCCAAAAACCTACCTATCACAGAAATCACACGAATCGTCGGACTCAACTCGGGATCACCCGGCCGCAAGATGCAGAACCCGCGAACCAGCAAATCGATCGGCACGCCCGCTTGCGAGACTTGATAGAGTGCTCGGATAATGTCCGGATCCTGAATCTGATTCATCTTGCCGATGATGTGAGCGGGACGACCCTCTTCATACGCGATTCGCTCCCGTTCAATCATTTCCAAAAAGCGTTGCTTCATGTTGACCGGTGCGACCAGCAGCTTCAGGTAATCCTGCTTCATGCTGCGTCCGGTCAACGCATGGAAC
Organism: uncultured Planctomycetales bacterium; assembly: GCA_963844115.1. Classification (GTDB taxonomy): domain Bacteria; phylum Planctomycetota; class Planctomycetia; order Pirellulales; family UBA7805; genus CS4-C045. The sequence continues at coordinate 2,108 of CAWJNN010000053.1, read as the reverse complement.
AGTTGGACAACGTCTTGCGCGATGTCTTTGTCGCAGGTGAACAATCCCAAATCCGTGTAGACCTTGGCGGTGTGAGGATTGTAATTCCCGCTGCCGACGTGTACGTAGCTGCGAAGTCCATCCGGTTCGCGACGTACGACAATGGTGATCTTGGTGTGCGTCTTGACGCCGATCAGGCCATACACAACGTGCACACCGGCATCTTCCAGCGAATTCGCCCAGCGGATGTTACGGTTTTCGTCAAACCGTGCCTTTAGCTCAACGACGCAAGCCACCTGTTTGCCCTGTTCAGCCGCCTGGATCAATAGCGGAACGAAGGGACTATCATCACTAGTGCGATACACGGTCATCTTGATCGCGAGCACGTTATCGTCATCAACCGCCGCCCGCACAAAGCGGGCGACCGACGCGTCGAAACTCTCGTACGGATGGTGTACCAGGACGTCGCCCGATCGGATCAGCGCGAATATATCGCTGGCGTCATCCGTTAAGGCTTGCGGAATTGAGGGCGTCCAGCGCGGATATTTTAGATCGGGAAAGTCGAGCGACGCGATCTGACGGAAGTCGGTGTAGTCCAGGTCGTCGGGCATTTCATAAACCTGGTCCGGAGCCAGGTCCAGTTTCTTCACCACGGTATCCAACAGCCACCGGTCATCGATCGGACCGTGCTCCAGTCGTACGACATCCTGCATTCGACGTTGACGCAGTTCTTCGGAAACACTCTCCAAAAGATCGTGAACTTCGTCGTCTTCGTCGTAGTCAATTTCTGCATTACGCGTCACACGGAGCGTCATCACGTTCGAGATCGTCATTCCGGGGAACAGCATACTGAGATTGTTGAGAATAATATCGCGCAAGCTAATGAAACGCCGATCACTGTTCGACTTGTCTTGAACAACCTCCAGCCACTGCGATAGTAGCTTGGGAACCTTAACGCGCGCGAACAGTTTTTCGCTGGTATCCGGGTTCACCAAAGCGACTGCCAGCGAGACCGACAAGTTGGACATGAAGGGAAACGGATGACTGGGATCGACGGCCTGTGGCGTGAGAATGGGAAACACCGCCGCAAGGAAATGGTCGTTCGCTACCCGTTTCTCTTCTTCCGTCAGGTCGTTCCAACCCAACAGATGAATCCCGTGTTCGGCCAATTGCGGATGAAGCTGTTGTCGATAGCACATCGTGCTGATCCAGCATCGGCACGATTGCTGCACGAATGTCGAGCAACCTCCGCGCGATCGGTTCGGTGTCGGCCGATCGAGCGAAACCTTTTTCGCTGATCCTTACAGGCAGGACGCCTATCCGCTTCATCACGAACTCGTCCAGGTTCGTGGTGAAGATATTAAGGAACATCAATCGTTCCAACAGGGGCGTCCGGTCGTCCAACGCTTCGTTCAATACGCGGCGATTGAATTCCAACCAGCTGAGGTCCCGATTGAGGAACTCAACGGGAGCCGCTTTAGCGGCCTCTTTATCCGTAGCGCGAGGTCATCCTTCATGTCGCCATTCTACACAAATTCGGGAGATTTTTCCGGTGCCTGATCAACGGCTTTACGGGCGGGTGGCGCCGGATCAGGCCCAGCGAGTGCGGCTGACGGCGAAGATTCCGTCCTACGGTCTATTTTCGCGGCCAAGCGAACCCTTGCGATTCGCCCAGAAATAACTTCCCCGGTTCTTGAGCCGCGCCCCTTATCGTGACAGAAAAGGCGCGAGCACACCGTCGCTTCGGCCGTTGCGGGTATCCGCGTCAGGCTGATTACCAATCGATCTCGGCAACCTTCGATCGTTCCTCGTGATCCAGTTGATAGCCGATGGTTACCCACTCGTCTTCAAAATCGAATTCGCCGACGAAGAAATTTCGTAAGTTCGCGAAGTGACTCCCGGCGGGCGGCACAAACCGATCGAAGTACAGCCCGGGTTGCATCAACCCCTCGAACTTCCTCTCGATAAACGCAAAAAGCTTCTGCTCGTTTTCCGTTCTCGATTCCGTGCCATCAGCCCAACGGACGGTCTTTTCGCCAACTCGCCGGAAGGAAGCCCCATCTTCTGTTTCCACCATGATGTACGACGAGGTAATGTCGATTTGCCGCTCAACCGACGCTTCACCACGA
>CAWJNN010000052.1:0-39800 GCA_963844115.1 uncultured Planctomycetales bacterium | reverse complement strand
CGATCTCGCGCATGGCCGACATATCAGCGGCCGCTTCGGGACGTACCGGGCGTCGAATTTCCGGATCCTGCTGTTCGTCGGTCGGCAAATCAGCTGGCGCGACCGGATCAGAATGTTCCGTCGCGGGAGTTGGATCTGATTCGAGTGCTCCATCGGTTTCCGAATTATACCGACCCAATAATTCAGACAGGTATTGTTCGACGGCAACGTCGTGATCCGGACCTCCTTGAGTATCATCAGTTCCCGGCGTTGGGGATGCACCAAGGGAAGTCAGATCGACATTGCTGTAGGTCGTGCCGGTTGACACCAAGGCCGCATCGGAATCGCCCTGAGCGTCGTGCTCCACCCCTACTTCGGGGCCGGTATTGACGAAAGTCGGTTCAGATTGGATTGGTTGTTGAGAATATGCAGATGATTCGAAGTTCATGGTCGCCGCCATAGTTATTACAGCCAGTATCGCTGGGCCGTTCGCAGCCTGAGCGAGGTTTTTGCACTAGATTTAAGTAGTTCACAGAAGATGTCGCGTCAAATCAATTTAATCGCTGATCGACGAAAACCATCACGATGGCCCCACCCACCAATTCCTAGAGGATTTAGGCCCAGATCCGCGTTTCTGACCTAAACTTATTGTGCTGAGTACGTTATTGGGCTAAGAAAAACAACGATATATCGAAGATGTCGAAGGACTACAGTCATGACCACTTCTACTACCGAACCGGCCACTTCTCCTACCCGACCGAACGCCAACGCGAATCCATTTTCGTCGCACGTTCTCTGGTTGCGAATGTTTCGAATCCCGCTTCTGCTGGTATTTGCCGTTGTGGCCTATGAGGCAGTTCGCCTTCCCTTGGCGGCAGGACCTATGACTGCCAGCAATGACCAGTTGCCTGCTCAAGAGGCGGCTGCCACCGATGCTACCGACCAGGAATCGACCGATGCGGAACGTTCTGCGGCGGCGGTTGAGCTGCTGGCACTTGTTGACGCCGACAGCGAAGAAAATATTAGACCAAACGGTTCGGCAGCCGCCGATTTGACCGAAGAAGCACCCGACAAGGGTGCGTTCGCGGATCAAACGCTATTGGCTTTGAATGCCGGCAGCATGGCGGTTGGCGGACTCGCCACGACGCTTGCCGACGGTGCCAGGCAGACCGGCAACGATGACGCGTTATTCGATCCGGAAGCTCAGGTTGAACCTACGGAAGCGGTTGTCACGGAAAGCAACCCGGCGACTGTCGAGACACCGGCTGTCGAGGTACCGGCTGTCGATTCCGAACTGCTGGTGCTGATCAATCCGAGCGAATTGGAGCTGGGTTACATTCTGAACGGTGAGGTCCGAGTCCTGGGGCCGGGTCAGCGTCACGAAATCGAAGCCAGTCAGACGTGGGACGTCAAGTTTCACCGTGGCGGTGAGTTCGGCGATGCCGACTACCAGTTGTCGGCGGGAGCGTACGAATTCCGCGTGGGCGACCAGGGTTGGGAGCTTCGCGAGTAACGCCGCGGCCGATGCCTCTTTCGCAATGATTGCGGACAGCTCTCAACGTGTAACGGTTAGCGTTGTTCGCCACTCAACAAGCGGATCGATGCCGAGGGCTCAGCTGGAGTAGCTCGCGTCGAATTCCGGAACCTCAGGGTCGTCTTTGTCGGTCGCTGAGGTTGAGGATGCTCAAACGTAGCGGGAACGCTGGGCAGAATCAGGCGTGGACGAATCTGGGCGCTACTGGGCAGCCGGTTTCGCGGCGGCGTCACGGCATCCGGCTTCTTGGGCATCGGTGGTTCAACCTTCTTGGGGGTCCAAGTGTCCATGGGGTCGTCCATAGGCTTCTGCTGCACCTTCTTAGATTCGCCTTCCTCTTCCATGGAATCGCCATCCTCTTCGGGTTGAGGCGGCGCGTCTCGGTAGTAATCGTCGAGATCGTCATCGTTGTCAGTCCCAGGCGACGAGCAGTCATCGCACGCCGAACAAGTTTGATCGTCGCAGGAATCACACGTCGTGCAATGTCGATGTCCGAGCACTGTACAATGTCGATGTCCGAGCAGATCCAGTAGCGAGAACATCCTCTGCACACAGTTGGCCGACGGGTCAAAATCGCACGCATCACAACCGTAGCCATTCTGCACCGGCGCCATCGTCTTGCCGCCGCATTGATAGTGATAGGGTTCGGAAAAATATCCGCCCCACGCCGTTCCTCGGAATGTATTTTGGGACCCATTGTGAACCGGTTGTGGGCTGGCGACAGGCCGGAAGTAGTCGCCAGGCAGCGGATTCTGCGGCATCGACAAGGCGACGCTAATCAACCGTGGTGAATCCTCGGAATCGCCTGATTGAAAATCGGCGTAGGTCCAGCTGACCGCAAGGCAAACGGCCCCGAAAAGGGCAACGTACTTTACGTTGGAGCGCATGATTAATTCCATTCCGTCGGAGCTGTGCTTTCGGATCCGTCCAAAAGATTGTCCCACTTTCGTGGGTTGAATCGGTTTTGGTTTGCGAGCGATCCACCGTAATGGGTACTCGCAAATAACGTGCAGGCAAATAACGTGAAATAACGTGCAGGCAAGTTCAATTGCCTTACCTAACGGGATCGGAAGGTGTGTAATGAACCGACTAGAAATAACGAACGTCAGCGTGCAAGCGATAGAAGCATCACCAACATTACAGGAAGTTCGTCCAGCATAACCGTCCACTGCGGTCGTCAGCCGTATAACCCGATCAGTATTGCCTGCAGTTTTGTTACAGCCAGCCGCGGATCGTTCGGTTTATACAGGGCATACGAATTCTTCCGAAAAACAAGCGCAAGGCGCGGACCGGCTTCTACCGTACGAGCAACCGTGATATCCGCTACAGGTGTACCGAAGCCGTCTGATGTTTGCCTTTTCGAGCCGGATTGAGTCGTTCGGACTGTACCAATTAGTCCGGCGGACGACCCGGCCGTCGCGGTGCGGGACAGCAATCCGGCGGACAGAAGTCAGGAAGAACGCCCAACGCACCGAGCGACTCGACCGCCGCATCCTCGGTTCGCTCCAGGACTAGTTGCCGGATCATTTCGACAAAATCCGGCTGCGTACCGACCGTTCCGGCGCGAATCATGTTCAACCCACGCCGGTCGCACAATTCCTTAGCTTCGACATCCAGGTCGAACATTACTTCCATGTGGTCGGAGACAAAGCCAATTGGTTCGACGATTAAGTCCGTAACGTCGCCCTGGTCGGCCAGTTGTGCCAGCACTTCGCCGATGTCCGGCTCCAACCACGGTTGCTGAGGTGGCCCGCTGCGACTTTGAAAGCCCAACTGCCACGGAGGATTACCAACCGCGCCTGCGACAAGCCGACAGGCCTCGCGCAACTGAGTTTCGTACCGACACGTATCCGCCATGGAGGTAGGGATGCTGTGGGCGGTGAATAGAAGCGGCGTGCTCGGACGCCGATCGGGCGGTATCACCTGTTGCGCTTCGCGGACCCGGGCAGCAACTCCCTGAATAAAGCCGGGATGGTTAAAGAAAGCGCGCAATTTGTGGACCTCGGGCGCCTCGGGTCCGACCTGTTCACGGGCATGCTGAATGTCTTCACGATACTGGCGACATCCGGAGTACGAGCTGTAGGCAGAGGTCACGAATGCGAGGCACCGCCCGATGCCATCGCGACTCATTTCGCGCAGCGTATCAGCCAGGAACGGATGCCAGTTTCGGTTTCCCCAATAGACCGGGAGGTGGGGACCGTGTTGGTCCAGCGACGATTGTAACGCCGCGATTAGTTCACGGTTTTGGGCATTGATCGGGCTGATTCCGCCGAAGTGCTGGTAGTGTTCGGCGACTTGCATCATCCGTTCGCGGGGGACGTTCCTGCCGCGCAGGACGATCTCCAAGAAGGGGATAACATCGTCCGGACCCTCGGGTCCGCCGAACGATACCAGTAGCAGCGCGTCATACGTTTCGGCCATGGAGACCAGTCGGCAAAGCGAGCGAGGACTATGATCTGGCCGCGTCCAGGGACGCTTGCAGGCGCGCTTTGGGTTGAACGCCTTGCAGACGCTCAACGACTTCGCCGTTGCGAAATACGATCAGAGTCGGAATCGCACTCACGTTATATTTTTGCGCCGCCTCCGGATTCTCGTCGATGTTGATCTTGCCAACTTTTACTCCATCGGTGTTTTCCGTGGCAAGCTCTTCCACCATCGGAGCAATCATGCGGCATGGTCCGCACCAGGGGGCCCAAAAATCGACCAGTACGGGTCCGTCGGATTGCAGAACTTCTAAATCGAAGTTGCCATCAGTAAAATCAACGACGCTCATCGACATGCACCTTGTTGAGATCAGAGTTGAGATCAGACTTTGAGCCAGGGAAGGGGTTGCGCCCGGGCGACAAAGCGTGGCAATTATATGAAGCTGGTGATAGAGGTGTCAACGAACATCCCAACGCGATTAGGCGCTCCGGCCCCTTCGCATACGTATGTTTGCGTAAGGGGTGCAGTTGGCTATACTTAAGCTAACCTTATTCGCTTATCCTCCGGCGGGCGTCTCCAGTGCTTCTGGTCGTTCAACTGACGTTGGACACCGCCGATTTTGAACTCGGTAATCATGCCTCAGTACGTTGTTCGCTACGGTGCGCTACGCCATCTGGGCGTGTTCTCGACGAGTCGCAACGATTCGTACCAGCGTGGCACGCAGATGGTGATGCGAACGAAACGCGGCCTCGAGATAGGCGATCTCCTGTGCGAAGCGACTGAACGGGCCGTCCAGGATTTAACCGATTCGACGGGCGGACAGATACTGCGTGAGCTTCGAGCGGACGATCGCCGCGAGCTGGCACGGATTCGTGCTCGCGAACGCGAGGTCTGGGATTTCTGTATCAAGAGGGTCGAGGAATTAAAGGTCCCGATGAAGCCGGTCGACGTCGAGTATGTTTTTGGCGGCGAGCGGATCCTGATCTATTATCTGGCGGAAAACCGAATCGATTTTCGGGAGCTGGTGAAGGTGTTGGCGTCCGAATTTCAGACACGGATTGAGATGCGGCAGATTGGCGTGCGGGACGAGGCCAAGCTGCTGGCCGATTACGGCGACTGCGGCAAGCCGGTCTGTTGCAACAATCACCTGTCCGAGATGCCGCCGGTTTCCATGAAGATGGCGAAACTGCAAAAAGCAACGCTGGATCCGACGAAAATATCTGGTCGCTGCGGGCGTTTGAAATGTTGTTTGCGATACGAATACGAAACCTACGAACAATTGCAGAAGGAATTGCCCCCGGTCGGAGCAGAAATCGTGACGGACAAGGGTCGTGCTAGAGTCCTGGCCCAGGAGATTCTCGCCGGCCAGGTTCTGGTCCAAATGGAAGACATGCGCCGCATTCTGCTCGATGCCAGCGAGATATTGACCGTATTGAGCAGCTAGATTAACCGTCGAAGTAAGCGAGGAGAGAATTAGCCGTTTAACGAACTGTTTGGATGCGTCGCTTTGATAGGCATCGGACAGATATAGGTTGAATCATGCTGGACCAGAATCATCCCATTGCGCAATTCGCTAAAGCGGATGGACGATATCATGTCGATGCCTTCGCTTTCGTGTTTGATGCACTGCACCACGCCCACACTGTATTGAATATGGGCAGCGAATCGGAAGGCAAGAAAGCAGCGGGCAAGAAAACGGCCAGCAAAAAGACGGCGGCGAAAGGTCGCAAAGAAAAAGAAGAGGAATCGGAAGCTCCGGCGGACGAAGAGGAACGTCACGTCTCTGGTCAAGAGCTTTGTGCCGCCATCCGCCACCTGGCGATCGAGCAATACGGTTATATGGCCAAGTGTGTTTTTAATCGCTGGGGTGTCACGAATACCAGCGATTTTGGAAACATCGTATTTAGCCTGATCGAATTGGGCCACATGCGCAAAACCGAAGCGGATCGTCGCGAGGACTTCGACGACGTTTTTGATTTCGAGCGCGAACTGGTAGAAGGTTTCCGGATTAGCCAATCGGAGTAAGCCGATGGAAACCGATCGCCGTCGCTGGCCGTTCGTGGCAGCCATCCTCGCTTTTGGTGCCTGGCTGGTGTTCTTGTTGTGGATGGCGATTGCTGCCTAGATTCCTGACTCACGGCCGCCGTCGAACGGGACCTCTGTAAGGGCCGTAGCAAAGGACTTTGTGGCCAAAACGCGGCTGGTCGCGCTGGCTTATCACGCTGGCGCACGACGTTGTGACGTGAGATCCCGCGCCGCCGGCATCCCAGCGATTTATGTGGCGGGTGTACCACGACCCTTGCGAGTCCATAGGAGACCTGTAAGAATCGACGCACGATCTCTAGTCCCCGACCCCAGCTACCAGGAGTCATCTCTCCGATGAAACTAATCCCGATAGGCGACAAAGTTGTCGTGCGCCCCTCCGAGGCAGAGGAAATTACGTCGGGAGGTATCGTGCTTCCCGATTCCGCGCAGGAGAAACAACAAAAGGGTCGTGTTTTATCGGTTGGCGATGGACGAATGCTGAAGGACGGCGGACGAGCCGACCATGAAGTCAGCGAAGGCGACCGCGTACTCTACGGGAAGTACTCGGGTACTGAAGTAGAAGTCAACGGCGAATCGCTATTGATTATGGGTGAAGACGAAATTCTGGCGATCGTCCATTAACGTATCCGTTCGCGGATATTTGCCTGGAAGAAGAGAGCGCCTGGAAATCGCGAGGAACCGGTTCGCTCGGCGGTCGTTCGATCATTTTGACTTCGCGTCGCCATCCGTTGCGTCGGCTTCGTCTTCCTTCTTCTTTTTCTTCTTCTTCAAAACCAACTTCATCACGCGGACCTTGGCCAATCCCAGCGGCGTATCGCCTTCCTGCCAGCGGTCGGTCTCCGCCAGTTTGATCAGCCGTTCCGCACGGGTCAACACGTTTCGCGTACGAATTAGGCCGCGGCGAACCTTCAAGCTCTTGTCGATGGTCATGATGTGATCTTCCTGGCCCGACGCCGTCGGAGGGGAGGGGGGGGGCCGCACAATTCAAGTTCCATTGCCGGTACGTAATCCACCATTAAAGCGGTTTGCGTAACAGCCGACAAGAGCGAGCGCACCACGGCAGAAACGCCTAGAGGGCCGGGCGGACAGCGTCGGTGGTCCGGTGAGTCGTCGGTTGGACGCTGTAGGTAGCGGGCGTCGCGGTGGGACGAGGATGGCTGTTGGTTACCTTGATCGTCAGGCCATCGGAAGCTGCGCAGAAACACCCAATAGTCCTTGCCCGCCACAAGGCGAATGGACGGAGCTTCTCCCTGCAGGGGGCGCAATCCGACGCTCTGGGCCTTCCTCGGGTCGTTGGCATATTGCCAGAAGTTGGCCCAAATTTCCTTTTCCAGCGGTGATAGCTCTGTTCCCGGGCTGTACGCCGCCGGACGCGAACCAACGGTGTCCAAGGCAAAGCCTTCATTCGGCGTCTGGTTCTCGCCAAACAAGCGGCGAAACAAGCAGATCGATGTCGAACGCAGGGGCACGCCGTTTTCAACGTGCTCGTCGGCGAACTTTGCCACCCACGAATCGATGTAAACGACGTCGCCTTCAATCGTAAAGGTCTTGAATCCCTCCAAAAGAGCGCCGCCGTCATTGACTTCCGCGAATGCCAATTTCGTCATCACGACATTGTCGGGTCGAGTCCATTGGTCGGCGACGGCGATCCGCGCGACGCGATGATCAACTTTCAGGAGCCGCATCGCAGTATCCATCCGCTGGATTTCGCGAGACTTTGCTTCCAGTTCCGTCGACATCTGTTCGATCTGCTGGTTCTTGTCTCTTAGCTCGTGCCGCAGGGACAACAGGGGATAGAACGTCTCCATTCCAAACCAGGCTGCCAGCCCCACGACGCCTAAGGCGACCGGGGCCATGGTGGCTCGCATCAGGGCGCTCAGCATTGTCAGTGGTTTCAGCAGCATGGCCAAGGTCACGTTCGGCAACGTGTTTTGAAAGGAATGGCCCGCGTCATCAGGATGACGACGCAACGGCGGCCGGGGACTATAGCGTTGCCGTCAGAACGCCGTCAAGGCGTTTGGGCCGCTTGTGCCAGCACGGAAGAACTATTGCCTGACTAGCGTCGAACCGGAGTTAGAATCGCTGGATACGCTGCTGTCTATTGCTCGTCCGGAGACTCGTCGTCTGGCGGATCGGCCGCGTCAGCCGGCGGCGTCTGCTGTTCGCGTTGTTGCAGTTGTTGATAGGTTGACGTCATGGATTCGATAATTCGAGGTATCTGCGGTGCAGCGAGGTAGACGCGGCTGGAGACTGCCGACTGCGGATACATGTTGGTCAGGAAATCCAATTTGAATTCTGACGAACCGTGCGAAATCATCAGGCCGTTGGCGTATTTGCCGTTCAACATTTCGTCGGGCAGTTTCAATTCGTCGTACAACTCCTGCACGGTCGGTCTTTTTTTCGGCTCGCTACGCGGCAGCTCCGGCGGTGCCCCGAACTTCTGCTTGTACATGTCAAGGTTCTTGCGCAGGGCCTCAATGACCTGTGGCAGAACGCTGTGAGGTAGCACGACGCGTGCGACGATCTTCGCTGGCGGAGAAAGATTCTGCACAAAATCGACGACAAATTCCGTGGCACCGGTCATCAGGATGATGCCCGTGCTGAAAACACCGGAACCGACACTCTCCGGTATGCTGCGCCGAAAGATGTTGAGTGCGCACTTGCTGCTTGTCGCCGGACTCTTCGGGAGGTGGTTCGGATGAAGTCATGATTTTAAACCCGCTGGGTGCCAAGACAGCCTGGCCGACGGTACGCCGTGCTTCCGGCCTTCCGATCGATTCCCAGGACATTGAGATAACGTAACGGTAGATTCGGAAAATATCCAGTGACACGAAGACGAACCGCCGTAGCGGCACCTGCCTTCTCGTGGGAAAGAACGAGCGAATGCGGGGTGAGACTACAGGCGCCCGGTGAAAATCGCTTATACTATCCTTCCTTTGAAGACCGGCAGAATGTTTCCTTTTCAAGACGGGTTTTGTGCCATGAAGTCCTGGTGCGTTCGATGGACAGCGTTGATTCTCTTTTGCGTCTTTGCGGTGGTCCTCGTCCGCTCGACATCGGCGGACGAATCGCCCCCTCGTGCTTTGCGTATCGTCGCTTTTAACACACAATGTCTCGCCGCGCCTGACACGGACGATTCCCTGTTACGCCGTTATCGCTGGGAAACAGCCCGACGTGCGCATATTGAACGCGTGGCGGATGTTATCGAAACGCTGCAGCCGGATGTGATGGCCCTGCTGGAGGTCACGTCCAAGCCGAGCGTTGATTTGTTGATTGAGATCCTGAAGGAAAAAGGCTTGGACCAGTATCGAGCGTACCATATCGAATCGAAGGATCGATTTACTGGCTTTGATGTGGCGTTTGTGTCGCGATTCGAAGCGGATCTGATTGACGGCGAACCGATTCGGAACTTTTATTCGCCCCAGGGGGACATGACGTGGCGGGAACCCTATGCGTTTACGAATGAAAAGAACGAACGTGTCGAACGCGAAGCGGCGTTGATTCGGCATTCCGTACTTCACATCACCGTGGACGATCGTAAGCTGGGTCTACTGGGGCTGCATCTCAAGGCTGATCCGAGTGATGACTACTCGAACGCCCGGCGCACGGCCGAAGTGCAGATCGCCCGACGCATCATCCAAAAGGAGATCGTCGCACGAGGATACACGCCGATTGTCCTGGGAGACCTGAACGATTATGATCCAGACGTTCCCGACCGTGATCCGGCCCGCAGCACGAAGACGCGCGTGATCAAGCAGCTGAAGGACTACGATGACGATGCTGGCGACGATGCTGCCGGAGACGAACTAGTCAATGTGGCGGCACACATTAAACGTATCGCCGATCGGTACACGTCGCACTGGGATCTCAACGAAAACGCGGTGGCGGACGAAGGCGATGTTTATACGATGATTGACCATATCCTAGTGCATAAGTCGCTGTCCCGGGGTATTCAACGAGCCTTTGTGTGCCGTTTGACGGATCTGAAGACGTCGGATCACTGGCCGCTGGTCGTCGATCTTCTACTACCTTCCAAGTCAGTAGCGATTACGAACTAGCGCGGTATCTCTGCCGTCCGCGAACGGTCGTGCAGAATAAGGAGTTGAGTGGAATCCCGACCATGCCTGACTCCATCGCCCAATACATAGATCACGCCGTACTCCATCCGACGCAAACGGATGAGGATCTGCAGGAGGCCTGTCGGCTCTGTGATGATGTTGGGGCGGCCAGCGTGTGTGTCAAACCGTATATGGTTCGAAAAGCGGCTCAACTCTTAGAGGGTTCGACCGTGAAAGTGTCGACCGTCATTAGCTTTCCCCATGGCGCTTGTGAAACGGCGGTCAAAGTTGCCGAGGCCCATGAGGCATGCAAGGCAGGCGCGGTCGAGCTGGATATGGTTGCCAATCTGGGAAAGGTCTTTGCGGGTGATTGGGATGGAGTCCGGGAAGACATCGCCGCGACCGTTGCGGCTGCGAAGCAGAACGGCGCGATCGTTAAGGTAATTTTCGAAACCGGTTTGTTGGCGGACGACGAACAGAAAAAGCAACTCTGTCGCTGTTGTGAAGATGCGGGTGCGGCGTTTGTCAAGACGTCGACCGGTTTTGGCTTCGTCAAACAGTCCGATGGCACAATGAAGTCGACCGGCGCCACGTTCGAGGATATCGCCCTGATGCGAGCGAGCTGCTCGGAACGAGTCGGTGTGAAGGCCTCCGGCGGAATACGCTCGTTGGACGTCGCGCGGAAGTTCGTGGAATTAGCGCGACGCGACTTGGCACCAGCTCGACACAAGCCCTGGTCGACGAAGAACGCGGTCTGGCCTCCTCAGCTTCTGACCCGTCAACCTATTAACTCCTATTCTTTCCGATGACCACTGATTACTGATTATCGATTACTGACTAACGAATCCCGATCACACCAAATCCAAAGTCCGCAATCCGCAATCCCAAATCCGCAATCAAAAAATGCTTGAATTGTTTGACCAGATCCAAGAAGCCGCCAAACTCATCGGCTCGAAATGGAAACATCCGCCACAAGTCGGGATCATCCTGGGGACTGGCTTGGGTAGCCTGGCCGAACAGATCGATGTCGATGCGGCAATCGACTACGAGCAAATTCCTCATTTCCCGCACTCAACAGCGCAGAGCCACCGCGGCCGTCTGGTCTGTGGTTCGCTATGTGGGTTGAAAATCATGGCGATGGATGGCCGTGTTCATCTGTATGAGGGCCATGCTGCGAAACAAATCACCCTGCCCGTTCGTGTTATGAAACAGATGGGCGCTGAACTGTTAGTTATTTCGAACGCGGTCGGAGGATTGAATCCGAATTACTGCTTGGGTGACGTCATGGTGATCGAGGACCACATCAACTTGATGACCGACAACCCGCTGATTGGCGTGAATGACGATCGACTGGGACCGCGATTTCCGGACATGTCGGAACCCTACGACCAGAAGTTGATCAACGTCGCGATGGAAATCGCACGCCGCGAGAACGTGGTCGCGCACAAGGGTGTCCTGGCGTCTGTCACGGGGCCGAATCTGGAGACACGAGCGGAATACCGCTTCTTGCGCTCGATCGGTGCAGACGTCGTCGGGATGTCGACGATTCCCGAAGCCATCACCGCTGCCCACTGTGGTCTGCGAACGGTCGGTTTCTCGGTAGTGACGGATATGTGCCTGCCCGATGCGCTCGAAGTGGCGGATGTCGATCGAATTGTTGCCACCGCGAACGCCGCTGAACCGAAGTTACGCGCTATCGTGTTGGGTCTGCTGGAGCACGTTCGAAACGCAGGCTAGGACCGTAGGACGTTCGGGACTTTGGACTCGCCACCCAACCCCCAACCCCCTACCCCCAACCCTCTCCCCTCAACCCTCAACTCTCAACTCTCAACTCTCAACTCTCAACTCTCAACTCTCAACTCTCAACTCTCAACTCTCAACTCTCAACTCTCAACTCTCAACTCTCAACCCTCTCCCCCCGTGTACACCCAGATCGAAGAGTCCGCATCCTTCGTTCGCAGCCGCTGGCCGATAAAACCGTGCGCGGGCATCATCTTGGGCAGCGGCCTGGGGGGACTGGCAGACCAGATCGTTGAGTCAACGGTTTTCGAATACTCCGACGTTCCGCATTTCTTGGAATCGACGGCCGTCGGCCACCAGGGTCGACTCGTGTGCGGCAGCCTTTCCGGAGTTCCCGTGGTCGCCATGCAGGGGCGTTTTCATTCGTACGAAGGTCACCCGGCCGATGAGATCACGTTGCCGGTTCGCGTCATGAAGGCGATGGGGATCGAGCTGCTGATCGTTTCGAATGCCGCGGGCGGGTTAAACCCCAACTACCAGTCTGGCGACATCATGATCATCGAGGATCATCTCAACCTGATGGGGGTGAACCCGCTGATTGGTATCAACGACGATCGCCTCGGACCCCAATTCCCGGACATGTCGGCGCCGTACGACCGTGCGCTGATAGACTATTCCCGATCCATTGCCCGCCGCGAGAATTTCGTCGCACACGTGGGCGTCTACGCGGCACTGCGCGGACCGAACTACGAGACTCGGGCGGAATACCGGTTTTTGCGGCGCATCGGGGCCGACGTGGCAGGCATGTCGACCGTTCCAGAAGTCATTGTGGCCGCGCACGCCGGCTTACGAGTACTGGCCTTGTCGACGGTCGCCAACATGTGTCGTCCCGACGCGCTGGAGAGTACCAGCGGCGAGGAAGTCGTAGCCATCGTCGAATCTGCCGCGTCGAAACTCCAATCCATTGTTCTGGGCGTACTGGCCTCGGATTACTGATTACTGATTACCGATTACTGATTACCGATTACCGAACACCGACTCCCCATGTCACCAGCCGAGATCATTATCAAGAAGCGCGATGGCCAGTCGTTGACGGCAGACGAGATCCGGCAGTTCGTACAGGGATTTGCCAGCGGATCGATCCCGGACTATCAGATGGCCGCTCTGGCGATGGCGATCTGTCTGCGCGGCATGTCGGCGGAGGAGACGTCGGCGCTGACCTCCGAGATGTTAGCGAGCGGCACGACCCTCCCTCGCTCGGACGATGGACGTCCACGCGTCGACAAGCATTCGACGGGCGGCATCGGCGACAAGGTTTCGCTCGTTCTCGCCCCGCTGTTAGCCTGTTGTGGCCTGGTCGTTCCGATGATTTCGGGACGAGGTCTTGGGGCATCTGGCGGAACGTTGGACAAACTGGAAGCGATTCCAGGATTCCGCACGGAGCTGTCGCAGGACGAGTTACGGAACATAAGCGAGCAAGTCGGATGCGTCATCTGCGGCACGACGCACGACCTGGCGCCGGCGGATCGGAAATTGTATCAGCTACGCGACGTGACCGGCACGATCGAGTCGGTGCCGCTGATTACCTCCAGTATCATGAGCAAGAAGCTGGCCGAAAGCCTCGATGCGCTGGTGCTTGATGTCAAGTTTGGTTCCGGTGCGTTCATGAAGACCTTGGAGGACGCCCGTGAACTTGCGGCGTCTCTGGTCCGCGTCGGAGCGAACATGAATGTCAAGACGACCGCGTTACTAACGGATATGAATCAGCCGCTGGGGCGGATGATTGGCAACGCCGTGGAAGTCGACGAGTCGGTTGCGACCTTGGAAATGAACGGTCCTGCGGATCTTCAGCGGCTTGTGCTGGCCCTGGGTGCTGAACTGTTGGTTGCGGCAGGGATCAGCCGCAATCTGGATGCAGCGACGGCGACGCTAAACGAGCAACTGACTTCCGGGAATGCGCGGCAGAAGTTTGACGAAATGGTGATTGCCCAAAACGGCGATCCGCGGGCGGTGCGTCAGGTCGCACCCGCGTCCGAATGGTTGCGCCGCGTTCTGGATACGTGGTGGGGATCGACGCCAATAAGCTGGGCTGGGTGATCATCGAGCTGGGTGGTGGCCGCAAAGTCATGACGGACCGAATTCATCACGAGGTGGGTATCGAAATGCTGGTTCGATTGGGCGACAAGATCGATCAAGGCCAGCCAGCAATGCGCGTTTTCGCCGACCCGGCGGACGCGTCGCGAATTAGGCCATTGCTGGATTCCGTGATTCAAATCGCGGACAATGCGATTGCGGAAAGCATCTTAATCGCGGGGAGACTGGTTGATGTCGAGTGAGGCCTCCTTTCCTGATGGGCAGCTGCGAGACGATTTGATCAGCGCGGCGCTTGAAGCCCGCACTGCGGCGTATGCCCCCTTTTCCAAGTACCTTGTCGGGGCAGCCCTCCTCACGGCGTCGGATGAAACGTTCACGGGATGCAACGTTGAGAACAGTTCGTATGGGTTAACGATTTGTGCAGAACGCGTGGCGGCCGTAGCCGCCGTAGCGGCCGGGCAGCGAAAGTTTCGAGCGCTGGCTGTGGCCACGGCCGACGGCGCCGCGCCGTGCGGCGCTTGCCGCCAGTTCCTGGCCGAGTTCTGTGACGACCTGCCGATTCTGATTGTTCACGTCGATCGGGGAAATGCCGTGCGTGAAGTACGCTTGGACGAACTGCTTCCGGATCGCTTTCAGCGGTGAGTCGCTATTAGTTATTGGTCATTAGGGCTTGAACATTGGTCATTGATCAACACGGTGTCGTGGCTGTTATCGTGCGCGACGGCCGTTTTCTCGTCATCCGCCGTTCGCCGCACGTCGTCGCGCCAGGGGCATTGTGCTTTCCAGGCGGCGGCATCGAGAAGGGAGAGACGGAACAAGCCGCACTGATACGCGAACTGGACGAAGAGTTGGATATTGCGATCCATCCGGTCGGACGAATCTGGGAAAGCGTCACGCCATGGCGGGTACGGATTTCATGGTGGCGAGCCCGCTTGCCACTATCGTCGGAACCGCGGCCCAACGATTTGGAGGTCGCAGCCGTATACTGGATGGCGATCGACGAACTATACGAGCACCAAGACCTTCTCTCGAGCAACGCCGAATTTCTCCAAGCGATTCGCTCCGGCCAGATTGTGCTGGACGAAGTAGCGTAGTCGTCACGCGCGGGCGATTTTGGGTTTGGCTATTTCTCCGATGTTGTTATTGTTTCAATCCGCGCCCGCTCGTGAGCGGGCGATAACGTGGCCCGGTCCTGGACGTAAGTCGAGCGTGTTTCAATCCGCGCCCGCTCGTGAGCGGGCGATCCGACGTGCCGACAATCAAGCAGCCGCTGGCAGCGAGTTTCAATCCGCGCCCGCTCGTGAGCGGGCGATGTATGCAAGTCGTTGACGGGCCATCGTGAGTTACTCCGTTTCAATCCGCGCCCGCTCGTGAGCGGGCGATCTGGCGTGCTGTTGACGTACGATCGCCAGTGTATGGCGTTTCAATCCGCGCCCGCTCGTGAGCGGGCGATCGCTCATGTTGCGTTAAAAACCGTTCGTCCATCACAGTTTCAATCCGCGCCCGCTCGTGAGCGGGCGATCTGCGGCTCGTTTCGATTGGCGTGCAGCAAATCTGGTTTCAATCCGCGCCGCTCGTGAGCGGGCGATCTTGACGCAACGTCGAGCATGTTGGACGCAACATCGAGTTTCAATCCGCGCCCGCTCGTGAGCGGGCGATAGCGCATCGCGAGGCCGGTGCCGACCTGCGCTGATGTTTCAATCCGCGCCCGCTCGTGAGCGGGCGATTCCAAGCGACTCAGACGTCGGCGAGCGCGATTCGTGGTTTCAATCCGCGCCGCTCGTGAGCGGGCGATGTCGTTCACGCAAGCGTCGAGCCTGCGACGATCGACTGAGTTTCAATCCGCGCCCGCTCGTGAGCGGGCGATTCGCCTGTCGGCTTGCCGATCTGTCGATCGACTAGTGTTTCAATCCGCGCCCGCTCGTGAGCGGGCGATCCAGGTTCGCCACGTCCAGCGATCGGCCATCAATCGCAGTTTCAATCCGCGCCCGCTCGTGAGCGGGCGATGTCGGATCTACGAGCGTGCTGGCATGTCGTATCGAGTTTCAATCCGCGCCCGCTCGTGAGCGGGCGATCGTGCGACTGCGATCATGTCGTCATGGCTGACGACGTTTCAATCCGCGCCCGCTCGTGAGCGGGCGATCACGGCATCGCCGATGCTGCGTCGGCATGATTACGCAGTTTCAATCCGCGCCCGCTCGTGAGCGGGCGATGTGTGCGCATCGGAGCAGCTCGACGCTGATGTCCTGGTTTCAATCCGCGCCCGCTCGTGAGCGGGCGATTCATGGAGCGTACTGCTAGCCGACTGTACGATTGTTTCAATCCGCGCCCGCTCGTGAGCGGGCGATCAGCGGCGACACTGCGATCAATCGGCTTGGCACGAGTTTCAATCCGCGCCCGCTCGTGAGCGGGCGATCCCGCCATTGTAAGTCATTGGCAGCAAAGTGTCTGCGACGGGCAATTCGCGGATCTGCTCGCGATATGCAAGGCTGCGGCAGTCAGGTATCACACGGTCGGTCGAAATCTGTTGGCTGACAACTGTTTAGCGCCGCCGCGATCCCTCAAGGAATCGGCGTCTACTTCGGGTTCGCGGGGGACTGCGGCCGAGATCGGATCTGGAGGGTCAATTCCTCCATCCAAAGTCTGGCTCGCGCCCATCAGCCAAAGCAAGGCACAACTTGTTCAGGCAATCAGCGGTCCGTCCAAGTCGACGCTCGGTTTGGACCCGACGTGTTCAACACGCCGGTGCCAGTTCTTGCCGAGAAAATAGAAACGCAAACTATCCTCCGTCGGATCAATCTCGTCCTCCAGCCGCTTGCGGAATTCAACCCATTCGGCCGGTGTCACTGTGCATTCGAATACGGAGTACTGTACTCGTTGCCCATAGTCCAGGCAGGTCTTGGCGACACGCGAGAGTCGCCGTTGCCCGGCCCGATCCGATGTGGCCACGTCGTAGGTTACCAGCACCATCATCGTTGTGATTCTCCTATTTCCAGACAAATGGCGGGTAGGCATCCAGATCGCCCCGCAGCAGGCGGGCCAGCAATCGAGCCTGGATGTGGACCAGCAACCCCAGTGTGATCGTTTCGTCCAGGAAGGGGTGCCGCAAGGTCTCTTGTTTGCGTTTCTGGTAAGCGGCCAACACCGTCTTGCGGGCCTTGTCATTCATCACAACCGCGCCGCTTTCGCTGGTGGTAAAGTCCTTGGCCTTGACCTGCTGCCGATTGATCAGCGACAGCACAAGCCGGTCGGCCAGCACAGGTCGCAGCTCTTCCATCAGGTCGAGTGCCAGACTCGGTCGGCCGGGGCGGTCGCGATGCAGGAACCCGACGGCGGCGTCCAGCCCGGCCGCTTCGCACGCCGCTCGTGCATCGTTGGCCAGCATACTGTACAAGAACGACAGCAAGGCGTTGACTGGGTCCAGCGGCGGACGACGGTTGCGACCGGAAAAACGAAATTGTCCGGCCGGGTCGCCGATCAGGTGGTCGAATACCCCGAAATAGGTCGCGCTGTTCTCGCCTTCCATGCCACGGACTCTGTCGAGTGACGTCTCGCGCGCCAGTTCCTGCAGGCCCTGATCAATCCGTCCGGCGGCGCGGGTCAACGCTTCGACTACCTGCGGCTGGCGATGTTCTCGAGCGGCTCGTCGCAGCACGGTGCGGTAATTGGCCAGTTTGCCGATCACGCACGCACGCGCGATGTTGGCCGAGGCATCCAGGTCGTCGGCCCGCCGGTACTGTTCGCGTCGCAGCAGGACGTTGCCGGGCGTAAACCCGTTGACGGCGGCGAGGAACCGGCCGTACTCGGTCATCAGCGACACCGCCACTCCCCGCTCGGCACACGCCCCCAACAGGGGAGTACTGCAAGAGATGCGGCCAAAGCAGACGATTGAGCCGAGGTTGTTCAGCGGCACGCGCAACGCCGTTTTCTTGTCGATCCGTACCGCCACCGCTTCGCCATCCTTTTTCAGATAAGCGCCCTGCGTGGTGACAAACAGTGTATTGAGGTGCTGTTTCATGTCATGACACCCGGGAAACGGTTGTCTTGATTTGGTATGGTGACATCCTTTTTCTTAGTCGCCTTCAGGCGACTCCCTGTCTGCCACCAGCTTCAGCTGGTGGGATATGGCCCACAAAAAACCATCAAGCCCGCCTCGGCGGGACTTTTCTTCATGTCTTCAGACATACTCTTCTTTGGTTTGCTCCTTGAGTAAGAACACCAGGGTCCATGTTGCACTGACATGGTTAAAACCTAGTCGAGTAGCCCGGCTAAAGCCGGCTATACGGGATTTGTGTATTGTCCCCCTTCCACCAGTTAAAACTGGTGGCAAATCCCGGCGCGCCGGGACTAAAGCTGACTGATTCCGGCAACCATTCAGTTCAAAGTATCGAAGAGCTGTTTTTTGAAATCGCATTTCATTGTGTGCTGAGCAGGGCCATCTGGATGAAACTCCCGGCGGACATGTTTAGTCGGCTTTAGCCGACTCCCTGTCTGCCACCAGCTTTTAGCTGGTGGAAAAGAGGCTCCAAACACACAATCAAGCCGGCTTTAGCCGGACTTCTAGTCCGGTCTTCAGACATACTCGTAGATGAGTGGCCGGCCAGTCAAGTTTCTTCGTCCTCATCCTCAGTAATCTTTTCCAACCTTTCCTGCAGTCCCTTGTCGCAGCCATGGTGTTCCTTCTGGCGAGCAATATATTCCAGCACCCAGTCCAGATTGTTTTTGCCAAAGCTCACCACGCCGTAGCCGCGCTGCCAATAAAGCAGCTTCTTCTTCAGCCGCTCGTTGGCATCGTGCGAGCTGCCGCCTTTCAGGTCTTTGACCAGCTCGCTTATGGTGACGTGGGGCTCGATGTTGATGGCCAGGTGGACGTGCGTCGCAGTGCCTCCGATGCCATGGAAGTAGACTCCCTTGGTCTTCTGGCAGCGTTCAGTAATCAATTGATGCACCACCGGCTCACACTCTGGGGTCAGGATTCCGCGATCCTCTTTGGTGTGCCAATTCAGGTGCAGATAGATTTCATGGAATACATGCGATGCCATGGTTAAAACCCTTTCGAGAAGCCCCGCTAAAGCGGGCTAGTTTAAGATTAGTTAGGTATCGACACCACCAGTTGAAACTGGTGGCAGATCCCGGCGCCGGGACTAAAGCTGACAGAACGGCTTTTCTAATACGGTTAAGCGCCTGCTAATCTGTTTCTCGTCACCGCTTTCCACCCTCAACTCTCAACCCTCAACTCTCAACCCTCAACTCTCAACTCTCAACTCTCAACTCTCAACTCTCAACTCTCAACCCTCAACCTCCTCCATCACCGCTCCCACCTCACCGGCCACGGCCCGGGCCAGGTAGCGAGCGGCAGTAGCGCGGGGCCGCAGGGCCTGGGGCAGGCAGAGGTCCTTGAGCGAGCAGCGATCACATTTCTTTTCGTACTGCGCCCGCGGGGTTTGCCGGGACTGGATCATTTCGTGCAGGCGGGTGATTGCCGTAAGCGTCTGATCGCGCAGTGCCTGGTCGATTGCAACACCGGTGCGGCGGCGGCGGCGGCCGTAGTACAGAAAGCCCTCGGCAATCTCGACGCCCAGCATCTCTTCCAGGCAGAGGCTTTGCGCCAAAGTTGCACGCGGTCGCTGCCGTCTTTCTTGGGCCGACCGCGTTTATATTCGACCGGGACGACGCGAAGGAGTTGAGAGTTGAGGGTCGAGAGTCGAGAGCTTTGCTCCTGCTGGATCTCGCCCCTCGCCCCTTGTCTCTGGTCCCTTGCCCAGCTCTCGACCCTCAACCCTGGACCCTCGACCCTTTCAATCTCCACCACATCGGCCTTGCCGACCAGTCCCAGCATATAGCTGCACAAGTTCAATCCGCGGGTGATGCGTACTCCCGGCCGCGATTCGCCACGGCGTTCGTCGTGCGTCCGCTCGTGCAGATGTCGCCCCTCGACCGTCAACCGGTTTTCGGCCCAGAGCCCTTCGATATGAATCAGCGCACACTGCCGCTCGCAGAACAGCAGATGCTGTAAAGCAGAAATCGGCAGGAGTTGGTCTTCGGTGTACATGAGGGGAATCGCGACGATTCTGTCTAAATTCAGAACTTGATGTTTCCGGGATTCAAATCGGCGACGTAGATTCCATACGATTCAAATTCGGCGAGTATTTGTTGAACGGCGGGCCAGTTGCCTTCGAACGCTTCGGACTTCATGGCTCGCCAGTCGGCCCAGACTTCTGGTGAATAATCAGGCGGCCGATCAAGGTAGGCTCCACCAAAATCAAGCACAAACGGCGGGCTGACGATCGTCATTTCGAGCGCCAGCAATTCGTCGTCAAAGTCGATAAGCTGCGGGACTTCGTGGGCATGCACTTCAACAATTTCCAATTCATTCAGCCGCAAATAGACGTCCCGTTCTCGCTGGTAGGCGATCTCCTGTTGGTGGAACTTGACGGCAACGCGACGAGACTGGAGTGGATTATTGAAGACAAATACACTACCTTGAGTTCCGGCACCGAGGCATGATTCAAGATCAAGCTTTTTGTCGCCTTGGTATTGTTCAACTCGTTTTTCAATTTCATCGGGCATTGTCATGATTTCCAATTCAGGCACATTTTCGGCGGACGTCAAATTACATTTGTACACAGACGACGGCCAATTTGAATTGGGACAATTAGGGCCTGACTTTGCACTTCTTCGTTCGGCGCGAGATTTTCGCGCAGGAAGGCGAGCTTGAAACAATCATCGACGGCAAATCCTCGCGCTGGAAAGTCCGGATCACCAGCCCCATCACCATCGCCTCGCGCCGGTTCACGTTCGAGGCCGTCGAATGATACTTTTTCAATTTCAGTTCCTCCCGGTTTGCCATTCGTCATGTTAATCATTGGATTGGAACCATCCACTGATATTGGGCCGATAGCCGTTCGATAGGAACCAGCGCACACTGCCGCTCGCAGAACAGCAGGTGCTGGACGGCACTGATCGGCAGGAGTTGGTCTTCGGTGAAGGGCATTGCACGTGCCTTAGATGCGACGATGCACCGTTATCCCGTCAGGCAAGTCGGCCTCGTTGACTTCCACACTGAAGTCAGAAAAAGTACGAGCAGGCGTCAACTCACCGTTTTGCGGATCGGTGCGTTTGATCGTAACACGCTCGAAAAGCTTGTGGGCGGGCGCGTTGCCGAGCGAGTCTTTGTGTTCAAACACGATCAACGCCTGCGGGGCCATTTCCCCTCGCGCGGCAGAGCGATCGGCCTCGAACATCTGTGCGAGGGCGGTCCAGAACAAATCGAGATCCTCTCCGTTTTCATTGAATCCTGTTTTCTCAGCGAGGTGCGGGTTGATGAAACCGTGGACGCGGTAAAGGCCGTACGGAACCGTGAACTTTCGGCCCATCGTGCGATTGTCGCCCGATTGCTCCTTGGCTTCCTTCTCGGTCGTCACAGCACAACGCGTGAGGGCGTGTTCCTGAGACACGATCGGCTCGATACTTCGGGCGATCCCAAGCTGGATTGGCCCGCGAACCTGTCCACAGTTCACATCAGTCGACATCACTGCACCAAACGCCCGAATATCGAAGAAGTTGCTACACATCCAGGCAGTTACCTTGGTGGCGTCCTCCAACTTCGTTGGCAATTTTCGTTTCTCCGATTTGAGCTTGCATTCCTTGTACGCTCTTTCGTGCTGCAAATTCAGCACAGCCTTTTCTTTCACATAAATTTCAAAAGGCGGATCCTCGTTGTGGACGAGTCCCACGAAATTGCGAATCTTACGCTTTAGACAAACATCGGTCACCAATCCCTGGCCGGTTTCGGGGTCGATCCGCGGGAGGTTGCCTGCGTCAGGATCGCCGTTTGGGTTGCCGTCTTTGACGTCGAATACGTAAACAAAATCATAGCGTGAGGTCATAACGAATTACTCCTTTTCCGGGGTTGTTGTGGTAGCCGTATCAGATTTCTTCGTGAAAATATCTTGTCGCTGATGGTAGTACCCTATGGCGAACAGCCCTTGGTCACGCAGACTCAGGTGAGATGCAAAATCGTCGAGGCCTCCGGCGATCTCTTGAATTCGCTTCTCGTGATAGGTACGAGTACCTTTTTCGAGCTTGCCAAGATGATGTTGGCTGAGTCGAATCAAGCGGGGAAACACGCTGCCGGGCGTTGCCGATGCCGCACCAAAGTACCGGTCCTTGATCGTGTCGTTAATGCCAGGCTGGGCGTCTTCCTGGGTCTTTTCAAGTTCAGCGAATAGCCGGCCTAGACGATAGGCGGGTTCAGGCCGATCGGGATCGAGTGCCATAGAAATCTCCTTTTTGAGTGGTTCAATTCCAAGACGGGTATTGCGGTTAAGACAGGCTTTAAGCACCGCCGCCCGAACGTAACGGACTTCGCGATCGGCGCGGATGCGGCGCACGATCGAGGAAAACAGCATACTTGGGTATGGTGCGCCTGTGAGTACCGAACACATCACCGCACCGCTTAGAAGCGGAGGGATATCTTTAGAGGCGCGGACGGTCTCGCGAACCAGTTGCCAAACGGCGGGAAACTCCTGATCGCGATCTGAACGCCAATCCGCAAATCAGCAAAGTGTCGATGCAAGTTCTCGATTAACTGCGCCGAGAGTGCTTGGCCACCAGAATCGAACCGAAATGCGGGCTGCGTTAGGCGACAAGCCTAACACGTAGAACGGTGTGTCGGGTTTGCCGACTCAGTCGGGTAGTCGCCTGAGGCAATTTGTCGGAGCGTTTTTTCGATAGCATTTCGCTGCGTTTCGTCTTCAGCGTTCTTTGTCGACCCAAATACCCACGGCAGCAAATTCTCTGCCTCCGTAGGTTGCTCGGTCCAAAAAACGGTCGAGACATCGCCCATTATCGAATCCGTTGCTGACTGTTTCTTGACAACAGCCGATTGAGTGCTGTGCAGTATTGAAATGCCGCTCGTTCTCCAACAGGTGAATTCAGGCTCTGTTGTTTGCCGTAGGACTCGAAAGCGTCCAGATTGAACGATACGATCGCCGCGCCGGATAACTGCGCTCCCCACACGCCTTTGATCTTCGGTTCGTGAAGCCTCGCAAGCGGGCCGTCGGCCCCCGTCACGAGACATTGGCCCGAAGCGTCACTCTCGTTGTCATTCGCTTCGATCGATTCGATCTGATGTTTCCACCACGCTTGGACAGCGTCGCTTTCATGAATAAATTGCTTTTGGCCGCGAAGTCGGAAAACGCCAAACCCGGTTGAGATTTCAACTAGCGTCTCGTAATCTGCCGCGCGCGACGGCTCCCACTCTTGAAGAAAACGACAAACGGCTGAGAACTCGGCGTCGCCCATGGCCGCTTCCGTGTCGACGTGCCGCGCCCGAAACGCTTCGAACGACTGCCGGGTTCGTTCGGGTTTCGAGTCGTCCGCCTTGTAGCCAAGCAAATAAGCCGGGTTGTCCCAAAGAAAGCAAGGGTTGATACCCGACCCTGGCGGTTTGGCATTACCCGGCACGACGACAGACTTCGGAATGCGTTTCTTTTCATCCTGGTCTCGAATGTCCTCGATTTCGTGCAATGAACCGTCCTTGTTCAGCACGACGCAAAAGCTGATTTGCTGCCGGCTGAATCCGAACGGCGCGATATCGACATTGGGATCTTTTTCCAGGCGTTCATAATAGGCGTTGAGCGATTGAAGGATCATTGACTAATCTCCTGGTCGCGAAGTTTCGGCACGTCGATGACACCGTTCACCATCATTGGCCGGAAGAAACGCGGAATTGCGCGGAGTGTCGTCCCACTGTGGCTGTCGATCGTATCGAACTCTTTTCCGTCGGTCGGCGAGAACTCGATGTCTTGCAGCATGTAGCCGAGGTCTTGCTCGCCCGATAGCTCCGACTCGGGGATCGTCCCGTCGATCCACTCGAAATCGCATGGAAATTCGCGGGTGCCGAGATAGGGATGGTGGAAATACTGCCCCTTTTCAGCGCGCCGTTTGAACATGTTGTAGTGCTTCTCGACCGGCTCGCTTTCGTCGAGGAGTTCAAAGCAAGCCTCGATCACGTAGCTGACATCGCGCAGAATAGTCGCCGCCCGCTGCTGGCGGTCTTCTTCGATCACAAGTTCCAGCGGGTGCCCCAGCGTCCCCTTCATTGCTTTCTTGGCATTCGCGGCCGAGGCCTTTGCCGAAACCTCGTTGCGGCGGAGGTTCGTGAAGCGAATTGGTTTCAGCACGTGCAGCCGCTCAACGACCCAGCGGATTTGCGGCTTCCAGTAGATCGCTTCCAGGATGCCTCGAGCCGCTGAGGGGGTGATGACGTCATAGCTCACCCGCTCGACCTTCATCTCAGGGCGAGTGAAACAGGCATAATCGCCCCAGACTTTGAGGCGGATGGGGGATTTTTGTGACATGGCTTCCTACTTTCGTTTTCTGAACTTCTGTTTCACACTCCGCACAGACTCTCCACGTCCTGATACCCTAGCCGATCGGTCCTCAATCCAAGTTGCTCATCGTAGATATCTCGGTTAATCAGCACCGCGTAGCCGCCGGGTAGCTCCTCGACATCGCTACCGACCATCTGGTTGTAGACTTGTTCGTAAACACCGACCGTGTAACGTTGAAGCCGGCGAAGTAGCCACTGCGACGGTCCGTCAGTGCGCAGCCGTTCGATCAGTTTCGCCCCTTCCGCTCCGTAAGGGACAAATACCGGCTTGGTGGCATCCTCGATCATGCGGAAACGCTCGGCGGCGGTTCGGAAGTCGAACGCAAACTTCTGGGCCGGTGTTGGAAAGCAATCCATTACGTGCCGGTCATCCCATCGGTTGTCGCCCGCTTGTTTCCAGTAGTGCAGTTCGAAATAGCTAGCCACGGCAGCCGGATCGAGCAAATCGTCGAAATCGGGCGCAACCTCCTGTGCCGACGCGGCCACGGACGCCAGGTATCCACGGAGCTTAACATCGGTGGGGTCAAACACCCACACAGTCGCCGATTGACTTCGACCCTCCCGGTTACAACGCCCGGCAGCCTGGGCAATCGAATCGATTCCCGACATCGCGCGATAGACGACAGGGAAATCGACATCGACACCTGCCTCGATCAGTTGCGTGCTTACAACGCGGCACTGCGCGCCGTCCTTGAGCCTCTGCCGGATTTCCTCGATTTGTCCAGCACGATGTTTGCCGCACAGATTCGTGCTCAAATGAAAACTCGCATCGTCGCTTTCGGACATTTCTCGAAGTGCGCCAAACAATCTGGCCGCGTGTGCTCGCGTGTTGACGATGGCCAAGAACGAACGTTCCTGGGCGAATCGTTCGACCAACTCGTCGTCGGATACTGGCCCGAGAGATTTCACCTCAACACGCTTCATTTGTCGATAGAGTTGCTCCGGTTCGGGAATAATCTCTCGAATGTCAACTAGTCCGATGGGGAAGTCGTGCCGGAAACCGAGGGCCGGTTGTGTTGCGGTGCAAAGAACGATCGAACAGTGATAGTCGGATGCAAGTTCTCGCAATACGGCCAAACAAGGTCGCAAGAGTTCGACTGGAATTGATTGTGCCTCGTCCAGCACGATCACGCTGCCCACCAGATTGTGGAGTTTCCGACACCGTGACGTGCGGGCAGCAAAGAGCGACTCGAAGAGCTGTACATTCGTGGTGACTACGAGAGGCGCATCCCAATTTTCGGCTGCAAGGCGTGAACGAACTGTTTCATGCTCAGCGTCTGGGTCAACATTCGAGTGGTGTTCGACAACGAGGTCGTCACCAAATTGTTCAAACATGTCTCGAAAGACGCCGGCAGTCTGTTCAATGATGCTAGTGAACGGGATCGCGTAGATCACACGTTCCATCCCGTGGTGTAGCGCGTGCCCAAGGGCAAAGGCCAGAGACGAGAGCGTCTTTCCGCCGCCGGTCGGCACGGTCAACGTGAAGAGACCAGGCTCCTCCTTTTCCGCTGCCCGACAGGCAGCGAGTACCGATTGCCGGCGTCGGCCGACTTGATTGTCGGCCGCTCGGCTAGCCAGTCCTTCAAGTTCCTCGTTCAAAGCATTTTGCATCGCCCGAAGTGGGTCCCCAGTGGTTGGTCGTTGTGCTGACTTCGCAGGGTCCATGAACGCCTCGGTTGCCAGGAAATCAGCATCCACGAGACAAGAGAAGAGCATGCGTGTGTACAGTGCGAATTGAAACGCCGCACGCCTTTCATCGGTTGTGTCAATTGACAATTCTGGTTGCCTGAGATCGGTACGAGCGCTGAGATAGTCGGCAAGGGCGGTGTCAATTGTTTCAACCGGTTTTCGCAGTCTCTCATCGAGGCTCGACCGCCCACCCGTTGCATCCGCGAGCCCGGCATGATGTCCCGCAATTACGTAGGCGAGCAGTCGACCCCAGGGTTGAATTCTCTCGTTTACGAGCTGCGCTCCGGCCGTCGAGTGATCGACGCGGCCCTTGTACTGTTCGAGATGCGCCTCGAAACCATTTTCTTTTTCCAGGTATGCCTGGAACGCTTTCGAGGATTTACCCAGATCATGCCACAGGCCGGCGAGCTGCCCCGACTCAGCGGAACCGAATTTGGCTGCAAACTCGCTCGCCAGTTCGGCCACATCACGAAGATGGTCCTCCAGCGACTCCCAGTCAGCGGGGGGGCGGCCTTCGAGTGTGTGAGCGTAGAACGGTGTCGGGTTTTCCGCAGCATCCATGACTATCTGATTATTGGCTTCTTTCACCCGCTACTGACGATGCGTATACGCCGGCCAGCCAGGTTTGGCCAGGTTTTTTTAAAAAAAGTTGCGAAATAGATTGTTTAGCATCGATGCCTTTTTGGATTGCGGGCCGATTACGGGGATTCGGCGGCAGCCCATATTGACGATGCCGCGCCGAGGCCGACTGAGTGAAGTTTGTTTATGCATTCTCGCCACCCGCTGAGCCGGGGCAAACGGGAGTCGGCTGAAGCCGACAGAAACAATTTCCCACTGGAAAGAATCACATCGCACCAGTTAAAACTGGTGGCAGGGTACCAAGCTGATGAAGCGGCGCGTTGCGATCGCAGGCCCGCGGCGGCGCATGACTGCGCACTCAAAGTTCTTGCCAGAACTTGCATTGCCCCGCTTTGCGCTTCAAGGTGTATCCCGAAGAGAATCCGCTTGCAGTGGCCGGCAGTTCCAAAGGTGCGCACCGACCACATTATTGATGATTGAACCCGATTCGCGCAGCTGCGAACAGTGGCTGCACAACCCGCAACCTCTTCGGATACCGCGCCGAAGAACGGACCAATGCCATCCGTGGCGACCAGTGGATTTTCCCCCAAGGGGCAATGGTAGCGCGGTTTTTTGGCAGGTCATGGAGCGCAAACTCTGGGATCGATTTTGCGCAGACGGAGGCTTACAATTCGTGAGCACATCGTGAGCCCAGCGATGGGCGGATCGCGCTAGGCGGGGTTCTCCTCAGAGGACGACTCAAAGAAAGGATGCGACGCACGGATGGTCACGAAAATGCGCTCGGCGGAGGCCGGCACGAAGAACGATTCTTTTGAACTTTACTTGACACTCGACGAAAACGAACGCGCCCTCGTTGAGCTTACCGCCGTGCTCACCGCCGGCACCGCGCGGACCAAACTGGCCGCGGCGTTGCGGACCCTGCGCGTGTATGAGTCGGGCACAAAGCCTTATACGGGCAAGTCCCTGCTGAGCGTCATCGAACGGCTTGCGACAAAAGGGGTGCTCGCCTGGGACGGCTCGCACGCGCGCTGCCATCCCGCCGTTATCGAACGAGTCAATCGACACCTGGCCGCCGAAGGGAGCTTCGATGCGATGGCCGAGGCGGCGCGCGTTGCAGTGCCGCTGATGCGACACACTTACCGCCGCCAGTTTCACAGCAGAGAAGAAGCCATCCGCGAAGTCCGTATCGCGATGTATCGGCATAATGAGTCCCTCTTGGCAGAACTTGTCGACGCCTGTTCGAACACTTTTCCGATTACGGCCAGCCAGCCGCATCCGCTGGTGCAAATCTGTCAAAACCCGTTTGACGGCCAGTGGCTCGTCACGTTTCCGCCGTCCATTGTGGAATGCGTGGTGGCCGCCTGGTTGGAAAGCGGGATCTCCATTCTTTGTCCCGTGGGAGACGTGTTGCCGTTTCTGCGCGAGTGGCCGTTGCCCAGCGGCCAAGGGGGCGACGCGAGGCCCGATGCGGGGCTTGATCTGCTGGCCGCCGAATTGCACCTGCTGCGGGGCGAGTTCGACGATGTCCGTCGCGCCGCGGCCGAGTACGGAAACCACGCGATCGTCGCGACGCTGGAGGCCGCAGTCGAATTGCTGACCGGCGACACACAGGCTGCGCTCGCCCAGTATGAAAAAGCTTATGAAGCTGTGAAGAAAAAAACCCGCAAGCGGAAGGTTTACCTGCCATATTTCAGCGGGCTGCTGCACGTCCTGGCGCTGCTCAAGGCGGGCGATGCCGAGTCGCTGGCGCGGGCCGAGGCGGTCGCCCGAGCCGGCAGCGAAGACCGCAAAAATTACTGGCAATCGGCCTACCACGTCCTGCAGCAAATCGTGGCCTTGCGTACGGTAGGGATCGAGTCGTCGTCGAACCACAGATCGCATGCGTTGTACCTTCACGAAGACTGGCTGTGTGTGCTGCTGGGCGGTTTGCTCACCTTATGGCAAGACCGACCGGAGCAAGACGACGTCGACATCACCGCCACGCGGCTGGCGGAGCTGCAAAGGGTCTCCGCGGCCAGCGGCTACACCTGGCTGGCCGCTGAAGCTGCCGACGTCGCCAGCCAGTTGCAAGATCGCGCCGCCTCGCCTGCGAGTGAACATGCGGCGTTCCGCGAAAAGTCCGGCGCCGTGGGGCTGGTCGAATTCATTCCTTACCAGGAACCATGGCAACGGGCCTTGGACGCGTTGCTGCTGGTTCGCCGGGACCCGTCGGCAGACGAAAAGAATCAAGCGCCCGCCGACACGCGAATGGTCTGGCTGGTCGATTGCGACAAGTCCCAACGTTGGTTCCGCGTAGCGCCGCTGTTGCAGAAGCGCACTCAACGCGGTTGGACCAAGGGCCGCAATGTATCGCTCAAGCGCCTCAGGCTCGAACCGGACATGCTGGACTGCCTCACGCACCAGGACCGTCGCATCTGCACATGTATCGAGGAAGAGATCTATGGGCGCGGCTGGGGCGGACGGTACGCGGAAACAGAATACACGCTAGACGCCGGTCGAGCGATGCCGCACCTGATTGGCCATCCACTGGTTTTTTGGGAACAAGACCGCGAGACGCATATCGAGGTCGTGGCGGGCCAGCCGGAACTGGTGGTCACGGAAAAAAAGGGGGAAATCCGCTTGAAGTTCGAGCCGCCCCTGCCGGAGGAGGTGAATGGTAGCTCAACCGTGATCGTCAAAGAATCGGAACGTCGTATCAAGGTCATTTCGGTAACGGCCGAACAACGGCACGTCGCGCGAATCCTCGGCCCGGCAGGTTTAAAAGCGCCGGCCAAAGCGGTCGAACAGGTCCGCACGACCTTAGCGTCGTTGACTTCCCTGCTGACCGTTCACTCTGATGTGGGCCTGGTGGATAGCGAACTGCCCACCGTCGATGCCGATCCGCGCGCACGTGCATCTGTTTCCGCTTGGCGAAGGTCTGCGCGCTGAGTTGCTGGTACGACCTTTTCCCGGCGCCGAGACGACTTGTCGCCCTGGCGAAGGCCGCGAAACCGTGATCGCCGAAGTGGAGGGTCGCCGGCAGCAGGCCCGCCGTGACCTGAAGGCCGAACGACGCCACGCCGCAAGGGTGCTGGACGCTTGCCGCACGCTGAAATCGCTGGACGAAGGGGGTGGACCGTGGGCCATCGACGATCCGGTAGATTGTCTGGAAGTCTTGACCGAGCTGCAGGATCTACAAGACATGGACGAGGTTGTTGTGGCCTGGCCGGAAGGCGAAAAGATGAAAGTCACGGCTCCGGTTTCTATCAGCCAGTTCCGCGTCAGTATTCGCAGCGCCCAGGACTGGTTTAGCGCATCGGGAAAGCTGCACGTTGATGAAAATCGCGTTCTCGATATGCGCCAGTTGCTGGACCTGATCAAGCAGACGCCGACTCGCTTTTTGCCGCTAGGCGACCGGCAGTTTGTCGCCTTGACGCACGAGTTTCGCAAGCGACTGGAGGAGGTGCAGGCGTATACGGAACTGAGCGGCAAGGGTGTCCGCATTCATCCTTTAACGGCGGCGCCGCTGGCTGAAGTGTTGGACGAGGTTGGCTCATTGCGCGCGGACAAGTCTTGGAAGGATCAGCTCGACCGCCTGCAGGCCGCCCAGCAGTTGGAACCGCAACTGCCGTCCACTTTTTGCGGAGAGTTGCGCGACTACCAACTGGACGGTTACCGCTGGTTGCAGCGGCTAGCCCACCTGGGTGCCGGGGCCTGCCTGGCCGACGACATGGGGCTGGGCAAGACAATCCAGGTTCTGGCAACCCTGATCGAGCGGGGTAATGACGGACCGGCGCTGGTGGTCGCTCCGACGTCCGTCTGCCCCAACTGGCAGCGCGAGGCGGCCCGCTTTGCGCCGACCCTGAACGTCATCCGCTTCGGCTACGACAACGCTGATCGCGGGGGCGTGATCGATGCGTTGGGATCGCGCGACGTGCTGGTCACCAGCTATGCCCTGTTGCAGCAGGAAATCGAGATGCTCTCCCAATGCCGCTTTCGCACGATCGTGTTGGACGAAGCGCAGGCCATCAAGAACATGGGCACCATGCGCTCGCAGGCGGCCATGGCCTTGCAGGGCGATTTCCGCATCATCACGACCGGCACACCGATCGAAAACCATCTGGGCGATCTTTGGAACCTGTTCCGCTTCATCAATCCGGGTCTGCTGCGCTCCAGTGCCGACTTCAACCGGCGATTTGCCGTTCCCATCGAAAAGGAGGGCGACGCGAACGCTCGCGGGCATCTGAAAAAGCTGATTCACCCGTTCGTGCTGCGCCGTACCAAGGATCAGGTGTTGGACGAACTGCCGCCGCGGACGGAGATCGTGTTGGAGGTCGAAATGAGCGTCGAGGAAGCGGCGCTGTACGAATCGTTGCGGCAAGCGGCGCTCGAACGACTGGAGGAGGGTGGGCAAAAAACCAAGGCGAAAGGCCAACGGCATTTGCAGGTCCTGGCCGAACTAATGAAGTTGCGCCGCATGTGCTGCAACCCCAAGCTGCTTTTGCCTGACTGGCGTGGGCCAGAGTCCAAGTTGACCGTGTTCGCCGAGACGCTGGAAGAATTAATTGAGAACCGACATAAAGTGCTGGTCTTTAGCCAGTTTGTCGACCATTTAACGATCCTCCGCGAGTTTCTGGACCAGCGGGGGGTGACGTACCAGTACCTGGACGGATCGACACCGGCCCGCCAGCGACAGCAGAGGATCGACGCCTTTCAGGCGGGAGATGGCGACGTGTTCCTGATCAGCCTTAAGGCTGGCGGCGTGGGGCTGAACCTCACCGCGGCCGACTACGTGATCCACATGGACCCCTGGTGGAACCCGGCGGTGGAAGACCAGGCCTCCGACCGCGCTCACCGCATCGGCCAGCAGCGGCCCGTTACCATCTATCGCCTCGTGACGAAGGGCACGATCGAAGAAAAAATCGTCGAACTGCATCATCGCAAGCGCGACCTGGCACAGCAACTACTGGACGGTGCCGACGTGAGCGGCAAGATGTCGGTCGACCAACTGATCAAAATTCTTCGCGATGCTTAGCGGCGACCGAAGGTAAAGTTTCGGTTTGTCGTTCAGCCTTCAGACCGCCCTTGGGGACACCGCCTGAAGACGGAACTACGAACATCGGTTGTTAATTTCGCTAGATCGCAAGCGCCTGCAGGAATTGTTTGCGGCGCTGGAGGACGCCGGCTACTCCATTCCTGAAAACTACCGCTGCGGGTGGGTCAATGAAGTCGCCGGGATGCCGTTGGTCAAATTCCGACTGTATTTGGAGCAGGGTCACGGAGTCGATGTCGATGTGTTTCTGGCGGAATGCGATTTTTTGCGGGAAGCGGTTGCCCGTCGTCGGTCCGCAAACGTGGAATCGCGGGCGATTTGGTTGGTGAGCCCGGAGGATCTGGTTCTTCTTAAACTCGTCGCCGCGCGTCCCAGAGATCTTGCCGATGTCGGCGACATTCTTTTTACACAGGGAAAACTGGACCACGAGTACCTTCTGTCATGGGCCGAACGTTTGGGAGTTGTTGATAAACTCAAGAACGCGCTCGACGAATCGCAACGGTGACAAACCGCGGGCACAACCGACTTGCCGTTTACAGATCCGCTTCTTCCAGTGTCGCCAGGTAAGGAAGGTTTCGGTACTCGTCTTCGTAGTCCAGCCCGTAGCCGACAACGAATTCGTCAGGAATGCGAAAGCCGAAGAAGTCGGGTTCGAGATCCGTTTCTTGACGACCCTCTTTACGGAGTAGAACCAGCGACTGAATCGATCGTGGTCCGAGCGCCTGCATGCGCTGCATTACTTGCAGCAGGGTGTGCCCCGTGTCGAAGATGTCGTCGACCAGTAACACATCGCGGTCAGCAATATCAGGCATCAATTCATCGTAGATCCTCAACTCACCGCGAGTTGTCGTCGCGCCGTGGTAGCTTCGCGCCTGCAATACGCCGACGCGCAAGGGCATCTCCAATAGCCGAATCAGGTCGGCCAGCATAATGACGCTACCGGTCAGGATGCCGATGATCGTCAGCGGCCGATTTCGGTAGTGGTCGTTGATTTCGCCAGCCACGCGCTTGACGCCGTCGTGAAGCTGGTCTTCGGTTAGCAGTATTTTCATGTGGGCTTCGGGGTGCGGGGTGCGGGGTGCGGGATGCGGGATACGTGATGCGGGATACGGGGTGCGGGATACGGGGTGCGGGATACGGGGACGGAGGGTCGAACGAGGAAGGTAGAAGGTGGACGACGAAAGCTCGAAACCATTGGTCCCCGAGGGATCAGGATCTACGACATTGGGATTTGGTCATTGGTCATTCATATCAACACGCCGGCTATGCAGGCGGTCATGAAGGCGGCCAACGTGCCGCCCAGCATGGCGCGCAGGCCGAGTCGAGCGAGATCGCCACGTCGTTCCGGGGCGATCCCGCCGATGCCACCTAGTTGAATGCCGATGGATCCGAAATTGGCGAAGCCACAAAGGGCATAAGTGAGAATTCGGACCGAGCGCTCACTCAGCGGATTTGCTGCTCCGGCATCCATCCAACGCCCTAGCTGGTCGTACGCAATAAATTCGTTGGCCGCCATCTTGATCCCCAGCAATTCACCAGCGTGCCGACATTCGGCTTTGGGAATACCCATCAGCCAGGCGAATGGCCAGAAGATCCAGCCCAGTCCTTTTTCCAAGGTCCATGCGCTATCGCCCCTAAATTCCAACCAGCCTCCAACCCATCCGAGGAGACCGTTGATCATCGCGATGATTGCGAGAAACGCGATCAACATTGCACCGACATTCAGCGCAAGTTTCATGCCATCGGTGGCCCCCTTCGCTGCCGCTTCCAATAGATTGGCGTCTCTTTCTTCGACAACGACCTCGACGCGTCCCATCGTTACCGAATGTTCGGTTTCGGGATGCATCACCTTGGCAATCAACAAAGCGGCAGGAGCAGAAATAAAGGATGCGGTCACCAGGTGGCCGGCGTCAATTCCCATGCTGACGTATGCGGCCAGTACGCCGCCGGCGATGGTTGCAAACCCGCCGACCATGACGACATTGAGCTCGGAGAGGGTCATGTTGGCAATGTAGGGCCGAATGACCAGGGGTGCCTCGGTTTGGCCCACGAAGATATTTGCCGCGGCGGATAAGCTCTCTGCACCAGACGTTCCTAGCGTCTTCTGCATAATCCAAGCGAAAAAGGCAACGACCTTTTGCATGACGCCAAGATAATAGAGCATTGTCATGAGTGACGAGAAGAAGATGATCGTAGGCAGTACGCCGAACGCAAAGGACGTCATCAGCTGCCTCGTCCTGGGGAAATTCTTTTCTCTAAATTTGAAAACGGCCCCCGGCAACCATTGTTTCAACTCGGTCTGCCAATCATCCTTTTCAAGATCAAATTCTTTCGATGTGTTGCCAACCGTGATCGTTGCGGTCCCTTGACGATCGCGCAGCTGGGCAATGGCATCGCTGATTGGCTTATTCACATCGTCCCTGATCTCGGCGTAATCCAGCGATTCCCCATCAATCTGGAAAGGAATCTCCAGTTCGGAGTTCGCCAGAAACATGAAATTCGAACCTGCGTCCACGTAGCTGATCAGATTCGTAAAGAACGCCCCGGCGGCCTTGAAAACAACTTCCCCAGGCTTCGTTCCCAGGATGATGGCCGCAAAGAGGAATTGCAGAAAAAGTCCGCCCGCAATCACGCGGAAATTGATTTTCCGCTTGTGCGAACTCATCAACCAGGCCAATCCGATCATGACGAACAGGCCGAAAAAGCTGATGACTCGTTCCATGGGTGGTGAGGGTTGAGAGTTGAGAGTTGAGAGTTGAGAGTTGAGAGTTGAGAGTTGAGAGTTGAGAGTTGAGAGTTGAGAGTTGAGGGTTGAGAGTTGAGAGTTGAGAGTTGAGAGTTGAGGATCGGGGGTTGAGGGTTGAGGGTCGGGTGGCCAGGGTGCGCGATCAATCATCGCTGGCGAAGGTATTGAAGATACGATCGCCAGCATCGCCAAGCCCCGGCACAATGAACTTCTGCGAGTTCAGCTCCGAATCAATCGCGCACACGAAGATCTGCACTTCGGGGAAATGGGCAAGCACTTCCTCAATCCCGTCGCGAGAGGCGATCACCGAGAGCAGTTTGACTTGAGGTACGCCCCATTGGCATAGCGTCGCCAGTGCCGCGCCGGCCGATCCGCCCGTCGCCAGCATGGGATCCAGAATCAGAGCCACGTCGACCGCGCCGCTCTCCGGCAGGTTGCTGTAATACTCGACGGGCTGTGCCGTCGTTTCGTCCCGGTACAGGCCGAGATGCCAGACTTCGGCATGCGGAATTAAATCGAGCGCCGAATCGACCATCCCTAAGCCGGTGCGCAGGATCGGTACCAGGCCAATGCGCTGCTTCAATTCGTGGCCGTCCGCGGTTGTCAGAGGCGTTTTGACTTGTCGGTCGCGTACGACCAAATCCTGCGTCGCTTCATAGGCCAGAAGAACCGCCAGGCGGCGAATCAGATTACGAAATTCGTGAGGCCCCGTCCGCTCGTCCCGTAATCGGGTCAGATGATGTTGGATTAACGGATGAGCGAGCTCAACGACACCGCCTTGATCCGTTTGCGTGTTCGGTCGCGCGTGTACCTTTTCGCTCGTGGACATTGAGGCCTCCCGGTCTGATCGAAGATTGGCCCCAGTTTAGCCGCTGGCCGCTTGGGAAAACAGGGTTGGCCGAAAAGGTTCAACTCAAGAACACCCTCGGCATTTCAACGTCGCGTGGCCGGGATAGAAATCACGTCTCGGATAAAAGACACTTCCGGCTTGTTCCCGCCGGGAACGTCTTCGATCTGCACATGCTCCGCGACATATCGTTGTAGTTCTCGCAGCTCTGGCACGCGAAAATTATCGCCCTTTTGCAAGATCGGCCGGTACTCGGGAATGCTCCCGAACGCACGTGTGCCGGCCGCCTGACAGGGAAACCACGTCCCGTTGCCATCCTTGTCGGTCAGGTAGAATTCCGGATAACAATGATCGGGCACCCACACGGTTCTTGCCGGTATATTGTTGATGCGACACATGGCGATGATCAAAGACGATAATTCTTCGCAGTCGCCCGTACCATCCTTCAACGCGGCAAAGGCACCCTTGATTGGTCCGCGTGTATACTTGACGTTCGCGCGTACCCAGTCGTAAATCGCTTCCACTTTCCGCCAGTCGCCGTCCACGTCCGCGACGACTTCACGAGCGACTTTGCGGATTTGACTGCGCTTGGTTTCGATATAGGGGCTGGCGTCAAGAAAAGGACGCAGCTCGCGACTTTTCCGCTTGGGAGCGACGTAGTCGTCCGTAGCGGCCGGCGCCAGGATCGCTCGACGACGAACCTCAAACGTAACCATCGCGCACGCGGTCTCGTTGGGCCCCATCCGCGGGATGCGGATGACCATCCGCTTGGCCGTCGCAGTGACTTCCTCGAATTCGATGCTCTGGACGTGCGATGACGACTCTTCACCGATCTTGGTGACCATCTGCTCCGGCCAGTCCATCGGGATCGGGGTTAGGATGGTGGTGTTGATCAGCGGGCTGCCCGTTGCCTTGATGATCACTCCGACGTTCAGGTGGACCGTTTTGGGTGGACCCAGGCGAGACGAATCTGGGCCTTGATCGTCAACGAATTGCGCGCCAGCATTGCTAGCTAGCGCAAGCGACAGAACGATCAGTGCAAGAAGAGTTCGCACGGGACTCCCCGAATGGTCTGATGAGCGGGGCGAACGACGCTTTACCCCCGATATCTCATTGTAACCACCAGAAAATCGACACCACGGTGGACGAAACGGATGCCGATACGAAAAGGAAAGTCCGTGACCGTTACCTTTGACAGGATTTCCCGCCGTTTCCAGACCGATGTCTGGTCGAGGCCGGGTTTAGCGAGGGGCGGGTGCCAGCGTTGGCGCAAAGCTGGGTGACCCAGGCGCTACGGAATAACCCGGACCAAAAGCGGTATTGCCCATCATGCCGCCGGGCATTATCGGGCCCTCTATGTAACCACCATCGGGGACGAACTGCCCGCCGATGGGACCACCTGATGCATAGGGTTCGCACGACGAGCAACCCGGATCACCAGCGTTCGACCAGCTCGGACCACTGTCGTTCGAGCAACAAGGAGGACCGCAAGCTCGTCGAGCACGGCGACTGCATCGCCAGCCGCATCCGACGGAACTGACGGTAATGATTGCCAACGTCGTTAACACCATAAACTTCTTCATAGCCGACATCTCCGCTATTCCAAGTGCTCGGCTCGCCGATATGTCAAGCCAGACAACTCTACACCAAAGGAAATGATGTGCAAACGAAACACGTGTTTTTTATTCACAACATCTCTTGTCGCGCGTGCGTCGCTCGTGCTACGCGAACGGCAGGAACAATCGGTGTAATCGGTCCGCGCCATCCGGCTGGGCGTGCCATTCACCAACACGCCACCCTCTGGTGCCTCCGATGAAGACTTCCTTGCTCCAAATCATGCCTTCAAACATTCGCCCGATCGTAACGGCGAACCTCGTAACGATTCTCCTTGCCAGTAGCCAAGCAGGCCTCGCCGCCGAAGCCAGCGGCGAGTCGCCTGACAGCCATGAACTTTGGCTGATCAGCTGTCGTGAAATCACGACGATTGCCGCAGCAACTCGTTCTTTTCCGAAAAAGCTGAAGGCCTGGCGATTCGACGCCACCAGCCAGAAATGGCAGAGTGTGCCGCAGGCCGATTACCAGGCAGCGACTGGTGTCGTCAAGCCGACCTGTTTTTGGATTCACGGAGATCGGGTCGAGGAGGATCATGCATTTGAAATTGGGAAGACCGTCTACGAAGAGATGGTGGTGAAAGCGGACAGCGTCGCGCCAGTTCGGTTTGTGATCTGGTCGTGGCCCTCGGCGCAGGAAATCCACGGTCGGCCTGTCAAGGATGCGCCATCAAGGCCGAACGT
Source organism: uncultured Planctomycetales bacterium (assembly GCA_963844115.1). Lineage (GTDB taxonomy): Bacteria > Planctomycetota > Planctomycetia > Pirellulales > UBA7805 > CS4-C045. The sequence continues at coordinate 2,342 of CAWJNN010000052.1, read as the reverse complement.
ACGAATTCGGCCAGCTATTGTTTGGGTTGGACGCTGAATGAAGTGCATCCGGAAACGCCCGTCAGCCTCGTCGGTTTTAGCTTCGGCGCGAACGTGTTGAGCGGCGCTGTCGACGTGATTGCGGGTGGCGACGTTTGTGGATACGGCATCAAGCTCAATAATTCACGCTTTGCCAGCCGCTATCAGGTGGTGCTGATGGCGGCGGCCATGGATTGCAACGCGCTCCGGCCCGGCGGGGAACATGGGCAGGCGATGAATCGAATTAGCGAACTGCTGCTGTTGAACAATTACCAGGACTGCGTGTTGAGACGATACCACCGACTGAACAAAGGCAGCGGTAGCCAGGCATTGGGGTATGCTGGCTTAAGCTTGAATGGCGGCTTGGCCGATCGGCAGGAATCGGTGCGCCAAATCAATGCGGGTGAGTACATCGGCAAACAACACGGATGGGCCAATTACGTCTTTACGGACGAACTGATGAACGAGGCACGTCGATACGCGGTTGATCGTTTGCCGCACGTTGCCAGGTTAGGCCCCGCCGAGGGCGAACCGTCCGGTGTCATCTCGACAGCCGATGCGAGTGTCACTTCGCGCCCGGTAACCGAAACGCCATAATCGATTTCGTGGACCAGCCGCAGGCATTTCTGAATGGCCAAATCCTTCCCCAGGGCCAGGCAACGATACCCGTCAGCGACGCGGGATTCGTGCTGGGCACGACGGTCACCGAACAGCTGCGGACGTTCGCTGGACGCCTTTTTCATTTGGACGATCACCTGCGGCGGTTGCAGCGCTCGCTGAAGATTGTCGGCATCGACCTGCCCTACACGACCGCGCAAATGGTACAGATTGCGGAAGACCTGGTTCGCAACAACCGTCAGCTGATTGATGAGGGAGATGATCTGGGGCTTAGTCTCTTCGCCACGCCTGGCCCCTATGCGTCTTTGAACGACGGGCAGTCGGGCCAACCCTGTCTGGCGATGCATACCTATCTGCTGCCCTTCTGCTTGTGGGCGGCGAAATACGATTCAGGTCAGGTGCTGATGGTCACGGCAATTCAACAGACGCCGGTAGAGTGCTGGCCTGCCGAACTGAAGTGCCGCAGCCGAATGCACTACTACCTGGCGGACCGGGCCGCGACGGCGGCGGATCCCGGTGCGAGGGCCATCCTGCAAGACGCCGCTGGCCACGTTCTTGAGGCGACGACCGCTAATCTGATCGTGTACTTCAAAGGACAGGGACTGGCGGTTCCGCCAGGCGACCAGGTATTGCCAGGAATCAGCTGGGCGACGCTGGTCGAAATCGCGGAGGGGCTGGGGCTGTCACACGGTGAACGAACCCTGAAGGCCGACGATGTTGCAGTGGCGGACGAGGTGATGTTAAGCAGCACGCCCTTCTGCCTGCTGCCAGTAACGCGCTGGAATCGCCAGCCGATCGGTGACGGTCAGCCCGGTCCGATCTTTCGAGCGTTGTTGTCGGCCTGGTCCCAGAAGGTTGGCGTCGATATCGCTGGTCAAGCGAAGGCGTTTGCCCAGCGCTAAGGCGAATTATGCATCGTAGAACGGAACTTGTTCCGTCAACTTCTAACTTCCGACCAAGTCGAGGCGCAACGCAACGAGTTCCGTTCTACAGGTAGTCACTCCCGACGCACTAAACGCATACGTTTGCTTAGCGAAGGACGACTATCCTACGGCGCCAGTGCCAATTCTTTTAGCGCTTCCAGCGTGGCCAACAGATCGTCCCGCGAGAGATCGTTCCATCCCTCACTTTTTTGGCGCAGAATCGCCAGCTTGAACGATTCGAACGCGCCGCCGAGATCGTCGGGTAGCTGAGCCAGCTGGGCGAACGGTTTAACGCGTACTACCGCGTCCTCGTCAGAATCGCTGACGAGAATTTCGCCTGCGGGCCGTTCGTCCCCGAAATCGGGCCCAAAAGATTCCTCAGCCGCCGGGTCACGGACGGATTCCGTCTTTGCGCCGACGGTTTTCGCTTCGTCGTCCGAGAAATTGAGAACGACGTCTTCATCCAATTCCGCGGCCACGATGTCCTGATCGCGCGGCTGCTGTCCGGGTGGGCGGCCCAGTGTGTCCCACCGCTTTTCGCGCATTTGACCGACGGTCCAGCGATTCTGGACCGCCCCTTCCAACCACATTTCTGCGTCAGGCCAATCGACCGACCCCAGGAAGTGGCTCCAAAACAGCCCTTCGAAATCGCGCCAGGTCTGTTCGAACCGCTCGTAAACCCGACAAAGCCGACCGACGTGTTGGGGACTGACACCGCCCACTCGACGACTCCATGCTTCATTCGAATACTCGTTGGACGGCGCCGGACTCCTTGAGCTGCTC
>CAWJNN010000051.1:0-54758 GCA_963844115.1 uncultured Planctomycetales bacterium | reverse complement strand
ACGATGAGTGGGTTGGCTTGCCGCGGTGGCAACAATTTTTGCGAATGAAAGGTACACGATCTGATAGCGGATTCCAGTGGCCAGGTTTCAGACCCGCGGACAGAATATCGGCCGTTACGGACCCTCGCGGCTACGGCCTCCCAGCTTCCAGAGGGCGGCCTGCGCCACGAGGATGATAATCAGGGTGGTCACGATCCGATCCAACAACGCGGCCATTAGCGCGCCACTCTGATCAACCCCAATCACGCGAGACGAGAGCACAATGGTTGCCTCGCGCAAGCCGAGACCATTGGGCGTCACGCCGATCATGAATGCTAGATCAGCCAGCAGCGAGGAAACCAGTACGCCAACGAAGTGTGGCGCCAAGCCGATTGCCTGAAAGGCCAGATACAGTCGGACAACGCGCAAGAGAATCATGACGAAATGCAGACCGACCAGCCGCAGCGTCAGTCCGCGATTACCGCCCAGCAGGTGCCAGGCATCAGCCAGGCTCGTCGCGAGTCGCGCGATCCTTCCGCTCCATGTGACTGGGATCCGAAAGCGAAACAGCAATGCCGCGACGCCCACCATCGTGGCGCAAACAAATATTCCAACAATCGGCCACGATATCGGGTCATCGTAACGATAATGGAGAAACACCATCCCCGCGATCCCAAGGGGTCCAATGGCGCAGCACTGAAGAAAGACGAGTGGCAACACGAGTGCCGTATAGTGAGTCAGATTGACATGATGACGCATTTTTAGATAGATCCCCGCCACCCCAAATCCCGCGCGGGACGAGCAGTCCGGTATAGACCCGCAGCATCGTTACGAGGAACGCTTCGATCAGCGAGATGTGGTGACCCAGGGCGGCTAGGGCAATTTGGAGAAAGCGGCCGGTCAAAAGGCGAGTCAGCAGGAACAGCGCAGCCACTGCTGCGACATGGATGGGATTGGCCTGAGTCAGCAGTTCCAGCTGAACACGAGTGAAGTAATTACGCCCCAGATAGAAAAGCGCTGCGAGGATGGCTAGCGCGATCGCCATGCGAATCCAGAACGAAACTCGTTCTTTAGGTAAATGAAGGCGTGGCGGATCGGTGGTCGGCATGAAAACGGCAGGAGTTTCCGTTGCGAGGGCGGTTCAGTTAGATTAGGCAACAAGCGGTATCTCATGAGCTGTGGCCGTTGCATTCGCCGGTCACCAGGATCACTATTGTAAGGCCTTTTGTCCATTCACCCAGACGAATCCGATTTTTGAGGACGGCGAGATGACAAACGTGGGTTGGCGGCAAATACGCGAATACCACGACAAGATTGCAAGTACCTACGACAGTCGATTCCGCCGCGAGAACGACTTAATCGATCGCCGCGAAAAAGAGATACTTCACGAACAACTGGGTGATCTTCACGGAAAGCGGGTGCTGGACTTCGGCTGTGGTACCGGTCGATTGTGCTCGTTTCATTTGGAGGCCGGTGCTGCCCGTGTCGTGGGTGTAGATGTCTCGCCGCAGATGATCGAGATTGCCCAGAGAAAAATCAAAGAGCCGGCCATGGAATTTCAAGTATTTGAGCCGGAACAAGGACAGTCAGGCTTTGATGCAGCGGGTGGTTTTGACGTTGTCAGCGCTTTAGAGGTGTTCGAATACTACCAAGATCCGCATGAATTCTTGTCGATCATCAAAAGGAATTTGTCAACCGGCGGGTTGGCGGTTTTCGATTACATCAATAGACACAACCTTTCTGCACGGCTGAAATCGTATCTGTCCCAGGATTGGCGCAAAAACGGAATCAGGCTGTATCGGCTAAAAGATGTCGTCCGGCTCTGTAATGCGAATGGTCTTGAAATCACGCAGAGTCACGGCGTCTTCATGTCACTTTTGCCGATTTCGTTTGTCACACGAATCCCTTATGCTAAGCAATACTGGCTTGGGATGGAGCGTCGAATGGATCGCTCTCGATTGCTGAGGCGTTGGTTGTCTTACCGGACCATGATTACAGCGAAAATCAAAACGTAGAACATCCGCTGTAACGTGAAGTCCCTCCGCATAAGTTGGTTGAATGGCTCACACAATTCCGATCAGCCGCCCCGATCTGACCGGTCGCGAAGAGGAATACTTGCGCGAGTGCGTGCGCTCTGGCTGGGTGTCGTCCATCGGTCCTTTTGTCGAGCGATTTGAGCATGAATTCGCGGCGTTCTGCGGGCACAAGTATGGAATATCGGCCAACTCAGGCACAGCGGCTATTCATCTGGCGCTGCGTGTCCTTGGCGTCGGGCCTGGAGACGAAGTCGTCGTACCTGCTCTGACGTTCGCGTCCGCTGCAAATTGTGTCTTGTATCAGGGCGCTATTCCTGTATTCGTTGATTGCCGTCCGGATAATTGGAATTTGGATGTTGCGCAGCTGGAATCGCTAATTACCAAGCGTACTGCGGCGATCCTGCCCGTCCATCTCTATGGATTGCCTTGCCGGATGGATGAAATCATGGACGTGGCATCTCGACACGACATTCCGGTCGTCGAGGATTGTGCCGAGGCCCATGGAGCGAAATTCAAAGGGGAGCCTGTCGGTGGTTTTGGTGCCGTCGGATGTTTTAGCTTTTACGGGAACAAGATTATCACAACAGGTGAAGGAGGAATGTGTGTCACATCGGACGGCGCGCTGGTCGATCAACTTCGGGTATTGCGTGATCACGGGATGAATAAAAGCCGTCGATATTGGCATGACGACGTGGGTTACAATTATCGGATGACCAACCTTCAGGCGGCTGTCGGCTGTGCACAGCTGGAGAGAAGCGGCGAACTGGTGGCGCGGAGGCGCTGGATCGCTAATGCGTATCAGCAGCGTTTGAAGTCCTCACCGCTTCAGCTCCCTGCGGATTCCCCGGAGGCTTACAACGTTTACTGGCTGTATACGGTCATCCTGCCCCAGGGCTTTACCGAATCGCAGCGCGATGACTTGATTCAACATCTGGGAAAGGACGGGATCGAGTCGCGGCCCTTCTTTTATCCGCTCCCCAGCATGCCGCCCTATCGGCAATTTGCCAGGCCGGTGCCCCATTCTGAATCCATTGCATCTCGAGGCATTACGCTGCCGACTTTCCATTCGCTACAAGAAGAGGATATCGAGCGTGTCACCTCGTCGTTGCTGAATTGGCTTGGCAACCAATGAGAATCGCGTTCGTTGTGACCGATCTGAGCAACGTCAGGATCGGTGGTATTTCGCGCGTTGCCACGGAAGTTGGCAGAAATCTAATCGAACTAGGGCACGAGGTAACCGCGTACGTCTTGCGGCGAAAGTCCGGTGAGCAGCCCGACGGATTCGCGGGAATCACGCTCAAATACATCGACAGCTTTCCCACGCTAAATTCTGATTATCCGGTTGTCGGTTTCAGTTATCGAGCGTTTCGCCAGCTGCTGGCCGACTGCGACGATGGTCACTTCGATGTCGTTCAAACATTTAATCTCAATGGCATTGCACTGCCCAGGTACCATCGAGAACTCAAGGCAAAACGAGTCGGCATTGTTCAATCGTGCTACGAGACCATTGGAATGGACGTCCGGGCCAAGGCGCAGGAGTTTCGTTCCTTACCGTCACTGAAGACGCTCGTCCAAATCGTCGGGGAGTCTTACCTGATGACGTTTCACGAACGACGCTATTTGCGTCGGGCAGACGCGATTATTACCGAGGATCAGAATACCCGTGGGGCATTAATCAGAATGCGTATTCCTGCCGAGAGGATACATCTGGTGCCGAGCGGAGTGGACGTCGAACGGGCGCGCACGGTTAGCGTCGCGGACATAACGGCGCCCTGGCGTCAGGAGGGCCCAATTGTGGGCTATATCGGGCGCATTGATCCACGCAAAGGGGTCCAATACCTGATCGAGGCGATGCCGCAAGTGCGGCAGCAGTTCCCCAACGCAAAGCTCGTACTGGCCGGGGGCAGCCGCCACGGTTACGACGTCGTCATTCGACAATTGATCCAGCGTCTGGAACTGAACGATCACGTCCATATCCTGGGGCGAATAGACGGAGACATATTGCCCTACTATAAATTGATGGACGTAATTGTCATTCCGTCTCTTTCGGAAGGAATACCGATTACGCTGGGAGAAGCCATGGCCGCCCGGGTTCCGGTCGTGATTACGCGATTGCCAGGCGTTATTCCTTTCGTCCAGCCACCGCATCTGGTGCACTGGTCGGATCTGGCGTCGGCTGAGTCGCTGGCAGCGGCCATCATTTCCACACTGCAGGATCCTCAAGCGGCGGAGCACATCGAACATGCTTTTACTTTCATATCAAAGTACACCTGGCGCACTGTAGCAGAGCGTCATACGGAGGTTTATGCCACCGTTTCCGCTGGGGCCGGGCAGAAAATGTTACGGGACATATAGGGGTTTGACGATGAAGAAGGCGCTGATTACTGGAGTTACAGGTCAAGACGGTGCTTATCTCGCGCAGTTTCTTACTCGACAAGGGCTACGAGGTTTTTGGCACGTACCGGCGATCATCCACACCCAATTTCTGGCGCCTGCAATATCTGGACGTGTTAGGCCGCATCAAACTCATTCCTGCCGACATGGCCGATATGGCCTCGCTGTTAGAAGCAGTTACCGTTGCGCGACCGGATGAGATTTACAATCTGGCGGCGCAGAGCTATGTAAGCGCGTCGTTCGACCAGCCGTTGCTGACCACCGAGATTGACGGCACCGGTGCGGTGCGATTGCTGGAGATCGTTCGACATTTGGGCCATGACACGAAGTTTTATCAGGCCTCGACGAGCGAATTGTACGGCACGGTTCAGGAAACTCCGCAGTCGGAGACATCGCGTTTTTGGCCGAATTCGCCCTATGCTGCCGCCAAGCTGCTCTCCTTTCACAATACGCGGATTTATCGCGAAGCGTACGGGCTGTTTGCCTGCAACGGCATCCTTTTCAATCACGAATCGCCTCTGCGCGGCTTGGAGTTTGTTATGCGCAAAATTACCAATGCGGCCGCAAGAATCAAACTGGGGTTGCAGGAAAAGCTCTACTTGGGAAACCTGGATGCGAAGCGCGACTGGGGTTTTGCGAAAGAATACGTGGAAGCCATGTGGGCGATCCTGCAACAGGCTGAGGCCGATGACTATGTGTGTGCTACGGGCATTTCAAAGACGGTGCGGGAGTTCGCCCAATTGGCATTTGAGATCGCCGGTTTAAATTACGAGGAGCATCTTGAAACGCACGAATTGTTCAAACGACCCAAAGAAGTCGCAATACTGCAAGGAGACGTTTCGAAAATGAAGAATACAATCGGCTGGACGCCACGCACAACGTTTGAGGAACTGGTGCGGCTCATGGTCGAAGAGGATCTCCAAAGATGGGAAGATCATCTCAAGGGCAAGGCGTTTCCCTGGGATGCGTTCAATTACGCCGATGACTTAACGCTCGTCAAACGTCACATGTCGCACCCCAATTAGGACGGTGCGATAATTAGGACGGTGCGATCAGTTTGAATTTCGTGATTATGCCCAGACCCAATTTCTTCATCGTCGGGGCGCCGAAAAGCGGCACAACGTCGCTCTATGAATTCCTCCGCCGCCATCCTCAGGTATTCATGCCGGATGTCAAGGAACCCGTCTACTTTGGCCAGGACCTCTATTTCGACCCGGACCTGTGCATACGGAAGACGATTCACAACCTGGACGAATATTTGAAGCTGTACCAGGATGCCGAACAGTACCAGCGACTTGGCGATGCGACGGTTTGGTATCTGTACTCGCAGTCCGCCGCGCGCGAGATTCACGACTTCGATCCTGACGCAAAGATCGTCATCATGCTGCGCAATCCCGTCGATGTCATGCACGCATTGCACAGCGAGTTCTTGTGGAACTGCAATGAAGATGTGGACGATTTCCGCGAGGCGGTTGAATTGCAAGATCAGCGTCGGCACGGGAAGCAACTCGCTGCGACGACGCACTTTCCTCAAGGCCTCCTGTACGAGGATATCGTTCGATACACAGACCAGGTCAAAAGATATTTTGATGTATTTGGAACGAAGCGTGTTTGTGTTGTTATCTTTGATGACGTTGTCGCCGACGGCCCGGCAGCCTTTGGACGTGTGGCTGACTATCTTGAGTTGGATTCTACAGATCAACCAGACGTAAGCCGGTTTAACGCCCACAAGCCTTTGAACTTTCGACCGGTGAATCGGTTCCTGGCATCACGTCCACGCCTCCGCAGATTTCTGATGAAATACGTTATCTCACAGCGCGTCAAACGGCATGTCATCGAACGAGCGACCAGGTTGATGTCGGGCCAACATTCGATCAAGCCGATCGATCCTGAGTTCCGTACCGAGCTCCAGCAGTCGATGCTGTCCGACGTTCTACGGCTGAGCGATCTGTTGGATCGAGATCTTACGAACTGGTGCAAGGCGGCTCCTCCGTATCAAACCCAAGCTCTTCCATGAGCTCTCCGCAATGTTTCAGCAAAACGTTGCGATCCTTGTCGCTCCACGCGGGCCAATGCGGAACGGTGTCCGATCGGCTAGTATTCACGGGTATCTTGAGTAGCGGATCCAGTTGGTCTTCGCGCTCAGACAGGCCGATCCAGCGAGCCAGTGTTCGAATCCCGTCGCCGCCTTTGCGAAAAAGTTCTTCGTACCTAACCAACAAATAGTCGTCACCATACAATTCGCTTCCGCGCCGCAGGTGCTGGTTCGCCAGTTGCCAATACCAGGACAGCCATTCGACATGAGTCATCTTTCGATAGGGTCGTTGGGGTGCGAAGGTCAGCTGTTCGGGTTTGACGACCCAATAGGGGACGACACGCGCCGCGATCCGCTTGATTCCGCGGCGACTGCCAAAATTGAGCACCGACCGCACCCACGTTCGCGGGTCGCGAACAACATGAATAACGCGTGGATCGAGGCAAGCCTGACCGAAGACGTCCAGCAGGCCAACCAGAAACGGATTCGACTCAACAAATATCGGATCGTGCGATTCAGACCACACGTGCTGCCGCGCACGCAGGAAAAGCCGGGTAGCGGTTTCGTCGGAGATCTTGCCGGCAAGATGCGCATTCGCGGCAATCCGCAAAAAACGCGATGGCTTCGGCTCGTGGACAGCCGTGACGCCTTCAAAGGCGGCGTCCAGATACTGGGCCAAAGCCAGCGAACCTGTCCGACCCGTGGAAACCACGAAGACGTGTTGGCGAATCGTCGTCCCTTTGGTACTTCTGACGCTGGACTCGCTCATTCTGCCATCGCTACCTGTAAGGACGGGCCGTCAATTCCGGCGAACGACCAACCGATGGCAATGCCCATGCCGGTGCATTGCCTCGCCGTGGCGTCGCACGGGGGCGGAAGAACAAAAGTGTCGATATTATACTGTTGATTATCACGGGATAATTCACTCGATGTAAACCGCCTTGCCGCGTTCAGGAGCGTTCAAACACGATGATCCGCAGCCTCATTCAGCTGAGCCGTCCACAGCAGTGGACGAAGAACCTGCTTTGCCTGGCAGGTGCGGTATTTTCCGGCCGGATGTCTGATCCCGCGGCGTTAGGGGCGGTATTGGCGACGATGTTTCTGTTTTGCATCGGATCGTCGGCAACGTACATCTTCAACGACATCTGGGATCGTGATCGCGATCGCAAACACCCGCGCAAGTCAAAACGCCCTCTTGCCAGCGGTCGGGTTTCCGTATCCACCGCGACGATGCTGTGCGTGTTGTTGACTGGCGCGGCGCTGGCGGGAACCTGGTGGCTAGGCATCGCGACGTTCGTCTGCATGGGCCTGTTTATCGTTCTGAACATCGCGTACACAACGACATTGAAGCACGTCGCGCTGTTGGACGTAATGTGCATCGCGATGGGGTTTGTCCTGCGTCTTTGTGGCGGCGTGTACGTCTTAAATCTTCTGCCGACAACGTGGATTACTCTCTGTACATTCTTCCTTGCGCTCTTTCTGGGGTTCGCCAAACGACGTGCCGAGCTTAACTCACTGACTGAGCGTGACACTGAGCAGCGACCGGTCCTTGATAAATATTCGGTCGCTTTTCTGGACGAACTGCTGAGTAGTGCAGCAACGATCACGATCATCAGTTATGCCCTGTTTACGGTCGCGTCGGGTAAGAACCCGTCGCTGATTCTTTCCCTCCCGTTCGTCTATTTCGGGGTGATGTCGTACAAGGGCCTGGTGACAATGTCCGACGTCGGTGAGGAACCCGAAAAAATAGTTTTTACCGATCCACGAGTCTTGGTCACCGTGGTGCTTTGGTTGGTTTCCTTCCTGGCGATCGAATATTGGGATCCCCAGCTGTTTACGCTGACAACGACCGGCAAAGGCTAAACGGGTCGACGCCTACCGAAGCTGCAAAAATGGCACGGATCACGTCGCTTATTCATCCGTACTATCTTCATCGAGATCATTGAGAGGAAGTTTCTTGCGGCCACGGCCCATTCTTCCGTCCGCCAGCAATTCCTCCAAGTACAGCCTGTGACGGTTGAGCATATCCCCGAGAATCCCCATATGAAGAAAGACCAGGCTAAGGATCGCCAGGGTTCCGGCCGCGAAACCAGTCCATTTGTACGGCGAGAATCCGCCGGTTCGCAGGTAATAGATCAGCAGAAATCCAGCCAATAGCGCCGCTGGAACGGCCAGAAGCAGCGCTAGACCGCCAAAAAAACGCAGCGGCTGGTAATCACGGTAGGCCCGCAGAATGATACGCGTCGTGTTCATGCCGTATCGCCACAAATTATTGGCGACGCGGCTTTCGCCGCTCGTGCGCTCGCCCCGTACCGCGATTGGGACTTCGACAATTCGCATCCGCTTGAAGGCCAGATTCAGAAACACTTCCTGCGTATAGGTAAAGTCTCCCATCGGATTCAGGTTCGCCATGGCGCGGCGGCCGTAGCACCGCATTCCGCATGAGACGTCGTAGAAACGCGAGCGCGTCAGCGCGAAACCAGCCGGCTCATCTGGCGATTGCCCCAGAGTTTGATCCAGGGCATCCTCGGCGTCAGTTTCGGGTCCACAAACCGTGATGCCGTGCTGAAGTCCGCGTCACCAGACAAGATCGGCGCCGCCAATTTCGGGATGTCGTTCGGGTCAAATTGCCCGTCGGCGTCAATCGTAACCAGCACGTCCGTACCCTGTTCGATGGCAACCCTCAGTGCACTTTGAAACGCGGCGCACCACTCCACGGGTCGTCGCGTGCCGGATCACGTGCGCTCCAGCTTCACAAGCGACCTTGGCCGTGTTGTCACTGCACCCATCGTCGATGACGATCACGTCGATCACGTCGACGCCAGGGATCGTTCGCGGGATGGCCCTAATGACTTCGCAGACCGTATCCTCTTCGTTCAGGGCCGGGATCGAGACGATCATGTGGAGGCCGGCGCCGCGACTGGGGAGGCTGGACGTGGTGCTAGTGACGGTCGTGGCCAAGGCAGGTGTCCGTATCGACAAGGGAAGCGGCGTACCGCTTCCACTCTAACACGCGTTCCGCGAATTGTCATCGAGGAATTTGCAAAGTTGACGATGCTGTGAAGCCTGGTCCCTTTGCTGATCTGTCTCATCCCAATCGTTGTCACGATGCGGGGTACGCCTCAACGCCCGTTACCTGGCTAGCCGAAAGGCAACGCCCAGGCATTCGTTATCGTTACGCGTTTTGCAAGAGACCGCGTTTGCAAGAGACCTTGTGTTGAGTTCCGAAAATGATCGTCTGTGTTGGCGTCCAGCCGCATGACAATCATCCCTGCTACACAATCGTCCCTGCTACGCTTCGAAGCAAAAGCTGCACGGGTTGTTGGCAACTATCGCAATATGGACTGGTGCCGCGACAAATATCGGTTTTCGAGATGAATCGTGACGGGCAAGCTCCCATTGTCGGCAGCGGCAAAAACCGCCGCTCGACGAGCTCTCTCGACCGGGATGCACGGGGTTTGATCCTCTCCGCCATTGTCCCGCAGGCGCCATTGTCCCGCAGGCGCCATTGTCCGCAGGCGCCATTGTCCCGCAGGCGCCATTGTCCCGCAGGCGATATAGGGGACAGAATTCTTGATTCCACCTGCAGCATGACCGAGATTTTTTCCAATATCTCGCCCGTTTTGGCGAAGTGCTGCTGACCTGAATTGGATTTCGTCGTTTGCGGTATTCGCGCGGGATGTTAGAATCTGCCATCTCATCTCGCGGTCTGCCTGCGTTAAGGGAAGAATCTGGCCTGCGATGTTTTGTCCGTCTTGTGGAAGCGATCTTTCGGCCGACGATACCGCGAGCGTTCTGGTCGTTTGCTCCTATTGCGAGACATCGATCGTCCTCGACGAGAAAGTGGCACGGGTTGCCGGCAAGATGTCGGTTCTACCACAGCCGGCCAGCGACCTGTTCGTAGGTGGTACAGGTAGCGTTCTGAATCGCCACTTTGAAATCCTGGGCCGCGTCCGTTACGGCTACGACGCTGGTTATTGGGACGAATGGTATCTTCGGTTCATCGACGATGATGGAACCGCGTGGATCAGCGAGGACGAAGGCAATCTGACGTTCGAAAGCGTTTCGGCCGAAGAATCGCTGTCGATCGACTACGCCGCAGTTTCGCCAGGTGATTCCGTCTCGATCGGCCAGACCGTTTTTCACCTCGACGAAAAAGGGATAGCCGTCTGCGAGGGTGCGGAAGGGCAACTGCCGTTTATCGTCGAACAAGATGAAAAAACGCCGTTCCTGGAATTGAGCACGTCCGACGCATTTGCGACCGTTGAGTTCGACTTGGAGGGCGGAGTCCGCGTCTTTCGTGGTCGCAGATTGAGCCCCTCTGAGATCGAAATGGACTACACGGCCGAAGAAATGGGCGTCGCGGTGGGTGGTCTCGCGGTGGAACGAGCCGGCGGCGAGGCTGGCAAGGAACGACTGGTCCGCGATACGGAACGTGCATTATCACTGAATTGTTATGCCTGTGGGGCGCCGCTGGAACTACCTGCCGAAGCCACCGAAACGGTCGCCTGTCAATTCTGTGAGGCAACGGTAGATCTTTCACTGCAGCCGGTCGGCTGCGCAAGTTGTGGAGCCAACCTGCCGGTCCATGGCGGTTCACAAGCCAAAACGATCGTCTGCAGCCATTGCCACACGCAACTTGCAATCAAGCAAGGCGGATCGACGATTCTCGGAGCGCTCGTCGGCGAAGATCGACCGACGTCACCGTTGAAGATCGGCCAGACGTGCAACTTCCGCGATGGCGAGCACCGACTGGTGGGACATGTGTTCTATCGCCAGCGCAGCGAAGGAGTCACCTATGTGTGGCACGAGTACCTGCTACACAACAAGGAAAGCGGATACTGGTGGCTCGAACTGCGCAACGGCCATTGGAATTGGAGTGAGGAACTCACCGACCGGCCGGCGAATATTCGACCGATGAGCACCCGGCTCAAACAGAAACTCCATTTTCGCGATCGCACGTGGAAGGTGTTTGAAGTCAGTCGCGCGCAAACTCACGTGGCCTGGGTGGAAGGCGAATTGCCATGGGTAGCGCAGGTAGGTGACGTTGTTTCGTTTATGGACGCGGTGAGCCCACCCTTTGTGCTTTCCGCGGAATGGACCGAGAACGAAATGGAGTGGCATCTGGGCGAATACGTTACCCGCGACGAGATCGCCAAAGCCTTCAAGATGCCGGTCGGTAAGCTTTCGGGGCCGCGGGGTGGCCCCGAATCAGCCGTATCTCGCTGGCCCTTTCCGTCGCGAATCGTCCTGGGTGATGGGTTGCTTTGCCTTGATCTTTTTGGCGTTGACGATCTGGACCTTCGTCCGCCCGGTCAGAACGGCGGCGACGATGAGGCTGACTGCGGAAAACTATCAACAGGAATTCCTGACCGATCCCTTCACCGTGACGCGCGGCGACACCGTCTGCCTGGCCAAGATCCATGCACCGGTCAACAACAACTGGGTATATCTGGACCTCGCGTTGATTAATGAGAACGACGAGGCACTATTGGATTTCTCCGCCGAGATCGCCTACTTCTACGGTCGCGAAGGAGGAGAGAGCTGGAGCGAGGGCAGTACGAAGAAGTCGATCCCGTTTCGCGTTGACGATCCGGGCACCTATCGTTTTTTGATCCAGGGACAGAACGGAGGCAACCGGGATGTGGTGACAATCACCGTTTACGAAGGTGTCTTGCTGACGCGCTATTTCGTCATCATGTTCTTCGTCTGCCTCGTCTGGGCCGCCTTCGAATGGATCCGACGCGGTTTGTTTGAGCAACGGCGCTGGGGCGATGCGGGAGACTAGGCAAGTGCAAGCGAGGATCAAGCGATGAGTCGAGCCACGGTCGTTCTGTTGGTCATCATGTTTATTGTGACCGCCGGCATCTATTGGGGCAGTCGCCGCGGCTGGGCGCGGCACAACCGGATAGTAAGCGGATCAGTATTCGCGAAGGCTCGCTCCATCAGACCGGGGGCCGGGGGCATTCCGGTACTCGATACTTCTTGATGGGGGGAGGCATCCGCTCCGGAAAATAGCGTCCCTTTCAAACAGCGTCCCTTTCAAACAGCGTCCCTTTCAAACAATGAGACTTCCACACAATTTTACACGTACGTTTCCAACCAAGGAGAACAGATATGCCTGAATCCGTACAACGCATGATACAAACCCAGCTCTGGGAACTGATCCCGACCGTCATTTACTTCGTTGTCGGCCTGCTGCTGTTTGGCCTCAGCATCCTGCTGATGGAAAAAGTCGCGCCGTTTTCGATCCGCAAAGAAATCGAAGAAGACCAGAACGTCGCCCTGGGCATCTTGATGGGTGGCATGATGATCGCACTGGCGATCGTGTTGGCAGCCGCAATTACCTGACCGGTTCGTAGAAATCGCATTCACGCGGTTTTCGGACGAACAAACCTGGGATCCACAAACTACGTCCCTGTAAATCGTGTCACTACGAACATCGCAAACCGGAACTTGAGGATGTCGACAACAATCAAGGATCTGCGATACGGTTCGAGCGCCGGATTGCTGCTGCTGTTCGCTGTCTTCGTGCTCGCACTGTGCGGCCTCGTTTACGAACTGATCGCCGGAGCCCTGTCTAGTTATCTGTTGGGAGATTCGGTGACGCAGTTTTCCCTCGTGATCGGGATTTTCTTGTTTGCCATGGGAATCGGCTCGTTTTTGTCACGGTTCCTCCACTCCCAGCTGCTGGCCTGGTTCGTCGGCGTCGAAATTCTGATCGGCCTGATAGGCGGAACGACCGCCTTGCTGTCGTTCGCCAGTTTCGCCTATACCGACATCTACCTCCCCACGTTGTTCAGCATGCTGACCGGTGTCGGCCTACTGGTCGGCTTGGAGATCCCTTTGGTATTGCGAATCCTGCGCGACGTCGATTCACTTCGCGTTACGGCGGCCAACGTCCTGTCCGTCGACTATCTCGGATGCCTGGGCGCGTCGGTTGCTTTTCCGTTCTTGCTGGTACCCCATTTGGGACTTGTTCGCGCCGGCGCCGTCATGGGCCTGGCAAACGTTGCGGTGGCCGCCATGTTGTGCTGGAAATTCGCTCCCGATTTGGGACGCTGGAGACGACGGCTGTCCCTCATGACCGGTTGTACTGGCGCGGTCCTCGTGGCCGTAACGGTGTTCGCCGGCCAGGCGGTCTCGTACCTGGAAAATCGACTGTACCAGGACGAGGTAATTCTGGCTCGTAATACACCGCTGCAACGGGTTGTCATTACGCGCTGGCGCAATGACATTCGGCTTTATCTTAACGGACTATTGCAGTTCTCCAGCCTGGACGAATACCGATACCACGAAGCACTCGTCCACCCGCCGACGAGCCTGGTGCGGAGTCCGCGACGTATCCTGATCCTGGGCGGAGGTGACGGCCTCGCCGCCCGTGAGGTACTGAAATACAGCGAAGTTCAGCAAGTCGATCTGGTCGATATCGATCCGAACGTCACCGATTTGTTCCGCGACAACTCTCTGCTGGCGCGGTTGAACGATTATTCCCTGCGCGATCCGCGTGTCACCATTCACAATACGGACGCGCTGAAATTTCTAGAACGTACAAACCGCCGATACGACGTCGTTATCGTCGATCTTCCTGATCCATCGGACGACTCGTTGGCCAAACTCTATTCACTCCCCTTTTATCGGCTAGTGCGCCGCTCGCTTGCACCAGGCGGGATCATGGTTTGCCAGTCGACCAGCCCCTTTCGTTCGAGGGAAGCTTTTTGGTGTATCCACCATACCATCGAGGCGGCGGGAGACCATGCTGCGTCCGGCGAACCTGCGTGGAAGGCGCGTGCCTACCAGACATTGGTACCGACGTTTGGCCTGTGGGGCTTCGTCATGGCCGGGCATTCGCCGATCGATCCTCAGACGATCAAGTTACGAGTGCCAACAAAATACTTAACGGATGAATCGATCGCTGGAATGTTCGTTTTCGCGGGCGATACATCCGAGGTCGAGACGCCCATTAGTGGATTGATGGATCCTGTTGTGAACCGACTTTACCGTTCGAACTATCGTCGGCTTTTTGACTGACGAACCGGGGTACGGCAATGAATCAAAAAACAAATAGCCAAGAGGTTGGCCGAAATCTGCTGGTTGACCTGAGCGGAATTCAACCGAGTCTGCTGCGCGACGCCGATCGATTGATGCACTGTCTGCAAGCCTCGCTGGCGAATGCTGGATTTCGTGTATTGCGCGAAGTCGTCCATCGCTTCGAGTCTGGCGGCGAAGGAATCACCGGAATCATGATCTTGAGCGAATCCCATGCGGCGGTCCACACCTACCCGGAGATCGGATACCTCGCACTAGATATCTTTTCCTGCGGGACGTCGGACAGCGTGGCCGTCGCGGATGCCATGATTGCGTATTTACGGCCACAGCATATTGACATCCACCAACGAGCACGATCCGTTATGTCCAGCCACCCAACCCGTGCGCAATCCCCGCTCGCCTCAAGGTCGAATCCGTAGTCGCGCCGATAAATTGATTCCGTCCACGTCCAATCCCCCAACCACGGCAGAAGACCATGCCCGATACGACAACGATCTGCAAAAACTGTCAATTCGAAAATCACGCAACGTGTCATTTCTGTATTCGCTGTGGAGATCCGATGAACGCGGCCGAGTCGTGCGCCACGACGACGGTGCTGGCCGAAGTGGGAGGCGGCACCGCCGGTACCACGCCGCGCCGAGACATTGTCGAAGCGATCGGCGACCTCATTGAGCAATCCGATTTTCGTTCACGCGAAACGGCGAGCGGCTTTCTGGTCGAGGTACCGCTGGACGGAGAAAGAACTCAGCACGACTGGGCCTATTTCGCCCGCTGATCATTCCTGTTGATCTGGTGATCCCATATCGCGAAAATCTGTGCCGTCGCGGACGTCCAAATCAAGGTCGTTTAGTGATACTTCCTCTGTGGAATTGCGAACCTTGGCGGCAATGACGCTCTGAAAACGCCTGTCACCGCAGTTCATCCGCCATACGCCAATCCAAACACCAACAACAGCAACCACAAACAGCCCACCTGCCAGCGTGCTCAGGTAGATATTGGATTGCGTCGACGGGCGACGCTCCCAAAATGGTCTTCGCGCGATCAACATGGCGGCAGAGCGCCCTAGTGGTTCGCCGCTGGCATCCTCCTCGTCAAAAAAAGTCCAGTGCTTCAGGAAGAATCCCGCCACGCGAACGTCCTCCATCATGTTGTCGCCCGTGGGCATGCCTTCCGGCAGTTCCAGAAAACAAACGGTTGCCGGATGTGTCCAGCCAACGTGGCCGACTTCCGCCTCACTCGCCGACTCGCCTTGGGAGGCAGGTTTGAGAAGCTTCAGCTTTCCTTCCAGCTTGACCAGCATGTCCATCTGGTAGTACTTGCGGATGCCATATCGCTTGATTAATTCCGGCTGTTCGACTAACACCGGAACGATGCGTCGAGCGGTCCCGCGATACGTTTTCAATTTACCGACGTGATCTTCCGGTTTTTTCAGAAGGGGAAAGAACTCATGCGATCTCTTCTCAACCATGTAATCGATTCTCAATTGAAGCAGCTTCTTCTTGCGTTCTAGCTGCTGGGCCTCCGCAGGATTTGCCGGCAAGTCGGCGCTGCCCCCCATCAACTGTTCCAGCCGCCGCTCTATTTTGTTTCTCTGGTCAACCAACTTCCGTGCTTCGTAAATCACATCTTGACGCGCCAGGCGAAACATCTCGGCCGCCCCTGCTACGTTCAATGCCCTTAACATCTGATAAAAGCATTCTTGTTCCTGCGGCAACAACGGTTGTTTTTGAACTACGTTGTCCAGCAACCCGACATCCATACCCAGGTCGCCCAGTAGCGTCGGAGAATGCCAGGCAAGGTGCTTGGTGAGGAATACTAACGGCGCAACGCCTACCTTGCTCGATCCGCGATGGATGAAGAGGCCGTAGAAACTTACGTTCTCATCAATCGCTTGTCCCATGCCCCAAGCACCCGGCACCTGCAAACTGTAAACCACCGCCGGCAGCTCTTCCTCACCCACCAAAAGATCGCAACGATAGAATCGCTTCATCTCGAATCGCTTCGCGTAGTTCGACGAGACGTCAATCTTTTGCACCATGACCACCCGACCGCGTACAAAAAACGTTTTCAGCAGCTGGCTATCTGGTTCGCCGACCAGCTCCGACAGTTTGTCGTCTTTCGTGGCGGTGCTTTCGATATTTAAGTCGCTAATTCTTCGAAAGCGATACAACAGATTCAGCAATAGCTCGGAATTCCCTTCATCCTCCCAAAGTGCCACGTCACCCACCGCCTCTTTGATGCGATCTCTGGTCAGTTCGTATTCTTGGAGAATTTCCTCGGGCGGGACCGGGTCGCCCGGCTTGCGTTGATCTTCTGAGGGCAGTACACCACGCGACGTCGGCGAAAGCTTGCGCTGCCCGGCCTTCGTCGCAGCCGCAGCGCGCTTCGATTGGGATTTCGATGACCCCGCCCCCGACCCTGCCCCCGACTCTGCCGACTCGACCACCACTGGCTCGACCCCCACCGATTGAGTGTCCACCGGCTCAGGGCCTGGCGGTTCGGTAACGGATGGCTCGGCGGCTTCCGTCGCCTGCGCCGCCTTCGGCCCTGCTTGTTCCGGGGATTGTCCGCGTAACGGGTCCGGGAAGAAACCGGACGCGGCCAGCAGAGCTAACCCAAACGCGAGCTGTCGGATCGTAGCCGGAAGGATGACGGAGCGCATGGAGTGGCTTTCTGACAGTAGGCTATTTGCGGCGTGATCGCCGTTAATCTCGAGCGGCCAGATCGTTCAGCTGATCGACGATCGACGGACCCGACTCGACTTCGTCCAGCCGAGCCAGATCGTCGGCACTTGGCTGAAACGCCATCTTGTGACTTGCGATGAATAAATGACGGCTACTACGGTACACAGAATACGTGAACCATACCGCCATCCCAACCAGTCCCACGCCCAGGCCGATGATGACGGACATACTTGGATGCGAGGCCTGCTTGACCACGGGCGTCCAGGTAATGTCGCGAGCCAAGATCACCGGTGCGAGATAGGAACGTCCATTGTCCGCCTGGTAATTCCAGACCTTGTAAAAGAAGCCCGTGAACTCGATGTCCTGCTTTTCAATCATTTTATCCAGAGGAAATCCTTCCGGGCTGTTCAACGTGAAAAGAACGACAGGTCGTTCAGGCCCGTTTTCCGGCCGCACGATGAATCGATAGATCCCATCGATATCATTCGTATTCTTCGTGTTGTCAATCCACTGCGATCGCTTGACCGATCCACGCATGGTAACGAGGTGACCACGGTAAACCGTAGGCTGCTCATAGAGTTGGCCGAACGTTATCGGACCGGTCGATGATTTGTTGATCACCTCGGAATCGTTGCTGTTCAAAACGTCCAGCAGATTAAACCAGGCTTTCTGATGAGTAAGAGGTGCACGATCTCGGACCTCCGCCAGGTACGCGGGTTCAACACCGGGAAAGAATCGAGCGAGCTCGTTTTCCAGCGGATTAAAATTAGGCACGATACGAATCGTGTCCGCCGGGTCCGACTGGGGAGGTGGCGGGTGATACGACGTGTCGATATCGACTTCGCCGACGGACTCTTTCTGCACGGTCGCGTCTTGTTCGCCGGTTAACCAAACCCAGTTTGCCGGATCACGGGCTTCGCCGATCAAGACAATCACCAGACCAAAAGACATGACCAACAACAACAAACGAATCTGTTGCCGACGGCTGAAATAGTTGGGTGGTGGCCTGCTTTTTTTCGAGGTTTCGTTCACGTCTTCCATTTTATCGATCATGGGGCCTACGGATCACTGTCGATGACCAACTGCCTGGGGCGCCTCCCAGGGATTCTTCGCCCCTGATACCCTGATTCATTCCCGCGACCCTCCGCTGGGATGAAATTGCCACCACGGGAAGCGTGGCAGGCTTGCGGTGAGAAGAGCATAAGTCATGGCCTAAACTAGACTTACCGCCGGACGCGCAGTTTCGGCAGTTCGGTGCGGCGGCGGTCCGCCCCCGGAACGAGCCGAATGGCAATAATATCCTAGGGCGGCAACGAATGTATCTTCAGCCGATAAACACCAGAGGGGAGACCAAGTGTGGCGCTTAACCAGGCCCAGTTCCAACGCATGGTAACTGAGCATGGGCCCGCGCTCTATCGAACCGCTTACCGGTTCGTCGGTGACGTCCAGGAAGCGGAGGATTTGGTTCAAGAAACCTATCGTTCGGCCTGGAAGAGCCGTCACCGATTCGAAACGGGCCGGGGCGCACGCGCATGGCTGATTGCGATACTTCGTCGTCGCACCATTGACCGCTGGCGTCGCCGTCCTCAACCGAAGGTGATCGGTAACGGCGAGTTGCCTGACGTCTCGGTTCCGCCTGACGATTTTTTGGCAGACGAATACAGTGACGAGATGCAGCGGGCGTTGAGCAAGTTATCGCATGACTTGCGCGAAACATTGCTGCTGGTCGTTGTCGGCGAATTGACCCACCAAGAAACAGCCAATCTGTTAGAGGTCCCGTTGGGGACGATTTTGTCTCGTGTGAGCCGTGCTCGCCAACAGCTACGCAAGACGTTGCTTGCGGCGGTAAGCGAATAGCCAGTTCGTGATGATTTGCCATGTCTTCTGACGAATGGGTTGAAAATCAGTTGCGGCAAGTACCCGTACCCGGCGGGTTGCTAAAACGTCTGCGCACCGTGGCGTTGGCCGACGACGACGCGCTTGATGCGGCGTTGCGCGACGTCCCCATGCCGGCCGGGCTCGTGCAGGAACTGGCTAAGCTTGCGACGTACCCGGACAAGGCGATTGATCGCGAAGTGGCCAAAGTCCCGGCGAATCCGAATTTGCTGGACAAGCTGCGTACGATTCCGGCGTATTCGAGTCCGCACATCGAAGCGATGCTGCGGGACGTTCCGGTACCTGACGGACTGTTGTCGCGGCTTTCCGCGATTGCGCCGCCGGTCAAGCCGTCCACAACCTTGGTGCGCGACCGGAGTGCTCATCAATGGTGGCGATTTGCTGCGGCCGCCTGCCTTTTGATCCTGATCGGGACGTCTTACCTGGCGGCCTTCGCGAGCTTTTTCTCGATCGCCTACCGGCCCCTGCCTGACGATGTCGTGTCGCTCGCGATCGTGAATCGACCCTTGGCGATCGACGGGGACCAGGCTCCGCTAATCGAAATTGGTCCGACACCGATCCCGACGGAAGAAGTTGCCGGGAGCAGGACCGTCGAAGCATTCTGGAAGTTCGTGATTGATGGAATTCGGCAAGCGCCGTTGCCAAGGAATGTTACGGCACAGTTGGCGGATGTTGCGAAACACTGGCAGCGCGAGGATACATCGGTTGATGCTTGGCAGGGTCTGGGGGGTCGGCCAGATGCAGCTCCGACCCTTCAACGCGTCGAAGATTTCGCACGGGGCGGGTTCACACCCTCGTATCTTGATCCGGATCTGATCTTATTCCAAATGAACAAACATGCGCATCCGTTTGTCGATCCTTCGACGGATGAACATCTGCAGGAGCGGATCGTCCCCTTGGGGACAACCACGGAAAGCTTTGATTGGGCCACACAATACCTTGACGAAATGGCGGGCATCGCGGATCGACGGATCTTGGAAGAGGCCCTGGCGGACCGTGTACGCGTAGAAGAATTCCTCGCCGCCATTCATTATCCGGTTGCACCTGCGAAGGACGACACCCTGGCCGTACGGGCCGTCGGTGGTCCGTCACCTTGGGGTGACGCTGGTCATCGGCTGTTGCAAGTGATTGTTATCGCCGGTCAACATTCCGATCCGGCCGCTAATTCGCAGCGAATGATTGCACGTGACGTTCGCTTGACGATTCACTTTGACCCCTCGGCCGTGGCCGAATATCGACTAATGGGACACGAAACGGTCTCATCGGTGGGTCTGCTGGATACGCCGGTCGAAATCGATTTGCACGCTGGCCAGGTGGCGACGGGACTCTTCGAACTGCAACTGCGGTCATCGGACGTCAATCGGATCGGATCGGCCAAGTTGACCTGGTACGACCATGATCGACGCGAGCGATTTGAATTGATTCAACCCATCAGTCGCCTTCAGTTCGCGACCACGTTCGCGGAATCGGCACCGTCTCTACAAACGGCGGCGCAGGTCGCGGAAGCGGCGGAGATTTTGCGTCGATCGCCGTTCGTGACACGATCGAAGAGCTCGCTGGCGGCGGTTCGGGAAATGGCCGGCCGAATCGATGAAACGATGCGTTACGAAGAATCGTTTCAGCAGTTCGTGCTCTTCTTGGACGAGGCCGTACGAGCTGGGTTGCGCTAGGCTTTGTCGGAATAAGGTGCTGGTGACATGCCGTACGATGGGCCTCCGTCCCCGTCGTCCGACGAGTGGATGCACCATCGACGGGCACGGAGGCCCATTGTACGTGTTTTCCGACAAAGCCCGGTCTTCACGCCAACGCTAGCGGGTTGATTCGTACAGGCCCGCAACAGTGGCCGGCAACAGTGACCCGCAATAGTGACCCGCAATAGTGACCCGCAATAGTGACCCGCAACAGTGACCCGCAATAGTGACCCGCAATAGTGACCCGCAACAGTGGCCCGCAGCAGTGGCTCGCAGCAGTGGCTCGCCGTGAGGGGTTCGATCGCTCGCCCTCAGGCCGGTGACATCCGGCAGTCCGCGTACCTTCTTTCTTCGCCGATCGATAACGAAACGTCGCCACCGGTGGGATAACCGACGCGTTTAAACGGAATATTCCGGGGCCGTAATCGCGAATGCTTGATATAGAGATGCACACGGTATAACTTGTTATCTAGAGGCCTTATCGGATGCTGCACCCACGACCGGGGTGACACGTGCCAGAACGAGGTTTCGAGCCGCCGACGGCGGATTATCCGTCAGGAAAGTGGACGGCAATCGAACCCGACCGCTCTGCGATTCGGATTGTTTTTCGCGCGTAGAATTGTGCGGATGCCGAATCACCTACAGGAACGACGAAGATGCTGAGAATATCCTGCCATTCGCACAACGTCCGTGCTCTCAGATTACGCCATTGGTTCGCGCTTGCTGCCGCGACGGTAATCAGCTGGACGGCG
The DNA here is from genome assembly GCA_963844115.1 of uncultured Planctomycetales bacterium. GTDB lineage: Bacteria > Planctomycetota > Planctomycetia > Pirellulales > UBA7805 > CS4-C045. Next base: position 33,242 of record CAWJNN010000051.1, on the reverse strand, counting down.
GCGAATCCATTGATCGCCAAGGAAGAACCTGAGATTTTTCTGGCCGAACTAAGGGACAGGGGTTACTTTGACGTCGCGATCGATTATCTCGAATCGATCACAAAAACGGATCTCGTCTCGGAAGAATTCAAGGCGAGCGTACCGTACGAGAAGACGCAGTTAATTATCGCTCAAGCTTCGCTAAAATCCGATCCGCGCGAGTTTGAAACTCTGCTATTGGAAGCGATCGAAGGCCTGCAGTCGTTTGCCTCCAACCAGCCAACGCACCCGAAGGCAATGGAGGCCCAATTCCAGGTCAGCAAAATCTACCTGGCCATGGCGAAAATCAAGGGTAGGGAAGCGAATCGCACCGGTGCGAATAAGGACCAGTTACTGAAAGAAGCCCGTGCGTACATCGAAAAAGGATACGAGAGAGCCGTCAGCACCGAAGAGGTTATTCAAAAGGAGCGACGGCCGCTGGAGAAGAACCGGGCGAAATTGACGGAAGAGGAAAAAGAGCGACTTGATTTTCTGCGGCAGTACTGGGTGGAATCCGAGTTTCAACAGGCCTTGCTCCTGTACGAGCGAGCGGCGACCTACGAGTCCGGCACTGCCGACTACAAGCAGGCGCTGACCAAAGCACGCGACGAATTCCTCGCGCTGTACGAAAAACATCCCGGACGGATGGTTGGCCTGACCGCCCGCCTTCGGCAGAGTCAATGTCATGTAGAACTGAAAGAGTTCACCGAGGCCGTTGAAGTCCTGGAAGAATTGTTATCGATTCTGTCCGGCGACGCCCCGGAAGTTCGCACGTTCCAGATGGAAGCGATTCGTTTCTTGATGGACGCGTACATCGGCCAGAAGAAGTATGACGATGCCCTCAAGATGTACGGTTTCGTCCTTCGCAAGCACGAACAAGATCAACCGGCCGGACAAGGTCTGCTCTATTTTGGAGCGGTCGCTCTGAAGGCCAAGGCAGATGAGATCGAGGATCCGGACAAGGCCAAGCAAAAAGAAAAAGAAGAGTACATTGACAAGGCATCCGATATCGCCAAGGACCTATCGAAGAAGGGCATCGGCGAGTGGCGGGACAAGGGAATCAAACTTCTGGAAGATCTGGGCAAGCCCCCCGAGACAACTGCCGATGCTGGCCCGCCGCAGTCGTTTGAGGAAGCGGTCAAACAGGCCAATGCTGCCCTGCAAACGCGCCGTCTCTTAAGGATGGGTCTCGCTAACGCGACCGCCGCACAAAAGCCGGAGTTGGAAAAGAATTTCGTCGACGAAACAGACAAGGCATTCAGCCTTTACCGGCAGGCGGTCGCCTTCTCGGATCATGACACCAAGCGGGCAACACTAGCCAAGGTGTACCAGGCGATCTGCTACCTGTATTGGGACCGCGGCGATCATCTGTATGCTGCCATCCTCGGCGATTTTCTGTCTCGGCAGTTCCCGACCGAGGAGGCGAGCAAGTTTGGAACCATGATCGCCATGAATGGCTGGTTGATGGAATACCAAACGGCCAAAAACGACCGAAGCTATGAAACGCGGCAGATTAAACGTTTTGCCGAACGTTTGGCGAAGCGCTGGCCTGATAGTTCTGAGGCGATCGACGCCCGATTCCATCTCATCGTATTCGCACTGCAAGACCGCGAAGTCGAATCCGCGTTTGAACAACTGCAGGCGATCCCGGTCAGCGACATACGTCGCGGCATGGGCGAGCTCATGGTAGGGCAGACCCTGTGGAGCAAATACGCAACCGAGCGGCGATTGCCGGAGGAAGACAGACCCTCCCAGGAATCGCTCGACCAGCTGCTTTCGAAGTGCCGAACGGTTTTGTCCGACGGGCTGAACCGCATGCAGGATAGCGGCAAGGTCACCCGTAACCTGATCGGTGCTGCCTATTCACTGGCACAGCTGCACTCGGGAACCAACGAACCCGTCAAGGCACTCGAACTTCTCGAAAACCCCAAGTATGGGCCGCTAACCCTCGTTCGCGCGAAAAATCAACTGGCGATCGACGGCAACTACGAACTCAAGACCTACAAACTAGCGTTGCGCACCTACGTCAGTGCCCTGCCCTCCCACCAGGGTGATGCCGCCAAGCAGGAAGAGATGATCGACAAGGCGCTGAAGATGGTGGACGCCCTGGAAGCGACAATCTCGGCCGAGGGGGACGACGATGCGGCCGGCCAGTTGACGCGGATTTACACCGATATCAGTTCGGAGCTGGAAGCTCAGATCAATCAATTGCAGGATGACGCCGCCGGCAAGGAGGCGACCACACGCGCGTTCGTAAAATTCCTGGACAAGATTCGTCAACGAGAAGTGACGCTCGGTTCACTGATTTGGATCGCTGAAACGTTCAATGCGCTTGGAAAAGCCAACCTGAACAAGAACGGTACGCCTACCAAAAAGGGTATCGAATTCCTGCAGCGGGCGGCGGAAACCTATCAGAGCATTCTGGACAGAGCGGCGGAGGACCCCACGTTCTTGCGAAACCCGCGACAGCGGACGACGATCGAAGTTCACCTGGCCGGGTGTTACCGGAATATGGGCGACTACGAAAAGACGATCGATATCCTAGAGGCGATCCTGTTGCGCAAAGTCACCAATCTGACGGTCCAGCGGGACGCCGCTGAAACGCTGTACCAGGCCGGAATCAAAGGTGGCGAGAAGGGCAGCGCGTACTTCAAAAACTCGCTCTTGGGCACCCGCACGGGCAAGAATGGCAAAAACGTGGTCTGGGGCTGGAAAAAGCTAGGGAAAGTCACTGAACCTGTCGCTAAATTCCGTTCCTACTATCTCGATTCGCGGTTGTACGACGCTAAATGCAAAGTCGGCTTCGGAATGTTGCTGGACGATCAAAAAGAGAAAACAAAGCTGCTCGAAGCCGCGTTGACCACGATACAGCTTACTTACGAACAATCTCCCGAATTGGGCGACGAAGAGCGGCGAGGTGAGTACGATCGATTCGCTCGCAAGGTTCAAGCACTGCTCGGACAACCCGAAGCAGGCCTGAAGGCATTCGAAAAACCTGCGAGACCTGAAGAGAATTTTGAAGAGGAGACCAAATAAATGCGACACCTATTTTCGATTCGCTGGCAGTCTGCCCTGTGCCTAAGCTTCATAACGATTTTCTTTGCGACGGATGCATTCGGAAGAGACGTTGTTCGTACGCGAAGTCAGGGTCGTGTGTCGGGCACCGTCAAGTGCCTGACGCCTTCAGAGGTGGTGATTGATGTTCGCGGCATCGAAGACACATATTCCGTCGGTGACGTGATTAGCATTCAATTTGACGACGAACCCCAGGCACTCGATGACGCTCGCTTGCGGATCAAGACTGGCAAATTTCTCGAAGCGATGAAGTTGCTCAAGAGTATCGACGTGTCGACTGTCAACAGCGACAGTGTGGCCGTCCTTCAAGATATCGACTATTACCTCGCCTACTGCATGGCCCAACGCGCTCTCGGCGGAGCGGAAGCGCTTGAGGAAGCGGGCAAAATGATGACGAAATTCGTCGGCAAGAACAAAAATAATTATCACTTTTACGAGGCGAACGAAGTGATCGGGGACATTTTGGTGGTGCTCAATAAAGCCGACATCGCCGAAAAGTATTATATAATTGCCGGCGCAGCGCCGTGGCCGGAAGCGAAAGTGCGAACCGCCATCGCGCTCGCTCGTGCGCTGCAGGCACAAGGCAAACACGACGAGGCAATCAAGGCGTTTGACAACGTGTTAAAGGGCGGGGGTGGAACGGAAGACGCGACGCGCTATCGCCTGGCCGCTCAACTCGGTAAAGCCGCCAGTCTTGCCAATTCCAATCGAGGCGAAGAAGGAATCAAACTCGTTTACGACGCGATCAAAGCGGCTGAATTGGGTGACACCGAGATCCATGCCCGCGCCTACAACGCCATGGGCGATTGCTACATTGCCATGGGAAACGTCAAGGAAGCGACCACAGCCTTCCTGCATGTCGACGCCATGTATGACCAGCATCCGCCCCTGCACGCCGAAGCACTTGCTCGTTTGGCCTCCCTTTGGGACCAACGTGACAGGCCGGGACGAGCGTCCACGATGCGGAAGAAACTGAACAGCCTCTACCCCAACAGCAAGTGGGTCAACCAGTCGACTTGACCGGTACCCCTCGGACGTTCCGGACCGAATTGTCCTCGCGACCTCGTTGCTTTACGACGACGTCTGCTGGAGATTAGACTACTAGATTCAGATATTACGAACCCCTGGTAGAAGTGGCCACCGGTCACCCCGCCCCATCAGCGACCGCACCGTCGGCCGCTGATGTAACCGCACGCCGTATTTCGGAGGCAATGATGCATACCCGTCCCTGGACAGCCCTTTTCCGCGCTGCACTCTGTTCCCTACTGATGATGTTCCTTGCCGTCACCGTCGTGACAGTGATTGAAACCGCAAATCCCACGATCGCTGACGCACAAGAAAAGTCAAAAGACAAAGGTGGCGACGACGAAGGCGAATCCTCTGCTGGCAGCTCGAAGGAAAAAGGCAGTCTGCTCGTCTGGATGTACCAGGCCTTGGGCATCGGATACAGCCTGATCTTTCTGGCACTGTCGTTTACGCTGGTCGCTTTGTTCGTAATGAACCTTCTGACCGCACGGCGAGACAACGTGGTTCCGGTGGAATTGGTCGAAGGTTTTGAAGCCCATCTGAACGAAAAACGATATCAGGAAGCTTATGAAATGGCCAAGGCGGATGAGTCCTTTCTGGGGCAAGTCCTGTCTGCCGGACTCGGTAAGCTTTCCACCGGTTACGCGCAAGCCATCGAGGCCATGCAGGAAGTAGGCGAAGAAGAGAATATGAAGCTCGAACATAAACTCAGCTATCTCGCTCTGATCGGCACGATTGCTCCGATGCTGGGTCTGTTCGGTACGGTCCACGGGATGATCGATTCGTTCCGTGTCATCGCGTTGTCCGACGCGCAACCGAAAGCCCAGGAACTGGCCGATGGTATTTCCAAAGCGTTGTGGACGACGCTGATCGGCCTGTTTATCGCCATACCTGCCATCGCGTCTTACAACATTTTACGGAACCGGCTTTCTCGGCTCGTGTTGGAAGTGGGCATTTTGAGCGAGGGGTTGATGAGTCGCTTTCAGAGCGTCGGCAAAAAATAATCCGGGCCGCACCTTCTAAGGGGAGTAGCAGGCATGAAAGTTGTCAACAAGAAGTCGAATGAGATCATGGAAGCCGATCTCACACCGATGATTGATATGGTTTTCCAGTTGATTGCATTTTTCATGGTCCTGGTAAACTTCAGCCAGGCAGAACAGGACGCTGCGCGTCTTGCTGCCCAAGAGCGCCATGGCGATTCCGCCGGAAGAGACCTCCGAAGCGCCCCTGACGATTCAACTGGCCAAGTTGAAGAACTCGAACGAATTCCGAGCTTTGGTCAGCGGCGACGAGGTACAAGTCGGCCAGGAACTGGATGGTGTTCTCTCCCGCGAGCGTCGCCAGCTGGGCCTGAACAACCGTCCCGCCGCCAGCGTGACGGTCGTCATACGGGCTCACAAGGATGTTCCAACCGGCAGCGTGCAAGAGGTTATCGAGAACTGCCAGAAGCACCAGTTTGAAAAATTTCGATTAAGAGTCGAAGAAGAAGATTAGTCGTTATTAGACGGAACCGCTTAACATGAAACTTCGCGACAAGTCAAAAGAAGAGAAGATCGAACTTCAGATGACGCCGATGATTGACATCGTGTTCCAGCTGTTGGTCTTTTTTGTCCTGACGTTTAAAGTGGTCGCCCAGGAGGCAGACTTTAACATCCGCATGCCCAGCCAGGCGACAAATTCGGTCAGCGACGTCGAACCGCAGACGCTCAAGGTTCGTTTGGTCGCCGACCCGAACGGCAATCTATCCAAACTGACACTGGACGGCGTCGACCTCGGTAACGGCGACGAGGCCTATAATTCGCTCCATGCAAAGGTTCGCAGTCGCATTAAAGACGCTGGTGGTCCAACGGATACGTTGGAAGTCGAGTTCGACGCCGACTATGATTTGAAATACAACTACGTAATTCGCGCCGTCGACAAGATCTCTGGCTACCGCGCCGGAGGCGACAGCGTCACACGCTTGATCGAAAAAGTCCGTTTCGCCAAACGCCGCCCAAGCCCCGAGTGATCGAGCCCAGACGGGTCGACTCGCGTCGGAAGGACTGCTGGAACGACCTATGTACCCTGCGTCGATTGATTTTGTAGGTTTGTCATCCCCGCGCAGAGCCTGCCCTAGCGAAGGCCGGGGGCGGGGATCCAGGGATTAGCTGAAGGGAGTTGTGGCTGGATTCCCGCCTGCGCGGGAATGACGAACGGCTAATTTCAAATGAATTGAGATACTAGGTGCCCGATGCATTCTTTTTGCCGAGTGCCCTGCGGATATAGGCGATCACGTCCGCGGCGGCCTTGGGTGGCATTTGCTCGTACAAATTGGACGGCATCAAGGATTGATCCGAGGCATGGACTGCCTCGATATCCTTCCGCAAGATCGATTGGGTCTCCCCCTTTTCCTTGCGCAACGTAATGCTACTGCCGGCGTCCGCCGTCAGAACACCCGTAAAGATCTTGCCGTCCTCCGTCTCCACCGTATAGGTGCGGTACTCCGCTTCGACGTGTCGGCTGGGATCCAGCATGTCCATCAAGATCGCATCGTCCGGGCGGTTCAGTATTCCACCTAACGCGGGACCGACCTCGTGACCTTCGTCACCGATCTTGTGACAACCGGCACAGACCTTGCTGAATACCTCCTTGCCGTTTTTCACGTCGCGTTCATTATTCAATGCCAGCTGGTAGGTCTCGAACAGTTTTTGGATGGCAGCGTCTGTCGCGGTGTCGGACAGCAATTTCTTCGCGCGACTCGCAATCTTCTCATCGCGGTGCATCGTAAGCTGTTCGCGCTTTAACGCGGCGATGTCGCCAACCTTCAGGACTCCTTCTTCGACCGCATCCAGCAGCGCGGACAGCCTGTTGTGTTGGGCGAACATCGCTTCCATGACGGCGATGCGGACTTTGGGCGTGTAAGTCTTCCAGTCGCTCAGCAACACGGAAGCAACGCGCGGGTCGCTCGTACCGGCCAACGCCTCCACGGCCGCAATCTGGATCTCCGTCGGATGCCTCGCATTCAGTAGATCGTCTGCCGCATCGGTCAGGGTCTCGTAAGGCGCCATTGCGAGGATTTGCAGCGCCTTTTTCCGTTCGTCGACCGACGTCGCCTCATCCGCGGCACGCTGCGCCGCCTCCTGATAGGCCACCTTCATGGCGGGCGTGTCGTTCAGGTTTAACAGTGCGCCGAGCCGAATTGAGCGCGACTTCAGTTCGGCAGAATCACTGGCGAGCAACGCGTTGACCGGCTGCCAGCCGTCGGCGGGAACCGGGACCGCGTCGCTGCCGCGCGAAAGACCTTGCACGAGGCCTTGAACGCACAATAGTTGCGTCTCCTGGTCGCGGTCGGCGATCGTCTTCAGAATTCGCAACATTTGTTCGCTGTCACGCTGGGATGCAATGGTCGCCGCCAGGGCCGGAAGTAAGGCGTTGGCTCCTTTGGTGGAATTCTCCGCTGCTAACAAACGTTCCAGCAGAGCACCAGCCGTTCGAGTCGCGGAAGTAAGGATGGCTTCTTTCATCCAGCGCTGCGAGCCATATTGGCCTGAGAGTTTCAGCAAAGCGTCGACCACGCGCGAATCTTTCGATTCGCCCAACGACAAGGCGACCTGCAGACGAACGCGCTCATCCGCATCATCGACCATGGCCGCCACTTGTTTCGCCAGATCCGCATCTCCCTGTCGCAGGAAAGACTCCGATAGCCGCAGCGCGTGCATCCGTACGCCATAGTCTTCATCCGCGAGCGCGTGCGACACGTCGGCGGCGGTCAAGACCTGCATACCGTCCAGGGTATAAAGCGCATGCATTCGACCAGCAGCGGTTTCTCCTTTCCGCACCTCGGCGGTCAGGCCGGGAACGACGGCATCGTCACCACGCTCGATCAGCAAGTGTTGGGCGATCAATCGCTGCCAGGCGTCGGAATCACCGGTCGTTTTGACCAGATCGTCATTCGATAACTCGGTCAGGTCCACAATCTCTCGCAACGGTTTCGATTCCGGTACCAGGCGATAGATTCGACCCTGGTCGGTACCATTCATCAGGTTGTATTGCTGCTGCAAGAACCGCGGAATTGCCGAATAATCCTCGATGATCTCTCGGTACATATCCACGATATAAAGGCGCCATCCGGACCGACGCGAAGATTGACTGGCCGAAACCACTCTTCGCTGCTCGCCAGGAACTCGGATTCTTCGTTGCCGACAGCGCGATGACCTTTGTACCCAGAACCATCACGTTCGATGATAGTGCGGTGAATAATATTTTGGGACGGCTCGCAATAGAAGCAATTGCCGCGGAATTCGTCACCAAATAGCGCGGCCGTGTAAATCTCGTTAGCGCAGCCACCTGTAAAGTAGCTGTTGTTCGTTTCGTGAGCACCATAGAACTTGACCCACGCGGGATCCTGGCCGCGTTTGGTGCGCCACGGATGAGGTTTGCTCTTGCGAAATACGGTGTTGTAATTGACGGACGAATGATTCACGGGCGGCGTCGGTACGTTCGGGTTTCGTTCCAAATAACGATTGGGCAGCGGCAGGGCATAAGTCGCCGGCTGACCACCTGAGGACAAAAACCGGTCGCCTACCTCATTGATCGATACGCCGTACGTGCCCACCGATCCAATCGCCCACTCGACCGCCGACCCGTCGGCCTTAATGCGAAAGTCGGAGTGCCCGACTTGGACGGGCTCCTTCAGATGCGGTCCGGTAATGAGTCCCCCACCGCCCCCCGCACCAACGTAGATCCAGTTATCAACGCCCCAACGAGGATTATTGATCGCGCGTTCCATTAATTCGACTTTGAAACCGGTGTACAACGTCTCGCGAAAATCCGATTTCCCGTCTCCGTCGCGATCGGCCAGGTAAACGATGTGGGGGGCACAAGCGACAATGACTCCTTCACGAGCAGCCACCATCCCGTAGGCCGGCGGCAGGTCGTCGGCCCAGACGGTCGCTTTGTCCATTCGCCCGTCGCCATCGGTATCGGACAGCATCTTGATGATACCGCGCTGGCTTTTCTGAGCCTCCTTCAAGAGGTCGCCGGTTATGCGCACGTGCTCGACCTTGGTATTCAGCTCACCGGTCTTGTTCAGCTCCTGAACGTCCAAAAAACCTTCCAGGTTGTAGCCATGCAATTCGCACACCAGCAATCGGCCACGGGCGTCAAAGGCAATTCCTGACGGATCAGCTAACAGCGGCTCGCTGGCAACGATCTCAAGTCGAAAGCCCTCCGGGATATCGAATTTCGTAAGGCTTTCCTCTGGCGTGAAGGACGCGGGCGCGTCCTTCGCTGGCTCAATTTCAGCAGGCCCGTTCATGGCGACCGCGACGGTAGCGGACAAGCAGATTGCCAGAATCAAGAATTTACGAATCGTCATAAGAATCTCCCTGAATCATAGATGCAATCAACCGATCCTGACGAACGGGGTTGAATGCGCGGTCTGGCGGGCAATTGGACGGTAGGATCTGCAGGCTGGAAGGCTTCGGTTCGGAGGCGAATCCGGCTCCACCCGAATTCCACAACCCCAACGCCCTAAATATGATAGGCGACCGGACTGGCAATGCCAAGCAACATCAGCGCACAGGCGTGCAAAAGCGTTTTGTGGCCGCATTTTTTATGACGGCCATCGCACAGCGGCCCTCTCAGGTGAAATGCTCAGCCGCCTCGCAGAAATCTAACGAACGATCGGGAGTCCCTCAGAGGTAGGCCTAAAATCAGCACCACCACGACCCCCATTCCCAGGGCGGCACCAGACCCAAAGGTCGGGAAGGGCGAGCCGGAGCAACGAGACGCCCCACACCAGGACAACAAACAACAAGCCCAGCGCGCGCAGGTCATGTCCTAGAAACTTGCGGTGACGACGATTCCGTGAGTCGTTCATAGATTTGACCAGGCCCTGACTCGGTCCCCTCAATGTAGACCAGAACGGTCGAGGAGTCAAAGAACAATGCGTCGGCAAATTGCTGGCGACTAGCCACGCGGATGAAATTGACTGTGCACCTTCTTTAACCGCGACATGTCGACGTGCGTATAGATCTGGGTGGTTGCAATACTCGCGTGCCCGAGCATCTCTTGCACCAGCCGCAGATCTGCGCCCCCCGACAACAGGTGCGTTGCGAAGCTGTGCCGAAGGGTATGGGGGCTAATCGAGTCCGCGTAGCCCAAGCGACTGACGTATTTCTTGACAAGCTCCCAGATGCGTTCGCGTCGCAAGCAACGTCCCCGCGCGGACAACAATAGCCAGGGTGGATCTTGCGGTTGAGATGCAGCCAAATCCGGGCGTTCGTGTTCCCGGTACGCTTCGACGACTTCGATCGCCTTGCGACTCAGCGGTACCAGCCGCTGTTTGTCGCCCTTCCCGTGACAGCGGCAATAGCCATCCTTCATCCGCATGTCACGCAGCTTGAGATCGGACAACTCGGACGCGCGACAACCGGTCGCATACAACAATTCCAGCATCGCACGATCGCGCCGCCAGAACGGATCGGATCGCTTCGGAGATTCCAGCAGCCGACTAACCTCGGAGGGCGACATGACCTCCGGCACACGCTGCCACAACTTTTGACTTCCCAGCAACTCGACCAAATTCTCGGCCAGGATTCCCTCAAGTTGTAAGAAGCGGAAAAAGATCTTGAGCGACACGATGTGACGCGAAATGCTGGTCGGGGCAAGCTCCTGCTTATGCAGCCAGGCGACGTAGTCTGACAACTGGCGAATCGTCAGTTTCTTGAAGTCACGTTGCCCTAACCATTCTAAGAATCGCTTCATATCGCGACGGTAGGCCGCCACGGTGTTCTCAGAAACTTGCGCCTCGGTACGCAGGTATTCCAACCAGGGTGTGACGAATCGCGCGGCGCCGTCTACGCGCCGTCCCGGTCTTACTCGGAGTTTTCGTGCGACGAACCGGTGCCATGTAGTTTCATTCGGAACGCATCCGGCCACCACTTCATCGGAAGTCCACCACGGGGCACCTTCGGGGCGGGATTTCCCGGTTAACCTGCCCAATTGGCGCGGCTCCCTTCGCCCATTAAGCTGCCCTCGTCCGTTGGTCGTTCCGCCTTCCGGTGCCCCCGTCCGTAATTCCGTCGTCAGGCAGCCATCGGCACCTGCGAGGCCATCGTCGTTGAACGCGAGGCCATCGTCGTTGAACGCTATGTGGCAGTCCATGGGTTGCCGGAATCCCGGCCAACGAGAAAGCTCGGACCGAACCAGGACGAACCGACTCCAACTGACGTGAACCAGAGCATCCCATGGCACCGACCAACCCACTAAACCCGCCACGCATCCGCTCGTGGCGGGCGCTGCGATTGCTGCTGGTCCTGGTCGGTTTGCGACTCTGGTTCACGACGCAGTCGATGCTTGGCCAAAGGCAATTCTCCGGTGATCGACCGAGCGATCTGTTGCTGGATTGGACATCACCGATCAATGTCTATTTGCACCTGAATCCGACGGTCGCCGATGCCCTGCTGATCGTCAGCTCGTTCATTATTGACGTGCTTGGATTCTTCCTGTTGGCGTGGTCAATTTTCGGGCCGAGCATCCGTCCGTTCCTTGGTTTATTAGTTCTCTTTACGCTCCGACAGGTATGCCAGGTACTTTGCGCCCTGCCGGCCCCTCACGGTATGATCTGGGATCAGCCTCACTTACCGGCCGCCTTGGGTGGCTTCGCCTTTCCATCCGCCTTGGTGACGTATAAGGTCGAGAACGATTTCTTTTTCTCGGGCCATACCGCGATTGCTGTGTACGGAGCGATCGAGGTCGGTCGCCTGGGACGCCGATGGTTCTGCCTGGCAGTCGCGGTCGCGCTGTTTGAAATCGCAGCGGTTGTCGTGTTGCGGGCCCATTGGACCATGGACGTTTTCGCCGCGATCACGACGGCTCTGTGTGCCGCCTATTTCGCCGAATGGGCTGCGCCGTTTGTCGATCGATCGCTACGGGCGCGAACACGAATCGTCGAATAACCGTGCACGACATTGAAACAACGCGAAAGTCGGTCCCGCCGCCCGGTGGCCTGCGGGTCTCGACGCCCCCCGGCGGATCCGGCCGAAACGGATCCCAGGTGGTGGCTCATCATCAGCCACTAGTCGTCATCCTACTGGCGTGCAGTACGGGAATCGTCCTGGATCACTATTGGCCCATGGCACTGGCCACATGGCTTCTGCTGGCGATCGCCGCAATGGCTAGTTGGTTTGTCCTCTATTGGGTGGGATCGGCGCCGGCGGCAGCCTGGGTATTGCTGGTCGGCTTCGTCGGTTTCGCTGGCGGCTGGCATCACATGTTCTGGCATCTCTACAGCCAAGACGAAATCGGTCGCTTCGCCCGGACGGTCCCACGTGCTGTTTGCGTTCGTGGCCAGGCGGTCGAGGCACCGAAATTTGCGCCTGCGCCGCTGGAAGACCCTCTGCGCACCATACCGGCCAGCCAGCGCAGTCGGATCTTGCTGCGCGTCGAGTCGATTCGAGACGGCGCGCGGTGGCTTCCTGCCTCGGGGATCGCAACGCTATTGGTGGAAGGCCATTTACTCGGCGTAGGGCCGGGCGATCGAATCGAAGTCTACGGCCGGATGACCCAGCCACCTCCGGCCAGCAATCCCGGCGAATTCGATTTCGCCACGTACCGTCGAACGCAACGTCAGTTGTGCCTGCTGAGAGCGACCCATCCCGACTGCGTCGTGGTGACATCTCGTTCGAGCGGCTGGAACCCCAAATACTGGTTGGCACGCCTGCGTGCCGCAGGCAGTCGAACTCTGTGGCATTATGTGGGACATGAACAAGCGGGTCTGGCAGCAGCGGTCTTTCTCGGCCAGCGCGAACGACTTGAACACGATCGGACCGAAGCATTCGTCGAAACGGGAACGATTCATCTGTTGGCGATTTCCGGACTGCATGTCGGCATTCTGGTGTCGGTATTGATGCTTGCCTTGCGCGTAGGTTGGGTGTCGCGTAACGCCGGCTTACTATTGATACCGGCGATAACGTTGTTCTATGCCCTGCTGACCGATGCCCGACCACCGGTGCTGCGGGCGTCGCTGCTGATTACGGTTATGTGTATCGCCCTGTACGACGGGCGGCGGCAACTCGGCTTCAACACCTTGGCGGCCGCAGCACTGATCGTATTGATGTTCAACCCGGCACAGCTTTTTTGCGTCGGAACACAGCTTTCGTTTCTGGCGGTTGGCACCCTGATTTGTTTTGCTCCCGTGTGGCGTCGGTGGCAGCAGCAAGATGCCTTGATGTGGCTGATTCGTTCCACTCGTCCATTACCGATCCGGGTCGCTCGCTCGATCGGCCTGTGGTTCTGGCGGTTGACGATCGCAGGGTTTGTCGTATGGCTTGTGGCCCTGCCACTGGTGATGCATCATTTTCATCTTTGTTCTCCGATCGGCATCGTATTGACGCCCATTTTGTACCTGCCGATCGCCGTCGCGTTATTCTGCGGCTTGGGGGTGCTCCTGTTTGGCTGGCTCCTACCGCCCGTGGCGACGGCGTTCGGTTGGGTAAGTGGCCTGAGCTTGGGATTTGCCGAAAACACGGTCCTTGCGGTGCGCGAGGTTCCATTCGGATACGCATGGATGAGCGGCCCGTCCGATTGGTGGATCGTCGTCTTTTATGCCATGCTCGCCTTTTGGGCCTTGGCTCCTCAATGGAGACCGCCGGAACCGTGGTGCGTTGCTGCGCTGGCGCTGTGGGCCACAATCAACGTGATGGTCCCTCACGACCTCCGGGGGCATCCAGACCTGCGATTCACGTTTGCTGCGGTAGGACACGGCTGCGGCATCTTGGTCGAATTACCGGACAAGAAGACGCTGGTTTACGACGCGGGCCGCATGGGTTCGCCCCATGCGGCAACGCGTGCGATCTCGTCTGTCCTGTGGTCTCGTGGCTATACGCACATTGATGCTCTGATCATTAGCCACGCCGACGCCGATCACTTTAACTCGATCCCTCAGCTGTTGCAGCGATTTTCGGTTGGCGTCGTCTATGTTTCCCCCGCAATGCGAGATGACAAAAGCACCAGCGTCAAAGTTCTGTTCGAATATCTGGACGCGGCCGGCGTACCTGTTGCGTTGCTGGAACAGGGTGATCGAATCCGCGTGGGGACGGGGTCGATTGATGTCCTCCACCCCGCCGGCCACGGTTTTGCCACGGCGACGGCCGGCAGTGTCGACAACGCGAACAGCATCGTATTGGCCGTCAGCTATCAGGGCCGACGCATCATCCTGCCGGGCGATTTGGAGCACGCCGGACTGGACGCCGTAATGACGGCACCAGCGCTGGATTGCAGTGTGCTGTTGGCGCCACATCACGGCAGCCCGAACAGCGATCCGCACAGGGTCGCTGCCTGGTGTCAGCCGGAATGGACGATCGTCAGCAGCGGGTTTAGTAGCGTCGCTTCCCCGGTTTTGCAGGCGTACAGCGACCGGGGCCAGCTGCTGCAAACTTCCGCGTGCGGCGCCATCACCGTCACGATCGAAGACGGCAAACTCGACGTCGCCTGGATGCGGGACGACTCAACACCGGATCAGATCCGATTCCTGGCCACCCCAGAAGCCCTCGACGGCTGGGGCACGGTGATCGATATGTTGGACTAAAGCACATGCGGGCTGTCTGAGCGGCCTTACGTAGGCGATTTGAACCAACGGTACCTGGCGCTTGTCCTCGAGTGAACGTCTACCCGCTGGCCGTAGATCTTTTCGGACAGTGGCTTCTTGGATTGTTTTCCGTCGTCCTGACCCTTCTCAGGCGCGTCGATTCCCTTTAGGCGAATCTTGTAACTACGCCGGTTGTCATTAAGAACCGTGACAGTGTCGCCGTCTTCAATCGCGACGACTTTGCCTGTGATGACCTTTGGAAACTTCTCTTGTATACGTTGGTTCGCGTCTTCGGCTGCGGCGGGGCCGTAGGGTGCGGGAAGGACCGCCCCAAGAAGAAGCACAATAAGACGAGCCGTTGGCCAGTACCACGGCCACGCAAGTGGCGAGAATTTGTTAATGAGCCGCAAACCGAACCGAAGGCGATTCGAAAGTGCGTTAACCGAGGTCAGCCCTACGGAAGTGACGTTTGGATGAAAAAGACCGCACGTAAGTTAGGCTTGGAATCGACGATGAGACGTCGAGGAAGACCACGAAAAATCGACGTGGCACACAACAATTACTCCTCTCCCGTTTACTCCTCCCCCATTTTCTGCGTTCGTTCGGGTTAGGACCCCATTATCTCTAGCTCGTCCTTTGACCTACCGATGCCGGTTCTGGCGGGCGCATGCTCCTAGCGCCTGAACTACAAACTGATTCGTGCTCGAGCCCGTGGTGGAACATACCACATCGAGCTCTCGGTGAAGCTCTTCCGGCATTCGGAGAATAAGCTTTCCAGAGTAGGGTTTATTAGGTGGTCGGTCCAGCTTCTGACAAAATTCAAGATAGTCATCGACGGAATCCTCAAAAGCCTTGCGTAATTCGTCGACAGCGCGGCCCTCAAACGTTATCACGTCACGGATTCCCACCACTCGACCGTGAAACGTCTCAGCAGATTCGTCGAACTGGACGACACCGTGATATCCGTTGTATTCCATCATGGCTCTATACCTGCATTCGTTAGAAACTCGCGTACATCATTGACCGTCAAACGTCCCGTTTCGGGCTGAGGATGGGGCCTATGAAATACCACCATTTCGTCATTGAGATGAACTCGGACGCGTGACCCCCGACCCTCGGAAATGTCGGCACCATGGTGCCGAAAAGTGACTCTATGTCCCTCCACGCAATATTCGCTCGCGTAGGAAGATCAAAAATCGCCTCCAAGGTTCGCTTGTGCTTGGCCATCCTTACCAACTACGGTTCATATCCATTATGATACTACATGCTGACATCACCCTAGTATCATATACTGATATTATCGTCATGTGGTTCGAAAAATATTTCTTTTTTGTAAGTACAAATATATCAATAACTTAATTGCAATCGCTTTCTCTGACTTATGGGTCGATTGCCCGGATTACGATGGTTACAGACGAACGAAAAGCAGCTTTCAGGGGCAGAATCATCAACGTTATGAGAACGGCCGACAAACCATGCTTGCGGCCCATTCTCTTCGCACCGGTGAAATCGCTCCCCCGCAAACCCATGTTGTGCAAGGTCTTGAGGTTCTTTAGCAAGCAGAGGATTCTTTATCGCCGCAGCCACGGCGATCACGGGGCTTGCTATTCACGCATCATCACAGGCTTGTTCCAGGAGAAGCCGCAAGGGCATTCTGTCGAGTCGACATGATGAAATCCTTTTCTCTTTCTAAAGGCGTTTAAAACGGCAGTGCGAACGTCGACAATTCATTACGGCTTTAGATCAACTCTGCCTTCCATTTCAAGGCCGCTTCCTGCATCGCTTTGCCGACAAGATAGATACGATACTCATGGATAATCACGCCACCAGCACAGATAGCCAGAAGCAGTACGCCGATCCAAATGCCAATTGTTACTCCGCTACTTTGTTTCCCCATCTTTTTGTTCCTTTGGCGGCGTGTTCGCCGGCGGTCGCTCGGACAGTGTCCAGGTTGTACGGCGTTCGGGAGCTACCCTAGCCGTGCTTCGTGTATTCTACGCGGTCAAGCCGCCTTGCACGTAGGACCGAAGTCAATTGCGATTTGTGGCAGTGATGTGGCCACATCACGGCAGCCCGAACAGCGATCCGCACAGGGTCGCTGCCTGGTGTCAGCCGGAATGGACGATCGTCAGCAGCGGGTTTAGTAGCGTCGCTTCCCCGGTTTTGCAGGCGTACAGCGACCGGGGCCAGCTGCTGCAAACTTCCGCGTGCGGCGCCATCACCGTCACGATCGAAGACGGCAAACTCGACGTCGCCTGGATGCGGGACGACTCAACACCGGATCAGATCCGATTCCTGGCCACCCCAGAAGCCCTCGACGGCTGGGGCACGGTGATCGATATGTTGGACTAAAGCACATGCGGGCTGGTCTGAGCGGCCTCAGAATCGACATTTCGGCCGGTGGTACAAGCAGATCCTGTCCCAGGCCCGGCGGTGAACAGGGGTTGCGTGGGCGACGCTTCCCGGTAAACTTGGGGGTTTGAAATGTTGGACTTTGGATAGATTCTAGTGGATTTGGTAGACGGAGTCGTTTGAACAGAATTGTTGTTTTGAAAATTGGCGTTGGGCTGGAGATGTAGTGTACCCGCGCGGCAGAAAGATTTGCGGTAACGGATGTCTATTACAAAAGAGCGGAAACAAGAACTGGTCGAAGAGTATCGGCAGTCAGATAGCGATACGGGGTCGCCAGAAGTTCAGATTGCGATCCTCACAATCCGGATCAATGCGCTGACGGAACATATGCGGACCCACCAAAAAGATTTCGCCTGTCGGCGCGGTCTGTTATCTCTCGTCAGCCGCCGCCGTCGTCTGTTGGACTACGTCAGGACGGAAGATCCCCAGCGATATCTGGGCCTCCTTGGACGTCTGAATATCCGCAAATAAGCGACGACAGTAGTTCGCGCAATCTCACTCGTGGTGAGTCGAGACCATCGAACGTCGCTTGATACTGTGTCTGATCGCGGTCACGGTTTCTCCCGTTACGCTTCGGCGGCCGTTGCCGGCATCGTCCGTCGTCTTGCCTCGTCACCAGAACTTCGTTCGCCGACCACGAAAGGTCCGCCTGGCGACATCTTGGGTCGTTCCCACGATGAGCCGGCGACCGACTGATACAACGAATAAGAGTAGGATGTTATGCGAGTAGAAAAACGAATCGGCAGCAGTACATTTTCGTTCGAAACCGGAGAGCTGGCCAAGCAGGCTGCGGGGAGTTGCCTGGTGCAGTTTGGTGAGACCGTCGTCTTGTGTGCGACCGCCACCGGAAAGCCCCGGGAGGGACTCGATTTTTTTCCGTTGACCTGCGATTACCGTGAGCGAACCGCCGCGGCTGGCAAATTCCCAGGCGGCTTCATCAAGCGTGAGGGGCGGCCTACGACGAAAGAAACGCTCACCTCCCGTCTGATGGACCGACCGATTCGACCGTTGTTCCCGAGCTGGTTTAAGGATGAAGTGCAGATCCAGGCGTTTGTTCTTTCCAGTGACAAGCAGAACGACGGTGATGTCCTGGCGATGAACGGTGCGTCGGCCGCCGTCGGTCTTTCACCCATGCCGTTTGAAGGCCCTGTCGCGACGGTTCGCATGGGCTACATCGACGGCAGTTTCGTGCCCTTCCCCACGCACGATCAATTGGAAGGTAGCGACTTGGATCTGATCGTTTCGGGAACGGACGATGCGATCGCGATGATCGAAGGTTTTGCTCGGCAGATGCCTGAAGACCTCATGATCGAAGCCCTTCTGGAAAGTCATACGATTATCCGGGGCTTGTGCGATCTACAGCGCGAGCTGTTCGACAAGGCACAAGTTCAGAAAGCGCAACACGAAATTCCCGAATCGGACGGCGTTTATGACAAGCTGCGTGCGACCTACTACGACAAATTCAAGGCCGCCAAGCAGACCCCGGGCAAACAAGAACGAGCCGATGCCGTTTCGGCGTTGAAAGCAGAAGCCCTCGCCGCCGAGATTCCGGACCGGGCGCCGAAGGCGCGATGTGCCCACAGGCCTTTCGATCCGGCTGGCACGATCTGGAAGGCCGCGTCATGCGCGACCTGATTCTCAGCGGGACTCGGGCGGATGGTCGCGACTCCAAGACCCTGCGGGAGATTAAGTGCACCGTCGACGTGTTACCGCGCGTTCACGGTTCCGCCGTTTTCCAACGAGGTGAGACCCAGTCGCTGATCACGGTCACGCTGGGTACACAGCGCGATGAGCAGCGCGTTGACGGCCTGTTCGACGAATATAGCAAGAAGTTTATGCTCGACTATAACTTTCCGTCATTTTCGGTCGGAGAATGTCGGCCGAATCGAGGGCCGGGACGCCGCGAAATCGGGCATGGTGCTTTGGCCGAACGCAGCATCAACCCAGTCCTGCCCGACCCGGAAGTGTTTCCCTACACGATGCGTGTCATTTCCGACATCCTCGAATCCAATGGTTCCAGCTCAATGGCTTCCGTCTGCGGCGCCACGCTTGCGCTGATGGCCGCGGGCGTCCCGATCACCAACCCAGTGGCCGGGATTTCCATCGGGCTGGTCCAAGACGGCGATAACTGGACGTTGCTGACGGATATTATCGGCGACGAAGATCATTTTGGCGATATGGACTTCAAAATCGCCGGCACCCAGGTAGGCATTACCGGAATTCAGTTGGACCTGAAGATCGCAGGTATCAAAGAAGAGATCCTGCGAGCCGCACTCGTTCAAGCCAAAGAAACGAGGATGGAGATTCTTCGCGCGATGCTATCCGTCGTACCGCGACCCCGTAAAGAGATCTCCGGGTGGGCGCCGCGGCTGCTACGGACCACGATCGATCCCGACAAGATCGGTGCGCTGATCGGTCCGGGTGGAAAGAACATTCGTGCGCTCCAGGAATCGACCGGCACATCGGTCGAGGTCGACGATAATGGCGTCGTTACGGTCGCCGCCAATAACGAAAATTCCGCTCAAGAAGCCATGCGACAGATTGAGGCTCTGACGGCAACGGTTCAGGTAGGCAAAATCTACAAGGGCCGCGTCAGCAGCGTGAAGGACTTCGGCGCGTTCGTCGAAATCCTGCCCGGTCGCGACGGCCTGTGTCACATTAGCGAACTCTCCAACGACTTCGTCAACAGCGTCTCGGACATCTGCAACGTCGGCGATGAAATGGACGTGATGGTGATCGCCATCGACGAGCAGGATCGGGTCAAACTGAGTCGCAGAGCGGCTCAGGATGGTGGCAAATCGAAAGGTGATGGGGACGACGGCGGCGACGACGGGGATGATTGAACGGGATTCGAAGGCCGCTCGTCCGCCGCGAACCGATCAGGACCGCTTGGGAACCAGGAACCGGCGCCGCCGGCTCTCGGGATGAACGCAACGAATCCTGCCGAGGCGGACGACCGACTGCAGCAGCAGTTGATCAACCAGTACGCGGAATTCGTTCAGCTGGTGGGTGGCCTTGCGCATGAAATCCGAAATCCGCTGTCGACGATCCGACTGAATATGGAGCTGTTGGCTGAGGACTTCCATAACGCCAAGACTCCGGCTGAACGGCGGGCGGCAAATAAGATCGCCGTCGTTCAGCGCGAGTCCATCCGCCTGCAGGAGCTACTGGACGATTTCCTCAACTTCGCACGCGTGCGCAACCTGAATCTAATTCCCAAAGATATTAACAGTCTGGTGGCCGTAGCACTGGATCTGTTCGAACCGCAAGCCGCATCGTCCGGACTGGATGTCCAGCGCTATCTGGACGCGGATCTGGCCCGTGTATCAATCGATCCGGAAACCTTTCAGGCCGCCCTGTTGAATCTGATCATTAACGCGCAACAGGCCATGCCAGAGGGCGGCCAGCTGGTTGTCCGAACCCGCGCTACGCCGACGGGTGTTGCACTGGATCTAATCGACACCGGTTGCGGGATGGATGCTGCCACGATCAATCGCGCCTTCGACCCCTTCTTTTCTTCAAAACCAGGCGGTTCGGGTTTGGGACTTCCGACCACGCGAAAGATTATCGAGGCGCACGGTGGTTCCTTGTCCGTTCAAAGCGAACCCGGCCAAGGGACCCAGTTCACCATCGAGCTGCCAACGCCGCCTCGCCTGACCGCGGAATAGAACGGAACCGTCCAACGGAGCGCGATGTGAGTGGAAGCGGCAAGAACTCGAGTCGTGCAGCTTCTGAAGCATCAAGCATGCGGCCAGGGCAACGACGGCAGCAATCAGACCGCCAACCGCGATCTTTGCGATCAGGTCGGCAAGGTCGCGATCGAACCATTTAAAGACGGCAGAAAAGCCACAGACTGCAAAGACAAGTGTCAAGACAACGCACGTCCAGCTCAACCATTTCGTTGCGGTTTCTAACATCGGCTTGATTCCCTCCCTCGTTCGCACGGCAACCGCCGAAGTCGATTCCGAAGCGCTCAGATTTAAAGCTCCATTCTAATTGGCCCTGTAGGCGTTTGGCTTGTACGTGTTGGCCGCGTACGCCGATCCCGTCACTTCGCGATCAGCATCGTCATGGACCAATCTACTGACACTGCCATAATGGCAGGGGCCTTCTGGTCGCGCGGCCAATGAGCTATGATCCGCTTATGGTTACAGCGACTGATGATCAGCCCAAAACTGCCGAACTGGAGGCGCTTTCGATCCTGATTGTGGACAACGAGCAGACTCACGCCGGTGCTGTCGCTGAGAGTCTGGAGCGGGTCGGTCACCACTGTACGGTTGCCACGTCAGGTCCTGAGGCTGCCGAACTGATTGAGCAGCATGACTACAACCTGATCTTTACCGACATGGTCATGCCCGAAGTCGACGGCATGGAGATCTTACGTCTCGCCAAACAGGCTCAGCCGGACACCGAAGTCATCGTCGTTACCGGCCACGGAACCGTGAAGTCCGCGGTCGAGGCCATGCAGCAGGGCGCGTATACCTATGTCGAAAAGGGCGCGGGCATCGCGCACTTGCGTACGATTACTCAGCGGGCAGCCGAATCGCAATCGCTGCGCCGCGCCAATGTCGAATTGCACCGCCGCTTGGACGAAAAATTCGGCTTTGAGGGTGTCATCGGCAACAGCAAGCCGATGAACGATATCATCGAGAAACTAAAACGCATTGCCCCGACCGATGCCAGCGTGTTGATTCAAGGCGATACGGGCACCGGCAAGGAACTGGTTGCGCAGGCCATTCACCAGAACAGTCCCCGAAAAAACAAATCGTTCGTCGCATTGAATTGCGCTGCTCTGTCCGAACATATTCTCGAAAGCGAGCTATTCGGGCACATCAAGGGAGCGTTTACGGACGCCTCCGTGGATCGCGTCGGCAAGTTCGAATACGCTGACGGGGGCACTCTTTTTCTGGACGAAGTCGGCGACATGCCGATGCCAACGCAGATCAAGCTTTTGCGCGTGCTGGAGAGCGGCGAAATCACTCGTGTCGGTTCGAACGAGCCGATCCGCGTCAACGTACGGATCCTGTCGGCGACAAACCGTGACCTGGAACAGATCATTAAAGCGGGAATATTTCGGAGCGACCTTTACCATCGCTTGAAGGTCGTCACGGTGGCCTTGCCGCGACTTGTTGAACGTGGCCAGGACATCCCGTTGCTGATCGATTCCTTCTTGAAGCACTTCGCCGATCGTCACAAAAAAAACATCAACGGCATGGCAACCGCAGCGCGGCGAAAGCTAATTTCGCACGACTGGCCCGGCAATGTGCGCCAACTGCGCAATGTTATTGAAAGCATGGTCGTCGTCGACGGCGACGGTATCCTGGGACTGGACGATTTGCCAGAAGAGTTTTCCGACGAGTATTCCAACGGTGCGGATGGCGGAGGTGATGCGAACGGCAACGCGCTGCGCAGCATGGTCGGTAAACCGTTGATCGAAGTCGAGAAACATTTTATTGCGGAAACGCTGAACCTGGTCGGCGGGAACCGCGAAGAGGCCGCCAAGATGCTGGGCATCGGTGAACGAACACTTTACCGCAAAATCAAGGAATTTCAGCTGTAGGACGCCGCATCGGATTGCTGCGATATTGCAAGGGCCCGCTGGATTATTTTTCTTCCTTATTTCGGAACGGATGCCATGACAACCATCCAAGAACTACCACAAATCGTCGTCAACAAAATCGCCGCGGGCGAGGTCGTCGAACGACCCGCTAGTGTCGTGAAGGAATTGATGGAGAACGCCATCGATGCGCAACCACGCCGTGTCGATGTCGTACTGTTCAAGGGGGGTATCGAGGGTTTGAGGATTGTCGATGACGGTTCCGGCATCCCGGCAGATGAACTTCCGCTTGCCGTCTCCAGCCATGCGACCAGCAAAATTCGCAGTGACGATGACTTGTTCCGCGTCGGGACGCTCGGATTTCGTGGGGAGGCACTGGCGTCGATCGGCTCAATCAGCCGCATGAGAATCAGAAGCTGTGCTAAGGGGAGTCCGTCGGCAGCCGAGATCGAAGTGACGGGCGGCCAGTCGTCATCGCCCGCGCCCTGTGCGGCACCTAAGGGAACCACGATCGAGGTAAACGACCTGTTCTTCAACACTCCCGTCCGTCGCAAATTTTTGCGGACAACGCAAACAGAGGCCGGTCACGCTACCGAGGCGTTCACACGCTTGGCGCTCGCGTACCCGTCCATTCATTTCACACTGACCCACAATGAACGACTCGTTTATGATTTGCCACCCAGCCCCAGTTGGCCGGAGCGGATTGCCACATTCTTCGGCGACGATCTGGCGGCAGGCTTGATCGACGTCGAAAGCATCGACGAGGCGACTCGCCTGGCGGGGTACGTTGCCAATCCGGCCAACAGTCGGGGCAACAATCGCATGCAATACCTGTTCTTGAACGGCCGCTACATTCGAGATCGTTCGCTACAGCACGCGCTTGGCGAAGCCTACCGCGGGCTACTACTGACCGGCAGGTTCCCGATTTGTTTCTTGCGTCTGGAAATGCCGCCTGAATTGGTAGACGTTAATGTCCATCCAACGAAAATGGAAGTTAAGTTTCGCGAAGGAGGCCGAATCTACAGTCAGTTGCTGGGCACCATTCGCACGCGATTCCTCAGTACGGACCTGACAGCGCGAATCGAGCCTGCGGCCGTGCCGTTCCCCGAAGCATTTACGTACGCTGCGGTTGCGACCGCGTCGGACAAACAGGCGATGCTGATCGCACCGCACGCTGCCACGCAGCCCTCGGTCCCCGCACCCTATTTCACACGGACAGCGCACACGCCAGGCGATCGAACAGCGGGTCAGGGTTTCCCCTGGGAGGCGACCCGCCAGGGCGAGAACCGCGATTCCAGCGCCGTCGCGCCTCCGCAGGTTACCGGCGAGGCGTCATGCAGGGCACCCTCGGCGATGCAGATCCTGAATCGCTACCTGATCTCCGAAACCGAAGACGGGCTTATCGTTATCGATCAACATGCTCTGCACGAACGGATCCTTTACGAGCAGATCCGCGAAAAGGTGTTGAGCGGCAGCATGGAAACCCAGAAACTGTTGGTCCCGGAACCCGTTGATCTGACATCCGAGGAAGCCGCTGCCGTTCTCGATGCGCAGAATCTGCTGGAACAACTGGGCGTTCACGTTGAGCCCTTTGGAGGCGGGACGGTGCTGATTTCGACCTATCCGGCCATGCTGGCGAATTGGAATCCCGCTGAGCTACTGCGTTTCCTGGCGGGGAAGTTGACGGCGGGTGGCAAGCAGCCAGATCGTCGCGATTTACTGGATGAACTGCTGCATATGATTTCTTGTAAGGCGGCCATTAAAGCGGGAGACCATCTGTCCGCCGGAGAGATCGCGGCATTGCTGGTACAACGCGACCTGGCCCAGGACGCGCACCACTGTCCTCACGGTCGGCCGACGGCGCTTGTTTTTGCGCGAGGCGCTGGATCGACAATTTAAACGCACTTAGAAACGCTCGCATCACACCAGCAATTGAACCATTCTCATGATTTGTGTATCCATCGGTCGTAGTCGACTTCGGCATGTAATGGCCGAGCATCGTCACCTCGCTGAACAGGGTGCGAAACTGGTTGAGCTGCGATTGGACTATATCCGCGGCGATGTGCAGTTAAAGATGTTGCTAGAAAACCGTCCCTGTCCGGTGATTGTTACTTTCCGTCGTGAGAAGGATGGAGGGAAGTACAACGGAAGCGAGGAATCTCGCCAATCGCTTCTGCGGTTGGCCATTGCCGAAGGCGCCGACTACGTTGATTTGGAAGAAGACATTGCGGCGAATGTCCCTTGCTACGGAACAACCAAACGGATCATCAGTCTCCATGATTTCCGGCAGACGCCGGACGATCTGGAACAAATCCACGCAAGGCTGTGTCAGCTGGATCCGGACGTCGTCAAAATCGCGACGATGGCGAATTCTCCCATGGACAATTTTCGCGTCCTCAAACTCAGCCAGGAGTCTCGCGTTCCCACGGTCGGAATCTGCATGGGTGAAATGGGTATGCCATCACGCATCCTGGCAGGACGATTTGGCGCTCCCTTCTCCTATGCAACGTTTCACCACGAACGAACGCTGGCGCCCGGGCAGTTGAGCTTCGAGGAGATGCAGCAAACGTATCACTACGAACAAATCGACTCGGAAACGAGCGTGTTTGGCGTTATTGCGGATCCCGTCAGACACAGTTTAAGTCCTCTGATCCACAATGCTGCTTTCCGCGAAAAGAACATTAACGCGGTGTACGTGCCGCTGCGCGTGCCCCGAGAACATCTCAACGAGTTCCTGGTGCTCGCCCCGCAGTTGGGTATTCAGGGATTGAGCGTAACGATCCCCCACAAAGAGACGGTTGTCAATCGGTTACAGAAGGCCGATCGCGTCGTGCTGGACATCGGTGCGGCCAACACTCTGCTGTACGGCAAAGAAGGCCTGACGGGTTACAACACCGACAGTCGAGCGGCGATTGACAGTCTGGAAAATCACCTCCCGCCCATCGACGACTTTCTCGACGGCAAGACGGCGCTGATCCTCGGCGCGGGCGGCGCGGCCAAAGCCGTCGCTTACGCGATGCGACGACGTAATGCGCGAGTTGTCATCTCAAGTCGAACGATTGAACGAGCGAATCAGATTGCCGAAAAGTTTGATTGCGAAGCTGTCGCTTGGAGCGGCCGCTACAACGTCGATTGCAGTGTGCTAATCAACTGCACCCCTGTCGGCATGCATCCCGACGTTGACGAAACTCCGTACGATAAACATCATCTAAAACCATCCATGGTCGTTTTCGACACGGTCTATAATCCGGAAAACACGCTGCTCATCAAACACGCACGAAGCCAAGGATGTCCGTCGGTTACCGGTGTTGAAATGTTCGTCCGACAAGCCGTCTTGCAATTCAATCTCTTTACTGGCCAATCTGCTCCCGATGAAACAATGCGTACGGTCTTGAAGCGCGCCACGGGCGCCGCCAAGTTGTAATGCCTCACCATTTCTTGTACATCGTCAAGACGTCGGTCGCTCACTAAGATAGTCGGACCATGAATATTTCGCTGATCGGTTACCGGGGCACCGGGAAGTCAACGGTTGCTCAACAGTTGGCACTGCGGTTGGGCTGGAATTGGATTGATTCCGACGTCGAGGTCGAACTTGCCGCGGCGAAGCCGATCGCGGCGATTTTCAAGGACGATGGCGAATCAGCGTTCCGCGACCAGGAAACGGCTGTCATTCAGCACCTCGCGACGCTGGATCAGCAGGTGTTCGCCCTGGGGGGTGGCGCCGTGCTGCGCTCCCAAAACCGACAGCTGATCACGGCGGCAGGCCACGTCGTTTGGCTGCGCGCTTCACCAAAGGTGCTTCACCAGAGACTTTCCGAGGATCCGGTGACACGCTCACAGCGTCCGAATTTGACGACAGACGGGGGTTTTCAGGAAATCGTTAACGTTCTGGCCGAACGCGAGGCGCTTTACCGCGAGTGCGCTGACATCGAGGTCGATACCGAAGGAAGGGATGTAGCGGCGGTCGTTACCCACATCCTGAGCCAACTCGATTTCGCGCCCACCTCCCAGTAACACTGCCCAGTAACACCGGTCAAAAAACACGCGTCAAAAACTTCTTGTGAAACTCGTGCTCGAAATGCCGCTCGAATTCCGGTTGGCCATCTGCATGTTCCTCGGCGCGCTCGCGGCCAGTCTTGCCAACTTCGGGATCTACCGCTTTGCCTGGAACAAGCGTCTGGTCAGCCCCTGGTCGCCCGCCCCCAAGGGTGCCGGTCCTCGAACCTGGGCCGATCGCATCCCGATCCTCGGCTGGCTATTCTTACGACGCGAAGTAGCTTTTCACGGATCTGGTTTCTGGATCCGACCCATGATCATCGAATTGATTGCCGCGGCAGGTTTCGCGGCACTTTACGTTTGGGAAGTCCACGACGCCAGGCTGTTCATGCCGGCGGAATTTGTCCCTATCGTACCACCCGGTCGTATGCTGATCACGGTCACCCCCGCCATCACGCATGGGCCGTTGATAAGTCACCTGATCTTGATCGTCTTGATGCTGATCGCCACGTTCATCGATATCGATGAAAAGACCATCCCTGATCAAGTAACGATCACGGGGACACTCGTCGGTCTGATCCTCGCGGTGTTGAATCCGTGGTCGATGCTGCCGGGTCGTACGTTCAGCCTGCCCGGTCCCGTCCCCGTCATACAGAGTGAGTTTCTGCACATCACCTCGCCTCTGCAATGGTCGGCCACGCTAAACGGCGGCGCTGCCAACTATTGGTCGCTCGCCGTGGGCTTGTTGTGTTTTTGGCTCTGGTGTTTTGCCATTCTGCCCAGGTCGTGGCACGGTCGTTACGGGTTACGCCGCGCACTGCGATACTTCTTCGCCAGAATCTTTCGCGACTTGTATTCCTGGATCGTCTTCGTGGTCTGGTTCATCGGCAGCATCGGCATTGGCGTCGTATGGTGGTCCGGCGGGTTTCGCTGGATAGCCCTACTAACTTCGCTGGTCGGGGTGGCAGCCGGCGCGTCGGTCATCTGGGCTCTCCGATTGATGGGGAAGCGGATCTTGCAGAAAGAGGCGATGGGATTCGGCGATGTCACATTGATGGCGATGATCGGAGCGTTCGTCGGCTGGCAGGCCGGCCTGATTGTGTTTTTTCTGGCTCCGCTGGCAGGCCTGGTAGTTGGACTCGCGAATTTCATCGTGAATCGCAACAACGTGATTCCCTACGGCCCGTTTCTGTGCCTGGCGACGATGGTAACCCTGATCTATTGGAACGCCATCTGGAGCTATCTGCAGCCGGCGTTTTCGATGGGAAAACTGATACCGCTGATGATGGTCGCCTGCTTGGGGCTGATGGGGGTCCTTCTGTTGGCCCTGCAGGCGGTCAAGTGGGTGATCTGGCGGAAGGCGTCGTAGGTCCGTTTCGATCTTTCCGTCGTGACCAACTGCCAGCATCGCAGTCTGGTCTTCAACCGCCCTTGCTCTCCGGCTTGCTGGTTTGCTATCGTTCGCGGTCTTTTCTCATTAACCGGTCGAATCTGCGGGTCGTTCCATGCGGAAACTACATCGCTTGACACCATCTTTCTTGCTGCTGCTGGCGATCTGTGTTTCGTCAACCGTCACTCATAGCGGCTGTTCTCTAGTGGCCACCACGATGTACATCGTCAATCCCAATGACATCGACGCCGAATACGAAGGCCTGGTTGGACAGCGGGTCGCGGTTGTTTGCGAATCGGACAGATCGCTGCCATTCGACAGCTATATGGTGACCCACGAACTCGCCGAGAAAGTCAGCGAGCTTCTCCGCCAGCACGTGGAAAAGATCGATGTCGTGAAGACTTCGGAGATTAGTGATTGGACCGACCTCAACGAACTCAATTCGTATGCGGAGTTGGGATCCGCCATGAATGCGGATCTTGTTGTCGTCCTGAAGTTAGCTGAGTTCCGCGTGCGCCAGGGACAGAGCATGGTACAAGGCCGAGCGGATGTCGCTATTGAAATTCTCGACGTCGCAACCGGCGAAGTGATCCACGAGCTGGACTCGGTCAACTCGACGTACCCACCCAACGCCGGAATCTCCAAGGACTTCTCGCAGCGTCGCTTTGAAGACCAGTTCCGTCGGCAATATGTACGTGTCCTGGCCGACCAGGTCGCGCGCCGCTTCTACGATCACGATTCACGTATGGCGATCAAAACGGACCGGTACTATCAAGAGCCATAGTCCAAGGGACTGCACGTATCCAACGCAGATACATGGCAGCTAGATCTTTGGCGGGGGACGCCGCACCGGGCGCGGGATCATCTGAGGTCGATCATCATTCGGGCGAGGCGGATTGGGATTATTATTGCCGGCGCGGGGACGTGGAGGTGGATTGACGTTACTGAATTCCTCTTTCCATTCCCATCCTAGCGGGTCTTCCAGCTCACGGGCCGCCAGTAACGCCCAGGGGGTATCGCGGTGATCTTCAACCACGCGCTTCAGATACATCCTCGCGCGCTCCGCGTCCTTCTCGATCGCGCTACCTGTGAGGACCTTGTCGGATGGCGCCAGCACCCACGTGTCGTTGCGTTCTTCCTTGAATTTCATGCCTCGCTTTGCCGCCGCCAACATATGGTTGTAACCCAGTGTCCGCACCTTGACCGCCAAGGTCCGACCCATGGCCAGATCGTAGCCGGCTTTCCAGCGAGGTTGGACAATGTCCGGCCGATCTTTTTCACCCTTTTGCAGCTCGTTGTAAATCTGAACCAGCGTTCCTTCCAGCAGCTTGGCCGCCTGTTGCTGCGCTGTTGTCAGACTATTCGCCAGTTCGGCATCGCTGCGTTTCGGGAATCGGAGCAGCGGCGCGACCATCGGGGCGGTCCATGACATCCTGGCCGCGCGGACCAGGGACATCTTGGCTTTGTTCTTCTGCAAAGTCCGTTCAAATTCTTGCACCGACACGTAATCCGGGCGGTAGCGACGCATCTTGTCAGCATCAAAGAAGTGGCGAATATAGGCCGACAAATGGGCTGTTTCAGATTTGCGTACCGGGCGATCTGGATTGCGATTCGGATGCACCGAAAAATAGATGCCACCGGTATCAACCGCCAGACGCGTCAGAGCGAACGGACCGAATCCGGAATCCAGCGGCTCTTCTCGCGACGTGACGCCCGAAAACGACAACTTGATCCGCTCGGCATACATCGTTTCCGGACCGTGGGTAACAGGTGTCCACTGGGGCGTCTGATCAAATTTCGGATCCGGATCGACCCACTTGACCTCCACTTCGCGTCGTCCAAAGGGCGCGGGTACGCCCACGACGTAAACCGGCATCGAAAAACGTTGACAGATCGCCACCGTGCGATCGATCATCGGCACCGCATCGTCGCCGGCTTCGTCCGTAAAGACAACCAACATGACATTCCGGCGTTCTGCGCTAACCGCATAACTCTTGTATCGCTCGGCCGCCATGTGCACGGCGTTGAAGACGAATTCCTTTCCCGAGTCATCCGCTTGGATACCCTCCACCGCCGCTTTGATCTGGGACACCTGGTCCGTAGGCTTTTTCAGATGAAAACTCACCTCCTGCCCGAAACCAACAACGGCGCTTAACAGCGGTTTCTCATGATGCCTGGCGAAGCGAGGATCTCCGCTCGCTTCGATCACACCCAACTGCTCGTAGATGCGATCCAACCGCCGCACGATCGATGCGCGCTGGGCCGACAAACTAACCGATCGGTCAAAGATCCAGACGACCAATGTCTTGCGATCTTCCAGGGAATCGATGATCTCTTGCGTGATGCGGTCAATCGCACCTTCGGCACCTGTAGTTCCAATACCGGCCGCACCTTGCACAGCCACATTGGGCATGCTCTTCCATGCGAAATCTGTATTCATGACGTTGTTGATCACCGTCGCGGTCGGCGCAATCGATGGCGCCGTGATTTCCTTTTCCGGCGTAGCCTGTTCCGTCAATTCCGCCTCGACTTCCGCCATCGAGTCGGCCATCTCCGTGCCCTCTACACTGTTGGCGCCGACTTCCGTCTTTTCGATCTCCGAGAAGAAAAACTCTTGGGGCACCTCAACGTCCGGTTCGACCATGGACGTTACCAGCTCGATTTGGTCGTCGTGGATCGGCAGCTCGCGCAACATCCAAGTCAACATGATCAACAGCCCCAAGTGGATGGCGAGGCTGATCAACCATGCAGGTATGTCACCATCGAACGGAGTTTCCTCCGTGCCCGTCCGCACTTGCCACCACGTTCGCATCCGTTGCAACATTGTCTACCTATCTTACGCGAAGGATGGATCGGTTTCATCGATCCGACACGGCCTACTGCCAGAACAAGACCTTCGACACAGCAGTAACCGCCGAGCTTCAATATCTACAGAACCCAGCACATTTTAAACCCCAGCAATAATCCGGTGTATCGTTCTCGAATCACTAATTCGCAGGATATTCCGTAGTCCTGCACTATGTTCCACCGCCGTTCCACCGCCAGGTTGACGACGGCATATCGGCCGAAATCGATCAGTTGACCCGGACACGGGACGTATCTACCATTGTTATAGGGACTTGCGACGTGCCGCCGCCCTTGGTTGATCCATCGGGAGAATCCTTATCGTGAACACTCGAAACTTCGTCGCTCGGCAGGATCCGCCACTCAGGCAGCATCCTCGCGAGGCTCGCCTACGGTGCTTGGCCGCACGGACCGTCGCCTTGGCGGTCCTCGCGGCATGTACCATGGTCAGCATCGGTCACGCGGCTGACCCGGAAATCGAGGAAATCGAGCTCACAACGGGCGACGGCAAGACGCTAATGGCAACCTACTATCAGGCCGACGTCGAGGCTCTGTTGGATCCAGACGAGAAGGAAGAAAAAGCAGAAGATCCGGACATCCGCCAAGACGTGGTTCCAGTCATGATATTTCCTGATTGGAAAGAACGGGCCGCCGACTACGAAGACTTGGCGCTGTATCTTCAGTCCCTGGGCCATGCAGTCATTATTCCGAATTTCCGCGACACGAAGCCAAGGCTCTCACCAAAGACGACATCATCGGGATGATCAAGTTCGACGCGGAAGCGGTCAAGAACTTTCTAATCGAAAAGAACGACGAGAAGGAACTAAATGTCGATAAGATCTGCCTCATTGGCGTGCAGTTGGGCGGTCTCGTGGCGCTCAACTGGGCGGTCAAGGACTGGAGCTGGCCGCAGTTACTGAGGGGCAAACAAGGCCAGGACGTCAAGGCACTCATCCTGGTATCGCCCCTAACGACGAGGAGCGGCGTGAAGGCCGACGCGGCATTTCTGCACCCCGCTGTACGCGAAACTCTCGTACCTTCTTCTTGTCGGGAATGAAGACAAACGGGCGTTTAGCCACACCAACAAGATTTACGGCAGACTCAAGAGGTTTAACACGACAGAACCGCCCGACAAGAAGCTATTTCTCTTCCCCCACGAAACCAGTCTTCAAGGACTGGATTTGTTGGAGCAAGATGACCTGAAGAGCAAGAATAGGCGGTACATTGAGTTGTTCATTAAGTCCCGCATCGTCGACCAGAAACATCGCTGGCAGAAACGTGGTGCCGACTCGTAGGTTCCGACTCGTAGGTGCAGCGCGATCGTGGTCGCGTGTCGATGCTGCCAACGCCGCCGCAACATTTAGGTCTGCGGCGTCGCTTCGGGTGATACCGGAACCAGTTTCGCGCGCGGGTCGATCCACTCGGCGCGTTCTCGACGGCGGTTCTCGGCCTGCGAGGCTCCTGCTCGCGCGATGGCAGCCTGATCGTCTGGCCGATAGGTAAAACGTCAGGATCGCGTAATACGTCTCGGTTCAACTCGTAGATTTCTCGGTGACGATCAGCATTACCCAAATAGCGCTTTGCGATGCGGGATAACGTATCGCCATTGACGATCGTGTGTTCCCGTTCAACCGTCGCGTCGGATGCAGGGGACGAGAACCCCTGGCGCACCGTCGGTGCCTTAGGACGCGGTGTACGATTTACGGGTGGGCTACTTCCCGTTGCACTATTTACGGGTGTCCTACTTACGTTGGTAAAGTCCTTGCCCGTCACATGTGGTTGCGGCGCGGACCTTTGCCCGCTCGGCGAATCCAGGATTTTCTTCAATGCCGGTGGCAAGACGGACGGAGCGACCCGATTGGGCTGGTAGTACTTCGGCATCTCCGGTTCACGCAAACTAGGGGCCGGTGCCACGCGTGGAGGACCCGATAACTTGGGACGTGGATCAAAGGGTGCCGGTAACGGAACACCCTGCAGCCGATCGCCCTGACCCGCCTCGGTAGCGTCGTCTGACTGGACATTCATCGTGACGGTCGGAATGTCCGCTTCCGCGATCTCCTGTTCGCCTGAACGCTTTCGGAACTGCCACGCGATTGCAAAGCCGATCGCTAGAATGACCAGCGCGACAAGTAAACGTTTGGCTGCTTCCATGGGACCACCGATAACGTAAGCGGTTGGCAAGCCGTCACTTCCGAGCAACCTTTACCGAAGCGGCCACCCTACTAGATCTATCGGCTAGCGAGACCCGCCCCGGCGCTTTGCGGACGCGGCCCGCTAAAGGTCCTACGACGCAACGATCCGGTCCGCAGATTGTTCCGAATCTGGCGGTTATCAGGCTACCGGTGCGGAAGTCG